>NZ_WQPN01000128.1:0-54449 GCF_018785315.1 Clostridium sp. MCC353 | reverse complement strand
ACCCAATGTCGATCCCAACGAAAAGCGTTGACAGGTAATCGATTTTCTTCATGTGTAATCACCACCTTTCAGGTAAGGATGGGGAAGCAGAGCCAAAGCTTATCCCGATTCGATGCACCCGCTGAAGTCTCGCGTTATCAGCATTGCTCCAGTAGAAATACCCTGCTGGAGGCTAGAACTGGAGATGCAGCATTTGTGTAAGCAGTCAGGGGCACACCGTCTGGGCTGCAAGCTTTTTGAGCAATAGCCATAGGCTTTGAGGACGGGCAGCAGCAGTGACCTTAGCTAAGATTCCACTGGAAATCATTATAGCATCGGGAATCTCTGGTATAAAGTAACTTGTAAGTGGTATAGATGGGATAAGGAGGAACCAGCACTCCTGACATGACATCATAGAATATCCTTATATCTATACCAAAAAAAAATAAGTCTATAGCCTGTTTTATTTGGCTATAAACTTATTATACGAGAAGGGAAGGGGCTGATTCTTTCCTGTTCCAATACGGGGATGATAACCGGTGACTATCAGACCGGCGGCATTACAGGAATGATTGCTTAGAGACGCCTTTTAGCACAGAGCAGAATATTGATACTGACGAGGGCCGGACGCTCAATGTTCATCGGGATGCAAGGGCAGTCGTCCGGCTCTGTAACAATACAGGAGAGATTCTGGTCCAGAAGCATTATGCAGGCGGAATCGCAGGATACTGAAAAGGAAAAATGAAGGGGAACTATGTGAAAGGAACCATTACCGGCGGTGATTATGTAGGTGGAATTGCGGGATACGCGAAGACGGTGGAGGGCAATTACGGTATGACGGTCATTCAAAGGAGTGAGGACGGTAAAAAAGAAGATATTCCGGGTGAGTACCATGGAAGCATTGTAGGGGAGGGGGATGAGGAAGGAACGATCACTGCCAATATCTATGTGGACAATGGATTAGGGGCCAACGATGGAATTACACACCGGGATGAGGCGGATGGCCTTGCTTATGGGGAATTTATACAGTTAAGCAGTATACCGGCGGAATTTTACAGGATTCAGGCTGTTTTTCTGTCCGATGGAGAAGAGATAAAAACCGTAAACTATCAGATCCTTTGGGCGGATAAAACTGCTGCGGCTCAGGCGGAAACAGTGCGCATGAGGGTATATACCGGAAATCGCAGCGGGTACATGAGCGCCGCCATAATCGATGAGACAATTGATGGGCCAAAACTCCGTATCCTTGGGACAGAACGAAAAGGGGAATATCTGATTTTTGAAGCGGGAACAACTGAAAGGCTTATTTTACTTCAAAAAGAAAGATACCCTATGCAAATTGTCTTGGTGATTTTAGGAGTGGTTTTCTCAGCTGCGGCGGGATGTTTTCTGGTATACAGAAAAAAATATCTGTAGGTTTCCGGCATTATTTTACAGAGGACGGACATCGGGTAGGAATGGATGGGGGGTGGGCTCCAGGATTTTTTGTGTTTTCCTATATTCCTGAGGGGACATTCCCATTTCCTTTCGGAATACCCGGGAGAAATAGCTGGTATCCTGGTAACCCAGATACAATGCGATTTCCTGAATCTGCATTCCCGAATTAATCAATAGGTTAGCCGCGAGCTGCATACGCTTGTGTAGAATATACTGAATGATGGTGACACCCGTTTCTTTTTTGAATAAAGACGCTAAATAAGTAGGGGACAGATTGCTTAGACTGGCCAGGGCGGATAAATTTAATTCGGAACTGAGATTGTTCAGGATAAATGCCACGGTCTGGCGAATGGATTTACTATAGCGTTCCATAGATAATTTCTGAACCAGTGTCATATAATCCCCCAGCATAATAAGATTCCCATCATGAAGCCCTTTCGCGGTCATAGAGTGCTCGATTCTGTCCATGTGTTTTTGAAATACTGTATGCAGAAGCGAAACGTGTACACCGCTTTGCTGAGCCGCTTTCCGGATCAGAGCGTTAAATGTGTGGCTATAGCACCTGGAAGACTGGAGCTGCCTTTCACCGGCTAACTGCTTGCAAATAGAAAGATAGAGAGTTTCATAAGTTTCGAGGGCCTCCTTGCGGTTCCCATGGGTTACTTCCCACAGCATTTTCTTTTCTAAATCATAATTTTTTTCAATCTGGCGAAAAGCGGTCAGCTGCTCTTTCTGATCGTTATGAAGTTTGGCAGCGTCAGTTTTACCCAAGGACAGCATAACGATGTCAAACTTTATCGTTTCTCCATAAAGATACCGGCCGGCGCTGCCCACATAATACCGTACCTGTGGAAGAGAAGCAAGGGGCAGTGAACGGTAATAATCCTGTAAGGCCGGCTTTATGGAAGGATGCATTCCATTCGTTGCAATTACCTGAATCACCCGTTCACTGGCAGGCTCTTCCGTCAAAAAGGGACCTGCGATCATTAAAATATCGTCTGGAAGGCGTCTTCTGATAATCACAGTATGAACATGGAGGGAATCTTCCAGGCAGTACATCTTCCCTTCCTGGAAATTATCAAACTCCAGGCGGGATAATCCGTAAGAGAGAAATTGATCATAATGGCTCAGCTGTCCCTTTGTATTGGGAAGAAAGGAGACAGCGATGCCGGTCGATTTTTCAATCATATCCGCAATCATATGAAATACCGTGTATTCAGCCATTTATACGCCCCCTATGAGAATAAGATAGTACCAGTATATCATAAGATAATCCTAACTTCAACGGGAAGTTCCTGTTATAATTTGATTATCAGGAACGCGTACTGAAATGAAAATATTTAGGGGGATACAATGGATAACCAAACAAATTATGACAGAGCGAAACTGTGGCAGATTGGATGTTTCTCTATGAATAACGTGGCAACAAACTGTGCCAACTTTTTAATGGCGTATTATGCCTATTATACTCAGAATGTATTAGGGCTGGCGGCAGTAATTGTAGGGATGATTGCTACATTCACCCGGGTGTTTGACGGAATTACAGATCCGATTGTAGGTTTTTGGATTGATCGTACCGACGGCAGATTTGGAAAATTCCGGCCCTTTATGATAGCTGGAAATATAATAATCGGCGTCTGTCTGTTGTCACTGTTCCGGACTCCTGTAACGCTTTCCATAACCGGAAAATATATCTATACGACAGTTTTTTATTTCCTCTATATTATCGGCTATACCTTTCAGACGATTTGTACAAAGGGAGCGCAGACAATTCTGACCAATGATCCGAAGCAGCGTCCAATTTTTACATTTTTTGACGGATTTGGCTGCCAGATTATATCAGCCATTATTCCGTTTTTAATTACCACATATCTGGCCCGAATCTATTCAGTCGGCGAGTATGCACCAAATAAGGGAATGGTGAACCCGGAACTCTGGAAAATGGCCTCTTTGATTATTATTTTGTTATCGGCATTTCTGACAATTCTGGCGGTGGCCGGCATTTGGAGTAAAGACCGGTCTGAGAATTTTACGAACAGAGGAAAAGCTGAGAAGGTCAAGGTGTCCGCGTATCTTGACATCGCGTTACATAATCGTCCTCTGCAAATGCTGATCGTCTCCGCGGCTACGGATAAGCTGGGCTCTATGCTGATGAGCGGAACATTGACCTATATTTTTGCCAATATTCTGCTGAACTCCTCCTTACAGGGGAAATTTTCCATGATGGTACTGGTCCCCTCAATTATCTGTTCATTTTTAGGGGTCATGCTGGCAAGAAAAGTCGGCTTGAAGAGATGTTTTTTAACAACCACCTGTTTATCTCTGGCATTGTTGACTTTAATGTATGTTATTAAGCCGAATCCGGAAGTACCATTTATATTTTTAGGTCTGTATATGCTGCAGAAATGCATCACTTACGTATCCATGTCCACGCTAACACCTTTGATCGCGGACTGCAGTGATTATGAGACATACCGTTCCGGCAGATATGTTCCGGGCATGGTGGCGACCATTTTTTCTTTTATTGATAAGTTATTATCCTCACTGTCAACTCTTATCGTTGGATTTGCGCTGGCCTATGCCGGCGTCGGGGCTGTAAAGATCACTCCGAACGAACCCGTAAATGGAACGTTTAACTCAGTAATATTAATCTGCTTCTGCGTGGTGCCGATTCTTGGACACGTCGCAACACTGATTGCGATGCGGTACTATGATCTGACTAAGGAAAAGATGGAAGAAGTCCAGCGGGTGATAGCGGAAAGAAAGCGGGGATAAAGTCTGCAATGCATGAAATAGAAACATACAGAATTTTGGAGCAGGAGAAACTGGTTTTGGAAAGCAGTGACGGCGGCCTTAGGGCCGCCATCCTTCCTGCCCGGGGCGGTATGCTGGTTAGTCTGAAAAAGGATGGGGAGGAATTTATCTACTGTGATCCTGATAACCTTTTATCGGAAGACCGGCCAAAATGCGGGATGCCGGTGCTGTTTCCGGTGTGCGGAAAACTCAAAGAAGATGTCTGCCCGATTGATGGAACCCTATATCCTATGCCCATGCATGGACTTGCGCAAAAAGAGGTTTGGGAGATTTTGGATACTGGCTGGGGGCAGAACGGGGCATATCTAAGGCTGAGGTTTACTTCGGACGCGTTCACAGAGCGGTCATTTCCATATCAATTTTGCGTAGAGCTGGAGTACAGGATCAAGGGAGATCAGCTTTATGTATTCCAGACTTATAAAAACCAGTCTGAGAAACCTATGTACTTTTCCTTCGGTTTCCATCCCTATTTCTATATTTCGTCACTGCAGCAGACAGAATTTCGGCTTCATGCCCGTGAAATATGGATTCCTTCCGAACAGTCAAGGAATCCGGCGCCTGAGAGGTTTCTGTTTCCGTGGAAAGGAATCCGGGAATACGGGGCAATGATGTCCGGATGTAAGGAGAGCGTTTCTTTTCTGGATAAGGGAAACGGGCACATGGTGGAGGTGGCATTTTCACAAGAATTTCCATATGCGCTGCTCTGGTCACGACCAGAAAAGCACTTTGTCTGCCTGGAGCCATGGTCCGCTCCGGCTGACGCGTTTCATATAGCGCCGGATACGCTTACATGCCTTGGAGCGGGAGAGAGCCTGAACGCTGAAATCAGCATCAGGATAGATATTTCAGATGAAGAAAAGAGGAGGCGGTAAATATGCGTTTTTTCCGGTCATGTGACTTGATTCTGCCGGACAGGATTTTAAAAGATGGAGGCCTTTTGGAAGATAACGGAAAGATCGTGTGCGTTGGAAAAAGAGAAGAATTGGAATTGGCTGCGGGCAGTGCTGAGGTGGTTGAGTGCGGAGGAAATTATCTCTCCCCGGGATTTATTGATGTTCATACACACGGAGGGGGAGGGGCGAGTTTTATGGAACCTTCCTGGGAGCAGTATCAGACTGCGCTCCATACACATCTGGATCATGGAACAACTACAATCGTACCCACTTCTCTTGCGAGATCCATAGACGAAGCTGCGGCTATGGCGGATATATGGAAAAAAATATCAAAAACCCCCGGTCTGCCGTTTGTTCCGGGGTTGTTTTTTGAAGGTCCGTATACTTCCTCTAATCAGGCAGCAAAGGGTGTGGGGGTAGGTTTGAAACTAAAGAAAAACGAGATAAAAGAATCTGATTATAAAGCCTTATGGGAAGCAGCCGATGGCAGCATAGTGAGATGGATGGCAGCTCCTGAATTAGAGGGGGCCATGGAATTTGGCCGATTCCTGAGAGAAAAGGGAATTATAGGCTGTATGGGACATAGCATGGCGGACTATGAAACGGTTCTGGAAGCCAAAAGAAATGGGTATTCCTGTGTTATCCATTTATTTACAACGATGTCCACAGTGACACGTAAGTATGGATTCCGCCATGGGGGATTAACGGAAGCAGGTCTGCTGTGTGATGATCTTGACGTGGAACTGATATGTGACGGCTGCCATTTACCGCCGGAACTGATACAACTGGCGGTAAAATGCAAGGGTTATGATAAAATTATGCTCATCTCGGATTCCGGCCCTTTTGCGGGAACGGATTTAACGGGAGAGCAGGAGATGCTGGGGATGAAGATCATCATAGAAGACGGCGTGGCGAAGATGCCTGACAGGAGCTGCTTTGCAGGCAGTATTGCCTGTGCGGATACTCTCGTAAGAACCTGTTACCGGGAAGCTGAACTGCCGTTGTGGGCGGCAGTCCGCATGGCTGCGAAAAATCCTGCGCGGCATTTGGGCCTCCAGGGAAAAAAGGGAGAGCTGACGGCTGGAGCGGATGCGGATCTCATTATATTTGATGATCAGATAATGGTGAAATCTGTGTATGTGGGAGGAATCAAAATTAAGGGGGGAAAGCATTGAAGAAAGTAGACATTCATGCGCATGTTGCCTTAAATGATTCTGATATAGAATTTAATCATGTAAAATTCAGCGGTTGTTCGGCAATGAAGAATCATATGGAGAAACTGGGGATTGAACGGGCGGTTATCATGTCGTTGGAGGATCAGAACGATATGTTTACGTCTAATCATGCCGCCGCCGAGATTGTAAAGCGATACCCGGAATTTTACTGTTGGTTCTGCAATATACCGCAGGGAGAGAAAGATCCATATAACCTGTTAAAGAAAATGAAGAGACAGGGGGCTCTGGGGCTGGGAGAGTGGGTGACACATCTGCCTCTTGACCACCCTTATATGGAAGAAATTATGGGAGCGAGCGAAGAACTGGAACTGCCAATTCTCTTTCATCTGAGCCCTGATCCTGACAATCAGTATGGAATAATCGATGAACCGGGACTTTATCTTTTAGAAGAGGCTCTGAAGAAATTTCCCAAACTAATGCTGATCGGCCATTCTCAGGCCTTTTGGTATGAGATCAGTAATAATGATCCCTGCGCGGAAAAAGGGCGCGGCGGTTATCCGTCCGGTCTGGTAGAGCCTGGAGGGAGACTGCCATATCTGATGGAAAACTACAAGAATTTATATTGTGATCTTTCCGCCAACAGTGGAGGAAACGCGATGATGCGGGATCCTGATTTTGGAATAAAGTTTCTGGAAAAATATCAGGACCGTCTGTTTTTCGGAACGGACATGGCCAATGTGGCTATGAATTTCCCGTTTGGAGGCTGGCTGGACGAACAGGTGCAGAAGGGAAGGATTTCACAAATGGCATATGAAAAGATATGCAGCCGCAACGCGTATGAGAAAATAATCAAGGAGGTGAAAGCGGATGTATAAAAAAATGGATTTTCATGTTCACTATCTTACAAAGAGTTACAGGGATTTTCTGATGGAACATTATGGACCTGAGCCTGAGCATTTTAAAACGCCGGAATGGGATGTGGAGAAACAGTTGAAGGTGATGGAGGAAAATGGGATTGAGTACGCCCTATTGGGAATTTCATCTCCTTATTTTTGCTGTATGGATACAGCGAAGACCATAGAGGCGGTGAGAAAAAATAATGATGAAATCGCTGAAATGCTTTCCGGGCATGAAGAAAAATTGGGTTTTCTGGCAGCACTGCCGCTGCCGGATGGGGATCATTCCTTAAAAGAGACAGAGCGGGCGCTTTTGAAAGGAGCAAAAGGGTTCTCGGTAAATACCCACTCAGATGGCATTTACCTGGGTAATCCGGCATTGGATCCGGTTATGGAAGAGATGAACCGTCAAAAAAGCATTGTACACATTCATCCAACCCAGCCGGCCCGCATACCGGAAGGCGTCTGCGACGGCTTTCCCATACCGGCGATGGAGTTTTTCTTTGATACGACGAGGACCTTTGTCAATATGTGTCTGAATCATATATTTGAACGCTATCCTGATATCCGGTTTATCTTTTCTCACGCAGGGGCATTGGCGCCAATCCTGTCGGACCGGCTGGATGTATTTTTTAAGCGGTATGCGGACGACCGGCCGGATTTGGATTTTGCATTAAAACAGGCATATTTTGACCTGGCCGGATATGTGGAGCCGAGGCAGCTGGAACTTGTATTGGAAGTGGCTTCGGCAGATCATTTGTTGTATGGAAGTGATTTTCCCCATACGGGCACGATGACGGTGGCAAAGAATGCAAAGGCGTTGGAAGATACGAAGAAACTTTCAAAAGGACAAAAAGAGATGATCTTCTTTGAAAATGGAAAGAAAATGCTTTGGGGTTAACAGATTGGAACGGTATTCAGGGGTTGCAGGAATGAAGCAAATGTGGGATAATCAAATGCGTTAAACCGTGCCGCTGCGACGAATCCGCACAGAAATCTGTGGTGAATTTTGGGTCAAGGCTATGGGGCGGAAGAAGAACATGATAAAGAGGATTAACACATGAAGAAAATCGCGCTTATTATAACCGGAAATACCCTGTATGCCCTGGCGGTGGCGCTGTTTGTACTGCCCTGTCATTTAATTACCGGAGGAACTACCGGATTAGCTTTAGTGGCCAATTACCATATGGGAATCCCCATTGCGGGGGTTGTGGGGGTATTTAACCTTTTGATGTTTTTTCTGGGGTTATTCGTGCTGGGGAAAGCGTTTGCGGTGACCACTTTGATCAGCAGTTTTTACTATCCGTTTATATTGGGTCAGCTTCAAAGGTTGATCGGGGATTTTGTGATAACGGAAGATAAGATGCTGGCCACCATATTTGCAGGACTTTTGATCGGCGGGGCCATCGGCATGGTGATCCGGGCCGGGGCGTCTACCGGAGGAATGGATATTCCGCCGCTGGTTCTCAACAAAAAGCTCCGCTTACCGGTTTCCGTCACCATGTACGCCTTTGACTGCCTCATTTTATTGCTGCAAATGCTGTTTGCGGATAAGGAACAGATCCTTTATGGGCTGCTTTTGGTCCTGATCTATACGATTGTGCTGGATAAGGTGCTTCTGATCGGAGGAAACCAGATGCAGGTGAAGATTATCAGCAGAAAATTCGAAGAGATCAGCAGGCAGATCCAGCAGAAAATGGACCGGGGAACCACTCTGTTTGAGATCGAAGGAGGCTATTCCAGAAAGGAATCTTACGCGGTTCTGGCGGTGGTTTCCGGCCGCGAGCTGTCAAAACTGAGCGAAATGGTGATGGAAATCGACGATCAGGCATTTATGATCATCAATCAGGTCAGCGAAGTGAGAGGAAGAGGGTTTACCCTGCAGAAAAAATATAAATAAAAAAGTCCAATTCAGGAAGGCTTATGCTTTCCTGAATTTTTTTGCCTGAAAATGGGCACAATATGCCGGTAAAATGAATGACAGCTTTTGGAAAGGAAAGAAGGATGAAGTGCATGAAAGTAAAACCGGCTGCAGCCGGACTGCTGGCAGTAATTTTAGGTTTGACCTTATGCCTTGGCGGGTGTCAGAGATTTGGTTCAGGAAAACGGATCATCCGCATTTCCCATGGCCAGTCGGAAACCCATCCGGAACATATCGGACTTTTGGCGTTTAAAGAATACGTGGAGGAACATTTAGGCGATAAATATGAAGTCCAGATTTTCCCCAACGAACTGCTGGGGTCTGCCCAGAAGGCAATTGAACTGGTTCAGACGGGGGCCATTGATTTTGTTGTGGCCGGAACCGCCAATCTGGAGACATTTGCGCGCATTTATGAGGTGTTCAGCATGCCTTATCTGTTCGATTCGGAGGAGACCTACCGGGCGGTGATGGGGGATGAAGACTATATGCGTCAGATTTACCGTTCCACAGAGGAAGCGGGATTTGAAGTGATCACCTGGTATAATGCGGGCGTCCGCAATTTTTACGCCAAGAAGCCGATCTATACCCCCGATGATCTGCGGGGCATGAAGATCCGGGTTCAGCAGAGCCCGGCCAGCGTCCAGATGATGAAGGAATTCGGCGCGGCGGCGGCTCCTATGAGTTTCGGCGAAGTTTATACGGCCATTCAGCAGGGCGTGATCGACGGGGCGGAGAACAACGAACTGGCCTTAACCAACAACAAACACGGCGAGGTGGCAAAATACTATTCCTATAATAAGCACCAAATGGTGCCGGATATGCTGATCGGGAACCTGCGTTTCTTAAACAGCCTTTCTGAGGAGGAACTGAAGATATTTCTGGATGCCGCCCGACTCTCAACTCAGGTGGAACTGGAAGCCTGGGACGAACAGGTGGAACAGGCAAAAGAGCTGGCCGCAGAAAAAATGGGCGTGGAATTCATCGATGTGGATGTGGATTTATTCAAGCAGAAGGTCCTGCCCCTCCATGAGAAAATGCTGAAGGAAAATCCGGCGATCCGGGATGTTTATGAGCATATCCAGAAAATAAATGAACAGAGGAAGGAGGGATAACGCAATGGAAGGAATACAAAAAATCCGGGATTTTTTAGACCGCATACTGGGAACTGTCACCGTATGTTTATTCGCGCTGATGACGGTCGTGGGTACTTATCAGATTATGACCCGGTATTTTTTTAACCGGCCGAGTACGGTATCGGAAGAACTGCTGACCTATTCCTTTACCTGGATGTCTTTATTGGCTGCGGCATATGTGTTTGGGAAACGGGACCACATGAGGATGGCATTTCTGGCGGATAAAATAACCGGGAAGAAGCGGCTCTGGCTGGAGATTGGAATTGAAATCCTGATCTTTTTGTTTGCGGGCGTGGTGATGCTGTATGGCGGAATCCAGATTACCAGGCTTACCATGTCCCAGATTACAGCCTCACTTCAGATCCCCATGGGCTATGTTTATCTGGTAATCCCGCTGTCCGGGGGGCTGATTATGATTTATAATGCCATGAATATTGCGGAAATGATAGGGAAAAAGGAGGTAGAGTGATGGAAATTGCGTGGTTGTCCGGCGGGATTATCCTGATTCTTCTGGTGATAATGCTGCTTCTTGGAATACCGATTGCGGTTGCGCTGGCCGTATCTTCAATCTGCGCCATTCTGCCGGTACTGGAATTCGGCCCTGCGGTGCTGACGGGGGCCCAGAGGATTTTCTCAGGAATCTCCATATTCAGTTTGTTAGCCATTCCGTTCTTTGTTTTGGCGGGCAATATTATGAATAAAGGCGGAATCGCCATACGGCTGATTTATTTCGCAAAACTCTTTACGGGACGGATACCGGGGGCGCTGGCTCATACCAATGCGGTGGCAAATATGCTGTTTGGAGCCATTTCCGGTTCGGGCACGGCGGCGGCTTCGGCCATGGGTTCCATCATCGGGCCCATTGAACGGGAAGAGGGCTATGACCCTGATTTCTCGGCGGCGGCCAATATTGCCACGGCCCCTACCGGGCTTTTGATCCCGCCCAGCAATGTTATGATCACCTACTCCTTAGTCAGCGGAGGGACTTCTGTGGCCGCCCTTTTTATGGCAGGATATATTCCGGGCATTCTGTGGGGGCTTGCCTGCATGACGGTGATCTATTTTATGGCTAAAAGCCGGGGATATCAGAGTTCCGATACCCATACGGGAAAAGAAGCGGTGAAAGTGGCCCTTCAGGCCATACCCTGTCTGCTGATGATCGTGATCGTGATAGGGGGAATCATCAGCGGCATATTTACCGCTACGGAAGGTTCTGTGGTGGCGGTGGTGTACAGCCTGATTCTGTCGCTGTTCTTTTATAAATCCATAACCTGGAAGGATTTAAAGGATATCTTTCTGGGGAGCGCGGAAATGACGGGCATCATCATTTTCCTGATCGGCGTTTCCAGCATTATGTCATGGGTTATGGCATTTACGGGGATACCGGGGGCGATTTCAGAAGCCATGCTGGGGCTCAGTGATAATCGGTATGTGATTTTGATCATTATCAATATTTTGCTGCTGGTTGTGGGGACTTTTATGGATATGACGCCTGCCTGCCTGATCTTTACGCCTATTTTCCTTCCGATCTGCCAGAAGCTGGGAATGAATTCGGTGCATTTTGGAATTATGATGATATTTAACCTCTGTATCGGTACGATCACGCCGCCGGTGGGGACCACCCTGTTTGTGGGTGTGAAGGTTGGAAAGAGCAGAATTGAAAATGTGATCCGGCCTCTTTTATATTATTTTGCGGCAATTTTTGTGGTACTTCTTCTGGTCACCTATGTTCCTGTCATCTCCATGTGGCTGCCGGGGCTGTTGGGGTATGTGTGATAAAAATGGAAGAAGCAAAATGCCGGCAGCCGGCTTTAGACGCCATAACCGGGTTGCTGCTTACAGCCAAAACCGGCTTAAAGAAAGGAATTCGTAATAATTTGATCCTTGAACCTTCCGGCTCCTTGGAGTAGAATGGAAGAAGAGAATAATTCTGGAAAGAGGAGATGGTTGTTATGAAAATTAAAAAGTTTGCAGTACTGCTTTTATCCTTTGCGCTGGCGGCAGGAAGCCTTATCACGGTTCACGGAGCGACGAAAGAAAGGCTGCCGGAAGTTTCGGATTTATGGTGGGAAGATGAAGTTGCCCATTGGGAAGAAGTGGACGATGCATATAAGTATGAGGTTACATTGTACCGCAACAGCTCCAAAGTTAAGACCATAGAGACGAAAAACACAAAATATAATTTTGAGAATGCCTTTACAAAGGCCGATTCCTACCGTTTTAAAGTCCGTCCGTTAGGAAAGGGAGAATTTTCAGACGGCCCATGGTCTTCTTATTCTGAAGAGATCGATATCAGCCAGACCTATATCAATAATCTGGAAGAAGAGCGGGAGAGGAATAAAGCGGCTTCCGTAGGAAAAGGCGCTAAGGGACCGGGAGAAACGGAAACTGCCGGTGAGTGGGTACAGGATCAGAACGGCTGGTGGTATAAGAACGCTGACGGCACATACCCAGCCAGCACATGGGCGCAGGTGAATGGCGTGTGGTATTTCTTTGGTGAAGACGGTTATATGAAGACCGGATGGATCAATTGGAAGAACAAACAGTACTACTGCGATGCCAGCGGAGCTATGGTGACCGGGACCTATACGGTGGAAGGCGTTGCCCATAACTTTGCGGGGGACGGAGCGCTGATGCAGTAATTTTTCAGACAAGCAGCAGGACATGTTTAAATTATGATTATGAGACGGGGAATATTGGCTTTAGGGGCCGGATTTCCCGTCTTTTCATTTTTTTATTGACATGGGACATTCTTTTGTTGTTTTAAAATCTGTTTACCGATATAATGAAATGGTAATTGATTGCTAGGAGGCTGAACAGTGGACCAGATAGATAAAAAGATAGTGATGCTTCTTGAAAAGAACGCCAGAATGCCGTTAAAAAAGATTGCGGAAGAAGTGGGCCTGACCTCACCGGCGGTTTCCACCAGGATTTTCAGATTGGAACAGGCAGGTATTTTAACAGGATATCACGCGCAGATCAGCAGAAAAGTGATGGGATATGTTGTGATGGCCTTCGTCAGCCTGGAACTGACGCCAGGTTTTGAGGAAGAATTTCAAAAAAAGGTGATGGAGTCGGAATTTATCCTGGAGTGCTATAATCTGACGGGACAGTACGGGATGCTGATGAAGGCTGTTTTTAAAGGGACCATGGAATTGGATACTTTTATTGGGGAGATGCAGAGATTCGGGAAAACAAGTACCCAGATTGTGTATTCTACTCTGGTTGAGAAGCAGAATGTGGTGCCGAAATAAAGATTTTGTGGCATGTTTTTTTCGTACATGAAGGGTGAAGGCATTTTCGAAAATGACCTCACCTTTTACTTTAAAACGTGAAGGCATTTTCGAAAATGGCTTCACCCTTTACTTTTGACACCCTTTACTTCTGACACCCCTTACTTTAAACCAGAACACCCCTTACTTTAAACCAGAATAGTCTTGACAAAAAAAACAAATTTTGGTAGTCTATTTATGTAGTTACCAAAATTTAGTTTTTATCTTGAATCACTTTATTTTTTAAAGTGATAATCCAAAAACACTAAATTTAATAAAGTATAAAGAGGCAAAGATGCTGACTGGCGGGAACCTGTGTGCATTTTTGCCTTTTTATTCTGTCAATGGCCGGATTTTAAGCATGATCTGCGGTGGTGTGTATGGCGTAACAATTCAGACCTGTCTGAACTGTTGCTGCATGGCGGATTTGGTATGCCGCTGTAGAACGGCGGAGCGTGCAGATGGTGTTGATTCTGGAAATTTATGTAAAAACAGGAGGTAGTTTGAATGAGAAGAAAAAAATTATATGCGGTAGTGGCAGCGGTTGCGGCCCTGGCTTTGACAGCCTGCGGCGGGGGACAGACGGCCCAGCCTTCGGCGGCTTCATCGGCAGCGGCGGCAGGAACGGCAGGGGCGGAGGCCTCATCGGCGGCTCCGGGGACTGCGTCGGGAAAAGATACGCTGATTGTGGCCAAGCAGTCGGATCCCAGCGGGCTGGATCCCCATGTGGTGACAGACGCGGCGGCGATCATTTGTATTGAGAACATGTACGACGGGCTTTTTGAATATTCCAAGACTTACGGGGATGTGGAGAAGGCCCTTGTGGAAGATTATACGGTGGAGGGGGATACCCATTACATATTTAAACTGCGTCAGGGAGTGAAATTCCATAGCGGCCGCGAGATGAAAGCGGAGGATGTGGTGTATTCCATTCAGAGAATTATCGATCAGGGCGTCAGAGCCTCTCATTTTGAACAGATTGAATCCATGGAAGCGGCGGACGATTATACGGTGGATATCAAGTTAAAAGAACCATTTGCCCCGTTTTTGACCTATCTGGCCCATCCGATGAATGCGGTTGTGGACAAGGATGTGGTGGAAGCCAACGGAGGCAGCCTGGCGAAAGCCGACGGCGGAACTTCCGCATTTAAACTGGAGAAATGGACGCCGGGCAGCCAGTTGGATCTGGTGAAATTTGATGAATTCTGGAATGCCAAAGATACGACTGTGCCAAAGGTTGTGTTCAAAACCATTGAAGATGCCACTGCCAGATCAACCGCCCTGCGCAACGGGGAAGTGGACATGATCATGGATGTGACCGAGCAGGAAGTGGCGGTGATGAAGAATTCTCAGGATGTGGTCATTGAATCCGTGCCGGGAACCTTCTGGGAGTATCTGGGCATGAACTGTGAAAGCCAGTTTTTAAGCGATCCTAAGGTTCGTGAAGCGGTTTCCTATGCCATTGACAGAGAAATGATCAATAAAGCGGTGAAAATGGGCAACGCCACAGTTCTGGCCGATGCCAATATCCCGCCGACCCATGCGGCATATGTGGGCAATAACAAGTATGCAGCAAGGGATGTGGAGAAGGCCAAGAGCCTTTTGGCGGAAGCCGGATATAAGGACGGAGATATCACCGTTACCATAAAAGCCGGATCGGACTGGCAGTATCAGGTGGATGCGGCCCAGATGATCAAACAGCAGCTTGCTGATATCGGCATTAAGGCGGAAGTTTCCGCCATGGAATCCGGTTTGTTCTTCGACGATCTGAATAAGGGCAACTTCGATATGACGGTCTGCGGATGGTCCGGATTTGTAGATGAAGACGAATATGTGTATAACCTTTTCAAAACAGGCGGGGCCTATAACCAGCAGCTGTATTCCAACCCTGAAGTGGATGAGCTTCTGGAAGAAGGAAGACGGACCCTGGATGAGAACGCCCGCACTGAAATTTATAAAAAGATCCAGACAATTCTGGAAGACGATAGTCCGATGGCATTTCTTTATATGAATAATTATGCGGTTGCCATGAGGAACAACGTAAAAGGCTATACGGTTCATCCGACAGGAACCACAAGGCCCATCAGGGACATTTATTTTGAATAATTTACAGAAGCGAGGAGAGGAAGTTCCATGGCCCGTTATATTGCAAAACGTTTGTTAAGTATCATTCCCGTTCTCTTTGGGATATCCCTGGTGGTATTCTTTTCTGTGCGGCTGATTCCGGGAGATTTCGCTACAATCGCATTAGGCACACAATATACGGAAGAAGCAGCCCAGGTGCTGAGATCCCAGTACGGCCTGGACCGTTCCCTGGTGGAACAGTATTTCATCTGGCTGGTGCAGCTTCTTCAGGGTAACATGGGATATTCCTATACTTCAGGTTCAGCGGTGTCGGCTCTTTTAGGCGCCGCTCTGCCTGTCACTCTGGAACTGACATTTTTAAGCCTGTTAATGGCTGTATTTATCGGAATTCCCATGGGGTACTGGGCCGGATGCAAACGCAATAAGCTGCCGGATTCCATCGTTACAATTACAGGCCTTCTGGGAATTTCGATCCCGGGATTCTGGCTGGGCACGATGATGATTCTTTTGCTGTCCCTGAAACTGGGCTGGTTTTCTTCCGGCGGATTTGTTCCGGTTTCGGAAGGGCTGTTTCTCAATCTGAAATCCATGGTGATGCCGGTGCTGGCTTTGGGAAGCGCGGTCAGCGCCGTGGTGATGCGTTCCTCCCGGTCCGCCATGATCGAGGTGATCGACCAGGAATATATTAAAATGGTCAGGGCCAAGGGAGCATCCGGCAAAAGGGTTATCTTTAAACATGCGGTGAGAAATACGCTGGTCAATGTACTGACCATATTAGGGCTGCAGACGGGCTCTCTTTTGGGCGGTTCCGTGGTAATTGAAAAGATCTTCTCCCTTCCGGGAATCGGATCGCTGGCTTTGAAAGCCATTACCAGCAGGGATTATCTGCTTTTGCAGGGCACGGTTTTGTTTGTAGCTTTGATGTTTGTACTGATTAACTTAATTGTGGATCTGCTGTACTGCGTTGTGAATCCACAGATTAAATATTAGGAGATACCCATATGAAGGATTTTTTTGACCGTTATATACATAACCGGCTGGCTGTCATCGGAACGGCGGTATTGCTGCTGTTTGTGATCATGGCGCTGTTCGCTCCGGCAATCGCGCCTTACGATCCTTATTTTATGGATGGGACAGCGGTTTTAGTGGGGCCCTGCAGCGCCCATCCATTTGGAACCGACAATATGGGCAGGGACATTCTTTCCCGGGTGATATATGGAAGCAGGATTTCCCTGTGGGTTTCCATCGTATCCGTGTCCATCGCCACTGTGCTGGGACTGCTTCTGGGAGTGTCAGCCGGATATTTTGGCGGGGCCCTGGATGCCGTATTATCGCGCCTGACGGATATCATGTTTTCTTTTCCGGAGGTGCTGCTGGCATTGCTCATCATGTCAATTCTGGGAGCAAGCCTCAATAATATCGTAATCGCCATAGGAATCGTGTACACGCCCATATTTGCCAGAATCGCAAGAGGGGCGGTGCTCTCCATCAGAGGCTCTCTCTATATCGAAGCGTCCAGATCCATTGGGGTGTCAAACCGGTCCATCATTTTCCAGCACATTATTCCCAATATCCTGTCTCCGGTCATTGTACAGGTAACCCTGTCTCTGGCTTTTGCCATTCTTGCGGAAGCGTCTCTGAGCTTTTTGGGAATCGGCGTGGAGCCTGACATCCCTTCCTGGGGCGTCATGCTGAGCAATGGTAAAGACTGGCTGGAGCTGGCCTGGTGGTCGGCTGTATTCCCGGGCGTCTTTATCTGTCTGGCCGTTCTTGGATTCAATGTTCTGGGCGACGGTCTCAGGGACATTCTGGACCCCAAACTCCGCAACGTAGAGAATTGAGAATAAGGAGAGACACATGAAGGAACAAGAGATTCTGCTGGATGTAACAGAACTTAGCGTAAAATTCCACACCAGAGAAGGCGTGGTTCATGCGGTGGAAAATGTAAACTTTACACTGAATAAAGGGGAAATACTGGCTCTTGTAGGCGAATCCGGCTGCGGCAAGTCGGTCACCGCAAATACGATTATGGGGCTGATCGGAAGGAAAAAACATGAAAAAGTCAGCGGAAGCGTCAGCTTTCACGGAGACGATCTGCTGAAAAAATCCGAGCGGCAGATGCAGAGGATCAGGGGGAACCAGATTTCCATGATTTTTCAGGACCCTATGACGTCTTTGGACCCTCTGATGCAGATTGGAGCACAGGTTGGGGAGGTTCTGGAAATCCACGAACCCATTAAAAAGAAAAATGCAGTGGAAAAAGCGGTGGAAATGCTTAAAACGGTGGGAATTCCATCGGCGGCAGACCGGGCCAAGGATTATCCCTATCAGTTTTCAGGCGGAATGCGCCAGAGAAGCATTATCGCGGCTTCCATGATGTGCAGTCCCGAGATGATCATCGCCGATGAGCCCACCACAGCGCTGGATGTGACCATACAGGCCCAAATCCTAAAACTTCTGGCTAAGCTCCGCAGGGAGAGGAATGTTGCCATACTGCTGATCACCCATGACCTGGGCGTGGTGGCGGAACTCTGCGACCGGGTTGCGGTCATGTATGCGGGGGAGATTGTGGAAACTGCACCCGTTAAGGAACTCTATGCCAATCCATGCCATCCGTATACCAAGGGGCTGATGGATTGTCTTCCCGTTCTGGGGAGCAGAAAACGGCTGGAACCGATTCCGGGCCAGCCGCCTAAACTGATTTCCCCGCCTCCAGGCTGCAAATTTAAGGACCGCTGCAAATATGCCTGCGAAGGCTGTGAAAAGCCCCAGTCATTGGCTGAAACCGGAGAAGGGCATAGGACTGCCTGCTGGAAATGGAGGGAATGCCATGAATAGAGAAATACTGCTCCGGGTAGAGCATTTATCCAAAGAATTTCCAGTGAAGGGAAAAAAGGCGACTTTAAAAGCGGTGCAGGACGTTTCTTTTACCCTGAATAAGGGGGAGACACTTGGTATCGTAGGAGAATCCGGCTGCGGAAAATCCACGCTGGGCAGGCTGGTGCTGCGGCTTTTGGAGCCCACCGGCGGCCGGGTGGTCTTTGAAGATGAGGATTTGACGGCTTTGAGCCAGAAGGAACTCAGGGACAGGCGCAGGGAGTTCCAGATGATTTTCCAGGACCCCTATGCCTCCTTTGATCCGAGAAAAACCATTAAGAAGATTTTAGAAGAGCCATTGGCCGCCCACAAGGTGCCTGCGGACCAAAGGCAGGCTTTGATTGAGCGGATGCTTTCGGTCACAGGGCTTCCCTTAGACGCCCTCAAACGGTATCCCCATGAATTTTCCGGGGGACAGCGCCAGAGAATCGGCATCGCCAGGGCGTTGATTTTAAATCCCAAACTGATTATTGCGGACGAGCCTGTGGCTGCTTTAGACGTTTCCATCCAGGCCCAGATTTTAAATCTTTTGATGGATCTTCAGAAGGAATTCGGCTTATCCATGATATTTATCGCCCACAATTTAGCCACCGTCCAGTATATCAGCCGCAGAATCATCGTGATGTATTTGGGACATGTGGTGGAAATTGCGGACGCGGATGAGTTGTATGAGAATCCATGCCATCCGTATACACAGGCTTTGATCTCTTCCATTCCCATGCCGGATCCGGAAATCAGGAAAGAGGCCAAGGGAATTGAAGGGGAAATACCAAGCCCCATCGACCCGCCCAGCGGATGTGTATTCCGCACCCGGTGTCCTTATGCGTCGGAGACATGCGCCGCAGATATCCCTGTTTTGAAGGAAACGGAACCGGGGCATTTTGTGGCGTGTGACTACTTTAATAAATGATTTCGGAGGAAACCAATGAAATTCAATACATATTCCATTATAGCCCGATGCAGTAAAACGGGATGTATCGGCGGGGCGGCTGCGTCCTATTATCCGGGGCTCGGGGCATTTTCGCCCTATATCCGCCAGAATTACGGCGTGATCGCGTCCCAGGGATGGGTAAACCCATTTCTGAATGAAATTGTAATGCGCAGCATTATGCAGGGAGCCAGCGCGGAAGAGGCCCTTCATAAGGCTTTGCTGGAAGATAACGGAAAGGAACTGAGACAGATTTCCGTGGTGGACTGCAGAGGGAATTCCGCCGCCTTTACCGGAGAGGGCAATGATCCGGTGAAGATGCACCTGCGCGGGGACGGATATGTGATAGCAGGAAACCTGCTGACCTCGAAAGATGTCCTTTACGCGGCGGAACAGGCATTTTTGGACAGCGCAGACGAACCGCTGCCTGACCGGATTATGAAAGCCATGCTGGCCGCCGACCGGGTGGGCGGAGACGCCAGAGGGAAAATGGCGGCGGTGATCCGGGTGGATAAGATCGTGGGATTCCCCTACATCGATTTCCGCATTGACGACCATCCACAGGCGGTGCAGGAATTGAATAAATTGTATGAAAAACATAAACAGCATATTTTTGATACCTATGACGACTGGGTGGAACGGGTTAAAAAAGGGATCAAAGACTGATCAAAAGGCGGAAAGGAACGAATATGGGGATTTATGAAGACGCAAAAGGTCAAAAGAACCTGCTTGTAAAGCTGAGGCGGCATATCCACCGGCATCCGGAACCTGGCATGAGGGAGTTTGAAACAGCCGCTTATATAAGGTCCAGGCTGGAAGAGTGGAAAATCCCATGGATTCCGGCAGGAGAGACGGGAACCGTGGCAGTTATTGCGGGCAGTCAGAAGGGACCGGTTCTGGGGCTCAGAGCTGATATCGACGCTCTGGAGATGGAGGAGCTGAATCAAAACGGCTATGTTTCCTGCAATCCCGGAGTGATGCACGCCTGCGGCCATGACGGCCACAGCGCATCCCTGCTGGCAGCGGCTAAATATCTGTCTGAGAAGAGGGATCAGCTTCCAGGAACGGTAAAATGCATCTTCCAGCCGGGGGAAGAATGCGGGGAAGGGGCAGCTTCGGTAGTGAAGAGCGGAGCGGTGGACGATGTTGAGGCATTTTTCGGCCTCCATGTTTCCAGTTCCCATCCAACTGGCTGCGTTACCATCAGAGAAGGCTTTATGTCCGCTGCCAACGACCGGTTTGTGATCCGTGTTAAAGGGAAAGGCTGCCATGGTTCCACTCCACAGAAAGGGGCGGATGCTCTGCTGGCCGGAGCCGCTCTGTCCTTGGCCCTTCAAACCCTGGTTTCCCGGGAGAGCAGCCCACTGGACCCCACGGTGATCACCATTGGGCGTTTTGATGCCGGCAGCGCTTATAACATTCTTCCGGAAAATGCTTATCTGGAAGGAAGCGTCCGCACCCTGCGGGAAGAGCGGAGAGTAAAAAACAGGGAGATCATCACCCGCATGGCCGAATGTACGGCGGCAGCGTATCACTGTACGGTGGAAACAGAGTTTCAGTGTACGGCCAAGGCGGTATACAACGATGAAAAGCTGACCGCCCTGGCCCGGCAGGCGGCCCGGGAATTTCTGCCGGAGGAATCGGTGCTGGTTCAGGAAGAAAGCCTGGGCGCCGAAGACTTCGGAGAGTTTTTAGAGGTGGCTCCCGTCACCTACATGAATATCGGTTCCAGAAATGAAGAGATGGGGATTACAGCTCCTCTTCATCATGGGGAATTTGATATTGATGAGGACTGCCTTCCGGTCTGCATGGCGATGTATGTGACATTTGCGGAAAAGTTTTTTGGAAATAAAATTCAATAAGATCTGATATGGAGATACCGTATTGCAGGAATTGGCCTGCAATGCGGTATCTTTTTTGTTTTTCGTTTTTACGGCCCGGGTTCAAAAGGAAAGAGGATTTCAAAGAAATCAGCGATGGGGATACAGGTGCGGATACAGGAGCGGATTCAAAGCAGAAAGCATGAGTGGAAAAATAGCATGTAAGTAATAAAAAATCACAAATATGTGCATAAATGATAAAAATATATTGACTTTAAAATAATTATAGTATAATATGTTGGTATATTGGTAACACCAATTACCCAATAGACCAAAAACACCAGTTTTTAAAGAAGGAGAAGATTATGATGAAAAGAAGCATGATGTTAATGATGGGATTGAGCGCGGCGATCGCGATGGCAGGATGTTCCACGGCAGCGAATAAGCCGGCAGAAACAAAAACAGCGGCAGAAACAAAAGCGGCAGCGGAGACGAAAGCGGCGGAGACAAACGCGGCGGAGCCGGATGCAGGAGAGAAAAATCCGGCGGGGGCGGACGAAACGGGGAATACAGGGGCAGCGGCGGAAAGCAAAGCGGAAGAAAAGGGCGGAGCCGGTTCCTATGAACCGACGAAAAGCTTTCAGTTCGTAGTGCCGTTTGAAGCGGGCGGAAACAGTGATATCCCGGCCAGGATATTTGCAAAATATATGGGCAATTATTCTTCCCAGAGCGTGGAAGTGGTGAACATCACCGGCGCAGGCGGAAGGGTGGGGGCCAAAGAAGTTATGAACACCGAACCGGACGGCAGCACCCTTTTGATGCAGCCTGTGGGTTATCCCATGCAGTACGCCATGGGAGTTGCGGATTTTACATATGAAGATTTTGATATGATCGGAACCTGGTGTGATTCTTCTCTCGCTCTGGTGATAAAAGCGGATTCCCCGTATCAGACCATGGATGATCTCATAAATGCCGCCAAAGAAAAACCGGAAACCATTAAAATGGGCTCCGTGACAGGAACTCTTCCCCTCTTTGCGATTCTGGAGATCGAAAAACAAAAAGATGTGAAGTTCCATAAAGTGGATTTGAGCGGCGGATCGAAAGCGCCGGAACTGCTGGGCGGAAGAGTGGACGGATATATTGACGGGTTCGCATCGGTGAAACAGTATATTGACGGAAAACAGTTCAGATGCCTGGCTGTGATCAATGACACGGATATTGAAGGATATGAGCAGTTGGATACCTTTAAGGAACTGGGATTTACCAACTATGATTATCTGAAACAGACATTCGGCATGTGGGCGCCAAAGGGAACTCCGAAAGAAGCCATAGACTATGTGAATAACCTGATCAAACAGGCCAGTGAAGATCCGGAGTGCATCGCGGAGATGAAAGCCCTGTCCTATGATACCACATATACTACGGTCGAAGATTATACAAACCTTATGAAAGATACCTACGCGGCCTTTGAAGAGGCGGCCAAAGGGATTACGGCACAATAACGGATAGGGATTAAGGGGGAACGCATGGGAGAATTGGTATTTTTGGCCGTGGTATCGGCCATAGCAGTGGGTATGTTTTTCATGACATTCCAGTTTCCTTCCAGCATACTGGACCAGTCTGGGGGAGCGGGATTGTTTCCAAGAATTATCGTAGTGATGCTTCTGGCCTGTATTTTAATGAGGCTGTATCAATATTTCAGAAAACCGGATACCAGGAAGCATTTCGTATTTCTTGAAATGTTCCAGGGGCTGCGCCTGGTTTACATACTGATGACCGGCGTTTATATCGCGGCCATGGCGCCTCTCGGATATATCATCTCCACCGTAGCGTATATGACGGCGCTGATTAATTTCTTTTACTATGCCCAGATGGACCGCAGGCCCTCCGCCAAAACGGAGGCAGTGATCGCAGTGGGTGTGACGGCGGGAACCATTGGTATATACTGGTTTTTCGGCAGCGTACTGCATGTTATGCTGCCGGCCGGTTTGCTGAAGGGTTAAAGGAGGGAAGAGATGGATTTATTAAATATATTTATGAATGTATTGCAGCCTCAATACCTGCTTTTGATTCTGACCGGCGTTGTGGTGGGAAGCATATTCGGCACCATACCGGGGCTCAACGCTCCGATTGCGGTGGCTCTGGTGCTGCCGTTCACATTTGTGATGGATGTGATGTCGTCCATGTGCATCATCATGGGGCTGTATATGGGCTGTGTGTCAGGGGGACTGGTTTCTGCCATACTTCTGAAAATCCCGGGGACTGCGGCTTCGGTAGCTACCACATTTGACGGTTATCCCATGGCTCAGAAGGGGATGGCTACGGAGGCCCTGTCCTATGGCGCGTTCGCTTCCATTTTCGGAGGGCTGTTCAGTACCGTCTGTCTGATCGCTTTTGCGCCGGTGCTGGCCAATATGGCCATTGGCTTCGGGCCGTGGGAATATTTCGGAACGGCTACCCTGTCTCTTGTAATCGTGTGCGTGCTGAGTTCAGACAGCCTGAAAGCATTTACGGTCGCCCTTATCGGGCTTCTGTTTAAAACCGTGGGCATGAGCCCTGTGGACGGGGTTGCGGCCAGATACACCTTTGGTAATTATAATCTGGAAAGCGGATTTAATCTGGTTGTAGTGATTATCGGCATCTTTGCACTCCCTGAAATTCTTAATTCCATCGGGGAGCTGAAGGTCAAAACAAAGCCGGTGAAGGTGAAGAAAAAGCTGTTTTATGTGCCTGGATTAAAGACCATAAAAGAGAATTTAGGAACCATGATCCGAGGCAGCGTGATTGGAACCGCCATCGGAATCCTGCCGGGAATGGGCGGCGGGGCGGCCAGCCTGATATCCTATGCCCAGGCCAAAAAGGGATCGAAACACCCGGAACTGTTCGGCACCGGCATCGCGGAAGGGATCTTCTGCTGTGAAAGCGCCAATAACGCCACCACAGGCGGGGCCCTGATCCCCATGCTGGCATTGGGAGTGCCGGGAGACACGGTGACGGCCATCATCATGGGCGCGCTGACCCTGCAGGGCATCACGCCGGGGCCGCTTTTGAGCATGAACCAGCCGTCCCTGTTCAAATCCATCATCGTGATCGTGCTCATCGCCAATGTGTTTATGTTCCTGTACCAGATCACTACCATCAGGTTCATGGCGAAGATCATTGAGATACCCAAGCGTTATCTGTTCCCCCTGGTTTCCATGTTCTGCGTGGTGGGGGTGATCAGTTTAAACAATAACCTGTTTGACCTGGCAGCGCTGATGGGATTCATGATTGTGGGCTATATTCTGGATAAGAACCACTATCCACTGGCCCCGTTTGTCCTGGCAAATGTGCTGGGCGGCATCATTGAAGACAACATGAGAAGGGCGATTATATACCAGCGGGGATTTTTAAACTGTATGAAAGTTCCTTCCATCGGAACCGTATTTTTCATACTGGCCGTGCTGCTGCCGGCAGTTTCCTGGCTTCTGAAAAAGCCGGATGTAAGAAAAGCGCTGCATTTAAAAAATTAGAGAGGGATTTTAACAAACCTCATCATTAAACTGTTTCAGAATGGAGAAAAAAATGATCAATAATGTGAATATCAAGGACATAGACAGGCAGTTTTGGATTGACAACGTATTTCCCGAATGGGGAACCTTTTTAAATGAACAGATTGAGGACGCTAAAGTGGGCCCCGGCAAATTCGCCATGTGGTGGCTGGGATGCACTGGAATCTGGATTAAAACCCCTGCGGACTGCAACATCATCATCGATTTGTGGCTGGATACGGGCAAACAGACCACCAAATTCCCGGAGCCGCCGGAATGGGGCCAGGGAAAGGATTTCCAGATGGCGCGCATGGTGGGAAGCAGACAGTGGCAGCCCAATGCCCGGGCCGTTCCCATGGTGATCGACCCCTTCGCGATTAAGAAGATGGACGCCGTGTTGTCCACCCATTTCCACAGGGATCATATCGACCCCTATGTGGCGGCGGCCATTGTGAACAATACGGACGCGCCTTTTATCGGGCCCAAATTCAGCTGCGATATCTGGAGAAAATGGGGAGTGCCGGAAGAACGGATCAGGGAAGTGAGGCCGGGTGATTCCATTAAAATCAAGGATATGGAGATCGTGGCGGTGGATTCCTTTGACCGTACCGCTCTCATAACGGCCCCTCCTGCCGGTGATATCAGAGGGATTCTGCCGGACGATATGGATGACAGGGCGGTGAACTTCATCATAAAGACCCCGGGAGGCAATATTTACCACAGCGGCGACTCCCATATGTCCAATTACTATGTGAAACATGGAAAGGATCATGAGATTGACGTGGTTTTAGTTTCCTACGGCGAAAATCCCATCGGCTGTTCCGACAAAGTGACCAGCGTGGACTGCCTGAGGATTGCGGAAAATCTGAATGCCAAGGTTTTGATCCCGTTCCATTATGATATCTGGTCCAATATGCTGGCGGATCCAAAGGAAATCCAGTTGGTCTACAACTACAGGAAAGACCGCTTAAACTACAAATTCCATGTCTTTTTATGGGAAGTGGGAGGCGGATATCTGTATCCCGACGATAAGGAGAAAAAGCAGTTCATGTTCCGCCGCGGATTTGAAGACGCTTTTGAACTGGATGAACCCAATGTTCCGTTTAAGTCATTTTTATAATGGAGGGAAATATGGATTTAAAACAGTTAAAACAGGAGGTCTATGACGCCAATCTGGAGCTGGTGAAGCGAGGCCTGGTCATCTATACCTGGGGAAATGTCAGCGCCGTGGACCGTGAAAAGGGCCTGGTGGCCATAAAGCCCAAAGGGATTGAGTATGACAGGCTGACAGCGGACGATATGTCGGTGGTGACCCTGGACGGAACCCTGCTGGACGGACTTTTACCCTCCGTGGATCTGGATATCCATCTGGAGATTTACAAAAACTTCCCGGAGGTGGGCGGAATCGCCCATACCCATTCCACCTGGGCCACGGCCTGGTGCCAGGCAGGAAAGGGGATTCCCGTTTTGGGAACCACCCATGCGGATCATTTCTACGGGGAAATACCCTGTACCAGGCAGATGACCCGCAAAGAGGTGGAAACGGATTATGAGCGGAACGTGGGAAAGGTGATCTGCGGGCTGTTCAAAGGCCGGAATATGCTGGAAATGGGAGCTGTTCTGACGCCGGGCCACGGGCCGTTCACCTGGGGAAAGGATGGGAAGGCGGCTGTGGAACACAGCGTAATCCTGGAAGAGCTGGCGAAGATGGCAAAGCTGTCTTTGGATATCATGAATGCGGATATCAACGGCAAAACCGCCAATTTCCTGCCGGATTATATGCTGAAAAAGCATTATACGAGAAAATATGGAGCTGATTCCTATTTTTATCAGGATAAAACATGAAAATTTGATTAAATGCGTGTGAACGCGGTTGGGGGCAGGTATGAAGACTTCAGTGTCGTTATCTTTATTTAAAGCGGATAAAAACGCTCCTGTGCTGTTTCAGGGGGATATTGAAACCAATATTCCCCTGATCCGGGAGATGGGATATGAGGGCGTGGATTTGTTTGTGGAAGATCCGCGGGCGGCCGTCAGCCGCCGGGCCATAGGGCTGCTTGAAAGCCATGGTCTGGAAACCGGGGTCGTGATGCCTGCGGCGCTGGCCGGACAGGGCCTGTTTCTCGGCGACAGGGAAAAAGCGGTGAGGGATGAGATCATCGTGAGGATGAAGGAAATCATTGCCTATGCGTCGGAAGTGAAGGGAATGGTCTCCCTGGGCCTGGTGCGGGGCAGCGTGGGAAAAGGCGATGCTTATGATGAGTTTTTCCGCCGCTTTCAGGATTCCATAGAAAAAATCCTGCCATTTGCAGAAAGCTGCGGCGTGGAACTGGTGATTGAACCCATTAACCGCTATGAGATCAATACCTTAAACAGCAGTGAGGAGGCGTACCGGTTTATTGAAGAGACGGGGCTTCCCCTATATCTGATGCTGGATACCTTTCATATGAACATTGAAGACCGGTCTGTTTTGGGGAGCCTGAGGCTGTGCGGAGACAGGATCCGCCATATCCATTTTCTGGACTCCAACCGGCTGGCGCCCGGCATGGGGCATCTGGATATGGAAGGCATTTACAGGGTATTGAAGGAGATTAGATATGATGGATTTTTGTGCCTGGAAGCGCTGGCTAAACCGGATGGAGAAACCTGCGCCAAAAAGGGGATTGAATTCTTCAAAAAGATTGGTTTACTGTAACATTTTATGATTGCCGTATTTGATCGGCGGAAATGAGGTCAAAATGGATCAGGAATTAAAAAAAGGGCTGGAACAGTTTGCCGCGAAACTTAGGGTTACGGAGATGGATATGTTCGGCAGCCTGGGATTTGGACATATAGGGGGAACGCTGTCAGCCACGGATCTGATCGCCGTCCTGTACGGTGCGGTGATGAACTATGATCCGGCCAATCCAGGATGGGAGGGAAGGGACCGTTTTGTCTCCTCCAAGGGCCACGCGGGCCCCGGGATTTACTCGGCCCTGGCTTTAAAAGGCTTTTTCCCTAAGGAATGGCTGAACACCCTGAACCGGGGAGGAACCAGCCTTCCCAGCCACTGTGATAAGAAAAAAACGCCGGGAATCGATATGACGACCGGTTCCCTGGGACAGGGGGCTTCCCTTGCCCTGGGCATGGCTTTGGCCTTAAAAGGCCGGGATAATTACGTATATCTCCTGCTTGGAGACGGGGAATGCAATGAGGGGCAGGTGTGGGAAATGGCTTTATCCGCGGCCCATCACAAGGCGGATCATCTGATTGCATTTGTAGATTACAACCACAGGCAGCTGGACGGGGATACGGAGGACATTTTGGACATGGGGGATATCAAGGCCAAGTTTGAGGCCTTCGGATGGTATGCCCGGGAAATAGACGGAAATGATGTGGAACAGATTTATGACGCCATAGAACAGGCCAAGGAACAGGCAGAAGGCCGTCCTTCCATGATCGTGATGCAGACCGTGAAGGGAAAGGGCGTGAAATGGATTGAAGAGACGAAGCTGAACCATCACATGACCATAACCAGGGAACAGGCAGACCGCGCCATTGGGGAACTGGGCGCATAGGAGGTGGAGAGAATGTTGGAAACGATCTATGACGGAAGTTTAGGCGCCGTCCCATTAAAACAGGTATTCCCTGATGTGATGGAAGAACTATTGAACCAGGATGAGCGGGTGGTTTATCTGGACGCGGACCTGATGAATTCCATCGGCATGGGCGGATTTGATAAAAAATATCCGGGAAGGGCCATGGATATGGGCGTGCAGGAGGCCAACATGGTGGGAGTGGCCGCCGGGATGAGCGCGGAGGGGAAAATCCCCTATATCCATTCCTTTGCCCCATTTGTATCCAGGCGCGTTTACGACCAGGTGTTCCTGTCGGTAGCTTACGCCGGGAACAATGTGAGGATTATCGGAAGCGATCCCGGAGTGACCGCCGCTTATAATGGGGGAACCCATATGCCTTTTGAGGACATCGCCCTCTACCGGGCCATTCCCGGAGCCGTTATTTTTGACATCTGCGATGGAGTGCAGTTGGAACAGGCGCTGAAGATGACTAAGGACCGGTACGGTTTAACCTATATCAGAACACCCAGAAAACAGATGAAGCAGATCTATCCCCCCGGCAGCCGGTTTGAGATTGGGAAAGGCCGCGTGCTGGCGGATGGAACTGATGTGGCCATCATTGCCAGCGGCATCATGACGGCGGAGGCTTTAGAAGCGGCCGGGCGTCTGAAAGAGCAGGGCATCAGCGCCGCTGTGATCGATCCGGTCACCGTTAAACCGCTGGATGAATCCCTGATCCTCTCATATGCAAGGAAGACGAGGGCCGTGGTCACCGCGGAAAATGCCAACGTAAACGGCGGCTTAGGAGACGGAGTGGCATCCGTGCTGTCCTTAAATGAGCCTGTACTTTTGAGAAAAGTGGGGATACAGGATGAATTTGGAGAAGTGGGCACAGAGGAGTATTTGAGGAAACGCTTTTGCCTCACCCCTGAGGAAATCGTGAAACAGGCGGCAGAAGTTGTCAGGCTGAAAAGGGAGAGGGGTTAAATGACAAGTTATGAAATTGTGCTGAAAAACATAACCTTCGGCAGCCCGGAGCGGATTGCCCTCAAATATCCCACCCTTGGAAAAGGCGATATGGTGCGGCTGTTTCTCCAGCGCCCGAGAGCCTGCCGGAAACCTGGGGAAGAGCCGGATATGACAAAAAAGGCCGTACCCATTCCCGGTGAGACGGACGAGTGGGGAATCCGCTGGGAAAATTCAGACAGCAAATCGGGCCTGGGCCTTGGACAGCCGGTGGGGTTTCCCATTAAAGACTGGGAGGAATCCTATCAAAGTTATGTGATGCCGGATCCCTATGAACCGGGCCGTTTTGACGGGCTTGAGAAAGCGCTGGAAGCGGCGGGGAGGGAAGAAAAATGGGTGCAGCTTAACAGCCAGTACTGCATTTTTGAACGGCTCCATTTTCTGAGGGGATTTGAAAACACTCTGGTGGATCTGTATACCAATGAAGAAGAGCTGACAGAGCTATGTGACCGGCTTCTGGATTACCAGCTTGGGATCGTACGGCAGGCCGCAGAATTAGGAAAGGGCAGAATCCATTCCATCGATACCTCCGACGACTGGGGAACCCAGAACGCCCTGATGATCAATCCGGCTATGTGGAGAAAGGTGTTTAAGCCCCGCTATAAAATCCTGGCGGATGAGATGCATGAACACGGAATCTATATGAATTTCCATTCCTGTGGATACATAACCGACATCATGGAAGATTTGATTGAAATCGGAGTGGATATCGTGAACATCCACCAGCCCAACCTTCTGCATTTGAAGGAATTCGGTCAGCGGTTTGCGGGCAGGATCTGCTTTGATGTGGCCGTGGATATACAGGAGACGCTGCCTACAGGGGATAAGGGGAAGATCGAACAGGAAGTAAAGGATCTGATCCGGTACTGGGGGACCAAAGAAGGGGGGCTCATAGCCGCGGAATACCGGTTTTTGGATGCCATCGGGGCCACCAGGGAATCCTTTGAATACGCGTTCCAATGTTTTGAACGCTATGGGGATTTGAACCGGAAAAATGCAGAAAAGGAGAAGGAAATGATATGATAATAGAGAAGACAACGCTGGCCCAGGTGGACAAAGTTTATGCTGCCTGCATCGGCCGGGTGGACGGGGAAACTGTTTTTTTCGGGGCGTCGGAAGGGCCGGGGGAGTGTGTCTGCGCGGCAAAGGGCGGGATTGACACGGTTTGGACCCAGCCCGGAGGAACCATGAATCTGGTGCCCATACCGGGGCGGGACGGGGAATTTTACGGAACCCAAAAGTTTCTTCCCGTGTTCGCCGCTGAGGAATGCACGTTAAACTACATAAAATATGAAGACGGCGGCTGGATTGTAAAAGAAGTGATGAAAACACCCTACCTCCACCGGTTTGACCTGTTTATGCAGGATGGGGAAGTCTGGTTTATAGGCTCCACCCTTTGCGGGAAAAAGGAATTCACCCAGGACTGGAGCAGCCCGGGTGCCGTATATACAGGGCGGGTGCAAAAAGACCCGGCCCAGGCATTTCCCCTTAAAAAATTGTATGAGGGGATAACGAAAAACCATGGTTTCTGCAAAGAGGAGGCAGACGGGGCGGTCAGATACCTGGTCACCGGCGTGGAGGGCATTTTTGCCTTTGAAGTCCCCGGCAGGCCATGGGACGAGGAATGGAAGATCAAAAAGATCTATGACGGGGAAGTGAGCGACATCGCGGTCTGCGATATCGACGGGGACGGCAGGGCGGAATATGCGTCCATAGAACCATTTCACGGCAGCAAAGCCGTTATCTATAAAGAGGTTGACGGGACGCTGTCACCTGTCAAGGAATATGAGATCGATTTCGGCCATGTGATATGGGGCGGGACGGTGAATGGAACACCGGTATTCATACTGGGATACCGCAGACAGGATATGAGGCTTTTGATGATTTATTATGACGGGGATTTTAAAGAGGAAACCATTGACTCGGAGACCGGCCCCAGCCAGATATCCGTTTTATCCGGCGAAAAAGAAAGCTTTTTGCTGTCCGCAAACCGCCAGATCAATGAGCTGGCTCTATATAAAATCAGTATTGACAAATAATAAAGAGAACTCCATACTGGTAATAAGCGGCAAAAATTGTAATAGTAAGGTGATGTGAATGATAGTAAGAAAGAGTATTAGCGATCAGGTATTTGATTATTTAGTGGATGAAATTAGAGGAGGGCGTTTAAAGCCCGGCGATAAATTGGATACGGAGAGGGCTATGGCGGAAAAACTGGGCGTCAGCAGGGTTTCCATCCGCGAAGCTGTCAGTTCACTGAACCGAATGGGCGTTTTAGTTACAAAACAGGGCGGAGGAACCTATGTCAATTCCAAGATTCCGGATATGCTCAGCAAGGCCATGGACATTTATCTGGTGCTGGATGAAAATCTGGTGCTGGAATTCATGGAAGTCAGAAAGCTGATGGAATCCGAGGCGGCCCGGCTGGCCAGTGAAAATGCCACGCCGGTAGATTTAATGGAACTGCGGGAGATACACGAAAAAAGAAAGGCTCTGACCGCGGATCCCAAGGCGGAGCCAAACCATGATCTGTTATATGAATATGACAGACAATTCCACCGCGCCATTGCCAAAGCGACCCATAATACGGTATTCGGCAATTTCATCGATGCGATCTGCACCACTTTGAGGATTCAGCAGAGAGAGGCGTCAAAAAAGGTGGATATGCCGGTGCGGTCCAACGAATATCATGAAAAGATTTTAAATGCCATCACGGAAGGCAACGGCCCCCTGGCAATGGAACTGATGACCCAGCATCTGGAAGAGGTCTGTGAATCCATAAGAAACAGCGTGGCCGATTAGAGTGTGCAACACACTCCAGAGGCCTGGGAGAATCGAAAAGAGAGGCCAGGAATGAAAGCGATTATCGTATTTTTTGACAGTTTAAATAAAAGATATCTTCCGCCCTATAACCCCTGCTGTGATACTGCTGCGCCCAATTTCACAAGGCTGGGGGAGCACAGCGCCGTATTTGAAAACAGTTATGTGGGCAGCATGCCCTGTATTCCCGCCAGACGGGAACTCCATACGGGACGCTATAATTTCCTTCACAGGGAATGGGGGCCGTTGGAGCCGTTTGACGATTCCATGCCGGAACTGCTGAAGCAGAGCGGTATTTACACCCATCTGATCAGCGACCACCTCCATTATTGGGAAGATGGCGGCGCCACCTATCATCCCCGGTATTCGTCCTGGGAAATCGTCCGGGGCCAGGAAGGGGACCACTGGAAAGGGGAGGCGGCCATGCCAAAGATTCCGCCGGTGGTGAAAGTGCCGTCCATGCAGAATGGAACCGGCGTATCGAAGCACTGGAGATATGACTGGGTGAACCGGCAGTACATAAAGGAAGAAAAGGATTTTCCCCAGACCAGGTGTTTTGATCTGGGATGTGAGTTCATAGAGAAAAATAAGGATCAGGACAACTGGATGCTGCATTTGGAAACCTTTGATCCCCATGAGCCCTTTTATGCGCCTGAAAAGTATCTGGAGTTGTATCCCGAAGAGTATCAGGGGAATCATTTTGACTGGCCATGCGGAACGGTGGAAGAGGAAGAGTCCCAGATCGATCACTGCATCCGGGGCTATAAGGCCCTGGTTTCCATGTGCGACCACAGCCTGGGCAGGGTCTTGGATTTAATGGACCGTTATGATCTGTGGAAGGATACCATGCTGATCGTGGGAACCGATCACGGATTTTTGCTGGGGGAACACGGCTATTGGGGCAAAAACCGGATGCCGTATTACAATGAGAATGCCAACACCCCTCTCTTCATCTGGGATCCCCGAAGCAGAATCAAAGGGGAGAGGAGGACGGCCCTGGTTCAGATGACAGACTGGGCGCCCACAATCCTTAATTATTTTCACCTGCCCATCCCTCCGGACATGGAAGGGAAATGCCTGGAGCAGACGATAAAAACAGACGAAACGGTCCGCAGATACGCCCTTTTTGGCATGTTCGGCGGCCATATCAATATTACGGACGGCCGCTATGTTTATATGAGGGCGCCGCTCCCGGACAAAGAGGGGGAATTATACAATTATACTCTGGCGCTTCAGCATATGAACACGAGGTTTTCAGCCGGGGAACTTGAGGGCATGGTTCTGCGGGAACCATTTTCATTTACCAAGGGCTGCCGGGTGCTGAAGGTGAAGGCGGAGAATAAGTTTCATATGAGCGGTTTTGGTTCCCTGCTGTTTGATCTGGAACGCGACCCGGGAGAGCTTGAGCCGGTTGAGGATGAAGCGGTGGTGAAACGGATGACAGAGGCCATGAGGGAAGAAATGAGGAAGAATGACTGCCCGGCGGAACAGTTTGAGCGGGTGGGGATTTGAATGTATATAGGAACAAGGGGCAGTGGCACTAATAGTGCTTCTGCTCCTTGTTTCCTTGTTGCCTTTCCTTTCCGTATCGGACTTCGTCCACAAGTGCCTGGACATCGTCTTCGTTATAAACACCCATAGTTTCAGAAACACCTGTAAACGCAGCTTGTGCCTTGCGGATTGCTTTTGCAGAAGCATTAGTCACGACAATCTCTCCATCCTGGTTTTGTATGAAGAGAATTTTATCGCCCGATTTTAAGCCAAGCAGGCGCCGGATTTCCACAGGCACTGTTATCTGGCCATTGGCATATAACCTAGCTCAATGTAAATGTAAATCTCCTGGTATAAATTCCCGTCCCCTTCATATATTGAGGTAAGAGGAGGGGAAAGAATGGAAAAGAAAGACGAGCTGATTAAGATCTTTTCTAAAAACATCAGAGAAATTCTCAGGAAAGTCCCGGTAGATTTTGAGCAGGTTCAGGAAATCCGTTTGAGGGTACATGCCCCTCTTTTAATGGTTTACAACAACCGGGAATACTACATCAGCCGGGAGGGGCGGCTTGGCAATTATATTAATGAAGCTTACATAGTCACAAAAAATGAACTGAGAGAGACCATGGAGTATATGAGCAACTATTCCCTGTACGCCTTTGAGGAGGAGATGAAACAGGGCTTTATCACCATCCAGGGCGGCCACCGGATCGGGATCGCGGGTAAGACCATTGTGGACGACTGCGGAATCCGCACCATGAAGTTCATATCCTTTATCAATGTGAGAATGTCCCATCAGATCAAAGGGTGTGCGACGGAGGTGCTTCCTTATCTCTATGAACAGGGAGAAATCCTTCACACTTTGATCATTTCCCCGCCAAGGTGCGGCAAGACCACCCTTCTGCGGGATATGATCCGCCAGATTTCCAATGGAAATGACGAACATGAAGGCATTACCGTGGGAGTGATCGACGAACGGTCTGAAATCGGGGCCTGCTATCAGGGAGTTCCCCAGAACGATCTGGGGATCAGGACGGATATTCTGGACTGCTGTCCCAAAGCCAAAGGCATGATGATGTTAATCAGAACCATGTCGCCCCGGGTCATTGCGGTGGATGAGATCGGCAGCAGGGAAGACCTGGAGGCCATGGAATATGTGATGAACTGCGGATGCAAGCTGATAGCCACGGTTCACGGAAGTTCCATTGAAGATATAAAACAGAAACCTGTGCTCAGAAAGCTGGTTCAGGAACGGATTTTTGAACGCTATATCATTCTCAACAGCAAGGGCCGGATCGGGAATATTGACCAGATCTATGACAACAGAGGCACTCAGCTTTATTTGAAAGGGAGTAAATACGCATGCTCATAAAAATGATCGGCGGCGCCTGTGTGATAGCAGCTTCCAGCGGCCTGGGAATCTCCATAGCCAGCCAGTGGAAGAAGCGGCTGGAACTGTTAGAACAGCTCCGCAAAATGATATTTTTGTTAAAGGGAGAAATCCTCTATGCCAACGCCCCTCTGGAAGAGGCCTTTGAACGGGTCGGAAATAAGACCGGCGGCGTGCTGGGAACCCTGTTCACCGCTGTTTCCAAACGGATCAGGAACCAGTGCGGGGAACCTTTTTTTACCATGTGGAAAGAGGAAATAAGCGGAATGGATTCCGGTATCCTTCTTTCAGAAGAGGACAGGCAGAGCCTGATCTCCTTTGGAGAACATCTGGGATATCTGGACTGCGAAATGCAGGAGCGGACCATTTTGCTGTATTTGGAACAGCTTGACCTTACAATCGCGTATCTGAGAGAACACCAAAGAGAAAAAAGTCGTCTCTATACCAGTCTGGGTATTATGGGAGGGCTTTTTCTTACTATAGTGATGTGTTAAGAGGAGATCGGGATGGGTGTTAATTTAATATTCAAGATAGCGGCTGTGGGAATCCTGGTGTCGGTCATCTGCCAGGTGCTCAAACACAGCGGAAGAGAGGAACAGGCGTTTCTGACAAGCCTGGCCGGGCTGATTCTGGTCTTATTCTGGATGGTGCCTTATATTTATGAATTGTTTGAAACAATTAAAAATCTGTTTGCGCTGTAACCGGCTGTTTAAAAGGTGGTGAAACTTGTGTCTGTTGTAACGATTGCAATTGTAGGAATCGCGGCTGTACTGCTGGCGGTGCAGCTCAAGGGGATCAAGGGGGAGTATGGGACGTATCTGGTGATAACCGCCGGTATTTTCATCTTTTTCTACGGCCTCCAAAAACTGTCCACCATACTGGAGACCATGGAGCGGATTCAGGGATTTATAAAAATCAACGGCGTGTATCTGTCCACGCTGATGAAAATGATTGGAATTACCTATATTGCGGAATTTTCTTCCGGTATCTGCAAAGACGCGGGGTATGGCGCCATAGGAACCCAGGTGGAAATCTTCGGGAAACTGACCATATTGGCGGTCAGCATGCCAATTCTCCTGGCACTCCTGGAAACTCTGCAGGTATTTTTAGCATGAGGCGGCAGAAACTGTTTCTGGTTCCCTTTTTTCTGCTTTTTTTCCTGGCAGCCATGGCCTTCACTTCTTATGGAACGGAAACGGATCCGGGAAGCGTGGTCACGGGAATCGGAGCCGGGCTGGAAGACTTCAACATCGAAGAAATCCAGAAATTTATCAATGCCCAGAGCGGCCAGACGGGATGGAACCTGTCATTTTCCGAATTGGCCGGCGACCTGATGTCGGGAAATCTGAAAACGGTTATGGGAAAAATGGGAACGGCCGTCAAAGATTATCTGTTCAAAGAACTGAATAGCAGCACGCTTTTGATGGGACAGGTGATCGCCTTAGGAATTATAGGCGCTGTATTTTCCAATTTCTCCGGTATTTTCACCAGCAGCCAGATATCGGAAACCGGTTTTTTCGTCACTTACCTGCTCTTGTTCACCTGCCTGGCCGCCAGCTTTTTTTCCAGCATTCAGATAGCGGGACAGGCGGTGTCCCAGGTGCTCCAGTTCATGCAGGTATTGATGCCGTCTTTTTTTCTGGCGGCTGCATTTGCCGGGGGAAGCGTGTCGTCAGTGGCAGTTTATGAGTTCACCCTGTGGGCCATCACCATGGCACAGTGGCTTTTGATGGACGTGATGGTTCCATTTGTACGGGTTTATATCCTGCTTGTGCTGGCAGGTCATGTGACGAAAGAGGATATTTTATCAAAACTGACGGATCTGATTAAAAGTGTCATTGATTGGAGCCTTAAAACCCTGGTCGGGGTGGTTTTGGGATTCCATATGATCCAGGGCATGGTTCTTCCCTATGTGGATTCCATGAAAAGCGCTACCGTCCAGAAGCTGATCGGCATTATCCCAGGCTTAGGCCAGGGGGCGGGGGCCATTACCCAGATCGTCATGGGCTCCGGCGTCCTCATAAAAAACAGCATAGGAGCGGCTGGTGTGGTGGTGCTCCTGATCATGATGATAGTTCCCGTATTAAAACTGGTGGTCATGATGTTTTTGTACCAGGGAGTGGCGGCCATTCTGCAGCCAATCTGCGACAAGCGCATTGTATCCTGTATATCCAAGACCGGCCAGGGCCATAAAATGCTTTTAAATATCGTGCTTTCCTCGGCCTTATTGTTCATTATAACGATTGCGGTGGTGTGTTCATGGAAGAGCTTTACGGCTGGGTAAAAAATATTACCTGTTATCTCATTTTTATTACAGTGGCAGTAAACCTGCTTCCCAATAAAAAATATGAAAAATACATCCGGCTGTTTGCCGGTATGGTGCTGATCCTTCTGGTGGTGAAACCGCTGACAGGAAGCCTGCGCCTGGAGGATAAAATCAGCCGTTATTTTGAATCCATCAGTTTTCAAAATGAAGCGGAGGAATTAAAAAACGATCTGATCGGCATGGAAACGATGCGCCTTGCCAAGGTGATTGAACAATATCAGGAAGCGGTGGCCGGGGATTTGGAACAAATGGCCCAGATGGAAGGATTCTATCCGGTGTCCACCAGCGTTACTATTGAAGGAGATCAGGAAAAGGAAAATTTCGGACAGGTAACCCGGATCAGCATGACTGTTTCCACTGAAACCGGGCCCCAGGAAACGGTGGTGGAACCAGTGGAAAAGGTTGAGATCGGAAACCGTGACCAGGTGGTGAAAGAAAATACATCGCTGAACACACTGAGGAAACGGATTGAAGAATATTATGGATTGGAGGGAACCTATGTGGAAATTCAACTTGAAGAACGGTAAGGAACGGTGGCTGATTTTGCTGGCGGTCGGAATGATCTTCCTGATCCTTTCCTTTCCCACGGGTAATAACAAAAAAGCAGATATGCCCCAGATGCCCACTGAGGCGGCATCCGGGCGCAGTTCCAATGTAAAATATGAAGAAGACCTGGAAAAACGGGTGAAAAAGGTGCTGCGCAATGTGGACGGGGTGGGGGAGGTGGACGTGATGATTGTGCTGAAATCGTCGGAAGAGAAGGTGTACAGAGTGGACAAAAGCATTTCATCTTCTTTGGTGGAGGAATCGGACAGCAGCGGAGGAACCAGAAAAACGGATGAAAAGGAAGAGAGCCAGAGCACAGTGCTGACCGGCCAGGGAAGCGCCAATGCCCCGGTGCTGGAAAAAGAATTGAAGCCGGAAATCGCAGGAATTGTGATCAGCGCCCAGGGAGGAGGCAGCCCAACGATAAAAGCAGAAATTTCTGCGGCGATGGAGGCATTGTTTGACGTACCGCCGCATAAGGTGAAGGTTTTAAAGCGGGCGGAGTGACCACCCGCCCCTTTAGCTTATGATAGTTTTAGATAGCAGAACGGGAGATTTTGACGTCTATTTAAGTAATTCAGAAACAATGATGGATAAATCACGATAAATGCCTGAGTATATTACTTGGTTAAAAGTATAAATTACAGGATCTGCATCTTCCTGATAGAAATATACAGTAACTTTTTCTTTTGCTGGATCAATAATCCAGTATTCACGGACACCCGCTTCGGAGTAGAGTGCATTTTTTCGGTTGTAGTCCATCTTACGGCTGCTGGGTGAGACAATCTCTACAATCCAGTCCGGGGCTCCTAAGCAGCCGTGGGCAGTCAGTTTCTGTTTGTCACAGATGACGGAGATATCCGGTTCCACCCAATTCTTGTCACTGGCATCTAAATTGACAGCAAATGGAGCGGGAATAATTACACAGTCTCCGTTGTGGGCGTCGATATAATTTCCAATTAATTTTGTTAATTGGGCGGCTAATCTTTGATGTATGAAGTCTGGCGGAGCCATGGCGTAGAGCCCGCCCTCGATCAACTCGGCCCGTTTGCCTTCCGGCAGATTCCAGTAGTCTTCGGATGTATGAGTACGTGATTGGGGGAATGGCATATTAGGCTTTTCCTTTCTGATTTTATCCTATATTCTCAAGGATAGTTTTGCCGGTTTTATCGTTTTTAAATATAAGATGGCATTTTTATAGTTTCATTGTCAGAAGCTATATGAGCGGTTCCTTGTAAGAAAATGATATCATAGTTGCTTGGTAAAATAAATAATAAAAACAGAAAATTTGTCCCGGATTCGGTCAATGCAGCCCGCTATGTCTCCCTCATTCGGGACAAATCTCCCACAAACCGTGACGCACAGATGCCAAAAAGCAATTTTCAAACACACCCTAGACTTTTAAAATACATATAGTAAGAAGCAAATTTCCCAGAACAGGCATATTCAAGATATTCCATCATAAAATAAAGTATTAAAGCGGGTGGAATAAAAAGGAGTGTAAGAAATGAAACATATTAAAAGTCCGAAGAATGTGAACATGAAGAAACTTTTCCGAAGAAACCAGATCATCATTACGACACTTGCCGTTATGATTGCGGCAGCCGGGTACTTAAATTATGCAGGCAAAAAAGAGGTGGCATCAGCAGATCCTGTTTATGAAGCCGGCATGATGGAAATTTCAGATGAAGACATCCTGGCTGAGAACCAGGCAATGCTTTCGAAAAACAATGATAATCTCCAGGAAATCCCCAGTTGGGATGTGGATCTGGAAGAGGCGGAAAGCGTAGCTCAGACAGACGGCAGCGCCGATTCCCAGGCCACAGGAGAGAGCCTGGCCGATGCGTCCCAGGGAACGGAAACCGGACTGGAAAATCCGGGAGAAGCGGTTCTCACCAGCGGTATGAGCGTGACCGACTACATAGCCAATGTGCAGTTAAGCCGTGAGCAGATCCGTGCGAAAAACAAAGAGACCCTTCTTGGAATCATCAACAACACCAACATCGAAGAAGCCGCAAAGCAGCAGGCAATCCAGGATATGTTAAAACTCACAGAAGTTTCAGAGAAAGAGAACGCAGCAGAAACCCTGCTCATGGCAAAAGGATTTTCTGATCCTGTAGTCAGCGTTACTTCCGGAAAAGTGGACGTGGTGATCAATGCGGTCAGCATTACGGACCAGCAGCGGGCACAGATCGAGGATATCGTGAAGAGGAAGACGGAAGTTACGGCGGATAATATTGTGATTACACTGCTTAATTTGGAGGAGTAAAGAATTCATTTTAGTTCCTGGCGGGAGTAACGCCGGCAGAACACGGAACGAGCGGCGGACAGCCGGTGGGGGCGGTTTCCATCCGCTCTTGTCCCAGGCCCGCAGCGCCAAGCCCGCATTTTAAGGTCCACGGAGCGGCACAGCAGCCGGGAAGGAGCCGGCGGTTGAGGCTGGGACACCGGGAGGCCGGAACACAGTTTGCGGTTTCAGCTCATGGTTTAGGCCGGGGCATCTCTAGGGCTGAAAGTAAGGGAAAGAAAGGGTACCGAGAACATTCATCTAAGAATTTCTGAAGAAATTTTCGATTCAGTTTCTCTAAATCGCTGACTTTGAGGTCAGCGATTTCCCCTTCCTTTCCCTTACTTTCAGCCCAAGAGATGCCGACGGCCTGCACAAATCGCTGAAACCACAAACTGCGTTCCAGCCTCCCGGTGTCCCAGCCTCAACCGCCGGCTCCCTCCCGGCTGCTGTGCCGCTCCGTGGACCTTAAAATGCGGGCTTGGCGCTGCGGGCGTGGGACAAGAGCGGATGGAAACCGCCTCCGCCGGCTGTCTGCTGCTCGTTCCGTGTTCTACCGGCTGTGGATTGCCTGTTGTAAATGTTTTTTTTACACAGAGCGTGAAGGCATTTTTGAAAATGCCTTCACGCTCTGTGTAACGCTCTGTATAAAAAATGCTCTGAGGTTTAATTTGAGGTTCAATGCGAAAAAATAAAGTTAATTTTAAATTTGTATGATATAATTATTATAATAACAAAAGTGAAGCTCCAACTAAACAAGAGAACGCCAGCCAGCTTTAAGCCTGGCCCTTTTTCGGAATGGGGGAAGTTATGGAAAATAATACAAAAGATAAAAAGTTAAGAGATGAAATAAAGAAAGGTATTATAATGTCCCTCGCTGCATTGCTGGTTTGTATAATACTGGGAATATCAAATGAAGCGTTATTTTCACTATCTGCAATACTGCTGGTTTTTATATTTATTCCCATTATTATTGATAATAATATTTACTCGATAATCAGAAAAGCCCTTGGTTCGGTTATCCTGATTGTAACAGGTGCATTTGTGATAGCCGTATTCGGGAAAGAAGATTATCCGCTGGCTGTTTATGTACCCGTATCCCTAATAATTGTTTCTGCATCATTTGTTAAGTATAAATACAAATTATGGAAAAATAAGTATTAATAAAGTTGTGGGCTGTATGCATTGGCAAAAGGCGTATAGCAAAATAATCAGAAGAGGTAAAAGAAACATATTGAAAACAGAACGTCTTGTCTGGTGGCGTCTGTAATTCCGCATCTTCCCCTATGCAAAAACTCATAACTTTGCTATAATGGGTATAATATGAAACACAGGAGGTATTGCCGTGGCAGATTTAGAAGAGAGAAATACTCATAAAGTATATGAAAAAGATAAAATCGGAGAAGTTCAGATCGCAGACGAAGTGGTAGCCATTATCGCGGGCCTGGCCGCTACCGAGGTAGAAGGTGTGGATTCCATGGCCGGAAATATTACCAATGAACTGGTTGGAAAGCTGGGCATGAAAAACCTGTCTAAGGGAGTTAAGATCGATGTGACAGAGGAACATGTAACCGTAGATTTATCCCTGAATATGAAATACGGATATAATATCCCGGTGGTATGTGAAAAAGTTCAGGATAAGGTGAAAACAGCCATTGAGAACATGACGGGCCTTGTAGTGCTGGAAGTGAATATTAAAATTGCCGGAGTGAATATCGAAGGCGACAAATAAGCAGGCGGAAACGCCATATTTTACATGAAGTAATGCTCAGCCAGTTGTAGTTGCAGTTTTTAGCTGCGGCTGCGGCTGGCTGTTCTTGTTAAGTTCCGGTTTCCAGTACCCGGCGCCCGAAAACGGCAGGACGGTGGTGAAACGTGGCCCATTGGCGGCCTGCCAGCCTTTTTTATCGGATTAGCTATTGTGAAAAAAATGGATTTACGCTATAATTAAGCATTAGATTAGCAAATCAGGAGGATGTCACATGACCAGAAGAGAATTGCGTGAACATGGATTTAAGATGTTGTTCGCTGCTGACTTTTACCCGGCCGAAGAGAAGCCGGAACAGATAGAATTATATTATGAATCACCGGAGGAAGACGAGGTGTCTCCGGAAGGAGTCTGTGAAATCCTTCATAAGGCGGCATTTGACCTTCACGACAGTGATTATCTCCGCAAAAAAGTGGAGGACATCGAAGGGAAGATTTCTGAGCTGGACGCAAAGATTAACGCGGTGGCGGAAGGATGGACTACGAAACGTATGGGCAAGGTGGAACTGACCATTCTCCGGCTGGCCCTGTATGAAATATTATATGATGAAGATGTGCCGGAAAAGGTAGCCATTAACGAAGCGGTGGAATTGGCCAAGAAATTCGGAGGAGACGATTCCCCTGCATTTGTCAATGGAATTCTGGCAAAACTGGTATAGAGACTATGGCGAATGTTTATTCTGTTTCACAGGTAAATTCATACATTAAAAATATGTTTGCCCAGGATTATATGTTAAACCGCATATCGGTAAAAGGTGAGATTTCCAACTGCAAATATCACACCTCCGGGCATATTTATTTTACACTCAAAGATAAGTCAGGGACCTTGTCGGCTGTGATGTTTGCCAGCCAGCGGAGAGGTCTCACTTTTCGCTTAGAGGAAGGGCAGCAGGTTGTGGTCCGCGGAACCGTGGACGTTTACGAAAGAGACGGAAAATACCAGCTTTACGCCCAGCAGGTGACTTTGGACGGAACCGGAGGATTATATGAACGGTTCTGTAAACTGAGGGACGAACTGGAAGAGATGGGAATGTTTGCGCCGGAATATAAACAGCCGATTCCGGCCTATGCAAAAAGAGTAGGAATTGTGACCGCGCCTACGGGAGCGGCCATTCAGGATATTATCAATATCACACACAGAAGGAACCCCTATGTGCAGCTCATCCTGTATCCGGCCCTGGTTCAGGGCGAAGGCGCCAAGCAGAGCATTGTCACGGGAATAAAAACGCTGGATGCCATGGGAGTGGATGTGATCATCGCCGGAAGGGGCGGCGGTTCCATCGAGGATCTGTGGGCATTTAACGAAGAGGCGGTGGCCCGGGCTATATTTGAATGCGGGACGCCGGTCATATCCGCGGTGGGGCATGAAACCGATGTGACTATAGCGGATTATGTGGCAGATTTAAGAGCGCCTACTCCGTCGGCAGCCGCTGAACTGGCGGTATTTGATTACCGGCAGTTTGAGATGAAGGTGCAGTCTTACCAGCAGGTTTTAGAGAGAAATCTTGCGAGAAAACTGGAGCAGAAGAAATACAGGCTGGAACAGTACCGGCTGCGTTTGAAACTCTATCACCCGGGACGGCAGATGAATGAAAAGAGACAGCGGCTGGCTGATATGGAAGATGAGATGAAAGCCCTTTTAGACCGCAGCCTGATGAGCCAAAAGCACCGCCTGGCCCTTTTGAGCAGCAGGCTTCAGGGATTATCTCCTCTCGATAAGATAAGCAGAGGATTTGGTTTTCTTACAGACGGTGACGGGGTGAGGATTGAGACGGTAAAACAGGTAAAAACAGGCGATCCGGTTGAGATCTGGCTGTCCGACGGCGTGATAACCGCCAGGGTGGAGGATACCAGGGACAACAGCGGATTCATAAAGAAGAATTAGGAAAATCTGAGACAGAAAGGAATTTTCATGGCTGAAAAGGAAAAGACAACCGGGGAAGAGATGAATATAGAGCAGACATTTGAAGCCCTTGAAGAGATCATAGGGAAGATGGAAGCCGGCGAGACCACACTGGAAGAATCATTTAAATATTACGAAGCCGGTATGAAACTGGTAAAATCATGCAATGATCAAATAGATAAGGTAGAAAAACAGATCATGATCCTGGCTGAAGGAGAGCAAGAGAGATAATATGAATCCAAAAGAACAGTTAGAGGTTTATACTCAGGAAATGGAAGAAGCGATTGCCCGTTATCTTCCAAAAGAAGAGGGCCATCAGAAAACCATCTTTGAAGCGATGAATTACAGCGTCAATGCAGGAGGAAAACGGCTGCGTCCACTTTTGATGCGGGAAACTTACCGGTTATTCGGAGGGACGGGAGAAGAGATTGAGCCGTTTATGGCTGCGATTGAGATGATACACACATCATCCTTAATCCATGACGATCTCCCCTGCATGGACAATGACACCCTGCGCCGCGGGTTGCCCACCACATGGGTGAAATACGGTTACGATATGGCGGTACTGGCCGGGGATGCCCTGCTCATCTATGCCATCGAAACGGCATCCAAGGCATTTTTAATGACAGCCCATCCGGAAAAGGTGGGAAGGTGTATTGGAATCCTGGCACAGAAAACAGGGATTTACGGCATGATCGGCGGACAGACGGTGGATGTGGAGCTGACCAGTAAGCCGGTGCCCAAGGATAAGCTGGATTTCATTTACCGTTTGAAGACAGGGGCGCTTTTGGAGGCGGCCATGATGATCGGCGCTTGTCTGGGCGGAGCTGACGAAGAGCAGCTTAGGACTGTGGAGAAGATGGCCGCGGCCGTGGGGCTGGCATTCCAGATTCAGGATGATATTCTGGATGTGACGTCTGATCCAAGCGTGCTTGGCAAGCCAGTTCTCAGCGATGAGAAGAATAATAAAACCACCTATGTAACATTGGAAGGAATAGAAAAAGCGAAAGCCGATGTGGAGAAGATCTCCGGGCAGGCCGTGGAATATCTTCATGCCCTGCCTGGTAAAAACCAATTTTTGGAAGATTTAATCCTCATGCTGGTGACGAGAGAAAAATAAGGGATGCAGCATGATATTAGATATGATAAAACAGCCGGAAGACATTAAAACGCTTACCGGCGGACAACTGGAACAACTGGCGGAAGAAATCCGCACGTTCTTAATAGAGAAGATCAGTTGTACAGGCGGTCATTTGGCTTCAAACCTGGGGGTGGTAGAGCTTACGATGGCTCTGTACCTGGCATTTGACCTGCCAAAAGATAAGGTGATCTGGGATGTGGGACACCAGTCCTATACCCATAAGATCCTCAGCGGCAGAAAAGACAGTTTTGATGAACTGCGCAAATATGGGGGACTTAGCGGTTTCCCCAAGAGAAAAGAAAGCCCATTTGACTGCTTTGATACCGGACACAGCTCCACTTCGATTTCCGCAGGGCTGGGCATCGCCCAGGGCAGGGATCTCTTAGGGGAGGATTATTCTGTGATTTCCGTGATCGGAGACGGCGCGCTGACCGGAGGGATGGCCTATGAAGCGCTGAACAACGCTGCACGGATGGAACGGAATTTTATCATTGTGCTCAATGACAACAACATGTCCATTTCCGAAAATGTGGGCGGCATGTCCCGGTATTTGGGCGGGCTGCGCACCGGCGAGGGATATAATGACCTGAAAAAATTTGTGGCGTCTACTCTGGAGAAGATTCCTGTTGTGGGCTACAGCATCGTGGATAAGATCAGCCGGACGAAAAATGGAATCAAGCAGCTTGTGATTCCGGGAATGCTGTTTGAAAATATGGGAATTACCTATCTGGGCCCTGTGGACGGGCACGACATCAAACAACTGACCAAGACATTCCGGGAAGCTAAAAAACTGAATCATGCCGTTTTGGTCCATGTGCTGACAAAAAAGGGAAAAGGCTATAAACCGGCGGAAAGGAATCCATCCGGATTCCACGGCGTGGAACCATTTGACATCGCTACGGGAAAAGCGAAAAATGAGAAAAAATACCCGTCCTATACGGATGTATTTTCTAAGGAAATCTGCGAACTGGCCCAGAAAAACCACAGAATTGTGGGAATTACTGCGGCTATGCCGGATGGAACGGGATTGAAGCGTTTCGGCAAATTATTTCCCAACCGCTTTTTTGACGTGGGAATTGCGGAGGAACATGCGGTCACATCAGCGGCCGGTATGGCGGCTGCGGGGCTGCGGCCTGTGGTAGCTGTGTATTCTTCCTTTTTACAGAGGGCCTATGACCAGATCCTCCATGACGTGTGCATCCAGAATCTGCCGGTGATATTTGCAGTTGACCGGGCCGGATTGGTGGGCAGCGACGGGGAGACTCATCAGGGGATTTTTGATCTGTCTTATTTGACTTCCATACCCAATATGAGCGTGCTGGCTCCTAAGAATTTATGGGAACTGAGACAGGATCTGGAATTTGCAGTCAGATACAACGGGCCCATTGCAGTGCGCTATCCAAGAGGGGAAGCGTACCGGGGACTGAAGGAATTTGACAGCCCTGTGGAATACGGGAAGGGCGAGATGCTCTATGAAGAGGATGAAATCGCGCTGCTGGCCGTGGGAAGCATGGTGAGTACGGCTGAACATGTGAGAATGAAACTGAAATCCCAGGGATATCACTGTTCGCTGGCTAACGGCCGGTTCATCAAGCCATTTGATGCACAATTGGTGGACAAACTGGCGCAAAATCATAAAGTTGTTGTTACATTGGAAGAAAACGTGCTTCAGGGCGGATATGGGCTGCAGATTACAGCCTATATACACAGGAAGTATCCGGGGATTAAAGTGCTCAATATCGCATTGCCGGATGCCTATGTGGAACATGGCAATGTGTCGCTGCTGAGGGAAGGATTGGAGATCGACAGCGATTCCGTTCTGCGGACGTTAAAAGAACAATATCTGGATACTCTGGAAGAAGACTAGATTTTTAAAATCTACTCCGGATGGGGAGTCCAAAAGTGCCGCCTGTGCGGCAGGATGCGAGGAAATTATGAAAGAGAGACTGGATGTGCTGCTGGTGAGCAGAAATCTGGCAGAATCAAGAGAAAAGGCGAAAGCCGTCATTATGGCGGGGATTGTATATGTGGACGGCCAGAAAGAGGACAAGGCGGGCACCACATTTGAAGATACGGTGAATATCGAAGTCCGGGGAGCGACTCTGAAATACGTCAGCCGGGGCGGTCTGAAACTGGAGAAAGCCATGACCCATTTCGGGGTGGCTTTGGAGGGCCGGATCTGTATGGATGTTGGTTCTTCAACTGGCGGCTTTACGGACTGCATGCTGCAGAACGGGGCGGTAAAAGTGTATGCGGTTGACGTAGGACACGGTCAGCTGGCCTGGAAACTGAGAAATGATGAGCGGGTGGTCTGCATGGAAAAAACCAATATCCGTTATGTGACCCCGGAAGATATCGGGGACCGGATCGATTTTTCCTCCATTGACGTTTCATTTATATCCCTTACCAAAGTGCTGGGGCCGGTAAAACAGCTTTTAAAAGAGGATGGACAGATCGTCTGCCTGATTAAACCCCAGTTTGAGGCGGGCAGGGAAAAAGTTGGAAAAAAGGGTGTGGTGCGTGAAAAGAGCACCCATCTGGAAGTGATAGAGGCTGTAATCAATTTTGCGGTTGGAATCGGTTTCGAAATACTGGGGCTTGAATTCTCTCCGATTAAGGGGCCGGAGGGGAATATTGAGTACTTACTATATCTGCAGAATCATTTGTCCGGAACTTATGATACAATACCTGTAGATGCGAAAGCTGTGGTGGAAGAGGCGCACAGCGCCTTGTAGAAGCGGCAGATTGAGAGGGAGAGATGGAGTATTTTTACCTGATTGTAAATCCTGAAAAGGAGAGCGCTTGTGAGGCGGCAGAGGCGGTCAGCCTTTATCTGCGGGAACGGGGGGCGGCCTGTGTGATCCAGAAGAATGGAACAGGTATGAGCGGGAAAGGCTACAAATATACAAACCTTGCCGCCCTGCCGCCAAAGACCCAGTGTGTGATAACCTTTGGCGGCGACGGCACCCTGATCCAGGCGGCCAGGGACCTGGCGGGAAGCAGCCTTCCTTTAGTCGGCGTCAATATGGGGCGGCTGGGATATCTGACCCAGATCAGCAGGGAAGAGGAAATCGGCTGCCTGCTGGACGGCCTGGTCGACGATAATTACCAGTTGGAAAAACGGATGATGCTCACAGGGGCGGCTTACCATGAGGGAGCCAGAGTTTATCAGGATATTGCCCTGAATGAGATCGTAATCACCAGAAAAGACCTGTTAAAGGTTTTGAGGTTCCGGCTCTATGTCAATGAAGAATTTTTAAACGAATATACGGCCGATGGTATGATCATCGCTACGCCCACCGGTTCCACCGCTTATAATTTATCTGCCGGAGGGCCGATTGTGGTCCCGGATTCGCGGATGATCATCGTGACCCCCATCTGCTCCCACAGCCTGAATGCCAGAAGCATTGTGCTCTCTGCCGATGACTGCATAAAGATCAGGATTGAGGGATCGGACGCCAGAGGGCAGGTGGCGGTATTTGACGGCGATACGGCCACGGATTTATTGACCGGAGATTATATCGAGATACAGCAGGCAGAGATTGATACCACATTGATAAAACTGAAAGACGTCTCATTCATGGACACCCTTAGAAATAAGATGGCCATAGTGTAAGGCGGCGGGGAGAGAAGCGTGTGAAAAACGCTCTGGCATGGAGGAATGGCATGAAAGTTGAAAGACACAGCATGATTGTGGAACTGATTGGAAAATATGAAATAGAGACACAGGAGGAACTGGCTGAGTACTTAAACCAAAGGGGATTTAACGTCACCCAGGCTACGGTTTCCAGGGATATCAGGGAACTGAAGCTGACAAAAGTCCAGGCCGGCAATGGGAAACAGCGGTATGTGGTGCTCCAGAACCAGGGCACTCCCAGCGACAAATACATCCGTATTTTGAGAGACGGTTTTCTGTCCATGGATATGGCCCAGAACATATTGGTGATTAAAACGGTTTCCGGCATGGCCATGGCTGTGGCGGCGGCTTTGGATGCCATTCATTTTCATGAAATTGTGGGCTGTATTGCAGGTGACGACACCATCATGTGCGCGGTCCGCAGCGTGGATGATACCATCCTTGTTATGGATAAAATTAAAAAACTCATAGCAGAATAGAAGGAGTGATGATATGCTCTTGGACTTACATGTTAAAAATCTTGCCCTGATCGAACGGGCGGATATTGAATTCGGTGATGGACTGAACATTCTGACCGGAGAAACCGGCGCCGGTAAATCCATCATCATCGGTTCGGTGAATATTGCGTTGGGAGGAAAAGTGCCCCGCGACATCATCCGGACAGGGGAGGACTATGCCTATATTGAGCTTGTTTTTTCTGTCACCGAACCGGCAAAAACAGAAATGCTGAAAGAAATGGATGTGATTCCCGACGGCGACGGCATGGTGATCATCTCTAAGAAGATCATGCCTTCCAGAAGTGTAAGCAAAATCAACGATGAAACGGTGACAGCGGCCAAACTGCGGTCAATTACCAGCCTTCTGATCGACATCCATGGCCAGCATGAACATCAGTCTCTATTATACAAATCTAAGCATCTTGAAATTCTGGATGCATATGCCAAATCCCAGACACTACCTGTAAAACAGAATATTGCAGATTTGTATCATGAATACATGCAGATCAAAGAACGGCTGGAATCCCTGTCCATGGATCAGGAGAGCCGGCTGAGGGAGGCGGATTTTTTACGGTTTGAGATCGAAGAAATTGAAAATGCCGGACTGAAGGAAGGCGAAGAAGAGGAATTGACCCAGGAGTACCGGAGATTTAACAATGCCCAGAAGATCACTGCCGGACTTTCCGCCGCATATGAAGCGGTGGGCGGGGATGGAATCGGCCATGCGTTAAAAGAAGTGAACCAGATTGCTGATTATGATGAAAAGCTTTCCAGTATCAGGAACCAGTTGTACGATGTGGACGCTATTTTAAGCGATGTGGCCCGGGACATCATGAACTATATGGACGATATGAATTTTGATGAGGAAGAATTTTTCCGCATCGAAAAGCGTCTCGACCTGATTCACAATCTCCAGGCCAAATACGGGGACACGGTGGAGAAAATCCTTTCCTGTATGGAAGAAAAAAAGAAAAAACTGGATGAGCTGGAAAACCATGACCTGATCTGCCGTCAATTGGAAAAGGAACTTTCTGAAACAGAGCATAAATTAGAGGGTTTTAGTCAAAAATTATCAGAAATCAGAAAGAAAGCTTCTGTTGCGCTGACGAAAAAAATCAAAGAGAGTCTGGCTGACCTCAATTTTATAGATGTGGAATTTATTATGACATTTAAACGTCTGGACCATTATACGTCCGGCGGTTTTGATGAGGCGGAGTTTATGATTTCCACCAATCCGGGCGAAGCGCCGAAACCTTTAGGCGCAGTGGCATCCGGCGGAGAGCTTTCCCGTATTATGCTGGCGGTGAAAACCGTTCTGGCTGACAGTGACGAAATCCCCACATTGATATTTGATGAAATCGATACGGGAATCAGCGGAAGGACAGCACAAAAAGTTTCGGAAAAATTAGCATATATCTCGAAAACCCACCAGGTGATCTGCATCACCCATTTACCTCAGATCGCGGCCATGGCCGACACACATTTTGAAATCGCGAAACATGTGGCGGATAAGAAGACAGTTACCACAATCCGCCCATTAGATGAAGAAGAGATGGTGAAAGAACTGGCCCGTCTTCTGGGCGGCGCTCAGATTACGGATACGGTCTATCAAAATGCGAAAGAGATGAAAATACTGGCAGGCACCACAAAAAAATAACATCTAAAAAATAACAGACTGATTTCCCAAAGTCGGACACATACTAACTAGGAACTTAAAAGGAGGTATGTGGGGATGACGGGAAAGAGGAACGTGTGCAGATATCTGATCGCTCTTGGCGGTCTGATCCTTCTGCTATTATCAGCTTTTTCATATTACTATGTAATGCGGGTAATACCCGATCAATTGAATATTGTAGTTTCAGAAGAAGAACAGTTTCATTTTACGATGCCGCTCAGTTCCACTCTTTTCAGCGAAAGCGAAGAGGTGGTGCTGAACAACGGATCGGATATACCATCGAATCAGATTACCATCCAGGGAAAGGAACCATTTTCCCTCTATTCCAACAACCAGGGCAGCTACCGTTTGGGGATTAAGCTCTTTGGCTGGCTTCAGCTCAAGGAGATTCAGGTGGACGTGGTGGACACCAGATACGCAATTCCCTGTGGCGTGCCCATTGGAATTTACTTAAAATCAGATGGTATTATGGTAATCGGTACCGGCAAGGTGACCGATACCCAGGGAATGGAAACGGAACCGGCCATGGGAATTTTAAAATCCGGGGATTATATTGAATCGATTAACGGCCAGCCATTAAAGGATAAGGAAGAGCTGGTGGAGGCGGTCAATAAGATTGGAAATTCGGAAGCAGTCCTTCAGGTGAGAAGGGACGGCCAGCCCATAGAAGTGAAGATGAGCCCAATCGCCACTTCGGAAGGCGACTACAAACTGGGCGTCTGGGTCAGAAGCGACACCCAGGGAATCGGCACGATGACATATTTGGATTTAAATGGAAATTTTGGCGCGCTGGGCCACGGAATCAGCGATATGGACACCTCATCCGTGGTGGAGATTACCAATGGCACGCTGTATGATACGGAAATCATGGGAATCGAAAAGGGCACCATAGGCAAGCCGGGCGTCATGTCCGGAGTGATCTATTATGGGCCGGGATCCACATTGGGCACCATTGAAAGCAATACGGACGAGGGCATTTTTGGTATTGCTAATGAAAGGCTTGAAAAGCAGATCCAGGGCGAACCCATGGAGATCGGCTACCGCCAGGATGTGGTGAAGGGACAGGCGTTTATCAGAAGCGCGGTTTCAGGGGAGTTAAAGGATTATGAAATTGAAATACAGAAAGTGGATTATTCCAACAACCATAAGACCAAGGGAATGGTGATTAAGGTTGTGGATGAGGAATTGTTGAACCTGACTGGGGGGATTGTGCAGGGGATGAGCGGAAGCCCGATTATACAGAATGGGAAACTGATTGGGGCGGTGACCCATGTGTTTATACAGGATTCGACCAGGGGGTATGGGATATTTGTGGAGAATATGATCGAGCATTGAGGATGGGGGAGGATTTAGTAAAAAGGAAGGCGTTGGGAGGTTGCCCGTATATGCCTTCCTTTTTGCTGTGATTTGTTTGCGGTATAGACGAGGCGTTAAACAATTATATAATTAACTAACTAAAGAAAAACAAGATATAAATTGAATATGATTTGCTTTATTGCGCCAGATGATATTGAAAAAGAAAGGAAGTTTGAACAAGAAACTCTTGGAACAGATAGACTTTATATGGGTGGCGGATTATAATAAATACAAACAAATGTTTGTGGTAGGAGATTTCAACTATGGGAGCAGAATTATTTATATAAATCTGAGAAAAGAGGATAAAATGTCATGCCATATTTATACTATCAATTAAAAGTTGCACCAGTATATAATAATCAGGTATATCGTGTCATAGAGATAGACGGCAATCGGACATTTGCGGATTTAAGCGACGCAATATTAAATGCGTTTAAATTTGATCACTCTCATCTGTATATGTTCAGCAAGAGCAGAAAGCCATATGATCCGAAGGGTTACTATCATCCGATGTCAGACAGAAATATTTCGGCGGATAAGGTTCGCCTGAGGGATGAAAAGCTGGTTGTAAGAAATAAATACCTTTATTTATATGATTTTGGTGATGAATGGATGTTTTATATCACGGTAACCGGAATTAGAGAGACTGAAAAGGAAACACCTGTTTCAACAATCAAGAGCAAAGGGGATTTGTGGCAATATCCGGACTGGGAAGAGGATGAATGTTACGATGATGACGACGAACATTTTGATGACGATGAACATTCTGATTATGATGATACCGATATTTATGATGCTGATATTGATGATACTGATGATGAGAATGATTATGATGAACCGGATGCTTTGGTAATCACAGTTGTTGATGAATCGGATGATGTGGTTGTTGAAAGGCTGCTGGCGATACCGGCCCTGCTTCACCGGATGTGGATCAGACTGGTTGAAAAGGATTTACCCTTGACTGGAGATGAAGAAATCATTTTATTACGTAGGTTGGAAGAAGCTGGACTGGTTGATGTAGACGAGACGGAAGAACATTTAAACCTGAAGGTAAGGTGCGGAAAAGAGAACTGGAAAGAATATGGTATTCACGCTAACTTGCAGAAGCGGTGTGCGTTTGAAAATACACTGCTGTCACTGGCTGGAATCTATGGAGTGATAGAACGAGAACTTTTTTATGGTGTGTCATGTGATGATATAATGATTCCAACTTGTTCTTAAATGGAGTTTGATGAAACTATTGAACGGCTTAGACGCTGGAACTTTTGGAAGATTGCGGAACTGGGTGATGGAAAGACATACATCACTTCTTTCTGTAATGCAACAGCAGAGGAAATCTTACATAAAAGGAACAAATATCCTGTAAAATGGTATTATACGGTTGGGGACTCGTTGCAGAATGCCTTGGCATCAGGAGAGTGGAAGTCGGAATTTCCAATTTATGGAAAAGCGTTTAGTCATTTATTATTTGATTGTAGGTGGAAGCCTGAAAATGTAAGTGAATTGATGGACCAGTTGCTTCAATGCATTGCCATTGGAATGACGGAACAAGAATACTCTGATTGGATTTCTAATTTTTTTAAAGATAATGGTATTTCCCTGACTAAACGGATGAATAAGTTATTTCGGGAACTGCGCAATGATTTTCCGTCTGCAGTACTTAAAGGATATACTTGGGGGGAATATGAGAAAAACCGGAAAGATGGATTTCATCAACTGACACTGTTTGAGGAAGAACTGCCGTTTCAGTGAAAATAGCTGTAAGAGATAGGGAGGCAGTCTGCAGTATGGAGAGAGTTAGCAGAGATGTTTTTTAGAGAGCAGAAGACATAATAAAGATACCTAGATACCTATTTGGAAATTGATGGGGGGATTGTAAAGTTGATATCGTAGTCTCTTTTTTACTATACCTTATGCGGAGAGAATCGCGTAGGTCAATGATACATACAGCGGTGGGAATTGACGGTCAGATGGAGTGAAGGGTCTAAGGTTTATTACATCTGAATGGAAAGTAAAATTCTATATATCATCTATTAAGTATATTAAAATTAAAATTATCACTGTAGGTGCGAATATGAAGTGCACATGAAAAGCCCGGGGGATTCGCACCTGTTTTCTTGTGATTTTTTAGAAAAATGAAGTCGAAATTAGATAATAGATTGTAATATAGGAGAGTATATTGTATAGTTTATATGAAATGTAGGCGATTTGTTATGGGAGAATTGGCTATGTTTGCTGTCGGCCTTCGCGTGAGGGCTGTGGGTTGAAAT
>NZ_WQPN01000127.1 GCF_018785315.1 Clostridium sp. MCC353 | reverse complement strand
CCATCCGCCTGAACGGTTTCGGGCCTCACATTCCCTGGATCCCCGGCGTTACTTCCGCCAATCAACTAAATAAAGATTTACTCCACCTTCCTCTTCGCAAAATCCACAAACTTAAACTTATCCGGCCGATGTCTGGATTCTGTGTACTGAAACAGCGTAGAGTCTTCCAAATACGTATAACTTTTTACCACCACCACCATATCATAACTCTTTAAATCCAGCATCCGCTGGTCCTCTTCCGTTACCGGGTGAACTGTAATTTCTTTCATGGCAAACCCGATTTTCAGACCCATCTCCTGCTCCAGGTATTCGTAGATCGAATTCTGCGCCGCCCTCAAAGGAAGGTTGGGAACCGTCTTTCTGGAAAAATAATCTTTGTCTATGATGATTCGTTCCCCATCAATTTTCCTAATCCTGACCAGGGAAAACGCCTCTTCTTCCGGCTTTAACTGAAGGCAGTCCATGAGTTTTGAATCTCCCTTCACAATCTCTAAATTCTCCACAAGAGTTTCCACCACAGAAGTTGAATTTCTATAAATCTCTTTAAAGCTGGCTATCTCAGACACAGGGAAATTAAACTTGTTTTTATCCAGTATAACCGCGGCTTTCCCTCTGGATTTCTGTATATATCCATCCTGCACAAGCAGATTCAGCGATTTCCTCACCGTATCCCTGGACGCGCCGTAAAGTTCCATCAAATCTCCTTCCGAAGGAAGCTTATCTCCCGGCTTATACTCTTTTTTTTCGATCTTTTCCAGCAAGATATTATATAATTTCCTGTATTTGCTTTCCATCTTCCGCTCCTTAAATCTGCTATATGTTATAACGTATACTCTTTATATTATAACATATACGTATAAGAAGTCAACCATTCATAGCGTATCTTATCCGTATCTTATCCGTATCATATTAAAAAAATGAAACACCGGGAGGGCTGTTTTCTTAATATTAGCTGTTTTCTTAATATTAACTTTTTCCTTATTATCAGCCGTTTCCTTTGCATTGGCTGTTTTCCTTGTATTGCCTTCTTTGCCATGTTACAATAGAAAACATAAAAATCTGTGAACCTTTATTTTCTACCGCAATACTGCCGACAGATTAATACAATTACAGAATACATTGGATATGAGGTATATACCATGAAAAAAATGAGGTGTTTTTTGTCAAATGCCGTGATATTTGTTTTAGCGGCAGGCATACTTACCGGCTGTACTTCCCAGCCGGGGAAAAATATCATCTATGAAACGCCCGAACAGGATACGGAACCACAAACAAACCTGACTTTTTTTGGTTTTAAATACGAAGCGCTCAATGTTATGGCCATTGAAGATTCTCTCCATAGTTTTATGGACGACTATCCTGACATAAATATTTCTTATGACGGCATCAAAAGCCCCAAATATTTTGAAATCCTGGAAAAAAGGATTTCAACCGGCCATGGAGATGATATCTTCATGGTTGATCCGGGTTCTGGAATTTGGACAGCAGGGAAAACTGGCTGATCTCTCAGACCTGTCCACCCTTGAACACTTCAGCCCTCTGGCAAAAAGCCAGATGTCCGCGAACGGAACCATTTTCTATCTCCCCACCTCCATATCCGCTTTCGGTCTGTACTGCAATCTGGATCTGCTGAAACTGCATGAGCAGAAAATCCCGGAAAATCTGGCCGAGCTGGAAGAAGTCTGTGATTATTTTGTCTCACAGGGCATCACTCCGATTGTTGCCAATAACGACATCTCTCTTAAAACCGTCGTTCTTGCGAAATCTCTGCTCCCCTACTATCAGCAGGATGGCAGCGCCGATAAAATCAAGGTTTTCAACGACCGCCATGCGGAACTGGTAGAAACGCTCCGCCCCGGTTTTCTTCTGGTTGAAAAAATGCTGGAACAGGGATGGGTGGATTCAGAAGAAGCCCTTGTTACCGCAAAGACCAAGGACGATCTGATCCTGTTCGCAGAAGGGACACAGCCCTTTATGCTGACTGGCGCCTGGGCAGTTCCCCGCCTGCGCGATTTAGAGCCGGATTTTGAATTTGAGGTAAGGCCCTATCCCATTATGGAAGACGGCAGTGTTCTGGTCATCAATGTGGACACCCGGATCAGTATCAATGCAAAAAGCCCCCACTTAGAAGAGGCCAAACAATTTGTTGAATATCTGACACAAAACGATGCCATGTGGGAATTTGTGGACAGCCAAAGCTCGTTCAGCCCTCTGAACGAAAACCGCCTGGCGGAAGATACGGCAATCCAGTCCATCGGCCCATATCTCACCAACGGGCGCAGCGTTATCGGCTCCGACGACAATTTAAATTTTCCCATTTGGGATTTGTCCCGGCAGTGTATTACAGGAATGCTGAATGGAGACGATGCAGAGACAGCGGTTTCTCACATGAAGGCTCTGCTCAGTGACCGTTCTAAAATGGAATAGAGGTCATACATTATGAAAACAAAACAAAAACAAAATGCATTTCTTCTGGTTTTATCATTGGCAGTCATCCTGGTAGGAGGAATCTGTTACATCACCGGTGTACAGCGTTCCCTTTGGAACGAGGCGGTTACCGATATTTTAGAGGTGACCGCCCAGGGAGGCCACGCACTGGATATTTATATTGAGAAGGATATGGAAATGCTTCATCAGATGACCGCTCAGATAGCGGCTGATGAATCCAATGACGAACCGGCCCTTCTGAGCAAGATGCAGTTGTCCGATGACCTTCGCTCATCCTATATCTGTGTTAATCTGGATACCGGACGTCTTTATACGTCTTCTATTGATGATCCCATTGAATTGGAACCGGAGCAGCTTAATATCTTCCGCTCTTTCCAAGGCCGGGGGATCAGGGAACCCTTCCTGGACGGTCACACCGGCATCTGGACAATGGGTTATTATGAACGCTTCTGGTGGCCCGACGGTTCTGAAGGTTATGCGCAAAAGGCCCAGCCGCTGTCGGAAATTGCGGAACGTTTCTCCCTTTCCTTTTATAACAACACCGGCTTCTCCTATGTGGTGAACCGTGACGGCGATATCCTGATCCGTTCCAGGCACCGCAGCAGCAACCGCACGTTCCACAATCTATTTGACATCATCGATCTGCAGGGCAACGACCCGCTGGAAGTAAAATCCTTTCAGGGAGCTCTGTCCGGTGGGCAAAAGGGAGTGGCCCGTTTCCGGTATCAGGGAGAAGAGTATGTTTTCTGCTATGTGCCTATGGAGAGCAGCCCGGATTGGTATGTGGTTTCCATTGTTCCAAACCGCATCATCATGGAACAGGCGGACAATATCATACATAACTCACAGGTCTTTCTGCTTATAATTCTGGCCTGCAGCCTTGTTACAGCGGCATTTTTTATTCTGTACAGGAATTCAGCCAGCCGCATCCTTCTGGCTGAGGAGGATGCACGGAAAGCTGCCGAAAGCGCCAATCTTGCCAAAAGCCGTTTCTTGTCCAATATGTCCCATGATATCAGAACTCCAATGAACGCCATCATCGGGATGACCCGGCTTGCTTTTGACCACGCAGAGGAGCCGGAAAAAGTAAGGGAGTATTTAAAAAACATCAGCCAGTCCGGCCAGCTTTTAATCGGATTAATCAACGACATCCTGGATATGTCTAAAATTGAAAGCGGTAAAATGACCCTGAATAACGATACCGCTTCCTTAAAAACACTGCTGTCCGGCCTTGTAAATATTGTTCAGCCCACAATAGCGAAAAAGAATCAGACATTTGATATCCGTCTGCACCATATAGAGCACGAAACCCTGTACTTTGATTCCCTCCGCCTCAACCAGGTTATGATCAATCTGCTTTCCAACGCTGTAAAATTCACTCCAGAAGGCGGTTCTGTCTGTGTAGATGTGACGGAATCCCCTTCTGCCAGGGAAAACTGTGCGCATTTCACATTCCGGGTATCTGATAACGGAATCGGCATGAAACCGGAATTTCTGGAAAATATTTTTGATTCGTTTACGCGTGAACAGGACAGCCGGGTCACTCAGACCGAGGGCAGCGGCCTGGGAATGGCCATTACTAAGATGATTGTGGATATAATGGGAGGGATGATTTCCGTAGAGAGTGAGCAGGGAAAGGGATCTGTTTTCACCGTTGAACTGGATCTGGCGCTGCCCGGCTCCATTCCTGATGAGGACATGCTCCTGCCGCGGATCCGGGTTCTTTTCGTGGATGACGATTCCGATACCTGCCGGGCAGCAGGAGAATTTCTGCGCCAGCTGGGCGTGGAATTCGATATAGCAGAACACGGGCAGACTTCTGTGGAAAAGGCTGTATCCGCCCATTTTCAGGGTCAGGATTATGACTTGATTTTAATGGATTGGAAGATGCCGGATTTAAATGGCATTCAGGCGGCAGAGATGATACGCAGCCAGACGGGACACGATATCCCCATCATCATAATTTCCGCATATGACTGGAGCACCATTGAAACACAGGCGTTAGAATCGGGCATTAACGGGTTCATCCAGAAGCCTATTTTCAAGTCCAGCCTTTATTACTGCATTCTGAAACATGTGATGCATGCGGAAACTGCTGATGAAAAAAACAGCGATGTCATTGATCTTTCCGGACTCCGCATTCTGCTGGCCGAGGATAACATGCTCAACCAGGAGATTGTACGGGAACTGTTAACCGGAATGGGCGCCCGGATCGATACTGCGGACAACGGCCTGTCCTGCGCTGAAAAATTCGAACAGTCGCCGCCCGGATATTATGATTTAATCCTGATGGACGTACAGATGCCCATTCTAAACGGCTATGAAGCGGTGAAGCGGATCAGAAGCATGGACCGGGAAGACGCGTCCACAATTCCTGTCTTCGCCATGACTGCGGACGCATTTGCGGAGGACATCGAAACTGCCAAAAAAGCCGGCATGAACTGCCATCTGGCAAAACCGCTGGATATTCCGGTGATGATACGGGAACTGCGGAAGTATTTAGACCTATAAAAAAGAGAGGGGACGGCAAGGGATAACTTGTCATTTCCTCTCTCTTTTTGTATTCCTGCCCCATCGGCAGTCACATTAACACCAGAACGGCAGGCTCCGGATCACCTCTCTTTTCCGGTCATTTTCATTCTTGTCTCATCATCCAGCTTCCTGCGCAGCTCCTCCAGTTCATCACTGCCCCGGAAATATTCTTTCCCATATTCCAGATTGAAACCGTAATCAAAATTTTCCGAGTTCTTCCCCTGGTTGTGCTGGATGATGGTTTCCGCTTTATCCAGCGCTTTCACAAAAAGGGCTTCTTTTGATGAAGCGTTGGCGTATTCCAGCCAGATATTCATATATTTTGTTCCAAGTCCTTCAGGCAGCAGGGAACATACCCTCTCCACCGCCCGGCCCTCGTCCTCAGCCTTTTTTCCGGCGTCCGGATGCAGTGCCGCTGAAATGTCTCCGTCATAGATTTCCCCCAAATCATGAATCAGGCACATGATCAAAGTCTTTCTGCCGTCCAGCTCCGGAAATTCCTCCAGCATCACGGCTGCAAATAGCGCCAGCCTCCAGGAATGTTCTCCTGTGCTCTCCTGCCGTCCCGTGGACTGCCACGCAGTGCGAAGGACTCCTTTTAACAATTCCGCTTCTTTAATAAATTCTATATAACGCTCGACCGCACTCATCTGACGTCCTCCATATTCCCCGGTTCTTCAAATTATTAAAATAACAGCATGACCGTATGTACAACAAATGCCGCTGCCCAGGCGACCGCGCACTGTCCAAACACCACCAACAGCGCCCATTTGCCGCCCAGCTCCCTTTTAACGGATGCGACAGCAGCCACACAAGGCGTATAGAGCAGGGAAAATACAAGGAGCGCCGCCGCTCCGGCCGGAGCCAGCACGTGAAGCAGCTCTTCCGTCGAACCAAAAAGTACGGATAATGTGGATACAACGCTCTCTTTTGCCATGAAGCCTGTAATCAATGCGGTTGACATCCGCCAATCACCAAAGCCCAGCGGTTTGAACACCGGAGCGATGATCCCGGCCGCAGCGGCTAACATGCTGTCTGCCGAATCCGACACCCTGTTCAGGCTTAAATTAAAACTCTGTAAAAACCAAATGATAATGGTTGCCATAAAGATGACCGTAAACGCCCTCTGCAGGAAATCCTTGGCCTTCTCCCACAGAAGCTGTCCCACATTTTTCGCCCCCGGCATGCGGTAATTGGGCAGTTCCATCACAAACGGCACAGGCTCGCCTTTAAACATAGTGCCTTTCATGATCAGCGCGGACAGAATACCCATAGCGATTCCCAGGAAATAGAGCCCCACCATCACAAGCGCCCCATGGCTTGGGAAAAATGCGGCGGTAAAAAATGCATAGATCGGAAGTTTGGCGGAGCAGCTCATAAACGGAATCATTAATATGGTCATTTTCCTGTCCCGTTCAGAAGACAGGGTGCGGGTTGCCATAACCCCCGGCACGGAACACCCAAACCCAATGAGCATGGGCACAATGCTTCTGCCGGAAAGCCCCATCTTTCTCAACAGCTTGTCCATGATAAATGCCACCCGCGCCATATAACCGCTGTCCTCCAAAAGGGACAGGAAGAAAAACAGGGTGACAATCACCGGAAGAAAGCTGATCACACTGCCGACGCCGCTGAAGATTCCATCTATGACCAGGGAATGCAGGGCTTCATTGACATGCAGGGCCGTCATGCTCCGGTCCACCAGGCCGGTAATCATGGTCACTCCCATGTCGCAGAGATTCTGAAGGGCCGCTCCAATCACATTGAACGTGAGCCAGAACACAAGGGCCATAATCCCTATGAACGCCGGAATGCCTGTGTATTTGCCGGTCAAAGTCCTGTCAATTTTCCTGCTTCTGATCCGTTCTTTGCTTTCATGCGGTTTGATAACCGTGGCCTCACAGGCTTCCCCTATGTAATCGAAACGCATATCGGCAATGGCAGCGGCACGGTCCATACGGCTTTCATTTTCCATCTGCAAAATGATGTGCTCCAGCATTTCTTTCTCGTTCTGTGTCAGATTCAAACTTTCCGCCACAATCTGGTCGCCTTCCGCCAGTTTACTGGCTGCAAAACGCACCGGAATGCCTGCTGCCTTTGCGTGGTCTTCAATCAAATGCATGATCGCATGGACGCAGCGGTGAACCGCATTTTCTCCTCCGTCCGCATTGCAGAAGTCGATTTCCCCCGGACTTTCCTGGTATTTTGCGATGTGCAGGGCATGGCTCACAAGCTCCCCGATTCCCTCTCCCTTTGCAGCGGAAATGGGAATGACCGGAACTCCGAGAAATTCCTCCAATTCATTGATCAGGATGGAGCCGTTGTTTTCCCTGATTTCATCCATCATGTTGAGGGCAATCACCATGGGGATATTCAGTTCCATGAGCTGCATGGTCAGATACAGATTCCGCTCTATATTGGTAGCGTCTACAATGTTGATGATCCCCTTAGGCTTATCCTTGAGCAGGAATTCCCTGGTCACGATTTCCTCACTGCTGTACGGCGACATGGAATAAATCCCGGGAAGATCGGTGATCAGAGTGTCTTTATGCCCTTTTATCACCCCGTCTTTCCGGTCTACCGTAACGCCCGGAAAATTCCCCACATGCTGGTTCGAACCGGTTAACTGGTTAAACAGCGTTGTTTTTCCGCAGTTTTGATTGCCCACCAGCGCAAATGTGAGGATGGTTCCCTCTGGCAGCGGATTGGCATTCTCCTCCACATGATATTTTCCGCCCTCGCCGAAACCGGGATGCTGGGCTTTTTTTCTCCTCCTGATCTTCGCTCTGCTCACCGCTTCTTTTTGGTAAGCCTCGCCGATTTCTATCTTTTCCGCGTCTTCCAGACGCAGTGATAATTCATAACCGTGAATCCTGATTTCGATGGGATCCCCCATGGGTGCGTATTTTACAACCGTTATCTCCGCCCCCTGAATCAGGCCCATGTCCAGAAAATGCTGTCTCAGCGCACCGCTTCCTCCGACAGACACAATCTTGGCGGTTTTCCCTATTTCCAAATTGCTTAAAAACATCAGCGCCCTCCTCTTTTGTTAGTCATGTCTAATCATAATACCATATGACCCGGAACGCAACTACCAAAAGGGAACTTTCGAAATATTTATGGGTAAAACCGTAACAATTCAAATAGGTCTGCGCATTGACTGCGCAGACCACACGAAAAACATAGCGGCTGCAGGCATCCGGCCACCAGCCGCATATTCAATATCTGGGCTTCATGGATAACCGCCAAGGGTCCCATCCGCGCTAAACGCTCTGCTCTCCTGCATATACTTTCATAGCCGCCTCTTCCTCAAACTGTCTGGAATACAATTCATAATAATACCCTTTTTTATCAAGGAGTTCCAGGTGGGTGCCCCGCTCTATGATCTTTCCGTCCTTTACAACCAGTATCAGATCCGCCTGGCGGATTGTGGATAAACGATGGGCGATCACAAATGAAGTATGCCCTTTAAGCAGATGGTTGGTCGCGTCCTGGATCAGCTTTTCCGTCTGCGTATCGATGGAGGAAGTGGCCTCATCCAGAACAAAGATGGCCGGATTGGCCAAAACCGCCCGCGCAAATGAAATAAGCTGCTTTTCGCCTGTGGAAAGCAGGCCTCCGCTCTCACCCACATCGCTGTCGTAACCTTTTTCCATTTTTTCAACGACCTTATCCGCAGACACATTTTTCGCGGCTTCCATGATCTCTTCATCCGACGCGTCCAGACGGCCGTATCTTATATTTTCCCGCACAGTGCCTGAAAACAGATGGGGATTTTGAAGCACATAGCCGATCTGGCTGTGCAGCCAGAGCTGGGACCTCTCCCGGTAATCCACTCCATCGATCAAAATCCTGCCCTTGGTGGGTTCAAAGAACCTGCCCACCAGATTCACAAGGGTGGATTTCCCCGCCCCGGTTTCACCCACAATCGCGACATTCATGCCGGCAGGCACATGGAGGTTAAAATGTTCCAGCACATATTCCTTACCGTCCGGATACATGAAGGAAACATCTTCAAATACAATGTCTCCGCGGATCTTTTCCCAATTTTCCCGGTTTGGCGCAAAGGAATCCCCGTATTTTTTTAACACGTCGGGCCGGTCCACAACATTGGGCCTTTGTTCCAGCAGATCCATCACCCGCTCTATGTTCGCCTGACAGGAAATCAGGTCTGCCAGCAGTCTGGCAAGCTGCTGGATCGGCTCAAATATTACAACCGCATAAGAGATAAATACAGACAAAGTTCCCAGTTTAATGAGATTTTCCCGCACCATGTAGCCGCCCTTTGCCAGCACAACCGCCGAGGCCACAGAACTGAAAAACAGAATGGCCGGAATATAGACCGCATTCAGCTTCGCCGAACGGATTGCCGCCTGATGCATATCCGATGTCTTTTCGAAGAAACGTTCTTCATTGTCCTTTTCAATTACCATGCTCTTTGAGGTTTTAACGCCGGTAATGCCTTCATTGTATGCGCTGGTGATCTGGGAATTGATCCTTCTCACCTTCCGGTTCCATTTCAGGATCCGGTTCTGGAAATACACGGTCAGCAGGGCGATGCAGGGAACGATCATGGTGATTATGAGGGCCAGCCGGGCATTCAGCAGGAACATGATCACAAACACACTGACCACATAAATCAGGGCCCAGAACATATCCACCAGCCCCCATGCTATCATGCCAGCGATTTTTAGCGTGTCACTCATCACCCGGGCATGGATGTAACCCACAGGCGTGGTATTATAATAGGAAAATGACAAGGTCTGCAAATGCTGGAACTGGGCTCTTTTTAAGTCTTTTCCCACATTCATCTCTATGGTGGTAGCCGCATGGACCGACAGATAGACACAAACAGTCTGGGCCGCGATAACCAGACTGTAGACCAGCGCAAACACCCCCAGCCCATCCATGCGGTCCGGTATGATAAACGTATCAATGGCATAGCTCTGGAACAGCGGCACCAGGATATCCACTCCTGCCAGCAGGACATTAAGTCCCAAAGTAACCGCGAAAAATTTTTTATAAGGTTTAAAAAACGGGGCCAGTTTCATCCATATCCCGAAACTGAAGGGATTATTATACTCTTGTTCTTCATATGCTGCCATCTGTCATCCCTCCATCTTCTTTCTGTCGTCACGGCTCATCTGTATCTCATAAATCCTGCGGTAGATTCCATTTTTTTGTATCAGCTCTCCATGGGTTCCGCATTCCTCGATTCTGCCCTGGTTTAAAACCATGATCTCATCCGCTCCCATGAGCGAAGTAACTCTGTGGGATATCAGGATAACTGTCGCATCCCGCATATGCTCTTTCAGCGCCCGGCGGATGTTATAATCCGTCTGGGAATCCACTGCCGACAAGGAATCATCAAATACCATAACCGGCGCTTTCTGAAGCAGCATCCTCGCAATGGCAATCCGCTGTTTCTGCCCTCCCGACAAAGTGACGCCCCGCTCCCCAACGAGCGTCTCATATCCGTCCGGAAAGCCCATGATGGCATCGTCAATACAGGCGATCTGCGCCGCATAACGAATTTCTTCCAGAGATGCATCCGGTACGGAAGCCGCTATATTCTCCCGGATGGTTCTGGAGTATAAAAATGGCTCCTGCAGGACCATCCCGATATTTCTTCTCAGTTCCTCAAGGGGAATCTCTTTGATTTCCCTGCCTCCGATATAAATATTGCCCCGGCCATCTTCCAGCTCATACAGCCTGGAAAGCAGTTGGATGATCGTAGATTTCCCGCTTCCGGTGCCGCCTAACACACCAAAAGTCCTGCCCTGGGGGACTGTGAACGAGACATCCCGGAGCATGTCTTTTCCTTTTTCGTATCCGAAAGATACGTTTTGGAAGGAGATGTCGAATTTTTTATCGGCGTGTTTTTGGCGTGGTGCGGGGGCGGTACTGGCGTTTTCAGCCTTTTCATTGTCCATCACTTGGGCAGCGTTGTCTTCACCATTATTTTCAGCCCCTCTTCCATATGCTTCTTCTTGGGAGCGGATGATATAATCCACACGTTCAAAAGAAACTCCGGCTTTACTCATATCGGAAAGAATGCGTCCAAGGCCGCGGATCGGCCACACGAGGGTCGAATTGTAAGCGGCAAAGGCGATGAACTCACCAACGGATATAAAACCATTGACCGCTTCCGACACTCCGAATATAATGACCGCAACCACCTGCAGCCCCGTGATCAGATCGCCAATCCCCCAGTACAGCCCTGATAAAGACCCCAGGCGGATCCACAGCCTGGCAAAGGCGTCATTTTTCTCGTCAAACCGTTCCATCTCGAACTGCTCCCGTCCAAACGCCCGCACCACACGAACTCCGGTAGCATTCTCCTGGACAACGGTGGAAAGCTCCCCCTCCGCTTCATCCGCAGTTGTGAACCGTTCTGCTATCAGTTTATAAAACACAGTGGAATACACGATTACCACCGGAACGAACAGCAGGACAATGCAGGAAAGCTTCACGTTCATGGAAAACATCATTACAAATGACGTGATCACCAGAAATGCGGTTCGGAACACTTCCAAAAGCTGCGTTACCACAAATCCCCGGATCACTTCCACATCGGAGGTACAGCGCTGGATAATATCTCCTGTCTGGTTCTTATCATGCCACTTCATGGGAAGTTTCTGCACATGGATGAACAACGCGTCCCTCAGGTTTTTAGCGAAATTCTCCCCCGCTTTTGCCGTGTTGGTGCGGCTGATATAGGTAAATAACCCTGAAGCCACCGCAACAGCCACGATCATCAGCGCCAGTATCCACAGGCGGCTGTAGAAATAACTTCCCTGCTCCCCGCTGTTTCCACTGAGCACCTCATCAACGCTGAACCGGAAAATCTGCGGTGTCAGGGCGTTCAATATGGTTGAAATCAGCGATGCCGCTACTGCAAGGGTGAAATAGCGTTTGGAGCCTTGAAGGAATCTGAATATCAGATGAATCTTTCTGTATTTTCCATTGTTTCTATTGTTTCTAAATTTTGACTTATTCGTTTTTTCCATATTTTTTTACCACATACGGCTCAAACAGGCCGCATTTCTTTTTTATATTATTTGCACTCTCTTCATCATATTATTTACAGTTTCTTTTGGCAGTACGAAAAAAGAGACGATTGATCGCCTCTTTTCTTAGGTTCTCTTAATGGCGGTGACACACCTGGTACTTAGTGTAGTATACATGATGTGGGTAGGAAAATCAATAGCTTTCGGATGATGAAAATACATGGATGGGATGCGGCGCAGCCCGCTTTGTGAGAGGCATTTAGCCGGGCGCTTTGGTATAGATTCTCTTCATTTGCAGATAATATTTTAAACAATTATATGGGGATTTTTGTACTTATAAAAACCGCATAAAAAGGTCAGCCGTTTCTAATTGGCTGACCTCAAATTTCCGCTCTGGGTATGGTACATATCTGCATATCTGCCGCCCAGGGCGATCAGTTCATCATGACTGCCCTGCTCTGCGATCCTGCCGTCTTCAATCAAAATGATGCGGTCCGAATCCCTTATGGTGGAGAGCCGGTGGGCGATGATGAAAGACGTTCTGCCTTCGCATATTTTCAGCATGGCTTTTCGGATTTTCTGCTCGGTGATGGTATCAACCGAACTGGTGGCCTCATCCAGAATTACGATCGGGGCGTTTGTCAGGACCGCCCTGGCAATTGTAAGGAGCTGCCGTTCTCCCTGGGAAAGCTCATTGCCGCCCTGTTCCAGAACCGTATGATAGCCATGGGGAAGGCGTTCAATGAACCCGTCCGCGCCTGCGATGCGGGCCGCTCTCTGCACCTCTTCCTCACTTGCGTCTTTATGTCCATACCGGATATTATCCAGAACGGATTCCGCAAACAGCGCCGTATCCTGCAGCACCACGCCGAAGGTACTGCGCAGGCTTTTCATCTTATAATCTCTCAGATCATGGCCGTCCAGGGTGATTTTACCGGAAGTCACATCATAAAAGCGGGTCAGAAGATTAATGATGGTTGTCTTTCCTGAACCGGTGGGGCCGACAATGGCCACCTGAGTACCGGCAGGAATCTGCAGGGAAATATCTTTCAAAACCGCTTTTTCCGGAGTATATCCAAATTCTACCTGATGCAGCGCAATCGTTCCACGGGTATCCTTTAAATCCAGCGCGGCCGTTTTGTCCTCCGGCTCAGAAGGTTCATCCAGAATCTCAAAAACACGTTCCGCGCCTGCGACGGCTGTCTGAAAATTATTGTAGATGTTGGCGATCTCAACGAACGGCCTCGTAAACTGCCGGACATAGAGAAGAAAACTGGTGATCAGCCCAATGTCTCTGATCGTGCCATTGATGAACAATACCCCGCTGAATACGGCAAGGGCAACGTAACAGAGGTTGTTGATCACATTCATTAAGGGCATCAGATAACCGGAACAGACCAGGGCCTTGATGGACGCGCTGCACAGATTATCATTGTTCAGCCTGAACTCCGCTTCCATCTGTTTTTCCCTGCAAAAGGTTTTCACAACCGCCAGGCCGGATATGCTTTCCTCAACCTGGCCATTCAGCGTCCCAAGGGCCTTCTGCTGTGCCGCAAACAGTTTTCTGGTCCGTTTTGTAATGGCTTTTGTCAACAGAAAGATCAAAACAATGCCGGCCAGGGAGACTAAAGTCAGCAGCGGGCTGAGACAGACCATCATGACAAAGATGCCGGTAATGGTGAAAAGGTAGGTTAAAAGCAGTGTCAGGGAATTGGAAATCGTGGTGCTGATGTTGTCCACGTCATTGGTCAGCCGGCTCATCAGCTCACCGTGCTGCTTTCTGTCAAAAAACGCCAGGGGCAGGGTCTTTATATGGTCAAATAAGACCTTCCGGATATGGCGGATGATGTTCTGGCCGATGGAGGCCATAAAAAACTGCTGCAAAAACCGGATCAGCCAATCGCTGATATACAGCCCTGAAAGTATGCTCAGCACAAAAATAATCGCATCCCCGTTGACGATCATCGTCACAATCTTCCCTGTGAGATAGGGGGAAAAAATGGACGCCGCCGAGGAAAATGCGGATAGCAGAAGGATCCATCCCAGCCCTTTTCTCTGCCCTTTTGTCAGCACCCAGAGCCTGCAAAGGGTCCCTTTCATGTCTTTCGGTTTCACCACAACCCTGCCGTGGCCGGGACGGGAAATCCCGTTGAGGTTTCTCGGAGGAACCGCTATATTTTTATCTGCCATTTCGTCTGCCTCCAATCTGAGATTCAAAAACCGCTCTGTATAATTCGCTGTTTTCCATAAGCTGTTCATGGGTACCAAAGCCCTGTACGGAGCCATTTTCAAGGCAGAGGATCTTGTCTGCGCGCATCACGGTGGAAATCCGCTGGCTGATCAAAAGCACCGTAAGGCCCTTGAAATGTTCCCTCATCCGGTTCAATACATCGGCCTCTGTCTGTGCGTCCAGCGCGCTGGTACAGTCATCCAGAATCAGAATCCGGGGATTGCGGACCAAGGCCCTGGCGAGGGAGAGCCGCTGCTTTTGGCCGCCGGACAGGTTGACGCCTCCCTGCTCCAGCCATGTATCATATCCTTTATCTGTCTTTAAAATGAATTCATCCGCACAGGCCGTCCTGGCCGCCGCCTGTATCTCTTCGTCACCGGCGTCTTCTCTGCCCCAGCGCAGATTATCGCGGATGCTGCCGGTGAACAGCAGCGCTTTCTGCGCGGCCACCGCCACCGAACTTCTCAACAGCGTTTCATCGATCTGTGTCACATCGCAGCCATCTATGAGAATCCTGCCCTCCGACACATCATAGAGCCGGGGGACCAGATTGACCAGCGTTGTTTTTCCAGATCCGGTGGGACCGATGATACCAACGGTTTCGCCGGGACTGATTTTAAAATTGATGCCCTTCAGGGTTTCTTTGCCCGCCCCCGCATAGGCAAAGGAGACATTTTCAAATGTGATTTCCCCCTTGATGTCCGGCCTCAGCGGATGCTCAGGGTACTGCTGGGCCGGCTTCTCGTTAAGGACTTCCTGGATTCTGCCGGAAGAGGCCATGGCGCGGACCGCAACATTTATGACATTGGAAATCATCGTGACCGCAAATAATACCTGGGTCATATAATTGACGGACGCCATCAGTTTACCGATTTCAGAGCCATTCTGGTTTTTCGATATCCACAGGAGCAGTATGATGCCGAAATTCACAGTCAGATTGATCAGCGGTGAAAATGCCGCTACAATGCGCAGGGCGGCGGTATTCGCATTTGCCAGTTCCGTGGATGCCCGGTCAAATTTGGCGGTTTCCTCGTCTTCTGCGTTAAACGCCTTCACCACCCGTACAGCCGACAAAAACTCCCGGGTCACGCCGTTTAATTTATCCAGTTTCTTCTGCACCACTCCAAAACGGGGATAGCCAATCCTCATGTTCCCAAAAATCAGAAACGCCACAACGGCGATGATTCCGATCATGACGGGAGCCTGCCTGGGCGTCTGAATCAGAATCAGCACAATGGCTCCCACACAGGTGATGGGGGCTTTTACCATCATCCGCATAATGCTGTTGATCAGATCCTGTATCTGGGATACATCATTGGTAATCCGTGTGATGATGGATGCAGGCTGCAGACGGTCAATATTTTCCAGGGAAAGCTGCTGGACATTGTGATAGATATCCTGACGCATCTCTTTTCCGATGGTCTGGGAAGTCCGGCTGGCAAACCGGCTGCGCATTACGGCGGAAACTGCGCCCACCAGGGCGATCAAAAGCATGATCATTCCATAGTGCAGAATCTGGCTTATATCTGAATTGGCAACCCCCTTATCTACAATAAAGGACATCAAAGTGGGCTGAAGGAGGTCTGCCATGGCTTCCATGGTCAGAAACAGGGTGGATAACAGAAATATTCCTATATGCCTGCGCAGATACTGTAAAATCAGCCTCATATCGTCTTTTTCCCCCGCTTTCCCGGCTCTCCGTAAAGATCCAGCCAATGAGCCGTCATTTTTTCAAGTATAGAAAGCAGTACCGCCTTTTCTTCGTCTGATAAAACAGAAAACATATCCCTCTTCTTTTTTTCACGCTCTGCCAGGGCAATCGCGGCTTTTTCCTCCCCTGAAGGGGTTAACGTGATGTTGACGGTCCGGCGGTCCGCTTCGCTTTCCGTCCGTTCAATCAGCCCCGCAGATTCTAATTTGGATAACACTTCGCTGGCGGAACCGGATTGAATTCCCAGGTGTTCTGTCAGCTCTGCCTGGGATACCAGCCCGTTTCTCAAAAGAATGGTTAAAATCCGGTTCTGGCTTCCCCTTCCTCCGGACGTATGCTGCAGGACGTGGACAACATTCCATAGATTCTGCATGAGTTTGCCGTTAATATCTTTGTCTTTGTATGTAATCAATATGGATCCCTCCTTAATTTGCTCGGTACCTTGTCATTATACTTCGGCCAAAGCCATATGTCAAGGTACCTTGTTATTATACCTATGGAAAAGAAAAAGAACGAAGCAGCGCGGCTAAGGCCACGCTGTTTCGTTCTTTAACAGGCGTTTCGCAAAACATTTAATATTTTAACCGGATACGGTTTTTATCCGGATCAACCTTTTTTTCTGCGGTCACATAATCCATCAATGCGTCTGTCATCGTAATACCGGTTTCTATCCCCTTGAGTTTCCACTCAGGAAAAGCTCCTTTGATATAGGAAAGGGTATACAGGATATCCGGCTGCAATTTGCTGCCGTTCTCCATTGTCACGTCTGAAACGCGTTTTCCCTCTTCTTTCTCCAAATGATAGGTGAGCTTTAAACCGGAAACAGCAAAGGGATGAAAACGGCTCACAGCTCCGTCCTTCTGCTCTTTTTCCGACGTGGCGCCGTACTCCAGCAGCGCCAGCAGTTCATTTCCTGTCACGGAAATGCTCATACTCATGAAAGGCGTATCCATCTGGGCCTGTGTCATGCGGACAATGTCATCTTTGGTGACGGATCCCCTGTACAGCGTTGCCCTGATTCCGCCCACAGGATCATAGCCGTTCACCTCCGATACGCCAATCAAGGCAATATCCGTACCGGCCGCGGCACGCAGGGCGTCCGCTTTTAAACAGCCGGCCTGAAGCATGGTAAAATCCGCCTCTGCCTCCCCGAGAGCCTGTACAGGCGCAGCCCCCTGCTGTAAAATAAGGCTGCATTTGTCCAAAATCGCTTTGCTGTCCGTCTCCCCTCGTATGAATGCCCCGATCTCTGTTCCCAATACAGACGAAAACATATCATAAGTAGGGCGCATAATATAGCGTCCGCTTTCTATCTGAGTGCATATCTGCTCCAATACGGGATCATCCGGAATCTCAGCCCCAATTGTGGCAGGCATCATACCAAGTCCGTCCATCACCAAAAGATTCTGCCCCTCCTTTGAGGCGATAAAATCCATGATCTCCATTACCGCTTCCCGCTTCTTTTCATTTCCCGGCTGCTTCAGGTCTTTGTTCGCTCCGAAAAAATACCCCAGATTCAGAAGCCATCCCTGTCCATCCGTCATACTGAAGTGAGGCATAAAACAAAACTCATCCTCACTGCTGGTGTTGAGCAGCCGAATGTGGTCGATTTCCCCGCTTCCAATGGCGACCTCACGGTTGGCCATCGCCTCCAGATTGGCTTTAAACGGCACATCCATATCTTCCACCCGGACAGCCCCATTCTCCATCATGCGCCGCATATCCTGAAAGGCGGTTTCCATAGGTTCTAATGAGACGTTTTCCCCCGCCATGAGTTTATTATGCCAGTTCTGTCCCTCTACCTGGGTCAGCGTGTCCAGCGCGGAAAAAACACTGTACTGATAAATCTGGTAGCTCTGCGATGCGGAATCAAAATAGCTGTTTCGAAATCCCCGGATTCCGGTCTGGTCAATTTTCCGGATTAGAGCCAAAAGCCCTTCATAGTCTTCGGGAACTGTCCAGCCATTCTCCTCAAAGAGTGTTTTATTATAAACATTGCAGTTAAAACTTAACGGCCCCGGAATCAGGGTTATATGTCCGTCTTCGTCTGCCTGAAGTATATTTGAATTAAAATTTGCGGGAAATGCCTGTGTGGACAGATCAAGTAACCGTCCGGTCATGTTAATCTTGGGTATGTGGCCTGCCTTCACCATTATGATATCCCCGAAATCATCATTACCAATACGGGCAATGTGCTCGCTGATCCGATATTGCCCCGTATAACAGTCCTGTATCAGTCTGATATCGGGAAAACGCTCTTCCACAGAAGCGGCAAAATGATCCAGGCTGGTATTACATGTAATGGTTATGATAAGCTGATCTGCATCCGTCTGTGGAATTCCCAGCATATTTTCGTTGACACCAGACGCCGGCGCCGAACATCCTTTCAGCATTCCCACCATAGCCAATATACACGCAGCCGCTGATAATATGTTTTTATGTTTTTTCATTACTGCCTCATTTCTGATCTGCCATCTGCACATGTTTTCTGATCTCTTTCATCATAGCCGCCATATCCAGCGGTTTGGCGAAATGCGCATTCATTCCTACCCTCTTCGCCATCTCAATATCATCTGCGAATGCATCTGCTGTCATTGCAAAAATCAAAACCCGGCCTGCGTCTGCGCGTTCCATCTGCCGGATGGCTTTGGCTGCCTCATATCCATTCATGACTGGCATCTGTATATCCATAAAAATCATAGCGTAATAACCAACCGGTGAGTTTATAAAGCGTTCCACCGCCTCCTGCCCGTCATGCGCCGCATCCACCTCCGCGCCTGTATAAGACAGCATCTCCTGCGCGATCTCCAGGTTTATATCATTGTCATCTACCAGCAGAATCCTTCTGCCTGACAGAACGCTGTGTTCCAGCTCTTCTTTGGGCTGTTCCCAGTCACAATGAAGGTAATGTTTCTGAATATTATGATAGAGCGTGGACTTAAAGAACGGCTTTTGAATAAATCCATTGATACCCGCTTCCCCTGCTTCCACTTCTATGCCGGACCAGTCATATGCGCTGATAATCAAAATAGGAACCTCTTCACCTACAAACTCCCGGAGCTCTCTCGCCGTATCTGTTCCCTCCAGATCCGGCATCCGCCAGTCCAAAAAGATAATGTGATAATCTTCTCCTTTTTCAGCAGCCGCCTTTGCCTTTTCAACTGCCTCTCTGCCCCCATACGCAGCATCCGCTTCTGCGCCCAGTTCCTTCAGATAGGAGGCCGCTGAACGGCAGGTATCCGGATCATCATCCGCCACTAATACACGGATCGGAGGAAGTATCATCTCCTCCGGGGCGCCTGCCACAGGGAGGTCCATCTCCACCGTAAATACGCTTCCGCTGCCCGGTTCACTCTCAACTGCTATGGTGCCTCCCATCATCGTCACGATCATTTTTGTTATTGCCAGTCCCAGACCGCTCCCCTCGATTTTATCGATCTTGCTGTCCCGCTCTCTGGTAAATGAGGTAAACAGGTCCTTCTGAAATTCCGGGGATATACCGATACCTGTATCCGCCACTTTAAAAATAAGATGGACAAACTTATTATTATCTGTCGGTTCTTCCGTCACATCCAGGCTGATGCTGCCTCCTTCAGGAGTGAATTTCACAGCATTTCCCAATAAATTAATCATGACCTGGTTCAGGCGCAGCGAATCGAAAATCAAACTCTCATGCCGGATATTGTGAAGCCGGATATTGAATACCTGCTTTTTCCGGAAGACTGTGGGCTGGGTGATGCTGACCAGGTTCTGCATCACCTCTACCAGGGATGCCGTATCATTATTCAGAGCCATTTTACCGCTTTCGATTTTGGACATGTCCAGGATATCATTGATCAGCCCCACCAGAAGGCGTCCGGACAAGTCGATTTTTTTCAGGCAGTCCTTCACCTTCGCAGGTTCTTCTAAATGTTCCTGTGCGATCTTGGTCATCCCGATAATAGCGTTCATCGGAGTTCGTATATCATGGGACATATTGGAAAGGAACCGGCTTTTGGATTGGTTGGCAGTTTCCGCAGCTTTACGCGCTGCCTCCTCTGCCCGCAGCACTTTTTTGGTCGAATCCGAATAGAGCAGAATGAACGCGATCACAATCAGGGCTCCGATCAGAAACATGCACAGAAATGTTACCATTGATGACCGCATCAATCGTCCGCTGACTACATTCACAGGCACCATAGTGACCAGATGCCAGTCATCCACGTCCACAGGCGTATGATTTAAGTAGTATTCCTTGTTCTCCATATGAACTGTCATAAGTTCCCGACGGCCGTTTTGTATGTTATTCCTAAGGGTGTCAAGGGTTCCCCGCTTGAACTCTGCTTCTTCCAGACTATTTATCAAATTATATCCGGTTATGCTGTTTTCCTGGCTGGACCGGAAAAGGGCTACGCCATCCTGATGAATGATATACATCATTACTTCTCCGTCATAGGCCTGAATATTCAGCATATCAAAAAGATTCTGGCTGTTATAGACCACGCCTAAGGCACAGAATGTCTTTTCACCAATGACCTGTTTATCGATGGGTATTAAAAATATCAGCCTGCCTTCTGTAGTAAGCATGTTATCGAGAATAATCGGCTGTTTGTCTGTAAGCAGTTTCGTTGTAACTTCCTTATTCGAAAGCAGGGAAAAGGACTTTTCCCTGTCGTAGTACATTGCATCCTCATCCACAAGACATAAGGAATCAAATCCAAAATCTTCTTTCTTATCCTGAATATAGCTGCTCAATACCGTCCAGTCATCACCGGACAAATCTACTAAATACCGGTAAAAGACATCCAGCATATTCCACTGGCCACGGGACTGTTTTTCAATGGATGAAGCGATCTGCCCGGATAACTCATCCAAATGCTGGGAACCTTCCTCATATGCAGTCTGACGTATCAGCATGGCATTGAAAACAAGGGTGGTGATTACAAGAACTCCGAAACCTGTAATAAGAGTTTTTCTCCAGAACTTCATAAAGAACTTTTTCATAATATCCGAGTCCAATCTATATTTTTTATATAAATGACCGCAGAATTTCATTCTTGGTATGTATACAGAATTATTATAATCGAGGAGAAATAGATAATCAACATAAACTTCTGCGTATTTGTATTTAGTCTGCTCTTTGTCGTTTACAAACCAATCCGCCGAATAATTACTACAAACTCAGATAACACAAAATATAACTCTGTTCCAGGAAATCTCAGCCATTTTCCCCTTATATCTCAGGACAAACAGATCCTGCCATGCCTTTTCCCCAATTCTTTTTTTTCATATTGTGTACTACCAGATAATAGGTCGGCAGAAGGACCAGTGTTAGTGCAGTGGATGCCAGAATCCCACCCACGTTGACCAGCGAAAGATCCTGCATCATTTTACCTGATTTCCCAAAGGCGAGGGCACTGGGCATCATGGCGATAACCGTTGTAAGCGTTGTCATAAAAATAGGACGCATGCGGATTGCTCCCGCTTCTACCAGCGCATCCAGGAGAGGCATCTCCTCTAATAACTGCTGAACCGTCTCTACATATAAAATCCCATTATTTACAACCGTTCCCACCAGCATCAGAAAGCCCACCATGGAAGTCATGCTGATCGGGCTGTCTGCCAAAAACAAAAGGCCGAAAGAACCAATCAGGGCAAATGGAATGGTGCTCATAACCATAAGTGAGTATTTTGGAGCCTGAAACTGTATGGCCATAACAATAAATACAAGAAAAACTCCTGTGATCAAAGCCCTTCCCAAGGCACTCATTTCCTCCATCATATCCTGATCTCCTGAGCTGGCAGCAGGATATACGCCCGGAGGCAGCTTCCATTCGCTTACAAATTGGCTGATACTCTTTTTGGCTGTCCTCTCAGCCCCTGCCTGCGGAGACATGGTAATTGCCACCTGATACTGCTTGTTGTTGCGCTCAATCTGGGCAGGTGAATCCTCGTAACGTATCTCACCTAAATCTTCCAATGGCAGCGACGCGCCTGAAGCAGTGCGGATTCTCATTCCCTGAAGCTTATCGACCGTATTATACTGTTCCGGATCATATTCTACTATGACGTCGGCCTCATCGCCGTTCATTCGAATTGTGGTGGCTTTTATTCCACTTAAATTGTTATAAATTTCCGCGCCAATTTGGGAAGACGTCATTTTTTCAGTCTGGGCTTTTATGGGATCAATATCTACCTTGATAATAGAAACCGCATTTTCAACAGAGGAATGTACCTGCATGACATCTGTGCGTCCACGCAGCCCGGCTGTCAACTCTTTAGCGGCAGCCTTCAGAACATCATAATCCGTGCCCTGAAGATTGACTGTAATCTCATCTTCTGAGCTCACTCCTCCCATAGTCGATCCTTGTTCAATTTTAATGGAACAGTTTTTATAATACTGGGTATCCTTTCTCCATTTATTCACCATCTCATCGGTTGACAGACCACCTTCTTCTTTCAGATATGCCCTAATCTTCACTTCACCAATGCCGCCATAAGTGTTCAGTCCGCTGGAGCCAAAGGTCAGAAGATAGTGATCTACATCTTCCTCAGACATTACCATATCTTCCAGTCCCTTTACCACTTGATTAACAGCGTCCACCTTGAGCCCTGGTTTTACTTTGACCGTCATATCAACAATGCCTTCATCAATACTGGCCATCATATTTACATTAAGCTTTGACGCCACAAAAAAAGAGAACGCCAGCAATCCCAGGCTCAGCCCAAATACCATTTTTTTTCTCGTAATGATGGACGGCATATATTTTCTGTATCCTGCCTGCAGGAATTTAATCATTCCGTTAGCCGGAGCTTTAGCCTTTTCTACCGGCTGCCATTTTAAGTAGCATAAAGGAACAATAATGACTGCTGAAAACAAGGAGGCAACCAAACAAAACACTATAATAAACCCCAGCTGCTTAAACATCTGTCCCGATATGCCGTCTAAAAGAGCCAAGGGCAGAAATACCACGCAGGTTGTAGCAGTTCCGCCAATAATAGAGCCCAGCATGGTCCGGCTTCCTTCTACGGCCGCCTCATAAAAGTCCAGCTTTTCTCTGGCTCTGAAACAGCCATCCAGAATATTTATAGAGTTATCCACCATCATTCCCACGCCCAGAACAAGGGATATCATGGAGATTTGGTTTAAGGAAAAATCCATCGCACTCATTGCAATGAGCGCCAGTACAACCGATATGGGAATAGAGGTACCAACTATGACGGAAGCCTTAATATCGCCATAAAACAGCCACAGAATCAGCATGGACAGGATAATGGCGATAACCAGCGTGGTAATTACATCATTCAGAGCATCCAGGATAATGATGCTGGAATCATTTACAATGTCTATCTGAATGCCAGGCATACCAGTCTTCATCATCTCAATCTGAGCCATCACCTGGTTGGAAACATCAATAGCAGTGGCATTCTGCACTTTTTTAATTTCTACAGATATAACATTCTCACCATTGTACCGGCCTATGGAATTAGGATCTTCCAGTGCCTCATAAACCGTTGCAACATCCGACAAATGGATGGTTTCCCCGCTGGGGAGAGGAATAACTATGGATTTTAAACTCTCCGTGTTCTTATAATCATTTGCTGCGCTGACACTGAAGTCACGGTTTCCTACCTCAACGCTGCCAGCCGGAGCCGAAAAATCAGCGCTGCCCACAAGCTGTGCCAAAAAAGACATATCCAGATGATATTGCTCCATTTTCTCCGGTTTCACCTCAATCCGGGTATATGCTTTCTGTCCGCCTGATATGGATACCTCCCCTACAGCGCTAAGTTTCTGAAATTCCGGAACCAGTTTTTTTTCCACATATGTATACAGATTCCCTTGTGCATTGCCGCTTATGGCAAGGGTTACCACAGGCTCCGCATTAAAATCCAGCGCCAGAATACTGGATTCCCTTGTTTTTTCAGGCAATTGTCCTTTTACACCATCGATGGCCTTTTTTAAATTAATATAAGCTGTATCCATATTCGTTCCAAATTGGTATTGAATAATGATGATTCCGGCATTCTCCTGAGCAGTTGTGTTAACGGATTTAACACCGTCTAATGACGAAATAGCATCCTCCTGTTTCCGGATTACCAAGTCATTCACATCTCCCGAAGCGGCTCCCGGATAGGGAGTCGAGACTACCAAGAGAGGCAGTTTCATCTCAGGCTGCAGTTCAATCTTTGTTCCCATAAGGGAAGTGATACCAAAATAGGCGATGGTAAGCAGGCACAGTATAATGGTGATTGGTTTGCGAAGCGCATATTTGGTCAAATTAATCATTTCTGCTCACCTGCCTATCCAGCACATCTTCCTGCAAGCGTTTATCGCTCTGACCTTCCTGATCTAACAAAACCTCCTGTCTATCCAGCAGTTCATTGCTCCAGCTGGTAATAATCCGGCTGTCACCTGTCAGGCCGTATTTCACTTCCATCCGCTCAGAATCATAGATTCCTGCCTCTATCTCCGTCTTGCTGGCAGCACCATCCTGATAGCAATATACAAATGGAACTCCATTGTCATAATCTACGATATCGACAGGAACGGTAAGCACGTTTTCTGCCCGGCTCATCACTGTTGTCAGTTTAATCCTCGTTCCATTTGTCAAACCTTCTGTTCTGGGAAGCCGTGCCTTTACATCGTATAGTCCGGAGGATGCGTTCACCATGGTGCTGATTTCCGTAACATATCCTTCATATGTTTCTCCATTTTTCTCTATGGTAATGCTGTCATTTAACGACAGGTTTTCTAATATCCGGCCTGTAACACCGAATTTCACCTGAAGTTCATCCGTTCCCGATATGACACAGATTACCCTTGAGGGATCGATTTGCTCAAAGGGTTCCACTGTCCTGGATTCGATTATTCCGCTGATGGGTGCTTTCACTGTGGTATACGACATTTGCAGTTCGTACTGGTTTTTGGCCGTCTCATAGGCAATTCTGGCACTTTTTTCCGCACTCTCCGCCTGTTCCATTTCCTGCTGCGATACATACCCCGCCCCAAATAAAACGCGGATACGCGCAGCGTTATTGGCTGTGTCTTTTACGGAAACGGCAGCCCCGTCCATCTGAAGCTTTAAAGTAGTAAGGTCATCTGAATCGATTTTAATAAGCGGCTGGCCCGCTTCCACCCATTCTCCTGACTGAACATAGACCTCCAATACCTGACCGCCTATTCTAGGCTGTACGGAAACACTGGTCTCCGGCTCCACAAATCCCACCATATCTGTATATAGAACAATATTTCCTGTTTTAGGCTTATCGATTGTGACGGTAGGACGGACTTCGTATTGCTCCACAGGCTTCTTCCGCATAAAAATAGTTGTTCCTGCTCCAATCAGTACAAGTGCTAATACTGTCAGAAAAATCTTTGTTCCTTTATGTTTCATTTCTTTCACTCCTCTATTTAATAATAAATAATTTTTACTACCCGGCTTTTATAATAGAATCCTGCCTATGGCATTCTCTGCCTGCGGCGGGTCGTTTCAGCGACATAGTTCCCTTAAAATAAATAAGAGCCAGTGAAGTACTTCATACTTCATTGGCTCTGCGTCTTGGCGTCTGGCTCTTTATGAACGGTCAATTTTAAATCCATAACACTAATCAAAGTTTCCTGTCTGCATTTCGGGCAAAACAATGGAAAATTTATCAGTACAGTATCTTCTCTTACCTGCATTCTTGTTTTGTTTTTACAAACAGGACAAAAAATCCAATTCTCGCTATTCAACCTGACTCCTCTTTTCCTCTTTATTCAGAGCACGCTTCAGCGCGGCAATTGCCTTCTGATAGCCTTGCTCATAAGCATCTCCAAATTCCATCAACAGTTTCTGCTGATTCTCAGTTAATTTTTCCCAGGGGCTCATCTCTGCCTCCAGCATAAAACCAATCACTTTATCTGCATATTCTTTCCCGTCAGCGCTTAATTTCACCTGCTTATTCCTACGGTCCTCCTTCATTTCCGTGAGCTCCACATATCCTTGCTCCCAAAGGGATTTTATGATCATATTGACGGTTTGCTTGTTGTAATGACTTCGCTCACAGATTTGTTTTTGCGTACATCCCTGGGGGATTCCGTAAATAATTCCCAGCACAGTCAACCCCATAGATGTCAATCCCGCAACTTGCGCGTATTCATTCATTATCTTCTCAATTGATGTCCATCTTTCCAATAATAACTTTCTGTTCATTTGCATCTCCTTATTAGTCCAAATGATTAATAGTAATTTATATGGACTATATTATATCAGGTAATTAAATCTGTCAATAGTAATGAGTGAAGTTTTTTATAATTTATCAACTGTTACACATTCACTCTTTTACTGCATCCTGATTCCGTTCTGGCAGCTGTCTCCATTATGCCGTTTTGTCCTGCAAACGGGCCTCTTTCATCCCCCAAAACGACATTTAGCAGCATGGTATCACCACACTGCTAAATTAGTTATTATTGTTCTCTTATTCGGTTCACGCTTCCAGCTCCCGGATCAGTTCCCGGAGCCTGGACTTAATCTTCGTACGGTGGATACCGGTGAAGCCCACTTTCTCCGCCAGGCGAAGCAGGTACTCCCGGTATAGGGCCACAATCTCAGGCTGGGAGATCTCAAAGACAGTGAAAGGCTCAGACGTATGCACCAGAAGAGCTCTGTGATTTTCCTTGACCATAAGGGCGCTCTCCTGTTCAACAGGCCCTTCCAGGGGGACAAAGTGATAATTTTCATGAGTGTCCATAATATGCAGAATCTTCTTCAAGTGCAGGGTATAGGTCTTTGGGGTGTAGTAAAGGGCGCCGACCGACCAGCAGGTGGCGGTGATGGGCACTGTGCCGGCACGGACCTGGTCTGCGCTGGCCAGGTGAACGATATCGATCAGATTGTACTGGTCCTGCTCCTGTTCCAGCCGCTTCATCTCCTGGAGATAAAGTTCGCCCAGGCGCTTCTGTTCGGGGTCTTCTCTTTTTTCTATGGAATCCGCGACAAGTTCAAAGGGCGCGGTCACTGCGGACAAGGAGATCAGCTTTTGAATGCGGAAACCCTGGGGGGATATAAATTTCATAAAGCACTGGAACAGCTTTTGGGGTTCCGAGTAGGTGTTCAACATAGGCCGGCACAGGGCAAGGTATGCCTGAAACTCCGTTTCCGTCGCCCGGAGCACCCCTGGGTCTGTGGACAGCATTGTAGCGTAGCTGGTAGGCTCGCCCGCCATGGAATGTGACGCAATTGCGATTTGTCCGGGCATCATGATGATGGTGTGCCGGTAAAGGCGGTCGCGAATATGAGGATAATAGTAGGCTTTTACCTTGCCGGTCATATAGAGCGGGATCCAGCGGGCCAGGGATTCCAGAATCTGATCGCCCGAGTAGATCGGCGGTATGATGTGGCAGATTTGAAAGCCCTGCCGGATACAGTCCAGCAGCCAGGCCTGCATTTGGGAAGTAAAATCATAATCTTCCATCAGCCAGTCATCGGTCTCATCTGCAAGAATGCAGATTGTGCCCGGCTCCTGCCGGGCCAGCAGGTGTTGGTACATGGAACGCACCGCGGCACGCTTTCCCTCATTTCCAAAATGAATAAAATTCCCTTTTCTGCTGATTGTTGCGGCCTCCAGGGTGGAGTTGGACGCCCCTCCCTTAATGGTCAGCGATTCAAAGCTGTGCATGAAACGGTCCACCTCATCCGCGTCACCGCACAGCCAGTAAAATAAAAACTCTGACAGCTGATCCTGCTTGTCCATGAGGACCCGCCTGACCCCCGCCATCTCTGAAAGAGCCCTTCTCTGGTATTCGCCAGTACAGCGTTCGGCAAGGAAATCCGCCATGCTGCGCAGCGGCTCCAGATTGCGCGGGAGCCCTCTCTTCCCACTGCGGAAACGGCTGATGATGGAGGGGTCTACCTGCGCGGCCTGGGCCAGCTCCCGGTTCGTCGTTTGAGTCAAATTCATAACAAAAATCAGTTTTTCATAGAACTGCACAGTCTGATCCTCCTTTTTTTATACCAGTATACCGTAAAGCCAGTAAGTTTGCAACAAAATCCATATTATTTGTCATTTAAAATGACACTTAAATATCATTGTCAATTGTATATAATCCCTTGAAATTTGCTTAAAAAAGAAGTATTCTATAGTACAAGAGTTTTGTTATCCAATATTTGTCATTTAAAATGACAAATATGTGTCATTTGCAATTGAAATGATATACCTATTATCAAGTAGATTATCTAAAGGATTGAGTGTGAATCATGTTATTAGAGAGAAAAATTTTAGTGGTTGAAGACAATGAAATCAATCGGGCGGCACTGTGCGCCATCCTGTCTCCCCAATATACGGTTCTGGAAGCGGAAAACGGGGTGCAGGCCCTGTCGCTGCTGGAGAAATACAGAGAGGGAATCTCACTGATCCTGTTGGATATTGTCATGCCGGTCATGGATGGCTACGCCTTTTTGAAACATCTAAAAGCAGATCACAGGCTGAATTCCATCCCGGTCATTGTCACAACATCCAACAACAGTGAGACGGATGAGGTGGCCGCGCTTTCCAACGGAGCCACGGACTTCATCACCAAGCCCTACCGGGCCCAGGTTATTTTACACCGGGCGGCCGGCATTATCCGCCTGCGGGAGACCTCCGCCCTCATTCATCAGATCCAGTATGACCGGGTCACCAGGGTGTACAGCAAGGAATATTTCTGCCAGCAGGCCAGGGACATCCTGTTTCGGAATCCGGATGTGAAATATGATATCCTTTGTTCCGACATTGAGGACTTCAAACTGATCAACGATACCTTCGGCATGGCTGCGGGCGACCGCCTGCTGCGGCAGGTAGCCAAGCTCTGCACCCAGCGGCTGGGGGATCACGGGATATGCGGCCGCCTGAGCGCGGACCAGTTCGCCTGTCTTCTGGAGCACCGCGAGGACTATGCGGACGAGATGTTTACCCAGTCCGACAATTGGATCAACAGCGGCTTCGGCAATCAGAACGTGATCATGAAATACGGCATCTACACGGTGGAGGACCGGGATGTCTCCGTTGAGCAGATGTGTGACCGGGCGCTGCTGGCGGCACATAGCATTAAGGGAAAGTATGGCAAGCACTTTGCCCTCTACGACGACAAGCTGCGGGGCACGCTGCTGCGCCGGCAGGCCATCACGGACGGAATGGAAACAGCCTTATCCACGGGACAGTTTGAGGTTTACCTGCAGCCCAAGTATCAGATTCGGGATGGCCGGCTGGCGGGTGCTGAGGCGCTGGTGCGCTGGAATCATCCGGAATGGGGCCTGCAGCCACCTGCGGAGTTCATCCCCATCTTTGAGCGCAACGGCTTTATCACCAAACTGGACCAATATGTCTGGGAGCGGGTCTGCGCACTGATGCAGGCATGGGATAAGAAGGGGTATCCCAGCGTTAACATTTCCGTCAACGTCTCCCGGATGGATATATATAACACAAATCTGGTGTCTCTTCTCACGGAGATCGTACAGCAGCACGGACTTTCCCCCTCCCGTCTGCACCTGGAGATCACGGAGAGCGCGTACACGGATACCTCAAGACAGCTCATCGAAACCCTGGGCGCTCTGCGCAGGCTGGGCTTTGTCATTGAGATGGATGATTTTGGCAGCGGCTATTCTTCGCTGAATATGCTCACAGAAATGCCTATCGATGTACTGAAGCTGGATATGAAGTTTATCCAGACTGAGATTACGAGACCCACCGGCCAGGGCATCCTGCGCTTTATCGTAGACCTGGCCCGTTGGATGAAATTGAGCGTGGTGGCGGAGGGCGTGGAAACCCGGGAGCAGCTGGAGCGGCTTCAAAACGATGGGTGCGACTACGCCCAGGGCTACTATTTTGCCAAGCCCATGCCCATCGGTAATTTCGAGGAGATATTGACTGCCCAGCCGGCCGCAGTCTCCACGCCTCCCTGTCCGTCCAGCAGTCCCGGCGGGCAAACGGACAATATCCTGCTGGTCTGCGACGAGGACGCGGACTACCGCGCCCAAGTGCGTGAGACCTTCTCCGACTGCTTCGAAGTGCTGGAGGCCGCCGGCTATGAGGAAGCCCTCAAGGCGCTTGGAAATCAACAATCCGAGACGGCGGCGGTGCTTTTAAGCCTTACACTGCCCGCGGGGGACGGCTTCCGGATCCTGGAGAGCATTCAGAAAGAGCGGGGCGCCTGGGAGGTCCAGAGCATCGCCACGGGGCCTCTGGACCAGGAGCTGGAGCGCCGCGCCATGGAACTTGGCGCTGCCGACTATGCGGCTAAGCCCCACAATCAGGAGGCGCTGCGCAGGCGGGTCCTGCGGGCGATGAGCATCCACACCCTTCAGGTGCGGATACGGTCCCTGCAGGATGAGGCCTGCAGAGATACCATGACCGGCCTGCTAAACCGCCGGGGGCTGTATACTATAGCGGAATCACTGCGGCATGAGTCTTCCTCCGCTGTTTATCTGTTTGAACTGGATGACTTGAAAAAGTTCAATGAGAAGTACGGCTATGTGGAGGGCGATCATTTGATCCTCCACTTCGCCTCCCTTCTGCGTGCCCACACCCGGGTGGACGATGTGCTGGTCCGGCTGGGCGGGGATGAATTTCTGGTTGTGATGCGCCACATAAGATCCATGGAAGCCGCCCATAAAAAAGAAACGGCTGTTCGCCGGGCTTATTATGAGAGCCGTTATGTGGATCCGGATTCGGTGTCCTGCTTTGCCGGCACAGCGCTCTGGAATGCAGAGGAACCATTGGATGAAATAATACGCCGGGCCCGCGAGGCCATGTATGCTGCAAAGGCAGGCGTTAAAGACGAGTGCTTTTCACGGAAGGGGTGAGCGTGTGATGTGTCAATATACGAATTTAGAAGTGATATACATATCTCCGTCCAGCAAGCTGCTGCGCGGAATTGACGGCGGCACCGGCAGCCGGGTGGTACTGAAAACCGGAGGCCAGGAACATATGACGCAGGATGAAGCAGCGCGGCTGCGGCGGGAATATCAGATCATGCAGCGGATAGACAGCCCTTATGTGGTAAAGGCGCTTGAAGAGGTCACGCTGGAAGGACGCTGCTATCTGGTGGAGGAATTCTGTCCGGGAATCACGCTGAGCAGGCTGCTGAAACAGGGCGCCCTGGAGATGTCGGATTTCTACCGGATCGCAGAACAGTTGGTGATGGGCCTGCGGGACATACACAAGGCGGGCATCATCCACAAAGATGTGAACCCTTCCAATATCATGTATGACGCGTTATCCGGCCGGGTGGTGCTGCTGGACTTCGGTATCTCCTCCATGTTTATGCATGAACAGATGTTGGGGGCCAGACTTGAAAATATTGAGGGGACCCTCCGTTACATCGCCCCGGAGCAGACCGGACGGATGAATACGGAGCTGGATTACCGCGCGGATTTTTATTCCCTGGGCATAACCTTGTATCAAATGCTGACGGGGCGTCATCCATTTGACGCGGAGACCCCCACAGAGCTGGTTTTTTCTCATATTGCGAAGAAACCGCCGGATCTTCGCGTGATTTTGCCCAATGTGCCTCCCATGCTTGCGGCCGTCGTAGACAAACTCCTGTCCAAGATGGCAAAAGACCGCTATTTAAGCAGCGAGGGCCTTCTTTATGATCTGACGCGGTGCCAAAGGGAAAAGGAATTTGTCCTTGGCGAAAAGGATTTCAGCCGGCGCTTTGAATTCGCCCACCGGCTGTATGGGCGGGAAGAAGAAATCGCCCAGTTGAAGAGTGACTTCAAGGAAGTGGCGTCCGGTTCCAAGATCCTTGTCTCCATCAGCGGCTATTCCGGCATTGGAAAGACCTCCCTTGTCAATCAGCTTCAGGAGGAGGCTTTGCGGACCAACGGTATGTTTCTACAAGGGAAGTTTGACCAGTATCACGCCAATGTACCCTACTTTGCCTTCTTCGAGGCCATCAAACAATTTTGCAGCATGATCTTTATGGAACCGGAGGAAAGTATTGGCAAGTGGAAGCAGACGCTGTCGGAACATTTGGGCGGCGACGCGGCTTTGCTGACCGGTAAGGTGGCGGAGCTGGCCCTGCTGACCGGCGATCAGCCAATCCCTGCGGACATGGGGCCGCTGGAGGAACGGACCAGGTTCAAATCCGTGTTGGAAAAGCTCCTGTCTTTGCTGGCTTCACCGGAGCATCCACTGGTTCTGTTTTTGGATGATGTACACCGGGCGGATATGGGCTCCCTGGAAATTCTGGAAGAGCTGTTCAAAAATGAGGATATCCACGATTTAATGATTATCGTGTGCTATCGTGATAATGAGGTGAACAGCGAACATCCGCTCACTCTCAGCCTTAATAAAATCATACAGCGGGGAGGCCGGGTCACGCAGCTCGACTTAAAAGGGCTTGATCCTGAGAGCACCGCACAGATGCTGGGAGACATATTCAAAACGGAAGCGGACGCGACTTTTGCGCTGGCGGAGATCCTTTATAGGAAGACCAAGGGAAATCCATTTTACATCAAGCAGTTTCTGCGGCTGTGCCATTCAAAAGGCTATCTGAAGCTGGATATGGACACCGGAAGCTGGAGGTGGAAGGAGGCGGAGATCCGGGCCTGCCCCGCTCAGGAGAATGTAGTGGATTTCCTGACAGAAAATCTAAGCCAGTTTTCTGAGAAGACAATCTCTCTGCTGTCCTTTGGCGCCTGCATCGGTCAGAGCTTTTCTGTGGAGGATTTGTCCGCTGTCTGCGGCCTGCCGGAACGTGAAATCAACCGCAGGCTGATTGCGGCGGTGGCACAGGAGGCGGTATATCCCATGGAGAAGGATGGGAAAACAGGCCTGCAGACCATGTATCAGTTTACCCACGACCGGTTCCAGCAGGTGTTCTATACGGCTCTGTCTGAGAATGTGCGGGCAAGTGTCCATTACCTGCTTGGAAAGCGGTATGAGGAACGTTCGCGCGCTGCAGGCGATCTGGATGAACGGGCGTTTGAGATCGCGGACCACTACGCAATGGGGCTTGGGGAGGCGGAGGATCAGGAAGAACGTCGCCGGATTCAGGAGTTCCTGCTGGGTACGGCGCACCGGTGCGGGCTGGTATCCGCCTTCGACACGGCGGAGCGGTACCTTCAGCTCCTGCTCTCCCAGCCGGAGCTGAAGCGCCCGGAAAACCGCCCGCTCCTCACCAAAATTTACATGGAATATCATGCGGCGCTGTGCAATCTGGTTAAGGAGGATGAATGCGACCGGATCTACGGGATACTCTGCAATCTGGTGACGGAGCCCACTGAACTGGTTGACAACTGCCGCCTGCAGATATCAAGCTTTTCCAACCGGGGCAGGTATGAGGACGCCTTTGAGATCGGGCGCACCCTGCTTGGACATCTGGGAGTCACCTTTCCCAGTGAAAATATAAAGCTGACCCTGGAACGGGAAACCGCATCCTTTTATCAGGAGCGGGAGGCTCTTGGAACGGAAGATATCCTGAATCTCGAAGAAGCCAAAGACCCGGTAGAGGCTGGGATCAGTAAATTGCTCTGCCGCCTGTGCGGCCCGACCTTTTTCTTTAATCCCGATTATTCCTACTGGACGGTATTTACGGCTGTGCGGCGCATGTTCCGGCATGGCTATACTCCTCATGCCCTGCAGATGTATTCCAATCTGATGATGCCTCTGGGGGAACTGCGCAGGGATTACCGGACGTCCTACGCGGCCGGCAGATCGGCTATGCGTCTGGCCGAAAAGCACCAGTACAGGGAGGTAATCCACTCCATCTACTGTATGTTTGCTCTCCATACCGGCCATTGGTTCGAAGATGTGGTCAATGAGATTCCCTATGCTAAGGAGTCCATCAAGGGCAACGCCCAGATGGGGGACTTTGAGTACGCCTGCTACGGCTATTATGGGCTCATGATGGCGGTTATGGAAAGCGCAGCCCATGTGGATGAGCTGTGGAATGAGGTACAGGCCGGAGTCAAGTTTGCGGAGAAGACCGGCAGTGACCATGCTTTGGGCAGCTTTTTGAGTTTTCAGCAGCTGTGCAGGAGTATGCGCGGGGAACTCTCTCTCACCGGAAGCTTTGATGGGGACGGTTTTTCCGAACAGGCCCATCTGGAGCGGTTTTCCCATAATCTGCAGGCAATCAGCTATTACCATGTCATCCGGGCCCTGTCGGCAGTGATCTACCGGGATTATTCCACGGCCTGCCGGCTGTGCAGGGACGCTGTGCCCCTGCTCCCGTATGTCTCCAGCTTTTACAACGTGGCGCTCCACAATTTCCTGTATTCCCTGTCCATCTGCCAGGTCCTGGAGACAGGGGACTATGAGCCGGGGGCAAGGCATGGCTTTCTGCGTATCCTGGAGGAAAACCAGGATTGGCTGAAGGAACGCAGCCGCGACGCGTTCTGCAATTATGGACATCTCTATCTTGTGATTGAGGCAGAACGGAAAACGGCGGAAGGCTGCATTGGAGAGGCCCTGCAGCTTTACGAAGAAGCCCTGGAGGCCGCGAAAAAGCATGACCGCCGCCTTCATCATGCCATCCTCTGCGATGTGGCCGCACTGCGCTATGAGAGGCTGGGGATCAAGTCGTCGGCCAGGCATTACCTGACGGATACCTACCGGCTGTACAGCCATTGGGGGGCAGAGGGCAAATGCGCCCGGATGCGGCAGGACTACCCGGAACTGGCGGGCCTATGGAAAAACGATAACCGGCAGAGCACCCTGTCGGAAGATTCCATCCGAACCACCGCATCGCTGGATATGCGCTCTGTGCTGAAGGCGTCCCAGGCCATTTCGGAGGAACTTGAACTGGAAGGAATCCTGGAAAAGCTGATCCACAGTCTCCTGGAATGCGCGGGAGCACAGCATATCTACTATTTGAGCCAGACGGATTCCGGGTATGAGATCCAGGCGGAGGGCCATTCCGGGGCCAAGGACGTATGCATCGTATCAAAGCGGCCGGCCAAGGACCAGGATATTCCGTTGAGCATCGTATCGTATGTGGAGAGAACGCTGGAGGCCGTGATCCTGGAAGACGGTGAGAACTCCAGGGTCTTCGGGAAGGACCTCCATATCAAAGAGAACCACTGCAAGTCGGTCCTGTGCATGCCCATCCTCAGTAAGGGGGAGCTAAAGGGCATCCTCTACTTGGAAAATAACCTGGCCGCAGGTGTCTTTGACCAGCGGAGAAAAGAAAACCTCATGCCCATTGCGGCACAGCTGGCCATTTCTCTTGAAAACGCCTATTTATATGAACATCTGCGCTTTCTGGTGGACGAGCGGACAAAGGCGCTGCTGGAGGAAATCAAGGTACGCAAGCGGGCGGAGGAAAAGTTAGCCCATATGGCAAACTATGACTCACTCACCGGACTTCCAAACCGCAGACTGTTTCACAAAATTTTGTCCCGGCTGCTTTTGGAGGCGGAAACTACCGGGCAGCTCCTTGCTGTCCTCTACATGGATCTGGATGGATTCAAAGAGGTCAACGATACCTATGGCCATGAAAAGGGGGACCTGGTATTGGAGGAGACAGCCAGGCGGCTGATCCGTGCCGTGCGCGGCAGCGATATCGTGTCCCGTATGGGGGGCGACGAGTTCGTTCTGCTGCTGAGCCGGATCATAGCGGACGAAGAGATCCGGCACGTCTGCGAACGGATTCTCTCTGAGATCAGGCAGCCTTTCCGGCTCTCAGAGGACCTGTTTGTTGAAATGACTGCAAGTATCGGGGTCAGCGTCTATCCCAGGGATGGGCAGAACGAAAAGGAACTTCTCTCCCACGCCGACCAAGCCATGTACAGGATCAAAAAAAGCAACAAAAACTTTTACTCGTTTTCAGAGCCTCTTTCTGAAGCGCAGGAAAAGTCTTAAAAGAAAATACCATACCCAGCGGCGGCCGGCGTGAGCAAGACCATTGCTGGTCATGGAAAGGATGAGATCGATGGAAAAAACAATGACGGACTGGGAGACGTTTCAGGCTTTTTGCAGCGCCTGGTTCGAGCGGAGAAACGCCGAAGAGGTTTATAGCTTTTTAGGCGATGAATTCTGTTTTGTGGGCACCGGGGAGGACGAATTTGCCCACAGCCCCCAGGAGATGAGAGATTACCTGGCCCGGGACATACAGGAGATCCCCGAGCCCTTCACGGTGGATCTTACGCTCTTTCAGGAACAGGAGATCGATGCGGACATCCGCAATCTGTCCGTGGGAATGGTCCTTAAAAACACCCAGTACCGCTGGCGGCTGCGGGGATTCTTTACCCTGGTCCGGCGGCAAACGGCCTGGCGGCTGCGCACCCTGTGGTTTTCCGAACCCAGCAGCAGCCAACGGGGCGGGGAGCATTATCCCCGCGCCCTGGTGATGGAGCACGTCGCCAGACAGAGGCAGGAGCTGCTCAACGACTCCCTGCCCGGCGGCATGATGGGCGGGTATATCGAGGAGGGGTTCCCCTTCTATTTTGTGAATAACCAGATGCTGAAATACCTCGGCTATGCCAGCGAGGCGGAGTTTGTTGCAGATATCGAGGGCATGGTCTCCAACTGTATGCATCCGGACGACCGGGCCATGGTGGACGGGGAGGTAGCCCGTCAAATGGCGGAGCGCGGAGAGTACATGGTGGAATACCGGATGAAGCGCCGGGATGGCTCCTACATTTGGGTTCACGACCTGGGGCGCGAGGTCACGGCGGAAAATGGCAGGCCGGCCATCATTTCCGTGTGCATCGACATTACGGCCCAGAAAAAGGCCCAGGCCGAGGTGGTGCATCTCTATAACAACATCCCCGGCGCGGTGTTCCGCGTCAGGTATGATGCGGATTTTTCCGTTGCGGACGCCAACGACGGGCTGTATGAACTGCTGGGCTATACCCGGGAGGAATTTACCGCGCTGGGCAGTCAGATCGCCGCCGTGATCTATCCCGATGACCTGGAGGCTGTGCGGGACAAGCTGCTGGCTGCAGAGAACCGGGATATTACTATACAGGATGAGCACCGTCTTGTCTGTAAGGACGGACGGGTCAAATGGATCTCGCTGAAGACCCAGGTGATGCCCGGAGACGACGGGACGCCTTATTTTTACGGATTCCTCGTGGATATCACCGACGAAAAACTGGCTCAGGAACATGTCCGGGAACTGTACGAAAAGGAACTGGCCTACTTTGCTCAGGCCGCTTCGCTGGAGGGCAGCATCCAGGGGCGGGTCAATGTCACTAAGGACAGGGTCGAGAGCTACCAATCCACAGCCGACTGCGCCATCGCCCGGACGGGAGACACCTACGAGCAGGCGGTTAGTCAACTGGCTGACTCAGCCGCAGACGCGGCATATGAGGAATACCTGCGCCAGTCACTTGAGAGAACACAGGTACTAAATGAGTTTTCCGCCGGTAAAACAGACCTCCACTTTGAATTTCTGCGAAAACGGAATGACGGCAGCGCTTTTTGGAGCAGGACGAGTTTCAAGTATCACCAAAATCCGGAGAGCGGCGATGTGATCGCATTCTTCTACACCATCGACATCACGGAGCAAAAAATACAGGAGCAGCTTCTGAGCAGAGTGACCGAGCTGGACTATGAAGTCCTGTCCGATATCGACATCCGGCGGGACACCTTCCATGTGGTCTCATACCACGCCGGTATGGAGACCCTCATGCCGGCGAAAGGGCGTTTCCAGGCGGAGGCAGAGGCCATTGCTGCTGCCACGATGGAGCCCGAGGCGGGGCGGGAATACCTCGCCAGACTGACCCCCGCTTACATGCAGCGTGAGTTGGCCGAGCAGAGCAGCTACAGCTTTATGCTAGAGACACGGGGCGAACACGGCTATACCCGGGTCAAGCGGTATCAGGTCTTTTACATCAGCCGGGAGCTGGGCCGGGTGTGTATCGCGCGCACCGACGTCACGGATATCATCCGCCAGGAGCAGCAGCAGAAAGAGGCTCTGGCCGCCGCCCTGGCCGCCGCGGAGCAGGCCAACGCGGCCAAGACGGACTTCCTCTCCCGCATGAGCCACGAAATCCGCACCCCTATGAACGCCATCATCGGCATGAGCGCCATCGCCGCCCAGTCTATCGACAACGAGGAGCGCGTGGCCGACTGTATCTCCAAGATCGGCATCTCCTCCCGCTTCCTGCTCTCCCTCATCAACGACATCCTGGATATGAGCCGGATCGAGAGCGGAAAAATGCTGCTGAAAAATGATAAGATCCCTACGGAGGACTTTCTCAACGGGATCAACGCCATCTGCTACGGACAGGCGGCAGCAAAGGGCGTTGAGTACGAGTGCATCGTAGATCCCACCCTGGACGACTTTTATATGGGGGACGCCATGAAACTCCAGCAGGTGCTGCTCAACATCCTGTCCAATGCCATCAAGTTTACCGGCGAGGGAGGCAAGGTCACCTTCTCCGCCGCGGCCCATAGAAAGGGCAAGGGTGGCGCCACCCTCCGCTTTATCGTCAACGATACCGGGATCGGAATCAGCGAGGATTTTCTCCACCACATGTTCGAGCCATTCGCCCAGGAGTCCATGGGCACTACGGCCGTGTACGGCGGGACCGGGCTGGGGCTGGCCATCTCCAAGAACATCGTGGACATGATGGGCGGAAAGATCGCCGTACGGTCCATCAAGGGCATTGGGTCTGAATTCACAGTGGATGTACAACTGGGCATCACGGAGGAGGAATTGCTCCGCCACAACAGGAAAAAGGCGCTCCCCAATTTTTCCGCTCTGAAGACTCTGGTGGTGGACGATGATGTGGCGGTATGCGAAAGCGCTGTGGACACGCTCAAGGAAATGGGAATCACCGCCGAATGGGTGGACAGCGGACGCAAGGCCATCGAACGGGTACAATCGATGTGGGACACAGGAAAGCATTACGATATGATCCTCATCGACTGGAAAATGCCGGATATCGACGGCATTGAGACTGCCCGGCGCATCCGTGCTATCGTGGGGCCGGAGGTCACCATCATTATTATAACGGCCTATGACTGGGCATCCATCGAGCACGAGGCCACGTTGGCAGGCGTCAATCTGCTGATGAGCAAGCCCATGTTCAAGTCCTCTCTGATCTCCGCCTTCTCCAAGGCGCTGGGTGAAAAAGAGGAAATCAGTACAGAAAATAAGCCTGCGGTCTTTGATTTTACCGGACGCCGGATCCTTTTGGTCGAAGATAACGCCATCAACACCGAAGTGGCTATGGCCCTGCTTGCGAGCAAAGGCTTTGCCGTGGACACGGCGGAGAACGGGCTGCGGGCAATCGAGCTGTTCAGCAAAACCGAGGCAGGCTTTTATGACGCCATTTTGATGGATATCCGGATGCCGCAGATGGACGGCCTGACGGCGGCCAATAATATCCGCCACATGAGCAACGCCGACGCCAAAACCATCCCCATCATCGCCATGACCGCCAACGCATTTGACGACGACATGGAAAAGAGCAAGGCGGCCGGCATGAACGCGCATTTGGCCAAACCCATTGAACCGGAGAGGCTGTTTCAGATCCTCTACGACTTTATTTTAAGCCAGGAGGAGGAATAGAAAATGGCAGTTCTAAAAGAAGTCTTTCAGAAATACGGTACTGACTACGAAACCACAATGTCCCGGTTTATGGGCAGCGAACAGATGTATTTGAAAATACTGGCCATGCTGCCTCGGGATGAGAATCTGCATAAACTGGACCAGGCATTGCAGGCCGGAGACTATCCCGCCGCTTTTGACGCGGCCCATACATTAAAGGGTATGGCCGGCAACCTTGGTCTGGCGAGGCTTTATCAGGCGGTTTGCGCCATCATAGAGCCTCTGCGCACCCAAGTGCCGGAGGAGGATTGGGCTGTCTTGTTCCAATCCGTAAAGGAAGAATTTGAACGGGCCGCCGGTCTGGTGGAGCTGCTGAAAGAGGTGGAGTGAAATGGAACTGACCAACGAATTGAAAGCGGTCCTGGACAGCATCCCCAGCGGTCTATGCATTTATCAGGTGCACAGGGGGCGGCTTTACCCGCAGTACCATAACCCCGCCTTTTATAAAGTGCTGGGGTATAACAACACGCATATTACTCAAGTCAGGGAGCAGGTAACCTTTATCGGCATCCATGAGGACGACCGCGCCGTGCTGCTTAAAAACCTGAACGGCCTGCTGAACGGCGGGGAGATGATGCGGCATACCTGCCGGGTCTTCCACGATGGGCTGGGGGAATACCGGTGGATCCAAATAGAGGGTTCCCGGAGGGTGCGGCCTGATGGGAACGAGCTCCTGTACGTGGCATACAGTGACGTGACCGAACAGCGCCGGTTAGAGCAGTATTTTCAAAACACCCTGAAAAACCTCCCCGGCGGCGTGGTGGTGGTTCGCTATGAAACGGATGGGAGCATTATCCCTGAGTATATATCACAAGGGCTTGCGGCAACCACGGAAATGCCGCTGGAAGAAACCTGGAAACTGTATCGTGAAGACGCCCTGACAGGGGTACATCCGGAGGACCTGGAGCGCGTCCGGACGGAGCTGGAGAAGTACTTTGCCAGCGGGAAAAGCCACTGGGAGATTGAATACCGGCTTTTGAAAGGCTCAGGGGACTATGTATGGGTCAAGAATACGCTCTCCCTCATCGAACACGAGGGCGGAGAACGGAAAATTTATTCCGTCTACAACGATATGACAAAGGAGCGGGAGGAGCGCGCCCGTGTCCGGCAGCAGTACAACGAGCTGCTGCTGCGCCACCATCAGAGGACCGACCCCAACGTGCTGGTGACGGGCCACTGCAATATTACCCAAGACCGGATCATTCAGATCAGCGACCAGACCGGCGCAGGGCTTTTGGAGACCTTCGGAGCTGTCCGCGAGGCATTTTTTGCCGGTCTTTCCACCCTGGTCGCGGACGAGAATGAGCGGCGTGTATTCCGGGACACCTACCTGCGGGAACCTTCCCTGGCTGCGTTTCAACGTGGCGAAACCAAGCAGGTAAAGAATTTCTTTGTCCAGCTTCCCAATGAGGATACCGGGCGGTATGTGCAAATAGAGATGAATATGGTGTCAACCCCGGACAGCGGCGACGTGACCGGAATCCTCACGGTGATCGATATCACCGAGCAGGTCGTTGCCGACCGCATCGTCCATCAGCTCTCTGTCACCGGTTATGACTTTGTAGCGGATTTGAATCTAAAGAGGGACACTTATCTCATACTCTCCCAGGATGAGAAAACAAACTGTGTTCCCCCGCGCCAGGGCGTCCACTCGGCTTGGGTGGCCGGAATGCTGGAATCCAGGGTCGTGCCCCGGGACCGGGAGCAGTACCGGGAACATTTGGACACCGAACGTATGTTGGCGCTGCTTCAGCACGGACAGGCCTATACGTTTGCGTTCTCAATGGTGGACGAAGCGGGCGATGTCCGGGCCAAAAATGTAACTGTCTCTCCCATCGACCTGCGGCTGGGCCGGGTGTGTCTGTCCAGGACGGACATCACTGATTCCATCAGAGAGCAGCAGCGGCTGCTCCGGGTGATCGCCTATACCTGTGAGCTGGCCTGCTTCATTGACGCCGTTACGGGGGAGTTTTCTATGTATACCAGGCAGATGGTTCTGGAAAATCTGCCTCCCCACACGGCCCGGGACTATAACGCGGTACTGGACAATTTAGCGGGGTATTTTGATACGGCTAAGAACCGCGAGACGGTGAAACAGCAGTTTCACCTGCAGACTCTGCTTGGCAGTCTGACGCAAAAGCCCGGGGGCTATGATTTTGTACTGCCCTACTGCGCGCGGGACGGTTTGCGGTACAAGCAGGTCAACGTATTGTGGGGCGATCAGAACCGCAAGACGGTCTGTTTGGTGCGCTCTGACGTGACCGATATGCTGGCCGCTGAGCGGACGGCGAAGGCGGAGTTAGAACGGGCCCTGGGACTGTCCCGGGAGGCCAGCCGGGCCAAGAGCGATTTCCTTTCGGCCATGAGCCACGATATCCGCACGCCCATGAACGCCATCATGGGGATGACCACGCTGGCCAAAGCCAACATCGGCGACACAGGCCGGGTTCTGGACTGCTTGCAAAAAATATCCGTCTCCTCCAATCACCTGCTCAGTTTAATCAACGATATTTTGGATATGAACCGGATTGAACGGGCCCAAATTACGCTGAACCGGGAGAAAATTTACCTGCCGGACCTGGTGAAGCAGATCGGAGCCATCATCGCGCCCCAGGCCGACCGGGCCGGTCTCCAATATGACATTCAGTTCAGCGAGATCAAAAATCCCTTTATTTATGGAGACGCCCTGCGCATCAGCCAGATTTTGATCAACATCCTGGGCAACGCGGTCAAATTCACGCCGTCGGGCGGTACGGTGCGGCTATCCGTCGAGGAGCTTCCCGCACAAGGAGACATGCATTGGGCGCGTTACCGTTTCACCACCAGCGACACAGGGGTCGGAATGGAAAAAGAGATCCAGTCCCATCTCTTTGAACCATTTGTCCGCAGCAGCGCCGTGTCCCGTGTGGAGGGGTCCGGCCTGGGCCTGAGCATTGTCAAGGGATTGGTGGACTTGATGGAGGGCAAAATAGAGGTGCAGAGCGCGCCGGGGATGGGCTCCACCTTCCTGTTTGAGTTAAATTGTGAGATCATGCCGGCCGAAGAATGGCGGGATATTCCCGAACTACAGCCGTCGGGCGGGATTGAGGAGGGCCTTTTTGCGGGGCGCCGTTTTTTAATCGCGGAGGATAATGCAATCAACTCGGAGATCATTTGTGAGATCCTGCAGATGTGCGGGGCAGAGACTGTGGTAAGGGGCAATGGAGCCCTGGCCGTGGAAGCGTTTTTCACCGCATTCCCCGGGACTTACGATGCTATCCTGATGGACATTCAGATGCCGGAGATGGACGGCTATGCGGCCGCCCGGACCATACGGTCAAATAAAAGGTCTGATGCTAAAACCATTCCCATTATCGCCATGACCGCAAACGCATTTGAGGAGGATGTCAAGGCCGCACTCGAGGCAGGAATGGATGCACATGTTGCAAAGCCTGTGGATATTGGCATACTCTGTTCTACGCTGGGCAAGCTGATGAGGACGAAAACACCGACGCTGAATACAGAGCGCGGTGAGCGTTAATCTGACTTGCTGCGGTCTTTGGGTGAAATGGGGAATGCGTCACCATAAGTGGGTTCATCGACATACAGGATTTCAGGCTTGCCGATCAGCCCGCAGGCGATGGCCCCCCCGCTGCTGGCCGCCTCCCGGAACACATCACCCAAATAGGCGGTCACATCATCATCCTCTTAATTAGAAAAAGGTTGTCAGGCTATCACTAAATCAATGATAGTCTGCCAACCTTTTTCTAACTTTCAGATAACCATAATTAACCGTAACCGAGTAAAAATTCAATGAGAAAAGTCGTTCCGGCTTTTGGTCTGTACTGGTTCCCCGGTAATAACGGTCGGAAAGATGCTCGACAAGCTCCGGCCTCATACCTTTTCCATTATCAGCCGCTTCAATTTTCAGCGCGGCATCAGAGGCCGGCACGCAGAAAGTGAATTCTGTATCTTCCTTTTCCGGCACAATCCGACACAGACCTCGCATTGGGTAGAGGTGGTGATTCGGACTGCTCTCCGATTCCTGCCAGCACCTGTCTGATTTTCTCCGTCTGGAATTCGTAATCGTTGATTTTGGACCGCTGGTATTGCAGCTTCGCCCTCTCAAAAATGAGAGCTTTGATTTCCTGTGCCGGGGCAGTTCCCATCTCCCCGGTCCGTACCGACAATTTTATGATCTTCAATCAGATAAATTTGGTCACACAGCAATTCAATATCCTGGTAATGATGGGATGTGAGAAAAATCGTTTTTCCTTCCGCTTTTAGTTCCAGCAGCATCTGCTTCATCTCCTCATAAGTCTTATAATCCAGCGCATTAAACGGTTCATCCAGAACAAGTATATCCTGGTTTTCCATAATCGCCTGTGCCAGGCCAAGTTTTTGTTTCATCCCAAGAGAGTAATTATCCACTTTTGTTTTGTTGTCAGGGTCCAGCCCTACCTTCATCATAGCTTCCCGAATTTCTTTTTCACCAATCCTGCCCTGAATAGCAGCTAGAAATTTCAGGTTCTGCAGGCCGCTATAGATACCAACGAAACCAGGGGAATTGATAAATACACCGACATGTTCAGGGAAATCCCTCCCTTTCCCCAACTGTTTTCCGCGAATAAGAACCTGGCCTGAATCCGGACTTTCAAAACCGCAGAGAATTTTAAATAGTACGGATTTTCCGCTCCCGTTGGCCCCCACAAGGCCCACTGCCGCTCCCTGCTTCACTGCAAAGGAGATATTCTCCAATATAACGTTTTGTCCATAGCTTTTTGTTATATTCTTCAATTCGATATATGCGTCCATTACTTCCTCCTGAATTCATGGTTCTATCATTTCATTCTCTTTTAACGTAACAGCCTCCGGCATCCATATCTCAAATTCCACAGCCCTAAAAATAGAATGAGAAAGATCTGAATGTCAAAAGCAATCAAAAACACGATCCCCTGGCTCGTCCCTATTGCCCCCATCCTGACCGTACTCGATAAGCCAAAAGGACAAAATGCCGCAATCCCCATCGGCAGGACGCATAAAAAATTGCCCCCGATGACCGCCAGAAACCCTGCCGTGATTTGTTTCGTACAGAGATAGATGGTAAACATCACCATATATTGAAACAGCATATCGCAGAATTTCAGGCTGACGGAGCCGGTGAGGCATTTCCACCCATTTATAGTAAGCGGAAATCCCAAAAGCTTAATTCCAAAGAAACCGCCAAACAGCCAGAACACGCAGTACAGAAAAAGGAACAGAAAACTTGCGGTCCATAGAGAGATCACCATTCGCCGCCTCCCTTCCGCCCGGATGGAAACGAACAGCGACTGACCGCTCACCGTCTCTTCCATGAAAGCCGCCAGTAGATAGATCGGAGCACCGTTTACAATCAGCATTTCAAGGAAGGATAAAATATGCAGATAGCCGGTCCCATGTCCGGAAAACAAAAGAAAGACCCAATCTTCTGCCGTACTTTCGTTCGGATAAGTAAGTCCCTTATATCCTGCGATCACGGCAATCACAGCACACAGAACCGCCAGATTCTTTTTTGAGCATAATTTTCTCATATAATACGGAACCAGTCCCCGGTGAAAGACAGGTACATATCGAAACCGGAACCGCCATAGAATACGTGCCGTCACCAGCATTATAATTGTCAGCAGACCGACCGTGACGACTGTGACAGCCATACGGCCGCCGCCCAGGCTGTGATGCAGGATCAGCAGATGATTCAGTCCTGTGACAGGAACCCCCTGCAGAAGCGGTATTTTGATCCACACAGCGGCAAGCACGTAGAGAAACATAAGAATCCGCACCGTCCATCTGCTTCCGGCAAAGTGGCCAAGCCACATGCAAAAGCCTGCCATAAACCAGGTTCCCGCCAGTTGAAACATAGAATACGCTGCAAACGCAGATGCCGGATTTTTAAAATACCGTTCCAGAACAGAAAATAGTTCCGAAACGGCCGTCCCCTCTAAAAGCCCCCAATGATTGCCGCCGGCGAGTCCGGCGCCGGTCAAAAGAATTACCGCAGTTTGAACCGAGAGGATTGCAAGTGCAGCCGCTCCGGCAGCCAGCCATTTCCTGCAAAAATAGGAGAAATAGCTGCGAAAACGCAGGATGGTGATTTCGCTGTCATCTTCCATCCAGGAATAATAAGTAAGAAGTACCATTGGAATTACAAAATAAATCAGGTAATAGTGGTCGGAGACAACAGACAGTAAATACTGTTCAAAAGTCAGTCTGGTATTGATCCTGCAGCTGAGTGAAAAAACCAGACAGCCTGCGAGAAAAACAGGCAGTTTCCCGCGCACGGTATGCCGTATATGGTTTCTTGCCAGCATCCTCAAAGCCATCTCCTCCTAACCCTCTGCCACTGAAGCCTTTTTGATTCTCGTCAAATAAAGCGCCGAAGCAATAATCACGATGACCTGCAGCACAGGCCCTACAATCATAGAACCGACCGTGATCGCATCGTCTGCCATACTCGTCGGTTCAAAAGCTGTAACAAGCCGGTACTTGGGTATCTGCAGGATGGACAGAATAAAATTTTCCAGTATCAGATAGATAAACGGGCCTGTCAGAATCACAAAGATATTTTTTACATACATGGATAAGACAAACCCCAAGGTCATAACCAGGACCCCAATTATTCCCTTCCACAGTGACAGGAGAAATGCATAGAGCAGAGGCGCCTGAGTATAGGTTTCCACCAGAACATGGCTAAAGGAATCATTTTCATAAAGAACCGGCTGATTCACGTATAATGCGGCGGCGGCCGACAGCATCAGGGGGATGAACAGGATTGAAAATGCAGATAACGCATAGACCAGCCATTTTGCGGTCAAATACCTTGTCTGCTTGACACGCGGCAGCACATACAGTAAAAAGTTATTTTTCCGCTCATAATATAGATTCCAGCACACTGGTATTACGACAAATAAGGGAAACAGCAGGGCGAAAAATGCCGTTCCGATTTCCCAGGAATCCAGCCGGAACCACAGCCGGTAACTCTTATCCAGCGTACAGGTCAAAATACAGGATACTACAGTCAAAAGCAGCGTTATCATCAATACAGGCACCCGGACCTTTTTCCATTCCGTTTTCATTAAATAGAGCATTACAATCATTCCCTTCTTGTTTTTTTCAAGTATATCAGTATGCTTGGGTCACATCAATAAGCCGGGAACCAGTGTGGGGTTTAGGGGAACAAAATGATTTTCATTCCCTTAAACCCCATGTTTATACCTCAAATCTTCACCTATACGTTAGCATTCGGCCTTACGGAAGTAGAATGCCAAAGACCACATAATTCTTCTGACCCACTGTTTCATTCCGTGTCACAATTTTCCCATGGCAGCGTTCCGCCAGCTTAAACACGTTGTAGAGCCCAAAACCGTGGAAAGACCGATCCTGTTTCGTGGTAACGCCTTTGCCAAACAGTTTCATAAATTCCGTATTGGACAAAGGCGCTGCCGGATTCCACACGGTTAATTCCAGATATCGGTCCTCCTGGCGGGTTTTCAAATAAACGGTATCCCCGGCCGCAGAAGCTTCCAGCGCGTTGTCAAGCAGGATACCGATCACCTCAATCCATTCGGTCTCCGGTGTGGCGCTTTTCTTAAACAGACCTTGAAAGTCAAGTTCTATGCTGATCTCTAAAAACTCAGCCTGTTTTACTTTGCCATACAGCATTCCTGCGATTATTTTACTGTCACAGACCAGCAAGTCGCGGTCCCTGGGGGAGAGCGATATCCCTTTCATCAATGCCGCCACATTTTCTTTCGCCTCTTCCAGTGTTGCGGCAGAGCTTACGGCGGATTCGATGGACATCATACGGTTGTTAAATTCATGCTGACGCGCCCTGACCTGGGAAATCAATTCCTCCACAATCGGTACATACTGTTCTATCATCTGGATGTACTTCCGCTCCTGGATTCTCCGCTGATTGTAATGCAGCAGCACACCGTCAGCCAGAAGACAGAACAGCAGAATCCCGCCGATGATTCTTAAATGCCCCATAAAACGGCTGATATCGAAGGAAAAAATGGAGAGGGCCATAATCAGGACAATTCCAATATTGGCAGATACAAGCCTTGCAGTAAAGCCGCCATCTTTGATCGTATCTCTGACCCGGTCAAAGGCGTCTGTACAGGACAGAAGGAAGATAAATAGAAGCGACAACAGCCTGCTGCCGATCAGGATTCCATTTCCCGATATGCCGCAAAGGGAGAGCAGGGCCATACTTACGGTCCGAACCAGCAGGTAAAGTGAAACAACTGCCATGGTTCCGCAAAACGCCCAGCCATTATCCGGTAATTTATAATAGACGCTGTTCATCAGTAAAATCAGCAGGATCAGGATCAGCAGCAATACCACATTATTGGAGGGCGCAATTTCATACCCTTCTGCGGCAAACTGTGGTCCTGACGGACTGCTTCCAACCGACAGCTCCGCTCTCGCTGCCATAAAAAAAATCGTAATGATGGGTAACAGCAGGAAGTCTTTTTTCTCCCTGTCCTCTCTTTGTTTAAAGACGGCCTGACAGCACTGCAAAATCAGTCCCGCGTCCAGCAGTATTTGCAGCAGTTTTAAGATTGTATCCATGCCGTTCACCATAGCGCAGACTGGTACTTTGTCCCCACAGGAATGGTTTCGCTGTGGTTTCTAAGCACAATCTGCCTGTCCGTTTTGTTGATTTTTTCTATATAGCTCCGGTTAACAAGATAGCTTTTATGGCATTGGATGAAAGACGGATCGTTCAGCATATCCAGCAGCCGCGCCAGGGAATACCCCGAAATGGTATCCTGCTTCTGCCCAAGCTGCGGGCTGTCGGTATGAATGACTATTTTTTTGCCATAGGCCTCCAGATACACAATACTGGACACGTCATACTCTAAAATAAACTGCTTTTGCTCAAGGCAAAGCTTTTTCCCGGCGGGACGAAGCTGTCTGGATAAGCCGATAGCGCTGCTAAATGCCTCCCGGAATTCTGTTTCTGTAAAAGGCTTGATCAAAAATCCATAGCACTGCACATCCCGGTATGCCGTCAGCTCCTCTCCGGCCAGCGCTGTTTCAAACAGAATCGGGGTGTACTTATATGCCTCCAGCACCCGAAGCTGCCTCGCAAGATTCGTCCCTTTGTAATCGGCCAGCTGTATATCCAAAATAAACAGGGAAACGTGATTCACGCAGGCATAGGAATAGGCCTCCCCCGCCATCGGAAAGACGATGACCTCGTATCCGGGATCTATTTTTTGAATGAAGTTCCTGATTCGTTCTGAGGCAGCGGGGTTGTCCTCAACCAGAAGAATTTTTTCCATACTATATGCTCCATTTTTCTTTATTTTCACAAAGTTGATTTCTTCTTTTTCCCATAGTCGGGCTGAAAATGCACAACACCATTGCCAGCCCAGCAAACCAGAATTAAACATCTTCTAAAAATACATTTGGTATATTATTTATCCCCATCTTATATCGCTGTACCTGGTTCAATGGGATTGTGTAATGATGTTCTGATTTTACATATCTGCCAGTTCTAATTGCTTCATACAAATTGTCTATAAAGCAGAACCATTCTTTTGTCCCTCCAATGTTGTGTGCATATGTCAAAAAATATGTAAAGCCATCTCCAAGATAAAAAACTTCTAATGCCATAGCTAAGTCGCAGTTTTTATCAGAAATAATTTTTTGCGGCAAGTCAAATCCATCATCCCAATTATAAGCAGCTAACTGCCTTTTCATTTCTTCATAAGTCATGATTGTTCTCCTGTAACGTCTGTCTGGCAAGGACGCATTATCCGCCTATGACGTCCTTAATCAGCCCGATAAACTGGAATTGTTATTTCATCAAAACCCATTCACCGTTGATTTTTGAAAAGGTTAATTTGAAATCAGAGTTCATATAAATGCCAACATATCCAACGGTAATATTGTCAGGAGTAATTTCTACCCATGACGGTTCAAATTGAAAGTTTTTAATATCAAGTTGTGTGTGCTTTTCATATTCTTGTCTGTTGTCTTGTTGAGCAAGATTATCAATCATATTAAATTTTTCAAGCAAATCGATTAGTGCCTTTTTTGAAATGGTATCCGCCCCATAAAATTCTATTCCTGTTTCATTATCAGTAATTATATTTGGTATCAACCTTTCTGTTCTAATATGTTCAATGAGATTTGAAAAATTGAAACGGTTTAATGGAAAATCTTTTGTTGTAATCATACTATCTGTCCTTTCAATCCCGATTTGTACAACTCCCTGACAAACAAGAATTAAAGATTTTACTGTTCTCCAGCAGATATAGTATAGCATCTCAAAATTACGACTTCAAGGATGGCCCTGTTTTTGTTTGTGTCAATTAACTCCCTAAATTCGTTGCCACTGGACAAAATGTTCAGAAGTGCTCCATCACTTCACCCCCTGCCTTGCCTGTATAACACCCGTCAAATTCTATGCGGCGGACATAGGCTGTCAACAAATATCCTTATTCCTGCATGTTCTTATTCTTTCTTCTTTAATTATCAATTAACTTGTAATGGGATGTTCTTTTCAAGCGCCATCGCGTCACATACCTTATGACACCAGAAGGACAGAATTCCCCCCTGGTGTCATTTTATTATTTAGATCAATATCATCATAAATTCTTTAGTAAGACAAACCGGGATTTATTTAGAGTGAATGTGTTGAATCCGCTAAAAAATATATAGCATTGGATGACGATTCACTTCGGGTCTGCTGCTTGGATATTTCCAGATACGCGACAGGCAAGGAGGGATTATCATGAACTATGAATTTCAAAGCAGATTGGCAGGGCACATAAGCAGCTTTCTGGAGCATAGAAAGCGAATGGACCGTGAGATATCGGACTACCAAAAACACCTTAAACACTTTGACCGGTTTTGCCTGCAAAATTATCCCGATGAAATTTCCCTCACTCAAAATCTTGCATTTGCCTGGTGCAATGATGCTCGGGGAAAAGGCGCAAGCGCTACGAAAAGGGCATGTATCCTCCGAAACCTGGGCAGATATCTGTCCCTGGCTGGAGAACCGGCTTATATTATGCCGCAGATGTTTTTTCCTACCCCAAAGCCTGTTCCGCCATATATTCTAACAGATAATGAATTGGAAAATTTCTTTCGTGCCACAGATGGTTACCGTCTTTATAGAAATCCGCTGCTTGAGTACACAGTTCCTGTCATTTTCCGGCTGCAATACTCCTGTGGAATGCGCCCGCAGGAAGTACGGAATCTTCGTCGTATAGATTTTAATTTCGCAGATAAAACAATCTATATCGCAGAGGGAAAACACAGGAAGGATCGAAAACTGGCTGTTGATACTAACACGATGGAACTGTGCAAAAAGTACGATGGGATTGCCAATACGTCTATTACCGGCAGGAAATACTTTTTTCAGTCTCCTTCAGGCGGTGCATACTCAAACTCATGGCTTTCGCAAACTTTCCACCGATGCTGGAAGATGAGCGGAAATGGAGATGACCGAGGGGTATGTGTCCCATATGATCTCCGACACAATTATGCGTCAAGAGTATTGATGTGCTGGCTCGAAGAGGGAAAAGACTTAAACACATGGCTCCCATATCTGAGTGCATATATGGGGCATGTTGCTTCCCTATATCTGTGTGTCGACTGGAAAAAGACTGGAAAAGCTTGACTTTGCTGATTTTAACTACCAAACAGTAACAGGATTCCTTGACAAAATGGAAACAGAAAAAAACTGGGAACCAGCAACCAGAAATCACCGGTTATCACGCATCCGCTCATTTTTTCGATATGCTGCGGAGTTTGATCCGACGCTTGTTATCCATCTGGCGGAACTTAAGAGAATTCATCTGAAAAAGGAGCCTGATAAATCGTTTGTCTTAGAATTCATGTCACCGGAGACAGTTTCTGTAATCCTCAGCCAGCCGGATACCTCCGGAAAAATGGGGGTGCGCGATACTTTTTTTATGACACTGATGTTTGATTCTGCGGCGCGTGATTGCGAGATGCTATCTCTGCGGTTGTGCGATATAGATATAAAAAGAAAAGTAGTCTATCTTTTAGGGAAAGGAAATAAGCCGAGGTATGTGCCGATTAATCAAACCACGATTGACCATTTTCAAAAATACGTAAAACTGTACCACCCTTTTGGAGATAAAACCGCCCCTATGTTTTATACCATCCATCGCGGCGAAAAAAATCAAATGTCGGATGATAACGTGGCTAGATTTTTTCGAAAGTATGGCAGGCAGGCCAAAGTCATATGCCCGGATGTTCCGAATAATGTCCATCCTCATATGTTCCGAAAATCCAGAGCTATGAGCCTATATCGATCAGGGATGCCGCTATCACTTATTTCTGAATGGCTTGGGCATAATGATCCAGAGACAACTTTAATCTATGCCCGTGCTGATACAGAAATGAAACGCAAAGCGATTGAAAAAGCGGAGGCGATAGGCCGTCCGGTATTGCCAGAGGCGGAAAAAAGAATGTGGGACGGTAATGACAACATGATCCGCCAATTGCTCGGGTTAGATCTCAAATAATATTCCGACTAATCATGTCATTAGATGCTGGAAACGACTTGTTTGCCTTGTGTTCTCAGCATCTAATGTGATAGAATCGGAATATAACGGAAGTTGGAATACTTATTCTGTACCATTTTGAAAAACTGCCGGGTAGTCTTGGCATCTTTGTCGTAATCAAACGCTGTGGCATAGAGATCTGTAACCTTTTGATAAAACTTGCGCTCAGATAGGCGTATCTCACGAATATTTTCCAACTGACGTTCAAAATATTCATCGGTGAACATATGCCCTTTTTTCAGGCGCTCTTTGTCCATCGTCCAGCCCTGAATTGTATAATCCTTGACAATCTGACCAGCCCATTTGCGGAATCTTACGGCACGGTCGTTGTTCACTTTAAAGCCAACGGCAATGATTATTTGCAGGTTATAGTGAATCACTTCCCGGTTCACTTGCCGTGAACCTTCTGTTTGAACTATCCGGAATTTCCGGATAGTTGACTCCTGTGTCAGTTCTTCATCTGTATAAATTTTTTTGATATGTTCATTGATTGTACGCACATCTACATCATATAAAGTCGCAAGCATTTTTTGCGTCAACCAGATATTTTCATCCTCATAACGCATTTCAAAGCTATCGTTGCTATCCCCTACTGAAGCCACGTAAGTCAAATACTCCGCGGCAGAGCTGTGTATTGTAATGTCTGTTTTCCTTTTTGACATAAACGGCTCTCCTCTCCCCATTTTAGCTCATCTCTATAAATTTTGTCTGGCTCGTTCCAAGTCATATTTATCAATTGAAATCATTTTCGCAGTCGGCAGATAATGGTGCGAATAATATACAATCATACTTGATAAAAAACCTGCCTTACAGTTAATAGCCTCTTTTTTTAGTTCAAGATCATTTGTAGAATTTTCTAACCATAGCTTCATGATACTTTTAGGAAGTTGAAATAAATATACTTGATTCCCTGATTGCAGTTCCCAGGGATGAGATGGATTACTCCAATGCAATGTATATGAGTCAGAAAAATCATTATTTCCCCCTGTTACCCGGTATAAAAACAACAATTGACCTGAATTTGTTACAGCAACAGCCATACGTCTCCCGATTTCATTAGCGAATTCAATGATTTGATTTTCAGTCATATGCACAGCAGGTATTCTATGTCCCCTTATACTATCACCAATAGAATCATTATCATAACCAAGCAGCATCCAAAAATCACTCCAAAAAGGCATTTTATCGAATTCCAGCAAAGGAATTCTATGCGTTGCTGCAAACTCTTGCGCTTGAACAGTAAATCCGTTGAGTGAAGCAACTGCAACTTGATAAGTGTAACGTTCATAGGGATAGACAATTCCCGCTCTATTTTGCCTCCTTCTAGCCATGAGTCTATTTACATCTACAATGTCAAAATTATTAATATCCTCTCTCAAACCCAATGTACTTCTTATCGTATTCAAACCTACTTTCTTGCGGTAGTCTTTACATTCAATTAACAACCTTGTACAAGAATAAAAAGGAGTTTGGGCTGGAGGCTCCAATAATACATCTGCATTATGTGCTTCCCCTAACCCTTGAATCATTTGACCAGGAGCTCCATCAAAAATATATAATCCATCGGATTTCACGTCAGAAAACCCTACGCTTATAAGAATGTGTTTTACAAATAGCTCAAACGCTTTTCCAAGTTTCATATTCATTCCTCTGTATTATTAATATCTTTTCTACTATGCGCCTATAACAAAAAAGCCAAATTTAAAATACAATTGTTTACTTTTTCTCTAAAAGACAACAAACTTCGCAGCTAGAAGTCATCGGGAATAAATCCACCCCCCACGCCTCCTTCGCCTTAAACCCCTTCTTCTCAAAAAACCTCAAATCCCTCTCAAGCGTCTCCGGTCCGCAGGATACATAGACTACCTTCTCCGGTCCCATTTTAGCCAGAGAATCAATAAACTCCTCCGTACTGCCGCTTCTCGGCGGGTCCATGAACACGACATCCGCTTTTTCTCCCTGCTCCGCCATATTCACCATGAATTTTCCAGCATCATTGCAGTAAAACTGGATATTTTTTATGCCGTTGCATTTCGCATTTTCGACCGCATCCTTAACCGCGTCCTTGTTTAACTCCACTCCGATCACCTGTCCGGCTTTTTGGCTGGCTATGATTCCAATTGTACCGATCCCGCAGTAGGCGTCGATCACCCGTTCCCTGCCGGTCAGCCCGGCCAGTTCAATGGCCTTTTTATAAAGCACCTCCGTCTGAACCGGATTGACCTGGTAAAATGACTTCGAAGAGATTCGGAAACGGCAGCCGCAGAGCACGTCCTCAATATATCCTTTGCCAAACAGCGTCTTTTCCTTGTCTCCCAGCACCATGCTGGTATTTCTGTCATTTACATTCTGGATAATCGTGGTAATTTCAGGATGCTTTGTCCTGAGCGCCTTTACAAAGTTGTTCTTGGACGGGAAAATGGGGGATGCGGTAACCAGCACCACCATGATTTCCCCTGTGGCAAAGCCCCGTTTCACCAAAACATGACGCAGAAGGCCGTAACCGCTGTCCTCATCATAAGTTTTGATTTTAAATGATTTCAGCATTCCACGGATCGTACCGATGATCTCATCCGCCTTTTCATCCTCAATCCAGCATTTTTCCACCGGAACAAGAATATGCGTTCCTTCTTTGTAAATGCCGGAAACCGCATTTCCTTTTGCATGTCCGAACACGGCGTGGACTTTATTTCTATAAAAATACGGATTTTTCATCCCAATAATTTTATTTACTTTGCAGTGTTTTTTCAGCAGTTTTTCCAGCATTTCCTGTTTTAACGCCAGCTGTTTTTCATAAGGCATGTCCAGATACTGACATCCTCCGCACTGCTTAAACACCGGACACTTACTTTTTTTCTTCTTCTCATCCATGATATCTTCTCCTGTTATCCTAAATATAAAAGTAACTGTTCAGACGGCTGATTTTCTTGACCGAAAAAGCCAGTCAGGAAACTTCGGTTATCCATCCGGCGTAAAAACTTATAAGGGAAGCTGCTTACGAGCAGGCTTAACGCTGCTTTCTTTATTCATTTCCCTGCCGTCTGACCTGTTACACTTAAATGATTCGCATCACCATAATTACTTATATAAACAGCGTCTGTCTGTTACTTTCAATCTGATAATTATAATCGATTCCTCAGTCAAGCGCAATCTTTTCCATATTAAACATACCTTTTTAATCGATTTTCAGTAACAGTTCGGACAGGTCTGAACTGTTGCGATTCTTAAACTTTTTTTAATCTTATTTGTGCTTTTAAAATGTATAATCCCTATCTATCCTCAGCCTCCCACAATTCTCCCGCTTCCTGTCCTCCCACAACAGATTCTCCATCCTGATAAACCACTTGCATTTTCCTCCTAATTCTGTATAATAAATCCTAAAATACATTTAGGAGGTGCCATCATGAGCGCTGCTGAACCTTTACAGGATACTTTTTACCTGGATCCTGTTTTATATACCGGAAGACCTGTCAATACGGACGGACGGCTTTTAAAAGAAATACGCACCTATGATCTGCTGGATCAGCTTAATATTACATACCAACGGCTGGATCATTCTCCCACCGCGACCATTGAAGACTGTCATGATGTGGACAAACTGCTGGATATTGAAATCTGCAAAAACCTGTTTCTCTGCAATGCCCAGAAAACAGACTTTTATCTGCTCATGATCCCCGGCAGTAAAAAATTCAAAACCGCGGTTATTACCAAACAGATCGGCTGTTCCCGCCTGTCTTTTGCAGCGCCTGAATACATGAAAGAATTTCTGGACATCACCCCCGGCTCCGTCAGCGTACTGGGCCTGATGAACGATAAAAATAAAAGAGTCCGGCTGTTGATCGATAAAGATGTGGTAGAAAATCATGAATATATCGGCTGCCATCCCTGTATCAATACTTCCAGCATCCGTGTGAAAACCAGGGATCTTTTGGAACGGTTCCTGCCCTATGTAGAACACGATTACACCCTGGTTGATCTTCCTTATCTTGAACCTTAATAATATTTAACAAAATATCGATCCAGGCAGAGGCTTATCAGACGGGGACGCTGTCCGGGTGTCCGCTTTTAAGCCTGTTGGATCATATTTCTCCAACGGTTCCTGCTGCCACCCGATTTCCGGCTCTTTCGCAAATCTTCCCAAGCCCTGCTGCAAATCTTTCCCGGCCCTTGCCGCAAATCTTCCACGGCCCTGCTACAAATCTTCCCCAGCCCTACCGCAAATCTCCCCCGGCCCTTGCCGCCCAAAAAAACAGGGCTGCACAGCAGCCCTGTTTCCCACACTCCCCTATATCGCTCTCGTATTCACCTTCAGCCATTCTGCCTCTTCCTCAGTCAAATAAGGAGAGATTTTTTCATAAACAGCCTTGTGGTATTCATTCAACAGCTCAATATCCCGTTTATCCATCAAATTCTTATCGATTATATCCAGATCAATGGGCACATAAGTTAAATACTGGAATTTCAGGAACTTTCCGAATGCATTTTCCTCATCTTCCACACAGAGGATCAGGTTTTCCGTCCGGATTCCGTGGCTCCCTTCTATATAGATGCCCGGTTCGTCCGAGCAGATCATTCCCGGCTCGATCACGCAGCTGTCCTGGCGCTCCGGCACCATTTTCCAGCGGATTCCGTTGGGGCGCTCATGGACATTGAGCAGATATCCGATGCCATGGCCCGTGCCGTGGTCGAAGTTCAGCCCTTCTCTCCAAAGGGGCTCCCGAGCCACATAGTCCAGGTTCAGCCCTCTGCATCCATACATGAATTTCACATCTCCCAGCCGCAGCATGCTCATGGCAACCAGGGTAAAATGTTTCCGTTCTTCCTCACTCACCGGCCCCAGGGCAACCGTCCTGGTAATATCCGTCGTTCCCTCATAATACTGTCCGCCTGAATCCACCAGATAAAGCCCCCTGGGTTCCAAAACCGCGCAGGTTTCCTTCTCCGCATGATAATGGCACATAGCCGCATTGGCACCATAAGCGGATATGGTGGAGAAGCTCAGATCCAGACATCCCTGGTCCTTTCTCAATGTTTCCAGATAATCCGATACGCTCACTTCATCCATAGGGATTTTTCCGATGTTTTTCTTCAGCCAGCAGATGAATTTGACCATGGCAGCGCCGTCTTTGATATGCGCTCTCTTCATATTTTCCACTTCTACCGGATTCTTTACCGCTTTTGCCATAACCGTTGGATTCATGCTGTCGATGATCTTGTTGGAGGAATCCAGCAAACTGCAGACAGCGAAATTAGCCTTTCCTTTTTCCAGAAGGACCGCTTTGTTCCGGCATGATTTCACAAACTCGTACACATCCTCATACGGCTTCACCGACACACCCAGACCCGACAGATAGGTCCGGACCTCATGATTTAATACCTGTTCCTGGATGAACAATATCATTTCATCCGCCGAAACAGCGGCATAGGATAAAACCACCGGATTGCAGGGCACATCATTTCCCCTGATATTGAGAAGCCATACGATATCATCCAGGGTGGTCAGAATGTGCAGATCCGCCCTGGCCTTTTTCATCTCCTCACGAAGTTTGGCCAGCTTATGGGAAGCCGGCATGCCGGCATAAGCTTCCTCCAGTATCCAGACCGGCTGGGCGCTGAGTTGGGGGCGGTCCTTCCAGATCATCCCCACCAGATCCTCTTCAAATGAAAATCTCACGTTCTTCTCTTCCAATGCGTCCCCAAGACTTTCTCCCAGGCTGCAGTTGATAACCCTTCCGTCAAATCCCAACACCCCGTTTTGAGGCATAACCTGCTGCAAATACTCTTCCACAGAAGGAACTCCCGGCTGCCCCATTTTTTCCAAAATAACACCGCTGCCTTCCAGTTCCCTGGCCGCCTGTACAAAATACCGGCCGTCTGTCCATAAATGGGCTTCACTGCCGGTTATCACCGCCGTTCCGGCAGAACCGGTAAATCCCGTCATATATTCACGGCATTTAAAATAGCCGCCCACATATTCGGATTCGTGAAAATCAGACGTGGGAATCAGGTACGCATCAATCCCCCGTTCCGACATAAGCGCTCTCAAACATTCAATCCGTTTCGTTACTTCCATTTAATTTACCCTCCAGGGATTCTCCCCGCCATTTATTGTATCCACACAGCTCTTGATGGACAGTTCCACCATATCCCCAACCGCCTTATCCGTAAAAAATGCGGTATGAGGCGTCATAAGAACATTGGGCATCGCGTTCAGCACAGCCATTTCATGATGCCCCGTGGGCTTATATTTATGATCTTTATAATAGATCTTTCCCTCATTTTCAATGACATCGAGAGCAGCGGCCCCCACCTTTCCCGATTCCAGCGCCTCAATCAAATCCGGCGTCCGGATCAGGACTCCTCTGGCCGTATTGACAATCACCACTCCGTCCTTCATCTTACCAATGGTTTCTTTCCTGATCAAATGATGGGTTTCCTCCGTGGCCGGAGTGTGAAGGGTGATCACATCGCACTGTTTCCATAACTCTTCCAGCGTAACATAGGAAGCATACTGCTTCACGCTTTCCTTCTGATAAAGGTCATAGGCCAGAATCCGACATCCAAACCCGCTTAAATTGCGGATTACGGTCTCACCGATCCGTCCGGTTCCGATCACGCCCACCGTCATGGAGCAAAGCTCCCTGCCCCTGATTCCTTCGAGACCGTAATCCTGTCCAATATACCTGGTCATAATCGCCTTCATCTTCCGAACTGCCATCAAAATGCTCATCACCGCATATTCAGCCACCGTATGGGCGGAATATCCCACATTGGAAACCACAATCCCCAATTCCGATGCCCGCCTGCAGTCAATGTGCTCAAATCCAACGGTTCTGGTGGAAATGACTTGAATCCCTTTTTCGTGAAACTTCTCAACGGTTTCCCCGTCAATCGGCACCGTAATCACGCTCACCGCCTGGCACCCCTCTGCCAGTTCCAAATTGGCTCCGGCCGGGCTGTATGGACAGGTGACAATCTCCACTCCATATTTTCTGCCAAACAGCTCAAAAAATTCAAGTTCGTCTTTTCTGCAGTTAAATGCCGCTATTTTCAAACTCATTCATCTCCTTCTCTCATCGCATCCTCAATGGCCGCCGCGATTCCCTCACTGTAAGTCGGGTGAGCCCGCATGGCCATGGAAAGCTGCTGCGCCGTCAGGCCGTTAGCAATGGCCGTAGCCATCTCTCCAATCATATCCGTGGCCCTCGGGCATACGATCTGAGCGCCTACGATATTATTGGAATAGGCTTCAAACACGAGGCGGATAAATCCGTTCTCTTCTCTGCTTATGATCGACTTCCCATTTCCATCCATGGAATATTTTCCACACCGCACCTTCATCCCTAATTCCTTTGCGGTCTCCTCCGTAATTCCAACCGTAGCGATTTCCGGGTCCGTATAAATACAGTTGGGAACAATGGGCAGCCGGGCGAACATACCGTTTGGCACTACGGACAAACGGATTCCGTGGGGCCTTCCCGCAATCTTTTCCACCACATAGGTTCCCTGTGCCGCTGCCACATGGGCCAGCTGGATGGACGCAATCACATCCCCAATGGCGTAAATTCCCGGTTCGCTGGTCATAAATTCCGAATCCACCGCCAGCTTCCCGTCTTTCATTTCAAACTCCACATCCGCTCCGAACAGTTCGTCCATACACGGTTTCCTGCCGACGGACATCAGGATCTGGCCCGATTTTATGTTCAGCTCCCGGCCTTCATGACGTATATGACAGACCAGCCCCTCTTCTTCCGTAATTCCGGTCACTGTGGCGTCGCAGTAGATGGTGATCCCCTTTTCCCGCAGCTCCTTTTCCAGTTCCTTTGCCACAACTTCATCCATCGGCCCCAGCAGATGGCTTCCTTTTTCGATAATCGTCACCTTAGAGCACAACGAGTTAAAAATGGTTGCAAACTCCACACCGATTACGCCCCCGCCAATAATGGTCAGGCGGTCAAAATTCCAGTTGGATGCGGCCAGCAGACGGTCACTGTTTAAAATTCCCGGCAGATCAGCCCCCGGAACCGGAATGCTGGACGGCTTGGCGCCCGTCGCTATAATGATATAATCTGCTTCATAATAGTCTTTTCCATCCACACTTCTGACTTCAACCGTCTTATTTCTTCTGATTGTCGCGGTTCCTGTTATCAGGTCGATGTGGTTTTTCTCAAACAGGCTGTGTATCTCATCCCGGTATTTCTTCACCGCCCTCTTTTTATAATCCTGTATCTTGCCAAAGTCAAAAGAGATGAAATCCGTCGAAACCCCAAAATCATCGCACCTTTGGAGCATGGAAAAAATGCTGGAGGCATGGAGCAAAGCTTTTGTAGGAATACAGCCGCGGTTTAAACATACCCCGCCCAGTTTTTCCTTTTCTATCACAGCGACTTTCATGCCGAATCCAGCCGCTTTAAGCGCCGCCGTATATCCGCCCGGCCCCGCGCCAATAATAATCAGATCATATTTAATTGCCATATACAAGCCCTCCTCTTCACTAATAAGGATTATAATAAAGAAATGGAAAAGGTGCAACCGTTATCCTGCTTGACTAATTTTTCACGTTAAAAATCCCCCAAACCGGTCAAAAAACCGGCTCAGGGGATTCTCATATAAGCACATGTTTACAGCGAAATATTTCCTTTCGCCCGGGCCTTTCTGTCCCGGATGGATAAAATCACCGGAACCATAAACGCCGCCAGGATACCTCCGGCAAAACCGTTGTTATACAAATTCATGCCCGCATACACGCTCCCCACATTGAGCGCCATGGAAGAGTGCAGGAATCCCGCCAGAAGGCCGGCAAACACTCCGAACTCTCCTGCAATGGGCGCCAGCGTGGTGGAAAACAGCAGAGCCAGCATAGGAGACGGATCCGTAATGTTCCAGGTCTTTAAAAAACTGGCCAGCCATACGCCCATCATGATGGGCACAATATTGCGCAGATGTTTGCCCGTGGCGCTGAAACCGACGATTGTAAAGATTCCGCCAAGGGTCGGCCCATTCAAATCCCCTCCGATCATAGCGACAAAAGCGGTTGCAAATAAACCGTTAATTCCCATATTCATGAGAACCGGGGCCAGCCCCTCGCTTTTCACATAATCGGTTCCGCCCAATCCATAGGTGGATAAAATATGGCGGTATCGTTCAAATACATGGGGTGATGAGGCCACTGCCGCAATAATCAGCCCCATAAAAAAGATGGTCAGCAGAACGATAAACAGCTCATTATATCCTGTCGCCCATATCAACCGGCTCTCCGTCTTAATACCGAATGATTTAAACAGGGAAATGATCACCGTAGCAATGATACCGGAAGAAAACCCCACATTATAAAGCGAATATCCCTTATGGGTATAATACACATGAGTGGATAAGGGCGGAAGCAGAAATCCGATGCTGACCCCTACAAATAAACTGAGAAGCAGCCTTACGCTCACCGGCAGGTCCCAAATCTGCATCACCTGCGTAATGATGGGTGACAAACTGGTTCCATAAAAACCGATATAAATATAACGGGTAACAGACGTTTTGTGGTATTTGGAATATACCCAGATGCCCAGCAAAATGGTCCAGATATTCAGAATATTTTTTCCAAACAGAGAGAAACCGAACATCAGGAAACTGGAAGTAATGGTATGCCCATCCATCTCCATTCCTAAAAAATAGACAATACCAATGCACATATAAGTCAAAAGACTGGCATTGATCAGGGCGGCCCCGACTCCGCCGATCGCAATGTAATCCGTAATCAGGAAATCCGGCTCCCTGATTATCGTAATAATCCCTTCCACTATACTGGCCGGCGGCTGCAAAAACAGCCCGGCAATCATAAAAAATGTGGGGAGCAAGCCAAGCACCATAAACTTCTGCTTATTCGTATACGGCTGGCCTGTATGTCTGATACGTTCAACAATCCTTAACATAAAGCTCTCCTTAAATAAAATATAATAAAAATACCGGCAGACCCGGTAAAAGGTATGTCGGCATCCACCTGTCATAACCTCATTCCCGTTCCAGGTGTTTTACACATGAGACAATTATATCATAGGGAAATCCATCTGACCATTTATTTTTTAAGGACGGGTATTCCAAATATAGGAATGAAAGCACAGGAACACCTGTCCAGAAAAATTGCCGTATTTCATCCAGGAACCCAGGACAGACTGAAAAAATAAAAGTTCAGGAAAATTCTGATAAGCAGATGAACATGGGGCTGATAATGCAAAATCCGCACCCTTGCAAAAGAATCCGGACCCAAATTTTTGAATAGAACAGATAAAAAGAAATCCGAACCCAAGAATGAGTCCGGATCTGCTTGCTCAAATGGAGATGACGGGATTCGAACCCGCGGTCTCTACGTTGCGAACGTAGCGCTTTCCCAGCTAAGCTACATCCCCATGGAGTTTATTGTACCACAATATGGCAAAAAAGCAAGATGTATGAGAAAGGATTTTTAAAAGGATTTTTTAGGCAACCGTTCAAGCGGCGTGAAAATACATAAAGAACGCAGCGTCAAGCCCCCTTATTCCACCAGCCCAAAATGTTTGCAGGCGTTCCAAATTCCATCCTGATCCACGGAAGAGGTCACGTAATCGGCTGCCTGCTTTAATTCCGGCAGCGCATTCCCCATGGCAATTCCGGTTCCCGCCTGTTTTACGATCTCATAATCATTCATGCTGTCTCCAAACGCAAAGGTATGTTCCATAGGAATATTATAATATTCACAAAGCCGGATCAGGCCCTGGGCCTTAGACGCCTTTTTTTCCACCACATCAGCCCCACAGCGCCCGGCAAACATGAGCAGCTTCAGTTCAGGGAACCGGGCTTCCATGTCTCTTGCCCCCGTCTCATCCCCGATATAGGCCAGAGTCCGCACTCCCAGAGTTAACAGCCTGCTGGGATCCTTAAAATTCCTGCCGGATTCATTCCAGCGTCTCATATCATGCTCCACCACTTTTTCCGGATGTATATAATAATCATCATCCCCTATGGTAACGCCGATGCTGTGCCCTTGTTTTTCTGCATACTCCATCACGTTCTGCAGCAGTTCCTGCTCCATATAATGTTCATAGATCAGCTTGCCACCTACCGTAATTTTCGTGCCGTTCATATGTATAATCGCATCCGGTTTCACCATATCAGTAAAGGGGCGGCTGTAATAATTATCCATATCGCGCCCGGTGGCGAGGACAATAATATGATTTTTACGAAGCTGGTCCAGGGCCGCCAACGCGCTGCCCGGAATGGTCCATGTCCCGTGATCCAATAATGTCATATCCAAATCAAAACTTATAATTGCTTTCATATCATACCTCCGGACATCCTATCCAATTCTATGGACTGTTTAAAATTCACTTTCCCCCTGGACAAAACCCAGCTCTGAGGGAAAATAATTTCAACCATGCTTTAGTAAATACAATATCATAAATAGTTAATTCCTGCAATCTCAGTCATCTGCGATATTTCAGATTGATAGTTCAGATTTCCGCTAAATCATGAACCCTTCCCTTTCTATCATACCCCAATGCCTCCTGATCCCATTTCCAGCTAAAAGGAGGAGGGCAGTCCCCATACGGAACTGCCCCAGAGTATGAAAAAGAATCTATGTAAAAGGTTTGTTAACCTGTTGATGTACATAATATACCGATATTTTGTGACTAAAGTTTGTAAAAATTGTGAAACAATTGTGAAGTCTTCTATCGGAAATCCCTTATAAAACATACTTTTTTGGCGGCCCGTGGCGGTATTTTGAAATCAGTCACCTGATAAAAAGAAAAATAAATTTAAATTTTTTTAAAATTCCTCTTTTCAATCTGCAATTCATTTGCTATAATAACACAAGACATACGGAGTATGGCGTAGCTTGGTAGCGCGCTCGGCTGGGGGCCGAGAGGTCGCAGGTTCAAATCCTGTTACTCCGATGAATGCAGACCCTTGATTCTTAATTGAATCCGGGGTTTTTTATTTCCCTGCCGGCAGAATTTCAATACTATATAAAATATGTGCCAGCCTTTCAATCTGCTCTCCTGTTCCATGCTTCAATTGCTGCCTGTCTTCTGTCATTCAGAATATCGATCTCTCCTGATTCGGACTGTAAATTAAAGTCTACAACATACCTGCCGGGCAGTTTCATCCTGCATGCCTCACATTCCACCTCAAAAACAAATCCTACACCGCAATTCGTTGTCCTGTTCTCTTTAATACAAAACAAAGCTTTTCCTCCACAAAAAGGACATGGTTTTAATTTTTCCATTGCCGGCTCCTCCTGTCATATTTTAATAGTTCACTCTTTAACGGTTCTTCCTTAATGCCTTTTTATATAGTTCAGCAAATCAGCTTTCATATCCAAATAATTCTCCTTTTGGTCATTAATATAGGTCTTCTTCCGTTTAAAAAAGTCCACAATCCAGTCATCCAGGTCAATATCCGCCTGGAATGAATAGGCTGTCATTGCAATCAGCGACATCCTGTTTTTTTCATCCAGCAGTTTAGAGGAGTTGTCCACATTTAATGTCAAATCCTCCAGCACTTCCATATATTGGTCTATATCATACTCTGTGATATCCATACTCACATTATCCCTGACAAAACCGGCCAAACCTGCGGCGCCTTCATCCGGGAATGCGGAGAATGCGGACTCCTCCCTTTGAAGATAATTTAACATAAGACATTCCAGTAAATTCAGTTTTTTCATTATGATGCTCTTATCCTTTGTGGATTTATTGGCATCCAAGCTGTCAAAAGACAGATTATCATATTGGGGAAGCTTCATTTCATGCAGCCGGTTCATAAACTCGCGGAGAAATTCCGCAAATCTACGATCATCAATCCCCAGTTTGGTGAATTTATAAAACAGGGTAAACCAAATAAAAGAATTCTTGCTGTTGAACATCTGCCCCAAATCTTCATCAATAATTTCCTTCAGCCGGTCCAGATTCTCCTCCAATAATTCGAATTCTTCCCTGCCTGCGTGGTCATTTAAGTATTCTCCCATCTTTTTGCTCTGTTTCTGCCAATGATCGATAAAAAACATGGCCATTACTGATTCGGAAATCACACGGTCGATCACACCTTTCTTTTTTTCGTTGGCAGTATAGTTACCACAGTCTTTAAAAAACCGGTGTCCGCCTGATAGATTCTTAACATATCTTGCAACCGAATCCATATAGGTAATGCTGCTCTGTGTCGCATTCATGGATTTTTGATGATTGTACCTGCGAATATGGTAGCCGATCTCTTCATCGGTACAGTCCAGATGCTTGACTACATCCACCGGGTAGTTATCAAACTCTTCTTTCAGTTTTTCCGGAAGATCCTCATATCCGGCTCCCCTCAAATCATACTGTACGCTCTCGTACATCAGATTTCCTTCATCATCCGTCAGAAGTTCATCCTTCCCGCCCTTTTTTGCCACCTGGTAGTGTACGATAGGCATCTCCACTGACTTTCCCAGTTTGAAAACTCCATTGCGGTATTTTTCCAGGGTTGTTAATCTCTGTAATCCGTCGATCAGCCATAAGGTCACACCATTCTTTCCAAGCTGTTCGCATATTTTGATGGAATCTATATCCTCGTGCTTGATGACAGTTGCCACAAACCCATCCCTGGTCTGGATATCCCATTGATCCGCTTTTCTCTGCTGTGGATGATCCCTCCTCAGCTCTCCGCGCTTAAACATCTTCTGAAGAGTAGAATTCATATAGGTATCATGCTTTGTTTTATCTCTCACTAACTCCATATTCCATGCCCCCGCTAAAATAAAATTGATATGTTTTCATAAGACCGGATCCATGCCAAATGATCCGAGTACTCTTTATCTTTCAAATGTAACGTTTCCCGTATCTCATAAGGAGTAAATCCTTCTATCAGCAATTCCACAATACGGCGCTGCTTTTTTGAAAGGTTTTCAAAGTATCTCTCTATCTTTTCATCTTTCTGCATATCACTTTTTTCCAGCAATTCCTTTTCGAGGTCGAAATCAGATGCAATCAGCTCCCCAATCGTCGTTTCTTCATATTCCCCCACCGGTTCATCCATGGATACCGAGTTTCTATCCGCCCTCCTCTTCTCCCTGTTCCGCTTTGTAATCTCTGTTTTAATCTTATTGGACAGGCAGGAATAGAGAAATCCATCAAAACTCTGTTTCTTATCGTATTTCTCCAATACATCGGCGAATACTTCATTGGCCAGACTGTAAAAATCATCTAAATCCTTAGAAGTTATCCCTCCGTATCTGCATAAAATCCTGTCCACCGTTTTATGCAGACGTTTCGCATTGTCCACATAATAATATTCTAATATATCCTGCATCAAACATCCGCCTTTCATCATTTACTGAAATTTTCGTACAGAAAATAAACAGCCCATACAGGTTCCCGCCTGTGACATGCGCGGCACCACCTCATGCCCTGCTGCCTGGCCAATGGGCTAAAAATGTTCAGTTAATAAAAACGATCTGAAACACAACGTAATAATTGGAAACTGCTGGCAGAAAACCGGAATTCACTTGACTGGCGGCATATGATTGTGTGATAATAAGTGAAGTATAGTTTCTGCTATGCTGAGTGCGACTCATCCCGATGTGCTGGAACACGTTTGAGGGATGGGTCGTTTTTTATTCAATCAGGAGAATCCTCTTACTGAATAAAAAAGCCCTCCAGGGCAGATTCGCACAGCGGCGGTAAGGAATCCTGCCGCCAACGCGGCCCGCCCCAGGCGGATAATCCGCTCATGGGATTCTTTCTTGTTTCAAAGAAATTTTCCTCTATGGAATACTTAGATTATACGGCGAACATCCGTTCTTGTCAACCCCATTTTCGAACGTGTGTTCTGTTTTGTATTAAAAAAATAATTTTATGCAGATATCTAAGTTTTTCAATCTCAAAATCCCTATCAACCACATCCGGATATCACAATACCTTCTATATTAAGCATAAAATTTTCAACTTCATTTAAATCGTAAATTTTTCCGGTATCAAACTATTTCCGATATCAAATTCTGTCTGAACTGCATCTGTATATAGAAACAAAATTTCTTCTGTATTCGAACATAAACTTCCCAATTTCATTTAAAATCGAAAAAATTCCTGACGTCAAAGCATTTCTAATATCAAAACTTCTACTATATCCATTGGACAGCAATGCTTTTTCCTCCCGGCATATTCATTTTGCAAAAATAAATTTTAAAAAGGAGAAATAAACAATATGCCCCATATGATCCCATTCCCGTTTCCTTACTTTTGAATCGGAACAGGGATTATAAGAAATTTAATAATCAGTAGGAGGAAATCGAAATGAAGACAAATACAAAAACAGCGCCAATAACCGCCAAAGCGCGAAGCATTGCTAGCCCGGCCCGCCCCTTAACCCGGGAAGAACGCCACCGGACATTTGGCGGTTTCCTGTATGAATCGGATTTTAATACGGAGTATAAAGGAAATGCTTCAGAAACCGGCTCTGTAATGGCAAACCGTATAGCCTCCAACATGCGGTTTGATGAAACATTTGCCAATAAACAGATCCAATGGCAAACCAAATGGTAATAAAAACGGAGGAAATAAAAATGGACAAAACCCAATATACGCTGATCAAACTGCCTGTAAAGGAAATTGTGAGCCAGAATTTTAATGTCTCACTCACCCGGGAGTATGAAATACAGAATGAATATCTGATCGCCCAAGGCTCTTCCCTCCTGTTCGACCAGATATTCAGGCTGCGCAAAACGGGCAAAAATGATTCGCATATCAATGAAGTCATTCTGGTCGTGGCAAAAAAAGAACAAAAAGAAGAGAAAACAAACCTTTTAAAACAGCTTTTAAGGGATGGATTTACATACAACGGCATTCATTATTCCAGGTTCGGCAAATCGGCTTCCCAAGGCAAACAAGGCATTACTGCTTTTGTATGCGACAAGATTTTCGACGAACTGTACAGAATTACCCAGATGGACATTTCGATAGACGAATGTGTGATATCCAAATACGAAGCCCAAAGATGCCTGCCCTTCAGTTCCTGTACCATTGTTCCCGATTACATTCCCAATATTGTGATCATAGGAGAATATGAAAAGACATTGAGCAGCCAGTTTATCAAATACGTCGTGGAGAGGGAACGGCAGTTCAAGAATAATGAAACCGGCGAAAGCGGGGTATATAACAGCCGGGAAATTGAAGAGGGATACAGGGATGTAAAACTGTCCCCCTTTGACGGATGCGGATGTCACGAAAAGAAATTCATGATAAAGGTACAAAATGCGCTGGATTTAGACTATCCGCCCATCGGTTCACAAATCCGTATGCCGTTTATCAAAGGATATTCCGTTTATGTTCCATTTAAAGAGATCCTGCATGAATGGGGCTGCGAAACCATAACGGACATTTATGGAAAATGTCACCGGGTGGACGATATCGACTGTATCTGGAACACGTCCATGTTCAAAGGCCATAAGATATTCAAAGAAACATACGGAAATGACGCGTGGGAAAAATACATTGAGACGGTAAATAAATATCAGTATAAGCTGGGAATCAGCAAATACAGCCACCACATGAAAAATCTGAATAAAAAAATACGGACCAACTTCCAGTATCTCCAATGCCTGGATCTGTGGAATCCAAAATACATTGATTATTTTGAAAATGGCAGACCCGGCTCCTATGATATTTTATCCGAAGAGAATAAAGGAAAGGTGATTAAAATTGCGGAGTACACCACCAGTCTGTTTGAAAAAATCATTTCCGGCGACAAATTTTACACCTATAAATTCATGGGAATTAGCGATACGGAAAATTACGAACCGGAAAGCGCCTATCTTCAGGCCGCCCTCATCAATGATGGGATGCTGAAAGATCCCGCCGTCAAACAGTTCATCTACCGCAAACTGAAAAAGGCCATCGATGAAGCCAAGGTGGGGAAAATCTATGCGGACGGCTTCTACCATACGATTGTCGGGGACATGATCGGATATCTCCAGTACGCGGTTGGCAGACAGCCTGTGGGCTGTTTAAAAGCCCATGAATTTTTTTGCGAAACCATGGAAAAAGGCGACTGCCTGTCCTTCCGCTCTCCATTGGTCGACCAATCGGAAGTCAATCAGGTTAAAATCGTCGGCAACGCAGTCATCCAAAAATGGTTTTCCCATTTTAAGGATCAGGATGTGGTGATGTTAAACATGTACGATCTGTCCCTGCCCCAGCAGGGAGGCGCAGACTGTGACGGGGATATTGTTTTCCTATGCAATGAACCGGTTATCGTAACATCCAGGATCGACAAGCCGATTATCATCGACATCAATGACAAGGCCATGGCTGTTCCGCAAAAATATACAAAAGAAACGATCATTGAATACGAACTGATGACCCGGGACAGCCGTATTGGAGAAATCACCAATGCGGCAACCAGCATAGAAAACCGTTATATAACCGAAGAACCGGTAAAACAGCTTTTTTCCGACTATTCCAGTTTGCTGCGCATCCTTCAGGGCAAGGAAATCGATTATCTGAAAACAGGGCTCAGGTGGAATATTCCCCAGAAAATCAAAAGGCAGTCCAAACAACTGCCCTATTTTCTCCTCTACAATTATCCTGATAAAATGAAGACTTACCAAAATGTCCGTGAAAAAAATAAATCCATAGCGGAAAAGGACAAAAAGCTCAAATTAAACGCTTACCGTTCCCCATCCCCCCTGAATGAACTCTGCGATTACATCTGTTCATGGGAAAAAAAGCATATTTTATGGTCTGGGTGCATTGATGGGCTGGTCAATTCCCGTAACCTGATCGTGAATCCCCATTTTCATCTGACCGACAGAAAAATCATCCGCATATGCCGGCGTTACATCAACGATTTCGCCCGGGAGATTAAAAGGCATATGGATTTAAAAAATGAAAATTCCGACGAGGACGATTATAAATTCAGTTTGGAAACCGTTGCCGATGATTTTAAAAGCAGACTGCTCTGCGAACTGCCGCTTTCAGAAGAAGCCGCCGCCAATTACGTGATCGACATATCCTATTCCAGCATGTCGATCAGCAAATCCCTGGCCTGGTCCGCATTTGGCCAATATATCATTAAAAATCTGAAAGCCAATACGGACCCGCAGAAACATGTGCGCATAAAAGAAGTCTCCCATAAAACAGAGGGCGCCTATGAGTATTTAGGTAAATATTACGAATTTGAGGAAGGTGACAGCCATATATAATACGGAAAACTATCTATATGAAATCATTGAGGATTATAAATACGCCGGATCAGATGCGGAAAAAGAGGAACTATTCAGGTCATTCTGCTCTCTGATCTGGTGCTGCGATAATAAAAGACGCATCTACAGCAAAACAATTCATTTTAACGTCCGCAAAGATCTGTTGGAAACGGAACTGGGACAGGTTTTTGCCGCCTGGTCTTCTGTGGAATACAATTATTATAAATCCGTAACCTCATCGGATAAATGGTATGATCTCATACGCCAAAAGATAAACAATCTTTATACAAGGTATTTTGACAGCCAGGTCATTCTGGGAAAAGAATATATGGATTCCATAAAGACGCCGAAAAAACTGTATTTTGACTGGATATCCGGAACCGAGATAAACAAAGATGAGGCTGTTTCCTTAATTAAGGAAGCGATGCAGATTTCCCAAGAGACCAGGGAAAAACTGGGGAAACAAAAGATGTCTTTATCCTGGAGTGAATATAAAACGCTCATGGAATCATTTCTGCAAAAAATATTGGATCACTGTATGTTAATCGGGGATTATGAAGGGGAAGCCTCCGTTCCCACCAGATTGGACTTCCTGACGGAAGACCATTTTTACGTAAAATACATCAACCGGTGTCTGGACGGCGAAATACGGAAATGGCAGAAGAAATATTACGGCCTGCCCCAGAATACCAGAAAGCAATACGGCAGATGCGCAGACTGCGGCGGCCTTTATATCAAAAAAACCGGAAACCAGAAAAGGTGCGGGAACTGCCAGAGCAGATTTACCAGGAAAAACAAGACTATTAAGCAGAAAACCTACCGTGTGGAAAAGCTGAAAGCTGCCGCCAAGCCTTGAATTTCCGGCCCTTTCCTCCATTTTTATGTGTGTATATATCAAGTATGGAAATACAAGAAATCAACATCAGGAGGTAACGGTTATGGATTTGAATTATATCACGCAAATGTATGTTCCAATCGTCATGGCTGCCTGTTTAGTGATCGGGTATTGTGTCAAACACATCACCTGCTTAGACAGGATCAGCAACCAGTACATTCCTTCTATCTTAGCGATAGCGGGAGCTGTTTTAACCTGCATCGATTCAGGGGGCGTCACCTTAAACTCCATTGTGGCCGGCGCCGTTACCGGACTGGCGAGCACAGGATTATATGAAGCGTTTCGAAACTTAATTGGTGAAAATGAAAAACTGTAAAGAGGTGATCGTGTGAAAAACAATCATACCCAGGCTGCTGAAGTTATTGATCATTTCGAATCCGCATTATCGGACAGGCAGGTGATTCCTTCTATCCATGGCAGCCCCACGTTGAAAATAGGATGCCCCGCAGCCTATAGCGCTCATTTCACCGGCCAGGACAACAGGCCTTTGACCGGCATTACTGCAAAATGGAACATTATCTGCGATTATAAGGTATTTCATCATATTGATGAGAACTGCATTTTGCTCGAAATAAACGATGAAAATGCCGCCGGTTCCGTACTTATCCTGCAGCTTTCCAATTATTGCTGCGAATTTGAAATTAATATAGAAAGTCTCTATTAAGGAGGACAACATGGATTCAGTTTTACGAGATATAGGAGCATATAAAGACCGGATCATCTCACTTCTGACCGGTTCTCAGGATATCGTTTCCTTACTGCTCAATGATACGATCACCGATGATAACGTGGAAAATCTGGTCTACAGCCGGATTTTCCCCTATCTATATGTCAATAACACTCAAACCGAAGAACAGTCTTATCTTTGCATTGAAGTAGAGGTGCCACGAATCCCTACTAAAATGATTAAAGACATGAAGATCATTGTATGGGCATACTGCCACAAAAGCATTATGAAGTATTCCAGAGATGATTTTCGGGGAACCCGCGCCGACATTCTGGCGGACATGGCGGACCGGTGCATTACAGGCTCTGATGACTTTGGAATCGGACGCCCCGCACTGGAATCCGACACTCATTTTTTCCCAAATGACAATCATTACGGCCGTCAGCTGATCTACACAATCTCGGATTTCAAAGTAAAAAGCAGGTGATCACTACGAAATTAGACTATTTCACACTGCTCAGCTATGAACCGGTTAACATTCCCAAAGTTGGAAGCGTTAAATCACCTTTACTAAAAGAGATTGCAAAAATAACGTTTTCGGCGTACTCTCTCTTTCTGAATTTTCTGTCAATGGACATCGATTCCTACTTCCGGTCCATTGACGGAATAAATGAAGAATATTATAAACTGTATGCTACAGACGAATTATCTCTGCTAAAAAAGGTCAAAGAAGAATACTGGAACTTATCACCGGAGGAACGAAAAACCTTATCCTTTTGGGATTTAGCACAGCTTGACCAAATGACACTGGGCACAATTATGGCCGCTTTACAATTCTTTTTTGTTGATGAAATAAAATATGACCCACGCCAAAGCGCTTTTCTCTTATATAACGGCACCGAAAATGACGAGAAGGAAAAACTCGTTACCGGCTGGATTAACAGGGAAAATTATAATGAAGTCATTCATATTATTCTGCAGCTCAATGGAATTTCTAAAAATGATCCGGCATCCCAGCCGGTCAAAATCAAAAATAAAACGGCTGAGAAATTATTATCCAGAATGGAACAAGCCAAAAAAACCAAAGATTCCAGGGACAAAGGGAAAATGGAACTTCCAAATCTGATATCCGCTCTCGCTTCCCGTCATTCCAGTATCAACATGACCAACATTTGGGATCTCACCGTATATCAGCTATACGACCAGTTTAAAAGACAGCGCTATCTGGATTCCTATGAAATCCAGTCCATGAACGTGGCAGCATGGGGCGATTCTGACGGTAATTTTAAAGAAACACTATGGTTTGAGCCAATTGACGACTAAAACTAAAAAACATTTTATATCAAGGAGGATTTTTTTATGGCAAACATTAATAAAGCAAACAGACAGGTATGTGATGTGGATATCAGAGTTTTAAAGACCATGGAACCGTTTTTATTCTTTGATACAGCCAATACGACTACTGCAGGTTTTTCATCTGAAGATACATACGCAAAGGCAAAGGGCGCCAATAAGATCGCATTTACAAATCCTATGGAAGGAACCATGACCATCGAGGCCCAGGTAGCTCCGTTCAAACTCTATGCGCTTTTATCAGACGGCGTCATCGAAACAACCGCAGTTGTCGCCAGGAGAGAGACTCTCAAATGCGAAACAGCCGGAACTCTCACTCTTCCCGCAGGCGCCAAAGCCGGAACCATTTTCGTTTATCCGGCCGACGATTTCGCTGGAAAAGAGATCAAAGGCACTTGTGCCAACAATACATTTACTGCCACAACAGCAGATGAAATCGCTGTGGGCTCCAGCTATGAAGTGGGTTACCTGGTTTCTAAATCAGACGGCGTACAGAGAATTTCCTTCAACAACAACCGGAATCCGTTGGATTACTATATCACAATGAATACCGTTGAGAAAGATGAATCCGGCGTTTTAACTCCTTATATCATTACAGCTTATAAAGCAAAACCACAGAAATCTTTAGATTTATCCTTCTCTTCCGAGGGAGATCCGGCATCTGTTACGATTACGTTCTCGGTGATGGAAGACAAAGACGGGAATGTGATTGATATGGTTGAACTGGCGGATGAGGCTGAATAATGTGTTTTTTTATGTAAAGGGTGATGTAAAGGGTGAAGCCATTTCTGAAAATGACTTAGCCATTTAATGTAAAGGGTGAAGCCATTTTCGAAAATGCCTTCGCCCTCTATGTAAAAAAATAATAATAATTGTATTTTCACAAGCCTGAGGTAAGCGCTTCTACAATACAATTGTAAACAGCGCTTACCTCATTTTTTACACCTGAAGGAGACTTTCGTTTGAACATATTTAAAAATTTAGAAGAAGTATATGAATGTTATGGCGAACATAATATTATCCCCGTCACCGCTCTAAAACAGATTATTTTCTACACCAGCCACAAAATACAGCCAAAATGGATCTGTGAAAGCGCCAATAATGAAGGCCATATCTGCTGCTATTTCCACAAAGGTGAAACAAAAAAACTTTATTCGGAGTGGCTGAAACGTAGACCCAACACAGAATCCGGCAGATAGCCTCCTCTCACACCGGATTTCATTACATACCGGATTACAGAAAGGGCGGGTGCATATGAGTGAATGAAATTAACATGCTGACCCAGGTCGATTTTTCTTCCTTCATTATGGACATCTTCATCGTGTTAATCGGATTAAAATACGCCTGGGCGGTCTTAGAATGGTTTACCACAAAAATTGGTCTGGAATTTAAATCCACAAGGAAAAAACGGGAAGAACACGAACTGATCATCAGCGTTGCAAAACGGTTGGAAACTCTGGAAAACCAACGGGAAAAAGATGTACAGCAGTCCATACGGCACGACAAAGAGTTGAAGGACGGATTAGAAAAACTGACAGAAATGGTAATTGATAAAAATGTGGAAGATATGCGTTGGGAAATTTTAGATTTCGCCTCAGCACTATCTGCCGGAAGAAACTACAGCAAAGAGCAGTTTGACCACGTAATCGGCACCCACAATAAATACGAAGCGTATATCAAAGAAAATAAATTATTAAATGGACAGGTCACCAATTCCATGGATATTATAAATCAATGTTACAAAGAAAAAATGAAGCTGGGCTTCTATAAATAATAATACAATTTATGAAGGAGAGATCAATTATGACTGAATGGCTGAAAACCAGAAAAGAACTGAAAGAATTAAAGGCGGCAAAATTGAGATATGAGGTAATAATCCTCAGCAAAATTTACGGAGCAATCGAGTTTTTAGATGGATCCGTGGACACTTCTGCCCTCCTCGAAATGGCTGAAAAAATGAAAGGCGTGGATCAGGAAGAATTCGTTAAGACCCTGAGCGAAATCATACATAACGAAACTTCCCAAAATGCCGGCTGATTATGGCTGCCATAACAGTAAAAAACAGATCCCAGTTGGATAAAATGCTGGACGTTAAAATTCGAACTGCCTTAGAACACACGCAGAGAATAATCGACAGCTCATCTCCAAACGATCTCTTTTCCGATCCTGATTTGTTAAAACCTGCTTCCTCTCCTGCCGGACGCAGCACAGCTTCGCAGGCCGGCAGAGAGTATGGATTACTCAATGACGGCCAAAATATCCATATAAATGACGGCGGCAGCCAGGATCTGGCGGATCTCGCAATCCGGGATTTAGGCGGTGAAGCCGGAATTGCCGCACTTTTAAAAGAAAACCTGGCAAAGGCAGGAATCATTATAAAATAAACGGCAGAAAAACAGGGTATACGGCAGAAAATCCGGCGTATCCCCCATCTTCATCAATCAAAAAAGCTCTCGATAAACTCCTTATTTTTTTTCTCTTCAACATCCGTATGCACCTGCTTTTGAATCGCTTTCAGCAGGGTTTCTTTTTTACTGCAGTCTATATAGTGCAGCCTTTTATCATAATATAAAAACAGGTGATAAAAATCGTGGAACCGTTCCTCATCCTCTGGAGTATAAGGTTCCTGCTGATGGGCAAAAACAACAGCGCTGTCATCATTTTTTTTCAAAATATAGATGCCGCCGAAACTTCCATATGCCTCATCCTTGAATTCATCCCATGGCCGGCTATAAAAATTCTCTACATTTGCAGTCACTTTTTCATGCCATTTAATACTATTAGTAATAGCATCATCCGTGTTCAAGTTCCAACATACCTCGTTGCTCTGTGTTTTTGTAATCAAACTCTCAATAAACAGATCATATTCTTTCATCTCCAATGAAGTATCGCAGAGCGTTTCCAACTGCACATCAAGGTATTTAGCGACCTTCAATGCATATAATACCGACGGTGTTGTAAAATTCCATTTTGAAATTGTTGAAACCGGTATTTCTAAGTCATACGCTAATTTGTGTATTGTTATTTTCCGCATTCTGCATAAATACCGAATATTATCAAGCAAAAATGGTATTGATTCCTTTTCTTTCAATTTATGGCTCCTCTCCCATTGACGAACAATATAATTTATGGTATATTAAATTCATATCAGCCCATATTTGGTATTACTTATTTATAAATCGCCATATATGGTTTGGCATTATTTATATATTACATATTATACCACATATTCATACCATCATCAATTAGGAGGTAAAAATGAAAACGGAACTTAGCCTTAAAATTGACAGTCCTGAGAATAGGATTCTAAAAGCAGTGGCCTTAGTAGAATCTACATTCAAATTAATCGGTCTGCCAGCCCAAGCTGAAATGATGAAAAACGCTATGATAAGCTATTACAAAGCCGGGGATCTGGTGAACTTTGCCGCAGAGTATCTGAGATGTAAATACCTTTATCCTACTGCTTGGCACACTAAAAACTTTGTCTCCCAAATCCTTTATGAAATCAGTGTTTTACCTTTATTCCCGAAGGAAAAAGCTGCTGTTGCTGTTTCCCTCATGCCGGATTTGGAGCATGTCCCTTATAGGCTGGTTTTGGAAAACTTATTTTCCTATAACTTTCCCACTGCCAAGGCCTTATATATTGAAACATTCAGCATGGGATATTCCAATTGTATCATCAGGATTTTAGAAAAAAGTGAACCCAACCGGGATTTTACCAATGCATTTTTAAAGGTTGCTTCCCGTGCAGACCAAGTGGAAATGCAGGACTGGACCTGTTATCCCTATACGGATTCAAAGGCGATATACCGCATTTTAAGAAAATATTTGACCGATCATAATGTTTCACCCTTATCTAATAATTTAACAAATGTGATAGAGGTGTTCCAGGATATGAAACCCGAATACAGTACAGGAAGCACCTGTATGCACACAGATACCTATCTCAAAACAGCAATAATTCTTTAACGGAGGCGATTATGGGATTGATAAGGATTGTGGTAATCGATATAACAAAAGTATTAGGAGCCGAGGTTTATGATGAAGTGATCATACCTGTTGAGGAGGCCGCTGATTACATACAGAACTATACGGATATGAAGAGATTCCGGTTTATCACCATTTGATAAACCCTTCTCTTTATCGGAGCTAAATTAAGGGACGTTTCAACGGCGTCTCTTTTTTGCTGCTATGAATAAGAAAGGAACGTGATTAAATATCGTGGATGATTTTAAAGTATTAATAGAGGCGGTGCTGGATAAGGCGAAATTGGGGAAGGAATTTAAGGATATACAGAAATTTTTTAATTCTCAAAACGTAATGATAAAACCCATTATAGACAGAAAAATGTTTCAAAAAGATCTTGTTAAAATATCTAAAGATATGGATAAAATCTTTAAAAAGAGAGAGTTGAATCTTGCTGCAAAAAATGTTTTAAATTCTATAAAAACTTCTCCCCAAGACCGCAAAATAGACAGTAAACGCTACTCAAACACCTCACAAATTAAATTGGGTGTTTCTAATTCTAACTTACAACTAAATAGATTGAATGAGGCAATTAAATTGATCCAGTCCCAAACGGAAAAATTTAATAAACAATGGAAATCCTTAAAAAAGAATCCTGAGTTGATGGCGGAATTGGATCAAATCGTAACAGCATTAAATGCACTCTCCACTGAAACTAAGTTGAATCAATTAAACAAACAGCTAGGAAACTTCCAGACTGAAGTTCATGCTGCAGATCGTGCAACAGAATCATGGAGCGATACCTTAAAAGGCACTTTTTCTGAAATAGCAGATTTTTTGAAACTAAACATATTCGAAAAATTTGTCTTTCAGCTTACGGAGAATTCCATTGGTGAATTAAAGAAAATCGATGACATTTTAACTGATATTTCAGTTTCAACCCCAAAAACAAAAGATTCCCTTGAAAGCTTAGGAATATCCGCAGTAAACAATGCAAGTAAATATGGAACATCTCCCAGTACTTATTTGAATAGTGTACAGGAAATGTCCCAAGCGGGTTTTCATGACACCCGATCCGAAAAGCTTGCTGAACTGTCCGCCATCGCCCAATCAGCCGGAGCTATGACCGCTGAATTAGCAGACAGCTATTTAATTGCTTCTGACGCAGCCTATGGGTATCATGGCAATCTTCAAAAGTTAAATGCTCTTTTAGACTCCCAAAATCAAGTGGCCAACAGGAATGCTGTAAGTTTTTCAGAACTGGCAGCCGGCACAAAAGCCGCCGCCAGCCAACTCGTTCAAATGGGTATTGACGAAAAAGAATTAACAGCATTGCTCAGTGTAGGGATATCTACATCAAACAAGTCTGGCGAAGCTGTGGGCAATGCCATAAATGGTATTGTAATGAACCTCCAACAAATAACAGGTAAAACCGCGGTTGGCCAAATTATTGATGAAACCTCATTAAAAAAAGCAGAAACAAGATGCCGCAGCCTTGGTATAGAGCTTAAAAATATGAAAAATGGCATCATTGAACTTCGTGATCCTATTGTATTGCTCAATGAACTGGCAGATATCTATAATTCACTACCAAAAGGAAGTAAAGACAGAGCCAGTATCGTTTCAGATATTGGCGGAGAATATGGAAGCGATGTATTAAGTTCAATTTTAGAAAACTGGGACAGCTATAGCAAAATGTTTTCTGATTATAATAATTCAGAAGGATCTGCTTTAGAAGATGCAATGACAACTGCAAACTCCTGGGGAGGACTGCTGCAGCAAATTGCATTCAACTGGACGGGATTCGTTCAAACTTTCGTAACTGATGATTCTGTCACCGGAATTCTTAAAACTATTAATGGAATTGCAATTGCTATAAAAGAATTATCAAATGCATTTGGCGCTATCCCCACTTTAGCAGCCGGAATTGGAATATTTGCATCACTTAAAAACGTCGGCAGGGATAGAATGTTTTCCCTCAATTACTGTTTTTTGATCTAAATTACCGACAATGTTATGTGTTCTGTTGGATACAGCAGTTTTCATAACATACTTAGTGAAATACACTAAGGTAAACGAAGCCTCAATATGCTGGGAACATTGTACAACGTAATACCCTCTTCTATTATGGCAACATATTAGATTTGGAACAGAGATTACGCTCTTTGGGTCAGCAGGGACAGTTCTCTATGAGAAAAGCCCTCACTGCAGCGACAACAGGCGGCCATAGCTATATGAAATGATACTATGGTAATATGCGCTCGGTACTCGGTTTTGTGCACCGCAAAAGCACTCAGGATTTCTCCTAGCCGTAAGTTTGGAAGAAACGGAGAATGGTGCTTCGAACTATAAAAAGGCCTGCTATTTCGGCAAGCCTAGATAAACATTAAAAACATGATTCTTAGATGAACCGCTTATTCCTCATATTCTGCGAGTTGTATACGGAACAAGAATTTATAAAAACCGTACTTTGCTATCGCACAACTTTATTCCATGAAATTTGAATAAAAGATTTATAATCATAATCATGTTCTTTTGGATACATAATACTAACGCTTAAATCATCTGTTATATACGTATAAAAATCCTTTGTCCCCAAATCTAAATATTGTTTAGGGGCCCCGTATAAATCAGTAAGATATTTGACCATTTCAGTTGTGTAATCTGAAAATTCCTGTTCCGATGTAGCCTCAACAATAAACCCCATTAGACTGATGTTTTTTTTCTCTTTATCAGTGCGAAGTTCAATCATTCCAGATATATCCTTGAGCATTATATTCTTAATGAAAATATGCTTATAATCATGTTCCATTGCTTCATATACAATCTTTTTCTTATCCAATACACGAATTGCCTCTTCGTAAGGTGTACCAAGGTTTATATCTATTAAAGGGCAGTCTCGGGTATTCCTTGGGTAAAATAAAAATATTGAAACGGCCAGGCTAATTAAAATCACACTGAACACACCACAGATTATTAGTTTTTTACGCTTTAACATGCATTATGCCTCCATTTATTATATGTACACAACTTAACTGCAATAAAGACGATTCATACACTGAAACAAGTTAAGAACTCCTTTGACAGGTTATTCTTAATATTCGGCGAGCAGTATACAAAAATAAATCTATATAACTATGTTTTGCTATCGTACAATTTTTTGCCAACCAATTTGAATAGAACTAGTTTTATATTTATGTTCTTTTGGATACATAATATAAATACTTAAATCATCCGATTTATACGTATATAACTCCTCCATCCCCAAAGCTAAATACTCTCTATCTGATCCGTATAAATCAGTAAGATATTTGATCATTTCAGTTGTATAATCTGAAAGTTCCTGATCCGATATAGCCTCAACAAGAAACCCAATTGAACTGATGTACTTTTTATCTTCCTCAGTGCGTAGTTCAATCTTTCCAGAAATATCCTTGAGCATTATATCGTCAATTAGAATATGCTTCCTATCATGATCAAATATTTCATATTCAAGCTTTTTCCTATCCAATATGCGAATTGCCTCTTCATAAGGTGTTCCAAGATTTATATCTATTAAAGGGCAGTCTCGGGTATCCCTTTGGTAAAATAAAAATATTGAAACGGCCAGGCTAATTAAAATCACACTGAACACACCACAAACTATTAGTTTTTTACACTTTAACATGCATTGATCCCCCCTCTATTATTATAGGTATAATAACAAAATAAACCACAAAAAACAATTGCTTTCCAAACAAGCATTAAAATTGTATCATATCGTTATGATTTTGTGTCATAACATTATGATTATTTATATAGTATGATCTTTAAACAAGAAACAGTAAATTCGTGGTTTAATGGAATTAATTCTTCTATAAATGATAGAGTTATAAGGCCATTTGCAAATGCCGAACAAATAATCTGGAAATATAATCAGGCGATCGAACACAATTCATTATCACAGCAGGGCTGGGAAAGAATATTAGCCCAATCTGACAGTGGACTAAGGACATATTTGGCAAATATAAAAGGCACTAATGCTTCTATGGCGGCTTATACAATGTCACTGCAGGGAAATGTGACCGGATTCAGAAAGGTTTCTACGGCTATTCAGCAGTTTAATACAATGTCATCATCAGGCATAAAAGAACAGTCCTCATTTGCATCTGCCATTGGTATCACAAACGGAGCGCTTGGCGCCTATTTATTAGGATTAAATGGAGCTAAAGCCAGTCTGGGCGGATATATAATGTCACTTATTGGCGTAACATTAAAAACAGTTGCCCTAAGAGTAGCAACAATCGCTCTTAATACAGCTTTAACAATGGGTGCTTCATTGATTGTTTCCGGCGTTGTCACTGCAATATCTTCCTGGATTAACAAATCAGAAACTATGAAAGCCGCTGCTGAAAAAACAAAACAGGAAATTACAGCTCTAAACAATGAATTAAAAGATAATCGAAAGCTTGTATCCGACAGCGGACAACGATATGCCGAACTTGCACAAGGTGTCGATCAGTTAACAGGTAAAAATATTTCCTTAAATGATGATGAATACAGAGAATTTCTTAATCTCAGTAATGAATTAGCAGAAGTTTTCCCCACTTTAAGCAGAAACTATACTGAAAATGGAGATGCCATTGTACAATTAAGCGGAGATATTGATACAATTGTAGGTTCTTTAAATAATCTAGTTGAAGCTCAAGCAGATATCGTTAATAGGCAAAATGCAGAAGCATTAAGCGATTTATTTAAAAATACAGCCGAAGACTCAAAGAAATATGTAGAAAATATCAACAATTTAGAAAATGATGTAGACGCGATCAATAAAAGTCTTAGTTATATATCTGATGATGACATCACAGCAAATTTATCCAATGGATTATCTGAAAAATGGATTCATATTGAAAATGATAACTATGAATATCTTTCAGAATTAAATAATGATTTACTAAACCTATTAAAAGATAATAATCTTGAATCCATAGAATTAAAAGCAGATACCTCTATAAATGAATATGGCATCGAAATACCTATTGGTTACACAATTTCAATTCTATCATCCGATGAAGAAATTAAAGAAGCGGAAGCTTCACTTCAAAAAGGGATTGACGCACTGAAAAAAAAATATTCTGGTAAAATCGATGAATTAACTAGCGAAATTGAAGCAGAAAATAAAAAAATCCAAAGTAATTGGTCATCTTTATCAAGTATCATTGCATCATGGCTTAAAACAGACACTCTATATTCCTCCCTGTCTGAATCTATGCAGGCATCTCTTCAACAGGTAATTTATAATATTGATTGGAGCTCATTGGATTTTTCCACTTGGGATGATGCTCAAAAATATATACGGGAAAATATTTTTACATTATTCCAAGGAAAAAATGGTGAAAGAATTTCAAACGCACTAGATTTCAAAGTCCAACTGGATAACGGCTTGATTAACATCGATGAATATCTGGAAGCTATTTCTAATCTCAAAATCCATCTAAGTAATCTTGACGATCAAACAAAAAAGACTATAGACTTAATTTTTAATGTTACTTCCTCGGACGGCTCTGACATTAAAACAATGGTTAACAATGTCCAAAAGAAATTAAAAAATGAATTTGATTATAAAGTAGGTGAATTATCGCTCGGAGACTTGGAAATTGCCTTTAATAAAATCTCAGTTGCAAAAGGTACAAAGTTATCCTGGGATGATTTACTTACAAAAATTCAAGATTACAAAAATCAGCTTAATGATGACAGAAGAGATAAAAATGTATTTACCTCAAGTACTTTTGCTAATGTTATTGAACAGTTACACACTATAGACGAACTATACAGTAACTTTCATAATAAACTAGACAATAACAAACCTCTGATTTTTGATGCAGTGGATCTCCAAGGGCTTGACAGTAGTTTTAAAGATCTTCCTTCCTTTGAAGAATTTAATAAACTATTTACAAATGGTACCGGTACCGAGGAAACATTGCAAAAAGCATTCAATTCATTAGTAACAGAATGGTTATTCGCTACAAAAGCTTTAACAGGATTAAACACCCAAACTCGCGATCAAATCATTGCCCAATTAGAACTCAACGGTTTATCAAATGCCGGAAATCTTATAACCATTAATATGGCTCGAGCATTTGAGGAGGCTGCGTATTATGGTTACGACCTTTCTGATGCTACAACTGAAGAAATAATAAGGCTTTCCCAAATGGCCTCCATTTCCAATGAGGCAAAAAAGAATATCGCACTACTTGGTCTTGCTAAACTAAATACAAGTAATATTGCGCTAAAAACAAGTGCCGATATCCAAAATATTGCCGGCTTAGTTGCAACATGTGGTGGTGGAGTAACTGCTCTAAATGCATTGGCTACGGCTAAAGAAGGATTTGAATCGGGCAATACCTCTGATTTCCTAACTTTTGAGGAAATGCAGGCACTTTCCATGCCTTTAATGGCAGACCCTTCAGTTTATAAATCTGCAAAAGAAAAGGAACAGAAAAGAAAAGAAACTCTTTCTGCAGCCCAGAAAGAAATTAACGACGTTCTTTCTAATTTAGGAAATACCGATTATAATGGTATAAATAATTTCGTTAATTCTGGCGCAACGGGATCTGGCAAAGTTCAATCCGAACAGGAAATCAACTGGAGCGACCGAAAACTAAAGCTGCTCTCCGATAAAGATTCAAATCTTGAAAAGAAATCTTCCTCGTCTTTCCTCTCCTATCTCGGTCTGACTGAAAGCGAACTAAACCGTGCAAAAGAGATTTTATCGCAAACCGTCTCACCAGCAGGCAGTGATTTACAAGAATTATCTGAAATTGCCGCAAATGCCGGTATGTCAATGTCCCAATTTTATAAGGCAATTGAAGACGGCGGCACGGAATCCCGCCGCAGTTCTCTCCTCTCCCAGCTCGAACTGGAAAAAACGCTTTTATCTGAATATGATAAACTTCTCCCGGATTATCAAAAGAAATATGAAGATGCAGTTGCTAAGCTTCCTGATGATATCAAAAATAAAATCGAGAATGGCGGCGATGATATTGAACTCTTTCCAGGAGATCAAGGCGAAGAGATCCTGAAAGTCATTGATTATTATGATAAATGGCAGAGTAAATTAAAAGACCAGGAAGATTTACAGAAAAAGCATATCGGAACCACTAAATCCTATTATGAAAATGACATCGCATATGCAAATGCTGAAACTGAAAAGCTAAAAAACAACAACTCACTCATCGAAGCACAAATCAGCTATCTTAAAGAATCTGGCAGTCTTGTTGATGCCGCCTCGTATGAAATCCTTATTTCGAATTTACGCAGGCAGGAAAACCTCATTAACCGTAAAATCAAAGATAAAGAAGCTGAATTAAATGCACTGTTAAGCTCTGGCGAGATCAAAGAAGGTACAGAGGAATATTATAATATTGAAAATGAGATATCATCATTACATGAAGAGCTGATTGGAACGAAAGAAGAACAAAAGAAACTGAATAATGAACTTCTTCGTATGCCCATCGACAACCTCGACACCATCATCAACATGTATAACGACATCACCTCAGCCATCGAAAACTGGGGCTCCGTCTACGAAGCCTCCGGCAAAAAGCTGGACACATCCTACTACCAAACCCTAATCACCAACGGCGCCACCATCATCGACCACCACAAAAAGCAGGCCGACGCCGTCCAAAACCTCATGGGCAGATACAAAGAAGGCAGTGAAACCTGGAACGAGTTATACAGCAAATTACAGTCCATCAACAGCGAAATGTCCTCCATGGTCCAAAATCTCCACCAGTGGAACGAAGCCCTTCTCCAAATGCCCCTGGATTCAATAAAGGAGTACTCTTCCACCCTTCAGCAGGCCCTGGACGGAATGACCGATCTGCAAAGTGACTACGATGCAGTCCTCTCCGCTGTCACCGGCGCGATCCAGGAACAAATCGACGCTCTCCAAGAGGAAAATGAGCTGACCAACGATACCTACCAAAACCAGATTGACGCCTTACAGGAACAATTGGATCTCCTGGATAAAGCAAATGAAGCCCGCCAGTACCAGCTCTCCGTAGAGCAGGCCCTGTACGAACTGGAAAAGGCCAGAAACCAGAAGACAACCCGGGTCATCCGTGGCGGCCAGACCACATACGAATCCGATTCCGAAGCAGTCAGAAATGCAGAAAACAGCCTGGCAGACGCCCAATACGAGTTGGAAAAATACAATCTCCAGACTAAAATGGACGGCCTCCAGGAAGAACTGGACGGAATCAATGAAGCCTATGACAGCCAGGTAGAAAAGCTGGAAAAGATCTCCCAAAAATGGTCCGAAATCAAAGACAATATTGAAACAGCCAAAAATGAAGCCCTGGCCGCAGATTACCTCGGCGCCGGATGGAAAAATACCATTTTAAACGGCGATGATACGGAGCTCTATAACCTGTTCAAAGGTCTGAATGAATCCTTATCCCAGCAGATGACAAATTATGAGGAACAGATCAACACCACCGAAAACATTTCTTCCCTGCTGGAAAATTATATTACATCATACAAAGAAGGAACGCTCTCCTACGATCAGGCCATGACCGGAATCAATGATCTGCTGTCACAGATAAATGAAAAAATGTCCGCAGAAGACAATCTGCAGAATATCTATGACTATCTGGGCGCGGTGGGAGGCACATCTGCTGATGCCGAAAGCATTTTAGCCGCAGTACAGCAGTCTCTCTCACAGACTGCCGATGAACTGCTCAAATCCATGGCGCAGTACAATGAAAACAGCGGTATGATCTCAGAATATACATCCAGTTGGCAGCAGCTCACGGATAATGTTGCCAATATGAAGGACATCTTGGAAGATGTGCGGGAGAATCTGGCGGATGCGTTAGAAGGACGGGATGACGACGACGATGATGATGAAAACCGTAGCAAAAAGAGAGGTCACAGTTACAAAGGAGATGACAAATCCTCAGAAGTCGGTCCCGGCGTATCTCTAGCTGAAGGTATTAAACATGGTCTTGTTGGCAGCAACAGTGCCACCAGCCGTGAAGCTGTCTTAAAACTTCTCGGCCTGAAAAAACTCAATAATGATGAAGTGAAGGCTATACTTCATAAAGGAGAAGCCGTCTATAATCCACTTCAGCAGAAAATGCTATTAGACAATTTTGCATTTGCATATAATTGCATACCAGATTTGGATATTCCGTCCCTTGACTACAGCAGTTTAACCACCATCAAAAAGGATCAGCCTATGCAGCAGTTTAATTTTGGCGACATTCAAATTCAAAAATGTGATAATCCTGATGGCTTTGCCAAAGCTCTGGGATCTGAACTCAGATCTTCTCTGAGAATAGACTTGGGACGCAGATAGCACAGTTTTAGTAATTTTAAAATTTAAAAAGAGGCGGCAGTCACTTTTGCCGTCTCTTTTATTTGGAGGGATTCAAATAGAAAAGATAAATTATAGACAAATAATAGACGAAGTATCTTCCTCTATCGGAGATTACCTGGATAATTATTTAAATAAAAATGCAAAGTTTGACAGGACATTTAAAGCCAAAATAATTGGAAAAATATCCGACGGCAGATATGAAATCTCATACAGAGGCAAAACATTTGCCGCCTCATGCGATGCCCAATTATCCACCAACCAGATTGTCATCGTATGCGCTCCACAAAATAACTGGAGCGAACTATTTATACAAACCGTTAACAATACCTCCAGCAGCGGCGGCGTTGCCGGCGTATCCGGCGTAAAAGGTTCCGGCGAAACAAGCTACCGAACAGGAAATGTTAACATCACTCCCGCCAATCTGGGGCTTGGCAATGTAGAAAACAAGTCCTCTTCCACCATCCTCAGCGAATTAACATCACAAAATATTTCTTCCGCACTTGGATATACACCGCTTAATGAATCTGATTCAAATTACATAGATATTTTAAATAACCGTCATAAACATGAAAATCAAAGTATTTTGAATACCATTACTTCTGCCTTCATTGACAAATGGAATTTCGCCTTCACCCACATTTCAGATAAAAACAACCCTCATGGAGTTACCAAAAATGACGTGGGCCTTGGAAATGCAGATAATACTTCCGATTCTGAAAAAAATGTATTGAGCGCCACAAAATTATCGACGCCAAGAAATATAAATGGTGTTCCCTTTGACGGTACAAGCGACATCGAAGTTGCCGACAATATTATCTATCTGACCCAGGATGAATATGATGCTCTCATTACAAACGACGCCATCGATGAAAATCAGCTCTACATGGTAACAGATGATGAAGTTAAAAATACCTTTGTAAATTTGGCAGGAATTTATACATTGTCCTTTGAGAATGGAAAACTGTATGCATATTATCCCGATGATGAAGTGAACCCTTTCTATTTTGACGATGTAACTAAAAAATTACACTATAACTTCCCAGAATAAGAGTAAGGAGATGGAATTTTATGAAACAATTAATAGCCGATCTCGGCTCAAAAGCTACAAACTCCGCATTAGGCTTAGTTAAGGGCGGCAATGACATAAACATACTCGATAATGGCGAATTACAACTGGATACAGCTTATGATAACGTGGATGTTAATACATCTGCTAATATTGCAAATATTACCAAAGGGGGGAAGTTTAAAACTATACTTGGGAATATTGTGGCGGCGTTGACGGGGTTGAATAGTTCTGTGGCTAAATTAAATAGTGATTTGAATTACAAAGTGTTAAAGAGTGGCGATATTCTCACTCTCGGACAAGGGCTGTATTATGCTTATCCGGAGTGTACCAATATGCCGCCACGTGAATCTGGAGAGGCATTTTGGCTGTATGTTAACTTGGTTAACGATAATAACAAAATTATTGAAGCAATTCCAGCCTCGCCTGCCATACACTATTTTTATAAAGCTAAAAAGTGCGAAGGTATATGGTGTGGATGGGAACAGTATCTATCTGATAGTAACATAAAATCTTACTATTTAGGTTTAGGGATCAGAAGCAGCATTATTAAGTACTTTGTAGATGAAGTGACTTTTATAGATGGACAAGGAGTATATGATGCTGTTGCTTATGGAATAGGTGACTGTTCATATAAGGCGCTTTTATTCGGACAGACAAAGGCATACAAAGATAATATAGCTAGAATTGAGGTATTAATGATGGACTATTCTATATCAGGTTCAGTTATAACCTTTACAGCCAAATGGTTAAATGATGGCACTAATTTTAATGGGAAAATATGGGTTGAGGCTATAATTTTTGGTTCATCATAATAATTATTATTTTGCTTAAACTTTACCACGTCTGATAAAAGCAATGCGGACAGAATATGTAGTTGCTTTATTTGCACTTATACGAACAAAATCATTTTGATGAACAGATATCAGGCCATTATTATTCCAGTTATCCTTTTGGCCACATGCTATTGGCACAACAAGTATCGTTCCAGTAGGAACTTCTCCCATTGACACCAGTGAACAAGAATAGGAATAACCTCCTAAGACATTACTATCCGCTTTTGTTGCCATCTCATAATCTTTAACTGTTACAATAATTTGATTAATACTGATCGTATTTAAATCACTATAATATTTAGTACGTAGTGGAGCTTTTGGATTCCATCCTTTACAATTGTCTGTGAAAGGAGGGTTATTTTTATGCTTGAAAAGATACTACAGGCAGTTATTCAGGCTATGACGCCAAGTCTACAGCCAGATCAACTGGATGAATTGGAAAATGTACTGTATATCCAGTTCCATGGAATCCAAGTAACCGAAGAAAAGTATGAACTAGTAGAATCCATCAACGGAAATGAAGCTAAAATAAACGCTTTTATTGGCTCCAAACACACAACTGGCCGGAAAATGAACACATTAAAACAGTATAGTACGGAGATTCATAAGATGCTACAGTTCCTTGGAAAGAAAATTGAGGATGTGACAACCATGGATCTCCGGTATTATTACAGCATTTCAAGGCAAAATGGGATCGCAATGTCTACAATGCAGACACGGCTTCATTATCTGTCATCATTTTGGGACTTTTTAAATGTGGAAGGGATGGTTACAGACAATCCAGTGAGAAGGATCGGCAGTTTAATGCTGGAACGTACTATTAAAAAGCCATTCAACCAAGAGGAATTAGAAGCCTTACGGATTAATTGCGGGGTACTACGGGATCGTGCCCTGATGGAATTTTTGTACAGCACTGGCGTCCGTGTATCCGAATTGGTAGCGCTGAATGTTCAGGATATTGAGATGGGAAAACAGGAATTAATTGTTTATGGCAAAGGGAGTAAAGAAAGAAGGGTGTATTTAACAGATAATGCAAAGTTTTATTTGAAAAGATATTTGCGTGAGCGCAGTAGCCAGGCTGGTATATCCATGGAAGGACTTGAAAAGCAGCCGCTATTTGTGACATTAGATCGTCCTTTTAACCGTCTTACCGTTGCTGGGGTGCAGTATATGCTCCGACAACTGGGAAACCGAGCCTGTGTAGCCCACGTACATCCTCACCGATTCAGAAGAACGATTGCAACGGATCTTTTAAGCCGTGGAATGCCGGTAGAACAAGTGAAAGAATACCTGGGGCATGAGAAACTGGACACTACAATGATTTATTGTACTGTCAAAGAGCAGAATGTCAGGGAATCTTTCCGGAAATATGCATAGATTATAGAAAAATATGGCGATTTTAAGCGGCTGAATTGAGGTGCTTTATTAAGTTTACCCTTATTTCTATTAAATGGCTGTATGATGCGATTTTAATTGCAGAATGAGTACTTAGTATTATAGTGATAAAGCAGATAATAATAAGGTGTCGTGGGAACAGGTAACAATTAATCGTAGTTCTTGTGAACCACTAAATGCAGCTCTTAATCAATGCTATATTGAAAATGGTAGAATGTATTTAAATTATGCATTATATGGTATTGATGTACGGCAAACAGGAATGTGGTTAGCTCTTGCCCAAGTAACAGGATATTCATATGCCGGAAGAACCTATTTTCCAACTACTTATACGGTTCAGCCTGACACAATCGAAGGAAATTTACCGGGGGTAGCGGCAGCATTTGGTGTCGGAAAAATGGAGACTGATGGCCGATTATTTTTTTATTTACCACAAGGAACACCTAATTTAGAGCTTATAAACTGTGTTCACTTTAATTTCTCAATCAGAGTAGTTGTATAGCAAATAACTAAATACCCAAATAACAAATTATTATAAAGGTAACCGAGTATGGTCTAATCGGTACAGTTATCATATTAGCGTAGCTATGAGTGGGGGCTTGTTTTTGATGATACTACTCTAGTAACACAATTACCATTTTTAGTAATATATTTTATCAATTACGGATTAATGTTTTAGGTAAAATCGCTATATATAAAACAGAAGATAACGGAGAAAGTTGGATTAAAACCAAGGTGATAAGTGTGTCATAATTATTCCCATGGAATGCCTTTGAACATTGTTTAACGGTGAAAACCATTCCCTCACAATCTGTTTTGGTACTATTACTGGTAGCCCAATTGTAATTGTTATTAAATCCGCAGATTCTGTTGATTTTACTTTGGTATAACAAAATACATAGCATCGCTTCGCTAATAGGTATCCATTTATTTCAATAACATCATACATCGAATTTGCAACAACAGTAACACTCACGGTAATGTTAAATCACTTAGTATTCAAGTAAAAAATTATTATATATAGGATGCGATTTTTTTCGAATCCGGCCAAGTTTTACCACCATCGGTAGACCGAAATATTGCCACATCTCCAGCAGTACCAAGTTGTAGCCTATATCGAGTATTACTACCATTTGCGGCGGCTTCTATGGCAACATTACCGCCAGGTGTAATATAAAGATGCCCGTTTAAATCATCATTAGTTAGAATTCTTTTCCATTCAGTATAACCGCCACTGCTTTTTGACCGCACATAAGGAAGGCCTTTATCAGATCGGCTACCTATCTCCAGTGCCACATAATCCGAGATATATCCGGCTATGTTAACGAAATATTGTTCTGGATAATCAGAATTATTTGCATAATATGAGACTGATACTTTTTTATCCAAATCACTATAATATTTAGTCATTACTAATTACAAAATAAAAACACGCATAAAATCACCACATTTCCATCAAATCCCCAAAAAGTACAGTTTAAAATGAAAAACATTCTAATAAATAATGGTAATTAAAACAATGTTTTACAGTAAAGAGAGAGCTGAAGAATCAAATTTAAATTCGTAAATAAATAGTTTTAAACTCAAAAGTTAAGACTATATTTTGAATGTTATACAGAATATTTTACTGGCCTCTTATGATTTGAATATATATACTTCTGAGGCAGATAAAATTGGGGCTTCATATCCCAATCTGCCCCTATTCTATTAAAATAGTAGGTATCCCAAATTATACATAAACCAAGCATCAGCACGGTGAATATGCGCCTGATAAGCCCCCTATCCCCCATTATCATTGCATCAACATCTTAATACCAAAACAATTTATTTTTGAGAAAGTGAGGCGATATTTATTTCTTTATACAAAGGTAAAAAAAAGCTTGCAGGTAATGTAGCAAACGAGAATCTCAGAAATGATTTAGGTAATTATACAGTAACATTTAATGACCACACAGTTATTGAAGGGGTAGAATCATTTGATACTATTTCAAGTCAAATAGCCACCGGTACATTAGTATCATCATTGATGGAATTAATAAAAACTAGTCTTCTGTATCTTAACACATCATTATTAAACAAAATGGAGACTCATCAACGCTCATCGGATCACGACAATAGATATTATACGGAAACTGAAATGGATACAAAAATCAGTGATATAAGCAATAATATAAGTGTCAAAGTAATTTCTGGTATTGATATTAACACTTTTATATCTTTTGATGATTTAATGCCCAAACTTTATTTTTGCGAGGCTTGTATAAACTTTCCATGGAGTAATGGCTGGCTGTTATGCCTTCCCAATTCAATTGGCAGCAATAAGTCAAGCAAACAAATCGCCTTACGGCATGGCACTTATAATGTAAATAATTTTAATACTCAAGTAAGAAATTATTATAACAGCAGCCATGTATGGTCTAATTGGTACAGCTATATGACAAATGTGGATTTTACTGATATTGACAAAACTGATCATCTCATTAAATTTGGAAAAATGGGCATCTATTATGGGGCAATCCCAATAGAACAAGTTCCCAATGGTGTAGCGGCTAAAGAATTAGATATGAGTTCCATATTTTCAGGTATAAGTTCTGTTACAGCAACTCTCGTTTCTGGTATTCCAGACAAAAAAAACGTGTCCGTACTCGCAGATGGTACAGTTCTTAAATTTTATATGAGTAATTCACTTACCACAGGAGGTATAACTCATTCTTGGTATACAATAGTCGGGACACTGAAATAATAATAGATAACGCCGAATTTACAGAATTTATAAAAATACCCACAGTTTTGCGGTAGTGATCTTTCATAAACTACTATTCCAACTTCTAAAGTGAGGTGATAAACATATCTCTATATAAAGGCAGAAAAAAAGTAGCTGGAAATACGTCAAATGAGAAAATTAGAAGTGATTTAGCGAATTATACAGTCACATTTAATGATAGTGTTATAGAAGAAATAGAGTTATTTGATACCATACAGAATTTAATAACCAGTAATTCTAAACTCTCATCACTAATTTCTTTATTTAAAAATGGTCTTTCTTTTCTTAATAATAAAATAAAATTATTAAACGATGCCTTAGAATACACTGCAAATACTCTAAATCAACGGCTAGATAATAAAGCAAACATTTCACACACTCATGACGAAAGATATTATACTGAACAAGAAATAGATTCTTTTTTATTATATAAAATAGATTCTGCATCTTCTGGCATACCATATTATGGAACAGTTACAAATCCTTCCATAACCAATTCATGGACCAACAGCGCATATATAGATTTACCACCTGGGGTTTACAGCATTCATGCACAAATCAACATAGCAGGTACAAATAATCGTGTCACTCTTAAATTATTAAAGGGAAGTGAAGAATTAGGCCGTCAATCTGTAACTGCTGCAGATAGTAATATCTATTCAGCTTCTTTAGATATGGTGGTTATGGCCACAATTGCAGAAAGATTTTATATCCATACTTGGGGTGCTATCGCTTTTAATGCGAATCATATATTGCTGTCTGCAAGAAAACTATCATAATCACATTCGATTTCAAAAGGAGGTGATATACATGTCTCTATACAAAGGCCAGAAAAAAGTTGCCGGAAATATAGCAACCGACAAACTCAAAAATGATTTGTCCAATTACACAGTCACATTCGATGATCTGGCAGCTACCGATGATATCCCGTCATTCGACACGCTACAAAGCCAACTCATCAGTTCTTCCCTTATATCCACCCTGTTTTCAACTATCAAAAAATGCTTTCATTACCTAAACAATGAACTATTGTCCCTAAAAAACGATCTGTCAAAATATTATCCCATAGGATCAATATACCTCAGCGTAAACAATGTAAATCCAAGCACCTTCATTGGAGGCTCATGGGAGCGCTGGGGAAATGGCCGGATACCGACAGGCGTCAACGAAAATGATCCTGATTTCTCCTTACCAGAAAAACAAGGCGGAACAAAAATCGTTAATCTAAGCCACAGCCATGCCGTTAATAACCATACACACAGTACAAATAACTGTACTTTAAACATTAACCAGATACCATCCCACAACCATTGGTTAGCAAATGGGGCAATTGTTGTGAATAACGGCAATAGCGCAACCAATCAGTTCGACGCAGGCGTTTCAGGTTTTAGCTCCTTATACAATTCCGGCTGGTTTATGGAATGGAAAAAGGGCACTATTTGGGAAACCCAGTATATCGGTGGTAACCAGGCTCATAATCATGGCAACACAGGCGTTACGGGTCCCGGTACAAATGCCCAGCTATCGTCTTCTCAATCAATCGTTCAGCCATATATTACCTGCTATATGTGGAAACGTGTAGCCTAAAGGATTAGAATTGATTTTCCACAACCTTTACACGCTTTATAAATATCATTTCTCAAATAAAAACAGAACAATTTACAGAAAGAGGTGACCCCCATAAAACCAATCATCCACCCAATAGAACCTTTTGATTCCTCTCTGGGCACAAAAATCAATTTCACCTGGAACGGAAACCGGTTCTTTAAATCCAGGTGTATCATCAAAGAAAAAACATCTGGAACAATCATATACAACGAAATCACGGAAACCATGAGGCCAGAGTATCATTTACCCACTGAAAGCGGCCTGGTAAACGGCGCTTGTTACACCTGCTACATCACTGTATTTGACATGAATGATCTCGAATCAGATACTTCGGATGCAGTCCTGTTCTACAGCTACTCCGCCCCAACGTTCCAACTGTCAATCCAGCCTAACGATGTAATCAGGACCTCCGTGTATGAAACTGCCCTTCACTACAGCCAAACAGAAAATGAACTCCTGCAGTCCTATACCATAACTTTATATTCCTATCAAAAAGTAGCCCTGCAGACTTCCGGAACCGTATACCCGCCGCAGGACTTCACAAGCGGAGATTTATCTTACATAATATCCTCTCTCGAAAATGCCAACCAATACTATATCAAAGCAACCGGTACAACTGTCCAGGGTATGCGCTTAGAAACGCCTGAAATCTTATTTACCGTTGCTTATGAAAACCTGCAGCCCTTCGCGGTTCTGGAAACCAACAATCACCCCGATATTGGAGCGATTGAACTGCGCAGCAATCTGATCTCTACAGAAGGAATACCTGATAAAGATGTGGTATTCATTGACGGCAGATACGCCGATCTGAGAGACAATTCTGTTCAGTTCGACATCGGCTATCAGATCACCGGTGATTTCAGCCATGTATTTAAATTTTATGAACCTGCAGTAAACCAGCAGCTTCTTCTCTTAAAGGATGCTGATGATACAATGCAGATCAGCTGCTCTTATAGAGAAGGAATCTTTGATGATTCCAATGGCAAGAAGGGCGTAATAGAACTGACTGCCAATTCATCGGGCGTGAATTACACTTTATACAGCAACTATTTCAGCATTCCGACAGATTCGGAATGTATCAGCTATTGTATAACCAGAAAAGGCCCATATTTTGATACAAAAGCTGTTATCATACCAAAATAACAGCACCAGAAAGGAGGTGATCCAATGTTTTGCGGACACATTTTTGCATCCAGTAACGATACTCTTATTTCCCATGCCGCCAATCCCAATACAGTTGAGAAATTAGTAATACAGAATGCGGTCTTTGACGAAATCTATGCAGCGGTAAAACTAATAGAAATAACCGATTTTGACGGTACAATCCCCACAGAATGGACATTTGACACCCGTTTTCATGCGATCTTCAATGACACCCTGTATGGCGGTAATGTTAACTTCACCGAATCCATTGTAGATTCCATCAGAATCAAGAAACGTACAGCCAAAGACAATAAATTCAAAACTATTTTTGAGCGTAAAATAGAGAAAAATGATGATCTCTCCGTCGAACTGATCGATTACTTTGAACCCATAGGAACTGTGGAATACGCCTACGTCCCTGTCATTTCCGGCGGTGAAAACAGTTACATCGTCAGCAAGGTGGAATCCAGTTTCGACAATTTCTTTTTATGTGAAAAAGACAGATCCTACCCGCTGATTTTGGATGCGTCTTACACTCAAACCATTAACTATGAAACCAGCCAGGTCAAACCATTCGGACGAAAATACCCCGTCACAGTCATCAATGGCAGCAGCGGTTATAAATCCGGGGAAATGGAGTGCCTGTTTCTCCAGTTCGATCAGGATTTTGCAGATACCGATCATGCCTTTCATTACCGGAACATCATTTATGAGATGCTGATCAACGGAAAACCTAAAATTTTAAAGGACAGCGAAGGCAAATTGCTGCTGGTCAATGTAACCGGAAGCATAAGCGAATCAGACCGCCAATATGTCTATGGAGACACCGGCGGTTTTTATTATGTAAAATCCAAATTCAGTTGGACCGAATGCGGTGACGCTTACGAGGTTGGCGATTTATACGATAATGATTTGATAGATACGGATCTGGATAGGTAGGTAAAAATTATGTATGATGTAAAACAAAGTGATCTTGATTTATTGCGGCAGGGAACCCACGAAGTATACATCCGGGTCGAACTGCTGAACAAACAGTTTAAAGTCCTCGATTCCCTTGAAGGTTCCATCATCAATGACAGCTTCAGCGTAAATAATGATTCCGTACAGAGAAGGTCCTATACCTGCGATCTGGTTCTCACCAATTCCAGCTTCATCATAGGAAAGGATAAAAAAATCTGGCTGGATAAACGGCTGCAGGTATATTATGGGATAAAATCACTGCGTCAAAATGAAATCATCTGGTACAGAATCGGTACATTTGTCTACGTTTCAATGAACTACAAATACTCCCAAAATGAACGCACCCTCTCTCTCACCTGTGCCGATTTAATGGCCGAATATGACGGCACCTTAAATGGACAGCTTGGCGGCTATGGTTCCGCCAACTCAGAATCCAACAATATAGCCCAGGGATTAAAAATTCCCGCCGGCCAGGATATACGCCAGTCCGTCATAGCTCTGCTGGATGACGCAAATATTGAACGGTACATTGTAGAAGACATAGGAAAAGAAGTTCCATATGATTTGGAGTTTAATACCGGCGTTACTTACTGCGAAATCTGGACTAAAATCTGTGAATTGTACGATTCATGGGAATTCTTCTTTGACGCAGACGGCACCTTCATATGGCGGGAAATCCCCAACTGTGCCTCTGATCCCGTCCTGTTGGACGATTCTGTCATGGAGCATATCGTACTGGATGAAAGCGCAAGCACTTCATTTGACAATATCTATAACGTTGTTGAAGTATGGGGTAAAGTTTTGGAATTAAGCGCGTCTGACCGCTATGCGGATACTTCCACTTATACCAATAACACCTATCAAATCTCATTAGACGGCTGTTCATCCTGGAATGATATCGACCACCTGACACAATTTGGCATTAAAATAAATGCTACAAATTTGGATGCCCCGAAATTCTCCGTCAATAACTACGCTCCGATCCCCATTTACGATGGAGACGGCAGCCCCCTAGCTGCCGGAACTCTGCTGCCGGATACTGCTTATGTATTCCGCTACCGCAGGTTAAATGCCGGCGAATCCGGGGTCACATCCGCCCTATTCCTCCTCGGCCAGTATCAATGTTATGGCAAATACATCGAAAATTCAGATGAATGCCCCTTCTCAGTAAAAAACTTAGGCTACGAAATCATGAACGCCGTGGATTATGAAAGTTTAAGTGATGACGCAGCCTGTTACAACCAGGCGGAATATTTAGCATACACTTCTACCGCCATGATGGATACCATAACCTTAAATACAATCGTTATCCCCTGGTTAGAAGTCAATACAAAAATAAGGTATACCCCAAAATATAGCAGGGAAACCAACCAATACATCATTAAAAATTTCAGTTGGTCCACAGGATCAGGCACTATGACATTAACTCTCTATAAATTTTTGGAGAGTTTTTCTTTTGTCTATGACAGAAGGAACCCAAAAAATAGAAAGAGGTGATTAACTTGGCAAAATATAACGATCTTCCATTAACAAATTTTCCTGATACAGAAGACACCTGGGCAAGAATGCAGGACATCACGGTTAACCTAATCACCGTGGCCCAGCAGTATAACACGCTGTGGGAATCCGGTGATGTAACCGGCGCCAATACCTTATTAGAGAATAATCCCGGACTGGTAAACACAATATTCAATGCCGACAAATGGAATAAACTCAGGGATGCCATTATCTCCATGGAACGTTTTTATTTAAATGACGTACAGACATTTATAGACCGCGTGGCCCAGCACACAATCGGAATCAAAGACGATGCGGCCGGTGACGAAAAAATCACAAATACCTATTCCGCCAATAAAATAGACCAGCTGACCGGATACTATTCCAATTCATTTGAAATCGCCGTCTCCGATTGGAGCAGTGATTTTACGTATACCCACGAGGACGCTTCCATTGGTGAAGATGATATCGTAGAGGTTTATTTCAATTCAGACAGCTACACAGCCGTCTCCAAGGCCCAAATACGCGTAATGAGTAGCTCAGGCCCAGGGAATTTTATGTTAAAAGCAAAAAAGGTTCCGATTGGAACAATAACAGTTGATTTTTATAAGGTGGTGAAGAAAAATGGCTAAAACCGGACGAATTAATTTTGGCGGAGGCGGGGGGATTGACCCTGATGAGTTGAATGCGCTTCCTGAACACGTTTTAACTGGTAAATCATTCGGCGGCTCCGGAAGTGATGAGCCTCAGACAGGCAGCATGCCTAACCGCGGTGCAGTAACCCAGGCATTAAATGCCGGCGGAAGTTATACGATACCAAATGGCTATCATAACGGTTCCGGAAAAATCACAGCAAACAGCTTAGCCAGCCAGACTTCCGCTACTGCTACGGCTGGATATATTTATAGTGGGAAAACGGCTTGGGTGAATGGGAGTAAAATAACCGGGAATATGACAGTTAACAGTTTACTGTCTTTTAGTGTAGCCGCCAATTCCGGCCGCAGAGTTCTTGCGACATGGAAAAATCCAACGGCGGCTTCCGGTAAACCTTATAGTGGAATTTATATCCGTTACAGTACAAGCGGATATCCAGGAAAAACAAGCGGAACTCAGATATATAAAGGATCTGGAAATAATACATCCAGCGGAGGGACATCCACTGCTTATTTAACATTGCCCAATTTATGTACGAAATATTATTTATCCGCTTATCCTTACGTGACATGCAGCGTTGGAGAATTAACAGGCAGCGCTGTCAATGCCACTGTTACAACAAGTAATATCCTTAACAAAACTTTTACATCTTCACAAAATTATACGATTCCAAATGGCTACAATACAATGGATATCTTTTGTGTCGGCGGTGGTGGAAGTGGAATAGCTCAATTTGATGGCGGCGGTGGTGGTGGCGGCGGATATACTTCCACTGTAAAAACAATTGCAGTCTCGTCAGGTCAAGTCTTATCCGTCTTGGTCGGAAGCGGCGGCGCTCAAACTCAAAGCAATTCTGGTACAAGTGATAAAAATTATTCCGGCAGACCAGCAAATGCAGGTGGAAACTCTTCAATAACCAGAAGTGGTGTCATTTTATGCAATGCTTCCGGTTGTTCCGATACTAGTTCAGGGGCTGCCGGATGTGACGGCGGTTCTGGCGGTGGAGCCGCCGGATACTATAGAGTTAACTGCAAATCTGGAGGAAATGGCGGGTCTGATGGAGGCTCTGGCTCAAGAAGCGCGAATGGTGCAAGCTCTTCCTATTATTACAATCCTGGAAAAGGACAGGGCACGACAACAAGGGCATTTGGGTTATCTTCCGGCACATTATATGCCTCTGGTGGTGGTGGTGGTGCTAGCGGAAAATATAACTATGATAATCAGTTTCCTTCTTCATCCTATGATGAAGTCAATAGACCATTAGATACACGAGGAGGAAATGGTGGGCCCGGAGGAGGTCGTGGTGGGGATTCTGGTTTCATGACAGTAAGTGATAGTGACGAGTATCCTTATAGTTGTTTGGGAACAAATGGTTCCGCTGGTTCAGCCAATACTGGCGGCGGCGGTGGTGGAGCCGGTGGCTATGGGGGAAGATATAATTATTTATATCGCGCTGGTGGAGCCGGTGGTTCAGGAGTTGTTTTAATAAAACTTTATTAATGAATAAATACAGATGGAGGTAATCGATGATCGTTGAATTAAGTAAGCCATTTATATTGATAGATGAAACAGGATTAGTGCAAAATATTGCCCTGTTCTTAAATTATGAAGAGGCCAATGTTGTTGCAAGAACAGTGTATGGCAATAATGCATTAGCATTAGAATATAGATATCTTGTACAGGAGGGGGATATTTATAGAAATGGGACTTTATATAATAAATTGGAAGATGGAACAGAATTGCCCGCTCAATATATACCAACACAAGATGAACAAATTAATCTATTACAAAATAAAAATCTAATACTGGAAGACCAGCTAACATCCACTCAAACAGCATTAGCCGAACAATATGAAGCCAATCAAATCCTTGAACAAGAAGTAACCAATACCCAGCTAGCCCTAACCGAACTATATGAAAAAATGGAGGCATAACCCATGGCTAAAGTATACGCAGATTTAATCCGCAAAGGAATCAAAACCCTAGAACAAGTCCCGGAAAAAATCCGGGCCGAAGTCGCATCGATTCTTAATGCCACTTCTTAATCACAAAATAAATCAATCAAATTATTTATACTAAACATCTCAAAAACAGGCGGAAATGATTTCATCCTATCATTTCATCCCATCATTTCCGCCCTCTTCTCATCCCCGGCCCCCATAGACTAATGAAATAATCAGTCGCCAGAATTATTTTCACCCCAAAATTTACGCCGGAGCCACAACTTTTAACCACATCTGGGAATCTGAAATTCCCCGCGCAAACCCACACAAAACCTGCCCCGGCATGGAGGATAAAATGTATAATATCGATCACCTAAAAAACATATTATTAGCAGAATCCGGCTACATAGAAAAAAGTAAAAACTGTCCCACCAAAAATCTATACGAAAAAACCGGCGCTTACGACGGATCCGACAACTGGACCAAATACTGGAAAGACCTGGCCGATCTGGGGCTCACAAATTACCAGGGTTCCTACTACTGTATCGCCGCCCTTTTCTGGGGCATGACAAAAGCCTACGGGCTGGAAACCGCCCAGAAATTATGCCTGCAATCATACATGATTAATTGTCAAACCACCTACAATCTATTTAAATCAAAAGGCCGGGTATTCATCACCCCTAAATACGGCGACATCATGGTATTTTGGAACGGAACAAGATTTTACCACGCAGAGTTTGTTTTAGATGTAAAAGGGGATGTAATCAAAACCTTTGGTGCAAATACTTCCGTAAATTCTTCTTCCGGTTCCGCACTCAGAAATGGCGGCGGATGTTACGCCCCAAAAACCTACTCCCTGGCCGCGGTCAAAAGAGAAGGGCACAAATTCTGCAGGCCCATTTACGGAGATCCGTCCGGCGAAAAATGGATGAAATCCGGTACGATATGGAAATACCAGCTTTCCGACGGTTCCACAGTCAAAAACCAATGGAAATACATAAATAACCGCTGGTACGTTTTCAACAGCTCCGGCGCCATGGTCACCGGCTGGTATCTGGATTCCAATAACCAGTGGTACTATCTGTGCGGTGACGGCGGCATGGCCCAGGGATGGCAAAAGGTCAATGATAAGTGGTATTACTTAAACCAATCCGGTGAAATGCACAAAGGCTGGCTTCAGACAGACAACGGCTGGTATTATCTCACAGAGGAGGGATCTGCCGCAACAGGGTGGCTGAACGTCCAGGGTATTTGGTATGTATTTGATAATTCAGGAAAAATGATCTGTAATACCTGGTTTTTAAACTCTGATGGAAACTGGTACTATTTATCTTCCACCGGAGCTATGAAAACCAGCCAGTGGATACAGCAGCCAGATGGGAACTGGTATTATTTATCCAACACGGGAAAAATGGCCAAAAACGCCTGGATTAAAGATCGTTACAGGGATGTCTACTACTTCGCAGATAGAGACGGCATCTACCGGCCGGAAAAAGATACCTCTTCCCCTGCCGGTTATTCAATCGCCGAATAGAGTATCATTCCATACGATTTCACCAAAGCATAACTTCTGAAAAATCCGATGAAACTCAACTGTTAAAATTTCCTTTTCATATAAATACGATTTTTTACAAAAAAACACTTGTCAAAACACCCTGCGATCAGTTAATATACTAACATAAATAATTATTCCATAATTATTTATATCCGCCAGTTCTGGAAAGAGTGCGGTTTTGCCCGTATAACCGGTGTCCGGTCTCACAAAAAAACCATCCCGAGAACACGCGGTTGCTGGCGGCATTTCACTGGACCAATGCCTTTCTTTTTTCATTTAACACTTCCCCACACTCCCGCATATCCTAAATAAAAAAGGATCTTTTATGTCCACACTCTCTTATTCCAAAATAATCGGTACCATTTACGAAATAAAACCCAATGATAATGACTGCAGCCGACAGGTGATCTCAATAAACACAGGATACGGCCCTGCTTCCATCATTTTGAATAACGATACTTATGTAGCAGAGAATGAAACCCTTCAGCTGGGCATGACCATCGCTGCCTTTTTCGATCCAAATCAGCCGGTTCCACTCATCTATCCGCCTTCATATCAGGCCCTGGCTGTCACAAGCATAAAAGACAACGACAACGTGACATTGCATTATTTTAACAATAACCTGGTGGCCTCTGATAATAGCTTAATGCTCAATCTGTCCGATTCCACTGTTATTAAGACTGCTAACGGACAATATTTCACCTGCAATCCGGGAGGAAATATCCTGATGGTCTACTATCAGGCCACCACCCGCAGTGTTCCCCCTCAAACCACTCCACATAAAATCATTGTATTCTGCTCATAACTGCCCGTAACCAACGATCTGCAGCCATAACCGACAAAGAACCGATAAATTATCAAAAACCGGGAAGCAGATCTCTCCTTTCTGCTTCCCGGTCCTCTTCTTCTATATCTGTTGTTCAAAATAATCTTTATAATCCACTTCTATCGTATGTCTCATCCGCTCCATACTATAATAAAGATGGGCGCTCAATGCCTTTTCCAGATGTTCCATATCCTTCGCCTGGATCAGTTCAAACAGCTCCGTATGTTCCTTTATAATTCTGGTGAAATCCGTTTCCGTCACAAAATCCAGCATCCGGAATCTGGTGTAATGGAGCTGCTGCTCCTGGATCACAGCCCAGACTTTCATCTTGTTCGTCGCTTCAAACCAAAGGGCATGCATCTGGGCATCCATCCGGTAAAACTGCTCCGCTTCAAAACCGGGCTGCTCGATCAAAAGCTGCTGTTTCCTGATCATATATCTGATATCTTCCAGAAGCATCGGTGTGGATATCTCAAGGAAATCCCTCAGCACCATGCTTTCCACCGCCATCCTCATATAGATCATCTGCCTGATGTTATTGAGATTCAGCAGTGTGACATAGGTGCCTGAATAAGGAACCGTATGTACAAATCCCTGTTCCTGAAGTCTCTGCAGCGCATCCCTGACGGGCGTCCTTGACACCTCAAATCTGGCACAGATTTCATTTTCACTGATCGACTGCCCTGGTTTCAATTCCAGATCCAGAATTTCCCGCTTGAGAATGTCGAATACCATCTCCCCGCGGTTCCTATAGGTTTTCTCCACCATGTCAGCCTCCTGACTGAAAATAATTACTGTGGCTGTTTTCCAATATAAGCCTGAATACCGCCGTCTACGTACAGGATCTGTCCATTTACGAAGTTGGATGCCTCAGATGCCAGGAATACAGCCGGTCCGCCTAAGTCGGAAGCCTCTCCCCAACGTCCTGCCGGTGTTTTGGAAACGATGAACTGGTCAAATGGATGTCTGGAACCATCTGCCTGTTTCTCACGCAGAGGAGCTGTCTGAGGGGTTGCGATATAGCCAGGCCCAATGCCGTTGCACTGAATGTTGTATTCACCGTATTCAGATGCGATGTTTCTTGTTAACATCTTCAGTCCGCCCTTAGCTGCCGCGTATGCAGAAACTGTCTCACGTCCGAATTCAGACATCATGGAGCAGATGTTGATGATCTTTCCGCTTCCTTTTTTGATCATGCTCGGAATCACTGCTTTGGCAACGATAAATGGAGCGTTTAAGTCCACATCGATCACCTGTCTGAAATCTTTTGCTGACATTTCGATCATAGGGATACGTTTGATAATGCCGGCATTGTTAACCAGAATATCCACAACTCCCACTTCTTCTTCAATCTTTGCGATTAACGCGTTAACCGCGTCCTCATCCGTAACATCACAAACATATCCGTGAGCTTTGATGCCCTCTGCTTCATATGCTGCAATTCCCTTGTCCACTAATTCCTGTTTAATATCATTAAATACGATTGTCGCTCCTGCCTCAGCCATGGATTTTGCGATTGCAAAACCGATTCCATAGGATGCGCCTGTAATCAAAGCAATTTTGCCGTCCAATGAGAAGTTGTTAATGTTATTCATGGTTCATTCTCCTTTTCTTAATAAATAATTATAAGGTTCTGATTGTATACAAACTTTATAATCTGTATACAAGTTGTTATGTATATAAATTAGCACATCTAAACGGCTTTTGCAATACCTAATTTATACAAAGGCCAAAAATATTTTAGTGCATTTTGACAGATTCCTATTTCGATCCTCCATTCGTCCATTTAATTCCCTCATTCATATCACGGCGGGGCCTCTGTTTAAACTGCAAACCTCCATTACAAAATATCCCCGCAGCCCATCACGGTATGCCGAAAAAACCAGCTCCTATTCCTGCCCGAAACATCTCAGCATAATAAGGAGCTGGCTTTTTCAGCATATCGTTAACCAGGTTTTCTTTTTGTATTGGGCCCCATGCCTTCCCGTCTGGAATTGTGTGTCTGATTCTGATTTTCAGGCTTCACCTTTTCCGTAATGCTGTTAAATAATTCATTTGATTTCTTTTGATTCAGTTTTTCCTGTTTATCCTTGTCCATTGCGTTCTCCTCCTTACCGGCAGATAATATCGGTCATTTACCGGAGTGTGTTGTAAAAAATCTTGCCGGTGTCTGCAGGCCCGGCAATACAGCCCATACCTATCTACGAAAGCATTTTTTAAACACTCTCCATACAAACTTTAGTATTCGCCAGGCAGCCTTTTTCTATGTAGGCGGCAATGAATCCGCCTCCTCTGAAGCCGTAAACCGGGCATATTAATAATCCGTTAATAAACCGTTCAGATCTCGTTACAAACCCTGTCAATCCCTTTCATAACGGCTCAAATAAGACTACAATATAAGCATAAAAGAAATGATAACAAAAAGGAGGTATACCCCTATGAATATAGGAATTTTGCTTATAATGATTGTATATGGAATAATTGGAGGACTTTCCACTCTCTTTCTCTTTTTTGGCATGCCGGGTCTGATCATCTGGAAGTTCTACCGCAAATTAAAATATAATATAGCTCTGACCGATTAATTGTCTTCATCTGTATTTTTATCCATTTTTCGATCCGGGCATATATTACCATGAGGAGGTGTTATTATGCTGGGTCAGCTTTTAATCGCTTTGGTTATTTTAACATTTGTTATAAAATATTGTGTTGCTTTTTATGCTTCAATTAAAACGTTCTTTCATTAGCGTGTATTACTGAAACAGCTTTACCTGCACAGCCTGATGCCTGAACTTATACGTTAAAAATAAACGCGGACCCGTGGGTTAATCCCATGGGTCCGCGCTGGTTTAATACTCTTTGACCAATCAATACATGCAGTCTCAAATTTAACAAATTATCGTGCACAATCAAAAGCCGTCAGATATACTTATTGCTCCTTATTTACAAATGATTCACAATCCGTACATTCTTTTTTGGTTGGGTTTGCTTCGTGAGTGCCAACTTTGATTCTGTCCAGAGTACAGTATTCGTCAGTCTGCGCATGATAGGCACAGTTATAAATAGAACACATAATGCTTGGGTTTTTTTCCTTCATTGATCGTACACCTCCTTTTGATTTTGTTATTATTATTATCAAATACACCGATAATATAATGGCAAAAATTACCGTTTTTCATACGAATCCGGGCTGCGTTTGGGATTTTGGTAACGATACACAGATAAGTCTTAGGACGAGAACAGAATTGGTTCTATAAAAGGGAGGAGGCCGGTCAGGATCTGTCCCGCCGGCCAAGTATTATGAAAAAAATTTTAAAGCTTTTGTCTTACAAGATAAAGTATAAACAAAAAATATGAGCAGTCTGTTGCAAAAATATGAACGTTTTGTAAGTAGTTTGTGAAGAAAAACAATTCCTATTTTGAACATCAATACGACTGCCCATCCGATGTGGAAATTGATACAGAAAGCAGCTTACAAACGGACTTGACACTGCTTTCTATATCAATTTCTCCGCCGTCTGAACTGTTACAAACTTGTTATTTCATAACGCCGCCCTGAGGTTTATCAAATCCCGGGTTAAATGCGTAGAAATTCTTGCTGTCAAGCTTCTCCTGGCAAACCCTGAGCGCTTCGCCGAAACGCTGGAAATGAACGATTTCCCGTTCTCTTAAATACCGGATTGGATCACATACTTCAGGATCTTTCACCACACGCAGGATGTTGTCATATGTGGTTCTGGCCTTTTGCTCTGCCGCCATGTCTTCATGGAGGTCTGTAATAATATCACCTTTGGACTGGAATTCACAGGCGTTGAAAGGAATCCCTGCTGCCGCCTGTGGCCAGATACCGTTTGTATGGTCGATATAGTAAGGACCTAAGCCGGAATCTGCGATCTGCTCCGCTGTCAGCCCTTTGGTTAACTGGTGGACAATAGCGGCAATGATTTCCCAGTGCGCCAGTTCGCCGGGCGTCTGAAAGCGGCTGTATTCACCTGTAAACCGAAAGGAATCCCGCTCACGGGATTCTCCGCCTGCAGCGGGCCGCTTCAGCGGCATAACTCCTTTCCAACGCATTCTATGCGATACGCAGAGCGATCCCATAGCCTGCAAAGCTGGCATAGAAGGGCTTTTTTATTCAATAAGAGCACTTTCCTATTGAAAAAAAGCGGGAAATTTTCATTTCCCGCCCTTTACCTTAGAATTCATTTGAAAAACCCTTCACAGTCTAGTCCTCCGGATCCAAATCGTCAAATATATCTGAATCGTAGAATTCACGAATGCTGATCCCCAAACCTTCCGCAATTTTCTTAATGTTTGCAATTCCAGGATTTTTACTTTTTCCGTTCATAATACTTTTTACAGTTGAAGACGGCATCCCGGTCAAATAAATCAATGCGTATTCCGACAGTTTCCGTTCCTCACACAGTTCCCTCACCCTTTTGATTGTTGCCTCTTGTATTGTCATGCTATCATCTCCTTACATAATCTAAATATAATACATCCCTTATGTTTAAGCAAATTATTTTTACAAATTATTACAAAAAGGTGAATTTTCAGCTTTTATCCGTTTTTCTACAATCATAATTTATCTTTTTTATCACATACTAACAGCGGAGGTGATAAAAATGGACGATTTATATGTGCACAATGATACCGATTCTTATGGGGACGGAGACGTCCCGGAAGTTGACACGGAACCGTATCAAATGAAGATCGTGGAGCCGCTGCCGGAATCAACCAGGCCACGGAGAGACGGCCCCGGCGGAGAATAAAACAGAGAGGCATAAGCCTCTCTTTCTCCAGCAGCATTATCCGCGCATATAATACAACTGCTTCTGATAATACAAAACGCTATCCCCTCCAGTTCCCATCTTCTTCCCCTTCACGCATATAATACTGTGTAATCAGTTTTACAACCATTTCCAACAAATGTTCCCGTTCCTTCTCACAGACTGGCCTGGAATCGTCGTCTATTTTCAATACGCTGTTTCCAACTCTCATTTCCATAACAACCACGTATTCCACCTCCTGTTAAAATGTATGCGGCCCTGGTTGTACTTTTTGCTTCCATTTATGCACCGCTCCGGCAAAGAGTGCATTTTTCATGCCCTCATCCACATACAATCAATAAGGAGATGATCGAATGCTTAATCCAAACGGCGTTTATTTCGCCTATTTACGAAAATCCCGGGAAGACAGGGACGCGGAACAATGGGGTGCAGAAGACACGCTGGCGCGTCACGAATACATCATAAATGACCTGGCCGCCCGGCACCACATCACCATATCCAAATGGTTCCGGGAAGTCGTTTCCGGAGAAACCATCACGGACCGGCCGCAGATGCAGCTTCTGCTGTCCCATATCGAACGCCTTCATCCGGACGGAGTCCTGGTGGTAGAGGTGGAACGTCTGAGCCGCGGCAATCCACAGGATCAGGGCAGAGTGACCGATACCTTTAAATATGCCGGCACTCTGATCATAACACCTGTGAAAATTTACGATCTTCAAAAAGAGAATGATGAAGAGTGGCTGGATTTCGGCTTAATGCGCAGCCGCATGGAATACCGGACCATAAAACGCAGAATGCAGAATGGACGGACCACATCCGCCATGCAGGGAAAATACATCGGAAATATCCCTCCTTACGGCTGGATCAGAAAAAAACTGGATCACGAGAAAGGTTATATTCTGGAACCGTGTCCCGATACCGGCTGGGTGTTAAAGCTCATCTACACGCTCATGGATTCCGGCACTTCCGAAACCAATTACATACCGGCGGGCGCCTCCGTCACCGCCCGCACCCTGGACGGCATGGGGATCAAGCCGCCGAAAGGCGAACACTGGGATACCGGTTCCATCACAAGAATTGTCAAAAATCCGGCAAACATAGGATTGGTGAGAATCGGATACCGCAGACAGAAAAAGGTCATGGAACATGGAAGCCTGAAAGTCTCACGCCCCATAAATGACGACTGCATCCTGGTTCCGGCCCGTTGGAAAGGTCAAATCGATCCTGCCCTCTATGACCGGGTATGCCAAAAACTGAAGGCCAACACTAAAAGCAGGGCCTTCCCTACCATCCAAAGCCCCTTGGCAGGGCTGGTATACTGTTCCGTCTGCGGCAAAGTCATGCGCCGCCGCCCGGCCGGGAAACGGTGTAAGGCAGATACCCTCCAATGCCGGACCTGCCGCTGCTCCACTGTCGGATCCTATTACAGCCTGGTAGAAGACCGGCTTTTAACAGTTCTGGATCAATGGCTCGAAGACTATGAGGTGAAGATCAATGCCCATGCACCCGAGAATTGGAAATCCGTCCTGGATTACAAACTGCACATCAGGCAGGAAACAGACAATGCCATCCGGTCGTTGGAATGTCAGCTTTCCAAAGTTCATAATTACTTTGAAAAAGAGATCTATGATCTGGAAACATTTACGGCCCGCAGCCAGGCCATTAAACACGAATTGGAAGAAAAACTGGCACAGCGGAAAGAATTGGACTGCGAACTCGAAGACGCCGGAAAGCGGATGGCAGCTCAAGATGCATTTCCGCAATTTTGCGAACACATACTCGATTCCTACCGTAAATCCAACGATCCCCTCTATAAAAACACTCTGCTGAAACTGATCATAAAACGAATCGACTATTCAAAAACTGAACGAGGAGGAAGGGATGGGGAAAAAAATGACAGCTTTGAACTGGTCATCCATGTAAAACTATAGTCCTTTACAGACGCCCTCAGACGCCCTGCTCTTCCGTACCGATGTCAGTAAGCACCGCTTTGCATTCTTTGTAAGGCATGGCGTACCTTTGAGAGAGATAACGCATTGCTGCCGCAGACTCACCGTCCGGGCCGCCGGACATCAAAAACCGATAATGATTAACAGCCCCTGATTTCATTTATCCGGGGCTATTTTTTACATACTCAGCAGGACTTAATCCTCCATATTCTCTTTTCCTGATTTATTAATCAAATTCCAAATCAGGTCATGCATCCACTTTATGGTACTGCTCAGCTCTTTATTTTTCTTTTCCAATTTCTCAGCACCGCTCTCCACCGCCTTGACAATCGGGCAGTTTCTGCAGCGGTCCTCGAACACTTCCGGATCACTGTTTTCCAAACACAATACGCATACCATCATCAGTTCAAGGAATTTTGCATTCCTGGGCCTTTTTTCTATGTATTCTCCCGTAACCTCATAGAAAAACTTATCTCCCCCATTTTTCCAGACAATTTCAACAACTGTGCGGATGTTTCGCTCCACACAGCTCCAACTGGTTTTGTACTTCCTCGCTATTTCAGGATAAAGCATTTTAGTAACATATTTTAGACACTCATTGTCTTTAATAGTTAACTCCATCGCATAGATTGTATAATCATACCCTTGATATACCGACGTTACCTCGAAGTGTCTCAGAATTTTTGCCACTATCTCTTCATGCTTCATTTTAAGATTGCCTCCCTAAATAAATAGTTTCTATAATATAGAAACGCAAAAATATCGTAAAATGGATGATAATGGAAAACAATCTTTTTAATTCGACATAATTCGTCAATCACTATGTAACCGCAAGGTCTACAGAGGCAGAATCCATAATCCGATTCTGCCTTTTAGCAACTACTTATTAGTTTTAAATCATTAAAGACTTATTGGAAAATTTCCACAATAGATAATTCCTCTGTGTAAACGGCACCGCTCCTTATCATCTATATGCTGTCCTCCTGCTCCACATACCAGATCTCCATAGCCCCGTTATCCCGGCTGTGCCAGCAGGCTCCTTCCAGCGCTCCGCCTAATGTCGGATCCATATAGTACCAGGCCCCTGAACCATCATCCGGATCGCAGATCTTACCGTCCCACCGGTGCCAGCCGGTGCACATGTAGCCGTCACGGTTGAACAGATACCAATGATGGTTGATGATGCTCCACCGATTGGCTGGGAAACTTCCGTCCGGACGCCGGTACCACCAGCCGATCCCTGTTCTGATCCAGCCGGTTCTGTCTTCTGACTGCCATGTTTTCATAAACTCTTCCGGATTCCGGTATAGTTTTTTGATGCCGCTGGTACTGCTTCCCCAATCCGGCAGCTGAAAATGGGGCTTATCAACAATGCTCTTCCAATTTCCTCCCCACTCCAGACCAAGGGCAACACCGATTGCCCCGACCTGCTCAAAGAACTTCCCCGATTCATTATAGGCGCCCTGGCCGTCATTACGGTAAAAATCAAACGCAGTCCCCCACTGATGATAGGAACTGTAGCTGTTTCCTGGTGCATTGGTTACGATATTCCCTGGCTGTGTTCGTCCCTGGGCGTATAAAGCATCCTGTTCAGCTACGGTGCGTAAGGTTTCTCCAATCTTTATTTTTATTCCCTGTTGGCTGCACTCATCCAGCAATCGTCCGGCCAGCATCTGAAGACGCGGATGGCATAAAGTTATATCTCTCATAAATTCACCATATCCTTTTTATTATTCTATTCAGGCAGGCCCGGTGATTTCCCATACCCATGAAAAATCTTATTAGGCTTGCCCTCCTTCTGCCGGACACTCATAAGCTTGTCCTGCGATATGCCCCGGCATTAGCCGGTTTTTCTTTTGTAGCCAGCCAGGAACATGATCCGTTCCTGGATCAGCTCCGCAAGCTCTTTCCTTTTCTCTTCCGGTAAAGATTCAAAAGGAACCTCCTTACCATCGATCTCAATAGAATTTACAATTTTAGGTTCCGCCATATCACCGCCCCCTCTGGTAGATTCTATGTGCTGCTGGTTGTACTTGTTGCCTGGATTTATAATTTCTGCCAAATTAGCGCTGGTTACGCTCTATGCAGTGGTTTCTGTGTTAACAGGTATTACTTGTCCAACCATAGATATTTTATATGAAGTTTGCAAAATCCTAAATGTTTCTATCAATGATATCTATGGAGTTAATCCCCATTCTTCTTAGACATTATCTTATGAAGAACATTTGCATTGGCAAATGCAGAAGAACCAGAACCTATCACAAACCTTTAGCGCCTGTATAGGCGTATTTTTTGTACCTTTTTTTAATACAATCAATAAGGAGCGTGATATAATATGCCAGATAATTTAAGCCAGCTGCTTGATGGTATCCCCGCATCTGCCCCCTCTTCCACCCTGGAAATCGCATCCGCTTACATCCGCGTCAGTACGGACGATCAAACGGAGTTATCACCGGATGCCCAGCTGAGGGAAATTCTGAAGACGGCAAAAGCGGACGGATATGTAATACCAAAAGAGTTTATTTTTATTGAGGACAAAGGCCGCAGCGGCCGCCGGGCCGATAACCGGCCAGAGTTCCAGCGGATGATATCAACTGCAAAAATGCAGCCTTCGCCTTTTAAACGGCTGTATCTGTGGAAATTCTCCCGGTTTGCAAGAAACCAGGACGAAAGCACCTTTTATAAAGGGATTCTCCGTAAAAAATGCGGGATTGAAATCATAAGCGTTTCCGAACCCATTGCCCAGGGGATGTTCGGACGTTTGATTGAAACAATCATCGAATGGTTTGATGAATACTACTCCTATAATTTGTCCGGAGAAGTGGTCCGCGGCATGACAGAAAAAGCCCTCCGGCAGGGCTATCAGACGACGCCCTGCCTGGGCTATGATTCAGCAGGTGAAGGAAAACCCTTTATCATTAATGAGGAAACCTATGCAATCGTTGAGTTTATCCAGCAAAGTTATCATAACGGGATGGATCTCACCTCTATTGCAAGGGCTGCCAATGCCAGGGGATACCGTACCCGGCGCGGCAACAAATTCACCCTGCGCACGGTCCGTGGTATAATCTCTAATCCATTTTACAAGGGAACCGTATCCTGGAACGGAATCAGCTTCCAGGGAAACCACGAAACCCGTGAATCGGTTACATCGATTTTTGAAGATAATCAGGAGCGGATGAAACATGAGTTTAAGCCCCAGGGACGCCGCCAAGTCTCATCTTGCCGCCATTGGGCATCTGGCCTGTTAAAGTGTTCGGTCTGCGGGGCAAGCCTTGGATACTGCCGGTCAAATGATCCTAAAAGGCGGCCGGATTACTTCCAATGCTGGAAATATTCAAAAGGGGCGCATGAAACTTCCTGCTCCATATCCGTTTCCAGGGCGGAAGCAGCCATTATGGCATCTCTCAGATCAGTACTCGAAACCGGTGAGCTTGAATTTGAATATGAGGAGAAAAAAGATCCTGAAACACTTGACCGGCAGGCCTTATTATCAGAAGCTTTGGCACGCATTGACATCAAAGAAGAAAGAATAAAAGATGCGTATGAGAACGGAATTGATACGCTGGAGGAATACAAGAATAATAAATTACGGTTACGGGCAGAGCGTGACCGGATTATCGCAGAAGCGGCCACTCTTGAAAAAGAAGAAGATCAGGATTCAGGGCCTTCAAAACAGGAAGTGCTTTCCCGCATCCAGAATGTGTATGACCTGCTGTCTGATCCAAATGTTGACTATGAGATTAAGGGAAACTCCCTTCGCCACATAATAAAACAGATTGACTTTGACCGCAAAAATAATGCATTCCATTTCCATTACTATGTATAGTGTAACTTGTGAACTTGCTCTTATGTCTGAAGTCACGAGAATGCACCAGGTTTTTTCAAAAAAAACGTTTATTGACATAATTCTTTACATTTCTGTTAAGTCCTATTTCACCGTGCCCCGCAAACCCGCATAAAATAAGGCTTTTCGGAACCATTATCAGTTTTTACAGTCCGGGCCGCCATACTGGCTCATAATGAACTGCGCCATTTTAGGATTCGGCGTGCTGATATTTACAGGATACTGTAATCGTTTTTCATAAGACCACATACTAGTTGCTTCCCCCTTCCCAAGGCCATTTATCATTAACCCAATTCCAATAGTTACCCGGATTAACCTGGTCTTTCATGATAGGGCCGCATTGTGCCTGATATGCGTTCATCGCATCTTCACGGAGTTTCCTTACATATTGATAATAGTTTAATGCCTCTGTATCACATGGATGTGTATCCAGGAAAAGTGTAACATCGTCAAGCGCAAAACTGGACTGATAGATTATCTGCAAAAGCTGGCTGCAGTCATAGTTCATTAACGGCACCTCCCCATCACAAACGGAAGATCCAGTTCCGGGAAAATAGTTCCCCTCTGGAATCCGCGGTCTAAAGCGTAAGTCTGTTTCCACTGCTGCCAGGGCACATATGCCATGGCCAGTGAGTAGCGTTCCATTCCTCCCACTGAAGTATCCGGGCAGGCAGATGGTACCTGAGGCATCGGCATAGCGCTGCGGGCCGGCTCCACGGCCTGGCGCGGCTGGATTACAGGAGGCCTTAACGGCGGCATTCCTGCATTGCATCCGCAGCTTTGGCCGGCGCCGTCACTAAATTGAGGGCATCCTAACTGCGAACGTCTCTGATTCGTATAATTACAATCCATATATAGATTGCTCCTTTCATAGTTGAGACTTATACTATTAATCTATGTAAGACCTTATTTCTTGTGCAAGGCTTCGTAAATATTCTGTTTCTTCTATAATAGGAATCATTTAAACCGGTAAATGGACATCTCCTTTTAAACAGGAACACTTTGTCTGCTTTCTCATATGATATAGTACAAACCTAAATAATTAAAAGGAGATATAAATTATGTGTAATAGATGTTGGAATTCTTGTAATAGATGTGGATGTGGATGTAACAATGGTTGTGGTATCAACAGTGGATGCGGCTGCGGTGTAAACAGCGGATGCGCAAGCAACGCAGGATGCGGCGTTAACAGCGGATGGGGATGCGCAAGCAATACCGGATGCGGCATTAACAGCGGCTGTGGATGCGCAAGCAACACCGGATGCGGCGTTAACAGCGGATGCGCAAGCAATACCGGATGTGGCTGTGGATGCGGCAACACGGCAACCCGCCGTGCTTTCCGCGCCGGCTACCGCGAGGGCTTCCAGAATGGTTATCAGAACGGTTTTGCAGACGGTGCACGCACCAACCTGCCGATGCCGATTGACGGCCCTGGCCCTGTAATCGCCGATGCCTGCTCCGGCGGCTGCAACTCTGGCTGTAACGGAAGCTGTTAATTCACGATTCCGGGGGAATGGAATTCGTTCCACTCCCCCGGAATCTTTTTAACTATTCAGACAGCTCTTAACGTTGGAAAACTCTCAAAAACTGATTATCCTTGTTTTTATTGGTAATCTGTATTACAATTAATAACATAACTAGTGAATCTTAGGAGGGTTACTACCATGAGCTTATTTCGGAAAAAGCAAGACAATAATGAAAGAACGAAGGCGTCTGTTGAACCGGTTTCACCATTAGCTGCTCCTGCTGAATCTGCCGACAACAGCCGTAATTTATGTTATAAACAGCTTGAGAAATTATTTATGCCCGAAAGCAGTTCCAAGGGCGTTGTGCTTAAATTGTACATAGAGAATTTCAAACGTTTAAATGACGTTTTTGGCTATAATTACTGTGAGGAACTGTTAAAGCAGATCATTCATTATCTGGAGGAAACCACCGGGTCCGTAGTCTACCGCTATATCGGCGTGGAATTTATCATCATCTTAGACCGATTTACCCAGGGACAGGCTTCCCAACTGGCTGATGAAGTGCTGGAGCGTTTTGATTCCGTTTGGAAAATCGATAACACAGACTGTCTGTGTTCCGTCCAGATCGGACTTTGTTCCTATCCGGGCCATCCGGCCAGCGCCTCTGAATTATTAAAATATCTGGATCTGGCCATCGCCCAGGCTTCCGAACACGGTCCAAACCAGTCGGCAGTCTTCGACACCGCCCTGCATAACAAGTATATCCGCAAACAGACCATAGCCATGTATCTTTCCACCGCGTTGGAGAACAATGAAATTGAAGTCCGCTACCGCCCCACTTATCATATCGGCCGGAAGCGTTTTACACGGGCAGAATACTATATGCGCATTTTTATCAAAGGCCTTGGCCTGATCGGAGCTGCGGAATTCCTTCCTATTGCGGAAGATTCCGGCCAAATCCGCACAGTGGAATATTTTGCTCTGGATCATGTGGGGGCATGTATCGCAGATTTGATAAAGGCAGGGAAAGAATTCGAGTCCATCGCCCTTCCCATTTCTTCCGTCCTGTTCCTTCAGGAAGACTTTTTAGACGAAGTAACGCATATTATTGAAAAATATCAGATTCCCAAAGGTAAACTGGCGCTGGAAATCCAGGAAAGCGCTTTAACCACCGCATTTCTCAATATCAATATCATGATGCAGCAGCTTTCGGAGATGGGAGTGGAACTGATTCTGAACGACTTCGGCAGCGGCTATTCGGGAATTTCCAATATTCTGGACATGCCGGTGAATACGTTAAAATTAGAGCGCCTGTTCGTATGGCAGTTGGAAACGAATCCCAAATCCGCCCACATCATCAACGGCCTCGTACAGATCGCAAAACATCTGGAATTGAATATCATCGCAGAAGGCGTGGAAACGGAAAACCAGATTTCCCAGCTCACTGCTTTCGGATGTGATTACCAGCAGGGATTTTATTACTCCCCAACCCTCAGCCAGGAAGTGCTGATGAGCATTATGGACACTTCCCTTGAAGAATCCCGTCAGATTTTAAATGAAGAAAAAGAAAAAATGAAGTAGGCCGCCGGCCTACTTCACTGTTCTTGTTCCAGATAAAAATTTAATAATGTCTTTTCTTGTTATAATCCCAATGAAGTTCTTCTGGTCATCGATGACCGGAACAAAATTTTGATTCAGGGCCTTGTCCATCAAATCCTCCATTTTGGCGTCAGCCCGCACCGGCTGATTGTCCAGCCGCCTGTGGATTGCCGTAATAGGCACCGTCTCGGCGTCCTTTAAATTCAAATTAAACTGGTTCTTGATTCCCCAAAGCAGATCGCCTTCCGTAATGGTTCCTATGTATCTTCCATGTCTATTAATCATCGGCAGGGCGGAATATTTGTGGTATTCCATCTTTTCCAGCGCCTGTCTCAGGGTTTCATGATCGTAAATATAAGCCACATCACTTTTGGGTGTCAAAAAAAACAATATATTCATATCCGGTCTCCTATCTGTTATCTTTTGTCACAACCAGTATATCACAAAACTCCCAAATAATATCTAAAATATCTTTTAAATTTTTATAATTATTCCCAAAAGCGTTCCTGTTCAGGCCAGTCTGAACGATTACAGATCATAGTCATCCATATCAAATTCTTTGTCTTTATAATAGTATTTTTTATCGTCATCCGTGATGGCCCGGATCACCCGGCAGGGATTTCCTGCTGCGATCACGTTATCGGGGATATCTTTAGTCACCACGCTGCCCGAACCGATCACAACATTACTGCCAATGGTCACACCAGGGTTGATGACCGTGTTGCCGCCAATCCATACATTATCTCCGATGGTCACCGGTATTCCATACTCGTATCCCATATTTCTCGGCTCATGATGGATGGGATGTCCCGCTGTGTAGACAGCCACATTGGGGGCAAACATCACATTTTTACCGATGGTCACCTTTGCCACATCCAATATCACCACATTATAATTCGCATAGAAATTCTCTCCCACCTCAATATTATAGCCATAATCGCAGCGGAATGGAGGTTCAATATATACCTGTTCCCCTGTTTTACCCAGGATTTTTTTCATCATGGCGGACAATTTATCCGCATCATCCGGACAGGTGTTGTTATATTCATAAATTCTCAGCTTATTATCCATCCTCTCCTTTTCCAGTCCATCCTCCCACGCTTTATACGGCAGGCCTGCAAGCATTCGTTCCTTCTGGTTCATGTTCTTTTTTCCTTTCCTTTTATATAAAATACCATTTAAAAAACTGGCACAAAAAGTGCCAGTTTTCATCCCTTATGCCTCTTCTGTCTTCCCCGGCAGTTCCGGCTCATCCGGCATCTTTGCGGCTTCCATCTTTGCCGCTTCCATCTTTTCCGCCTCCATCTTTTCCTCCGCAGCAGGATCTGCTTCAGAGTTCATGATTTCCTCAGGAAAATCAGCAGTTTTTTCTTCATTGGCTTCTGGCGAAGCTTCCGCCCTGCTCTCCATTTCCTTATACTCATGGAAAATTTCCATAAATTCTTTACCGGTAATGGTTTCTTTTTCAATCAGGAATTCCGCTATCTTATCCATCACTCCCCTGTTTTCACTCAAAAGGCGTTTGGCTTCCTCATAAGATTCTTTCAGGATCCGCATCACTTCCTGATCCACCTCTGCTGCTGTGGCGTCTCCGCAGTCCATTACGGTACGGCCGGTCAGATACTGGTTTTCCTGGGTCGCAAGGCCCATTAATCCGAATTTCTCCGACATGCCGTATTGGGTAACCATGGCCCGGGCCAGTCTGGTGGCCTGTTCGATATCATTGGCAGCTCCCGTGGTCACCGTATCAAATACGATTTCTTCCGCTGCGCGTCCTGCCAGGCATCCAACCAGCATCGCATGGATTTCTTTTTTCGTGTTCAGGAATTTCTCTTCTTCCGGCACATGCATTACATATCCAAGAGCGCCCATGGTTCTGGGGACAATGGTGATCTTCTGAACCGGTTCCGAATCCTTCTGCAGGGCGCTTACCAGCGCGTGGCCCACTTCATGATAAGAGACAATTCTTCTCTCTTCTTTATTGAGCACCCGGTCCTTCTTCTCTTTACCCACTAAAACCACTTCAACGGCTTCGAACAGATCCTTCTGGGAAACCGCGTTCCTTCCGTTTTTCACGGCCAGGATTGCGCCTTCATTAATCATGTTGGCTAAATCAGATCCCACCGCGCCCGAAGTTGCCAGCGCAATGGCCTCCAGATCAACGGTATCGTCCAGGGAGACATTCTTTGCATGGACTTTGAGAATATTCACACGCCCTTTCAAATCCGGCTTATCCACGATAATACGGCGGTCAAAACGGCCCGGCCTCAAAAGCGCGGGATCCAGTATCTCCGGACGGTTGGTGGCCGCCAGAACGAGAAGACCTTTGGAAGAATCAAACCCGTCCATCTCAGAAAGAAGCTGGTTCAGTGTCTGTTCCCGTTCGTCATTGCCGCCTCCAAATCTGGAATCACGGCTTTTACCGATGGCATCCACCTCATCGATAAATATGATACACGGTGCGGATTCCTGAGCCTGTTTAAATAAATCACGGACACGGGATGCGCCCACACCTACAAACATTTCCACAAAATCAGAACCGGACAAAGAATAAAACGGCACCTTTGCCTCACCTGCCACGGCCTTTGCAAGCAGTGTTTTACCTGTTCCGGGAGGGCCTACCAACAGAGCGCCCTTTGGAAGTTTAGCGCCGATATGCGTATATTTTCCCGGATTATGCAGGAAATCCACGATCTCAACCAAAGATTCCTTGGCTTCATCCTGTCCTGCCACGTCTTTAAATGTAACGCCGGTTTCCTTCTGCATATAGACTTTGGCATTGCTCTTGCCAACGCCCATGATGCCTCCGCCGCCCATCCGCTTCATCATCAGGTTCATAAAGAACACGATGCAGATAAACGGGATCAGGAAACTTAAAATCGTTTCCAAAATCATGCTGCTGTCCTGCTTGGCCTGTTTCACTACAGCGCCTGATTCCAGAACACGGTCAGATAATTTATAATCATTCATGCGTACCGTATAATATTTGATAAAGGCTGAATATCCTGCCACATCCTTTTTCGGTATAATCTGGATTGTAGAGCTGTCAATGATGACCGATTCCACTTCCTTGTTCTCCAGCATGCTGACAAATTTATCATAGGTCAGTTCCTCTGTTGAGCTCTTCGTCATCAAATCTTTCATCAAACTGATAGAAAAGAATGTAATCACAGCAGCAATCACCAGTATGAGTATCGTCTGACCATTCTTAGGCGTTTTGCTATTATTATCCTGATTGTTCTTATTCTCCATATGTGTATAATCTCCTATCTGAACAGCCTGATATGACCATTCTTTTCTATTATAGTGTTCCTCTAAACATAAATCAAGAAAAGAAATATAAAATTGTTATAAAGAGATTCGGCATTGTCGCTGTTCACAGCCCCTCAGGCGGAAAGCGGAGCCCCGCAAAGCGGCACGGCCGACAGGCCGGTCCGCCTGAGGGGTTGTGATCAGTAACCCGGCATTTGCAGAAAATGAATAAAAAAACTTCATTTTTTTCCAAAAGTTTGTGCATCCTTCTAATCGACATTTTTTTACTGGTATGATACTATAATTAACGTAAACCCCCCCAATACATTATATAGTTTTTGCTACACCCCATAAGAAACGAAATACCTTCTCCTTGAAAAGGCCAGCTACCCCGCTGGCCTTTTTACTGTCTGAAAATAACTGTGACGGCCCGTCTGGCGCAGGATTTTCCGCTCTCAGAACCGGATACCGCAGAGCCGGGCGCCTCCCACTTTACTTTTTTAACTTTTTCAAAAAGTTCTGGATTTCTTTAATCCCTAGTTGTATAATATGAAAGTTATTTTTTAAAACGGCATAGAGGCCGGCGTACATATGCCGAAACCCATATGCACATAATAAACACCAGTTAATCGCTGCAGACACAATATTGCGTACACATGAAGGAGGTTAAGATTATGCCAGTAAAATATGTCTTTGTCACCGGCGGCGTTGTATCCGGATTAGGAAAAGGCATCACCGCCGCATCTTTAGGCCGGCTGTTAAAAGCCCGCGGCTACAAAGTCACCATGCAGAAATTTGATCCGTACATCAACATCGATCCGGGAACCATGAACCCTGTTCAACATGGGGAAGTTTTCGTTACGGACGACGGCGCTGAAACTGATTTGGATCTTGGCCATTACGAACGTTTTATCGATGAAAGCCTGACAAAAAATTCCAATGTAACCACTGGAAAAGTCTACTGGACCGTACTTTCCAAAGAACGCCGCGGCGATTTCGGCGGGGGAACCGTACAGGTTATCCCTCACATAACAAATGAGATCAAAAGCCGTTTTCACAGAAACTATTCTGCAAATGAAACAGAAATCGCCATCATTGAAGTGGGCGGCACTGTGGGCGACATCGAAAGCCAGCCATTTCTGGAAGCAATCCGCCAATTCCAGCATGAGGCCGGCCGGGAAAACGCCATCCTGATTCACGTCACCTTAATCCCTTATTTAAAAGCCTCCGGCGAATTAAAAACGAAACCCACCCAGGCCAGCGTAAAAGACCTGCAGAGCATGGGGCTCTGGCCCGACATCTTAGTCTGCCGCTCAGAAAAACCTTTGGACGACGGCATCCGGGGAAAAATCGCTTTATTCTGCAATGTTCCCCAAAGCCATGTGCTGCAGAATCTGGATGTGGAAGTCCTCTATGAAGCCCCGCTGGCTATGGAAGAAGAACATTTAGCCCAGGTGGCCTGCCAATGCCTGAAACTGGACTGTCCGGAACCTGACCTGGAAGAATGGCGGGCTATGATCGAAGCATGGAAACATCCCCGGCACGAGGTCACCGTAGCTCTTGTGGGCAAATACACCCAGCTTCACGACGCCTATATTTCAGTTGTGGAAGCCCTGAAACACGGCGGCGTGGCAAACCATACTGACGTCCACATCAAATGGATCGATTCCGAAACAGTGACCCCGGATAACGTAAAAGGGCTGTTGGGGGATGTAAAAGGGATTCTGGTTCCCGGCGGCTTTGGCGACCGGGGCATCGATGGAAAGATCCTTGCCATTCAGTATGCGCGCGAAAACAGCATTCCATTCCTGGGCCTCTGTCTGGGGATGCAGTTATCGATTGTAGAATTTGCCAGACATGTGGTCGGATATGGAGATGCCCACAGCGTTGAACTGATGCCCTCCACAACCCATCCGGTGATTCACCTGATGCCGGATCAAAACGGCGTCGAAGACATCGGCGGAACCCTCCGTTTAGGCTCCTATCCCTGTGTTTTGGACAAATCTTCCAAGGCTTACGCATTATATAAGGAAGAAACCATTTACGAACGCCACAGACACCGTTATGAAGTCAACAATGATTACCGCAGCGTCCTGACTTCAGCAGGCATGCTGCTTTCCGGCATTTCCCCTGACGGCCGGATCGTGGAAATGATAGAGATCCCCTCTCATCCCTGGTTCATCGCCACTCAGGCCCATCCGGAGCTGAAATCCAGGCCCAACCGCCCTCATCCGCTGTTCAAAGGTTTCATAGAAGCGGCATTAAACGCATAAAACAGACCATTGAAACAATTCCCATATATTTTTCAAAATAAACCAGAAGATACTAAAAATGTCTTCTGGTTTTTCATCACACGCCTAATCAAAATCCTCTTCCCGGACATAATAAAAGAATAATCCCAATCAATAATCCAAACGATCAGAAAGAAGGTGGAGCAAATGATCGACAACGAAGAAATGCCCATTGGCTTTACCATGGCTCTGTCCCAAAATACGGATTCCATGATCAGATTCTCCAACATGACCGCCAGCCAGCAGGAACACGTCATCGATGGAGCGCGCCAGGTTAAAACCAGGGATGAAATGCACCAATATGTCAGGAACCTTTCATCAAATGAAGGAGGCAGATTCTCATGAAAGAAAAAAAAGTATCGGAACTGGACGATATCGATATCATGGCCTGTTCCACAACAGACTGCACCGGCCTGATCCCCTCTCTTCCTCAAACCGATGAGGAATTGGAAAATTATAACCAGCTTTACCCATTTGAACCGGAAGCCAAAAGCTGATTTTTAATCTGGTTCTAACTTTCAGGGGCCTATATCGGGCAGTGGCATAACGTTATGTTATTCAGCCGCTGAAGCCGTGATTTCAGCATTTAAAAACAGATTTTCCGCCGCACAGCATTTTTAAATTTTTGCACGGTCCTCCATGTCTTCCATTTTCGAGGCATCGGATTCTGGGAATTACAACACCGGCGGAAATCTGTTTTTTTCATATTCCTGCAAACTTCTGTCTGGCTACTTTTCAATCTTCCATCAAACTTCTGTCTGGTTACTTTTCAATCTTCCATCAAACTCCTTGACATATATTTCCATCTCAATTATAATATTAGTATTAATTACTATTATTATATTAAACAAAAGAAAGGAATCATCCATGACAAAACATCTATTTTCCGACATCCGCATCCCCGTATCAGAATCCAATCCATCCATTTTCCGCCATGAAGACCTTTGTGTAAAATGCGGCCAATGCCGCCGGGTCTGTGAAGAAGATGTGGCGGTGGGCAGGCTTTACGATCTGTTTAAGACCAATGACGAGCCAATCTGCATCCACTGCGGCCAGTGCACCAACGTATGCCCTGTGAATTCCCTGACAGAAAAAGAAGAATATCTTCAAGTGAAAGCCGCCGTTCATGATCCGGAAGCCATTGTTATTTTCAGCACATCCCCCTCTGTCCGGGTGGGACTGGGAGAAGCCTTTGGTTTGCCCAACGGCAGTTTTGTGGAAGGTAAGATGATTTCCGCTCTCCGGGCGCTGGGCGGCGACTACATACTGGACACAAATTTTGCCGCCGACTTAACTATTATGGAAGAAGCCTCCGAGCTGGTATCACGGGTTCAGGGGAAATCCGCCCCTCTTCCCCAATTCACAAGCTGCTGCCCGGCCTGGGTTAAATTCGTAGAAACCTTTTATCCCGACCTGAGAAACCACATCTCTACCGTAAAAAGCCCCATAGGAATGCAGGGCCCCAGCATCAAAACATATTTTGCGGAACAGATGGGCATTGATCCAAAAAAGATCGTCAACGTAGCCCTCACCCCCTGCACCGCTAAAAAATTTGAGATACGCCGTGAAGAGATGAATGCAGCAGGCAGATACCACGGCTTAGAAGATATGCGGGACATGGATTACGTTATCACCACAAGAGAACTGGCCAAATGGATGAAAGAAGAAAACATTCAATTAAAAGGCCTTCCTGAAGGAACCTATGATTCCCTCATGGGCACAGCATCCGGCGCAGGCGTAATCTTCGGCAACACAGGCGGAGTCATGGAAGCCGCTGCCAGAACCGCCTATTACCTGATCACCGGGGAAAATCCGCCAAAAGACTACTACTCCCTCGTCCCTGTCCGCGGAGTGGACGGCATTAAGGAAGCCGCCGTAACCATAAACGGCATTTCACTTAAAATCGCCGTAATCCACGAAATCAAAAACGCCATTCCTGTTCTGGAACAATTGAGAAATGGCAGCAGTCCCTATGATTTCATCGAAGTGATGACCTGCCGCGGCGGCTGCATCGGAGGCGGCGGCCAGCCAAAAACCGAAGTCCCCCTGACCGACATGGTCCGCTTCGCCCGAATCGCCTCTCTCTACAACCGTGACAGCTCCATGCCTCTCCGCCTGAGCCACGAAAACCCTGATATTCAAAAAATATACAGGGACTTCTACGGGACCCCGCTGAGCCCTAAGGCGGAAAACTTCCTCCACACCCATTACATAGACCGCAGCTCCGACTTAAACAAATAGACGCAAAAAAGGCAGATTAGAACTGAATTTCGAATCAATTTTAAAACGCCGGACGAAAAGATGCCGTTTGGTATCTTCTCGACCGGCGCTGGTTCTGCCTTTTTTACGTCTGTTTTGTTTTAGAACTTCCTGCGTCCGGACGATTCTCTGCGTAACTGCCGTCAGCCAGACTGCGGAAGGAATTTTAACATTTATACCCCTGAATACGCGGAAAATCCACCATCAACCGGTATCACAACCCCATTGACAAATCCAGCCGCCTGATTGTTCAGCAGATACAGCAGCGTTCCATTTAACTCTTCCGCCTCTCCAAATCTGCCCATGGGAGTTGCAGCCAGGATCTTAGCGGTTCTGGCCGTGGCGCTTCCGTCTTCGTTGAACAGAAGCTTTTCATTCTGTTTTGTAACGAAAAATCCCGGTGCGATTGCATTTACACGGATATCGGTTTTGGAAAAATGAACTGCCAGCCACTGGGTAAAGTTGCTGATCGCAGCCTTGGCTCCGCTGTATGCAGGAATCTTCGTAAGGGGTGTGAATGCATTCATGGAAGAGATGTTGACGATATTGCAGCCCTTTCTTTCCACCATATCCTTAGCAAATATCTGGGTCGGCAGCAGGGTTCCGATGAAGTTTAAGTTAAATACGAACTCCACTCCCCCCTGATCCAGATCGAAGAAGGAAACCGTATCCGCCTCAATATCTCCGATTTCAAAATATTCTTTCGTCGTCTGGGCTTTCGCATTGTTTCCGCCTGCGCCGTTGATTAAAATATCACATGGACCTAAATCCACCAATACTTTGGCATGGGTTTCTTCCAGGCTGTTTCTGTCCAGCACATTTGTTTTGTATGCCCGGGCAGCGCCGCCTGCCGCCTGAATCTCATCCGCTACCTGTTTAGCCGCTTCTTCATTCAAATCCAGCACAGCCACTTTCGCACCTGCCTCAGCAAGGGTTTTTGCGAACATACCGCAAAGAACTCCGCCTGCGCCTGTTACAACCGCCACTTTACCTGTTAAATCTGTTCCGAATGATAATCCCATGATAAATACCCGCTTTCCTTTTCTATTTTTGCCGTCGCTGCGGCCCTGTTAAAATTTCGCCGCAGCTTATTGGCTGTTAAATATTTCCTTATAAAATAGTTCCGTCTCATAATTAACGCTTCATAATAATTTTTGCTTTATGTTTTCTGCCTCATAATTTCTGCTTTATGATTTCCGTCTCATAATTTCTGCTTTATATTTCCACCCGGCAGAATCAGCTCATTTTCTCAATCGCTTCCCATAATCCGTTGATATAGGTTGCCCCAAGGGCCCGGTCATAAAGGCCGTATCCGGCGCGTCCCGTCTCACCCCAGATCATCCGTCCGTGATCCGGTCTCACATATCCCGTAAAACCATTGTCATGGAGCGCTTTTAAAATAGCGAACATATCCAGGGAACCGCAGCTGGAAAGGTGTGCCCTCTCTTCAAAACCATTGTCCAGAACAGCCACATTTCTCACATGGGCAAAATGGATTCTGCCCATAGCCGCATATTTTCCTGCCATCCTGACAACATCGTTCTTTCCGGAGCATCCAAGAGAACCGGTGCAGAGCGTGATTCCGTTATGGGGATCATCCACCAGTTTCAGGAATTTGTCCAGGTTCTCCTCACAGGTGATGATTCTTGGGAGGCCGAAAATGCTCCAGCATGGATCGTCCTCGTGAATGGCCATATTTACATCGCATTCGGCAGCTACCGGAATAACCGCTTCCAGGAAATATTTCAGGTTGTTCCAAAGGTCCTCTTCGCTCATGGCGTTGTATTCCGCCACAACCGCTTTTAATTCATCCCTGGTGTAGCTGGAATCCCAGCCGGGAAGGGTTAAATCACTTTCACTTTCCAGCGGGTTCACCTGATCCACCTGTTCCTGGTAATAGACAAGGGATGTGGAACCGTCATCCAGAACATGGTCTAACTGGGTTCTCGTCCAATCGAATACAGGCATGAAATTGTAGCAGATACATTTGATTCCCGCCTCTGCCACACGGCGGATATTTTCACAGTAGTTGGCAATATATTTGTCCCGGTTCGGTTTGCCCAGTTTGATATCCTCATGCACCGGTATGCTTTCAATCACGTCAAAGGCAAGCCCTGCGTCCTCCACCATTTTTTTCAGCCTGGCAATGCTCTCCCTGCTCCACACCTCGCCTACGGGCACATCATAAACCGCCGTTACAATTGAATTCATCCCCGGTATCTGTCTGATATTCTCCAGGGTCACCTTATCGTCTTCGCCATACCATCTGAATGATAATTTCATCTTTTCCTCCATTCCGCCGCCCTAACGGCTCTGCTCAAACCGCTCCTGCTCTTCTCTTGAGCAGTTTCACGTTTTCTTGTTTCTGGTCTCATTATAACAAAACTGCCTCCAAATACCATTGAGATAATTGCCGTTCACATTGCAAAAGTTGCTGTAATGCACTATAATAAATACAATCATTACGATCAGAAAGGAACCCTGATGAAAAAAGATCTCTCCACCGGATTTGATACCAGGCAGTATATGATGCCCGGGGATTATGAAATTTTTTACTACAGCGACGCCAAAATCAACCGGATTTCAGCCCATTCCCACAGCCATTATGAATTCTATTTTTTTATGGAAGGCGATATGGATTACGAAGTGGACGGGATCACCTACTCCCTCCAATATGGGGATTATATGCTGATTCCCCCTGACATCCTTCACCAGCCCCGTTTTCACAGCGGCGATATCCCTTACCGGCGTTTTGTTTTCTGGATGAATCCGTCCTATTTTGACAAACTCTGCCAGATTGGACGGGATTTTGCCTATGGTTATGATTATGCCCTGAAAAACCAGCATTATCACTTCAGGCCGGATTTTATTACGGCACAGGAAATCCAGGGCCGTCTTTTGGATTTGATCGAAGAATGCAATGGAAACCGGCCCTTTAAAGAGATGCAGAGCCAATTGATGAGCGCATCCTTTCTGCTCTATATCAACCGTTTAAGCTACGATCTCCTCCACCAGGTTCCTGCCTCTTATGAAAATGTGCTTTACCTGAATTTGTGCGACTATATCAACAATCATCTGGACGAGGACCTCTCTTTAGAACAGCTTGCTTCCTTCTTTTATGTGAGCAAATACCATATTTCCCACATTTTTAAAGATAACATGGGCATTTCCCTTCACCAGTACATCACTAAAAAACGGCTCCAGGCAAGCAAAAACGGAATTCTTTCCGGAATTCCCTTTGGACAGGTCTATCAGCAGTATGGTTTTAACGATTACACCAGCTTCTACCGGGCGTTTAAAAAGGAGTTCGGCGCTTCCCCAAAAGAATTTAAAGAACAACATAAAATGCCGGAGGACTACGTTATGTAGCCCTCCGGCAGCGCCGTTTCAGGCAAATACCACCTGAACCAATATCATGTAAATCACCGTACCCGCTCCGATGCTGAGAAGGGAATTGCCCTTCCATCGGTGAAGGACAACGATCAGCGCCACAGCGATCAGTTCCGGCAGAGAATGAGGGTATGCCTGGAAGGAAATCCCCTTGAGACAATACACCACCAACAGCCCGATTGTGGCATAAGGAAGGGTCTTTCCAAGAAATTCCACATACCTGGGCGTCTTTTTTCCGGCCGGAAACAAAAGAAAAGGAAGAAAACGGGTGATGGCCGTACCTGCCACAAGAGCCGCGATTATCAATATTCCCAGAGTTACATCATTCATTTCCCTTCTCCCCCTTCTTATATTTAACGGTCAGTATCACCAGAATCAAAACCATGGACGGTATGATAAAGGCATCCGCTCCCCAGATCATCAGGCAGGCCACTGAGGCCAGCACACCGATTACTGCAGAGACATGTCCTTCTCTGGCCTTCCACTGATCCACAAAAATCACGATAAACAATGCGGTCAGGGCAAAATCCAGCCCTGTGGTATCAAAGGTTATCAGATTGCCCAGCAGCGCCCCGATCAAAGTTCCTGCCACCCAGTAACACTGGTCCAGCAGAGAGGCCCACAGATAAACCCAGTCTTTGTCAAGGGTTCCCGGCACCCTCTCATTGCACAAAACGGAAAATGTTTCGTCCGTCAGGGCGAAGATCAGATACGGTTTGAATTTTTTCACATCCCTGTATTTGTCCAGCATGGATATCCCATAGAATAAATGACGGGCGTTTATCATCAGGGCCATTAAAAAAGCGGTTATGGGGCTGACGGCCGCCACCAGCAGGGTGATTCCCACATACTGCAGGCTTCCAGCGTACACAAAGACGCTCATTGCCAGCGCCCACCAGATCCCATATCCATTTACATTCATTAAAATTCCATATGCCGCTCCCAAAAACAAATACCCCACCATGACCGGTACGGTTCTCGGAAACGCATATTTTAAAGCCGCCGTCCTTTTATTTTCCATAATAATCTCCATTCCAGAGCGTTTTTTTACACAACTACTGCGAAACGCAATTATTGCGTTTCGCAAATATTGCGTTTCGCATATATTGTATTTCGCATATATTGTGTTTCGCATATATTGTGTTTCGCATATATTGTGTCTCGCATATATTGTGTTTCGCATATATTGTGTCTCGCATATATTGTGTTTTTCATATATTGTGTTTCACATTTATTGTGTTTCACATTTATAACGTTGCACATTTATAACGTTGCACATTTATTGCGTTACACATTTATAACGTTACACATTTATTACGTTGCACATTTATTACGTTACGCAAATTCCGTTGTCCGCTCCCTTTTGTCTTGCGTAATTGAGCCAGCTTTCGTATACTAGAATAGGCTTAAAAACTATTTTTTCAACAGCTATAAACCCCTCTCTAAAAAAGCCATTAAAAATCATTTTACAGAGAATCCGATTCTTTGTCAATCAGATAAGAAATGAGGTTGTCCAATGAACTATCAATCCTGCGAATTATGCCCCAGAAAATGCCGGGCTGACCGGACAAAAACTACAGGTTACTGTAAAAGCGGCTCCCAAGCAAAAGTCGCCAGGGCCGCTTTACATATGTGGGAAGAGCCCTGTATCAGCGGCAGAAACGGCAGCGGAACCGTCTTCTTTTCAGGCTGTACCCTGGGCTGCTGTTTTTGTCAGAACTACTCCATCAGCCAGGAAGGGTTCGGAAAAGAAATCACAGTCAATCAGCTTGCGGACATTTTTCTGCGCCTCCAGGACCAGGGGGCTCATAATATCAACCTGGTGACCGCCTCCCAGTTCCTGCCCTCTGTCATCAAAGCCCTTGACCTGGTGAAACACCGGCTGTCCATCCCCGTGGTCTATAACACCGGAGGGTATGAACGCACAGAGGCCATTGACCTGTTAAACGGTTACGTGGATATCTGGCTGCCGGATTTTAAATACTACAGCGGCGAACTGGCCAAACGCTACTCCAACGCTCCCGATTATTTTGAAACCGCATCCCAGGCCGTCGCCCATATGATAGAAATAACCGGTTCCCCTGTTTTTGACTGCCAGGACCCCAAAATTCCCATGATGAAAAAGGGCGTCATCATACGCCACATGGTCCTGCCCGGATGCAGGGCCGATTCGTCTGCCATCCTGCGCTGGATTGCCGGAAATCTGCCCAAAGGCCGGTATTATATCAGCCTTCTGAGCCAGTACACGCCCTTTTACCACAGTAAGGACCATCCTGAAATCAACCGCCGGATCACGTCTTATGAGTATCAAAAAGTGGTGGACCTGGCCCTTGAGCTGGGGCTTGACCAGGGTTTTATGCAAGAAAAAAGCAGCGCGAAAGAAGAATACACGCCGCCCTTTAATCTGGAAGGAATCCAATAACTCACCGAAACAGGGCCGGGGATGATAGGGATATCACCGCCCGGCCCCGCCGTAAATCCTCATTATTTTCTCACAGCGCCTGATTTTACCGCCGCTTCCGCTATCCTTTTTGCCACATGAGGGGCCACTCTCGGATCCAAAGCCGCCGGAATGATATATTCCGCGCAGAGTTTTTCCGGTTCAACCAGTTCGGCAATCGCGTAGGCTGCCGCAACTTTCATCTCATAGTTAATATCCCTGGCTCCCGCATCCAGCGCACCTCGGAAAATTCCCGGGAATGCCAATACATTGTTGATCTGATTTGGGAAATCGGAACGCCCTGTCCCCATAACCTTAACGCCTGCCGCAACCGCTTCCTCATACATGATTTCAGGAGTTGGGTTTGCCATGGCAAATACCACCGGATCCTGGTTCATCGTTTTGACCATCTCCGGTTTCAGCGCGCCTGCCACGGACACTCCGATAAACACATCGGCTCCGACCAAAGCGTCGGCCAGGGTTCCCCTCTTATCCTCCAGATTGGTGATTTCACAGAGCATCTTCTTGTGATCTTTGATTCCTATTTCACGTTCTTTATATAAAATTCCATTCTCATCACAGGCGATGATATGCTTCACCCCTGCTGCAAGAAGCATTTTAATGATAGCCGTTCCCGCAGATCCCGGACCATTTAAAACTACATGGATCTCTTCCATCTTCTTGTCCACAACCTTTAACGCATTGATTAAAGCTGCCGTAACAACAATGGCCGTACCATGCTGGTCATCATGAAATACAGGAATATCCAGTTCTTTTTCCAGCCTCTCCTCGATCTCAAAACACTTGGGTGAAGCGATGTCTTCCAGGTTGATTCCGCCAAAGGTGGGGGCCAGGTACTTTACGGTCTTTATGATCTCTTCCGTATCTGTGGTATCCAGGCAGATGGGGAAGGCGTCCACATTGCCAAAGGATTTAAACAATATGGCTTTTCCCTCCATCACCGGCATGGCCGCTTCCGGCCCGATGTTTCCAAGTCCTAAAACGGCGGTTCCATCGGATACGACCGCCACCAGGTTGCCTTTTGCCGTATATTTGTAAACGTCTTTTTTATCCTCGTGGATTTTTCTGCACGGTTCTGCGACGCCGGGCGTATAGGCTGTGCTCAAATCATCCCTGGTCTGAACCGGCACCTTGCTCACAATGCCGATCTTTCCTTTGTTTTCTTCATGCAGCTTCAGTGCTTCTTCATTGTAATTCATAATTTCCTCCATTCTGAAATGTTTCTTTCTTACTTAAAAGAATACCAAATACAGAAGGATTTGTAAAACATTTTCACCTGAAAGTCATGGCCAAAACCGCCAGAAAGGACGATCCTATGCCCACCGCTGCCCTTTTTACCACAAAGGCCGGCCAATACAGATCCATGAGTTTAAAAAGCTGGGTTAAACACCCTTTTATTTCTCTATATTTATTGACCCAAAAATCAAAATCCGACCACCGGGTCGGAATGAACTCCTGGGGAACCGAAGCTCCCCCCCGGCTGAGGAGAAAGAAACAAACCATTGCGGAAAATACAATTAAAAATACAGGAATCACGTCCATGGCATCCCGTTCCCTGTACTGCCTTCCAAACTCATATATGCCGCAGAAAAAAAAAGAAGCGGCGGCCAGATATACGAAGAACATAGTTCCCGAAAAGAAAAGAGCCCCGTCCGCGCTGAGGGATTCCGAATCAATCCCATAGCGGAATAAAAGCTTCTGTACCTCCATTTTACCGCTCTCCCCTTCCCCATAATCGAAAAGGAGAGATTCAAATGCCGGCTGGCCGGAAGAAGGCAGCAAAACCAGGTTTTTCTTTTCTTTCATCACTCCGCGTATTTTATAGGTTTTATCCATACAGAGAAGTTCCATTCCCACCACCTGGCCGGAACCGAATAATTCCATGGCAAGGCCCTGGCTGACTACACACCCTACCTTGTCCTTTGCAGATCCAAAGTTCCCGGCATATAACGGCAGAGGCGCCGCCAGCCCTTTTTCTCCATAAACGGTCATGCATTCAGCTATAATTTTCTTACCCGGCGTATTGGCTTTCACTTCCACCCCTTCTTCCATCCGCCAGGCTGCAAAACGGGGAAGCTTCCACTCTGCCGCCTCTTTTTCCCCGTCTTCCATTTTTTCGATGGCCTTCTGATCCGGCCCTTTTCCATCCGGGTAATGCAGGAAAACCTGGCCGCTGTAACCGCGCAGGGAGAAACCGGCCGCCAGACCGATTCCCAGAAAGATAACCGCCGCCATTATGGCTGTCCATCGTCTCATTGCGTCACCACCCGTACCCGGTCTCCTTCACCGACCGTTTTATTTCCGGATATGATCAGCTTGGTTTCCGGGCTTATGGCTCCTGAAACGGCTGCCGACGTGCTGCTCATTTCCAGCACTTCCAGATGTATTCTCACTGCAGTTAACTCTTCGCCCAATATGGTCTTTTTCGGCTCCGCTGCCAGACAAAAATATCCTGTGCTGTCTTCTCTTAAAGCCTCAATGGGGATAACTGTGGGATAGGGCCCTGATTCCATCCTGATTTTAAAACCGGCATTTCCACCGAGCACTCCCTGGCCTTCCTGCATAACCGCCGTTATTTCCGCCTCATCGCTGCCGGTCATCTGGTTCACCATCCCGATCTCAGCTTCTATCCCTTTTTGTTCTCCCGGATTCTTTACCGTCATTTTCAGCCCCGGCTTTATCAGCTTTGCATCCTCTTTATTGATCCGGGCTTTCAGTAAAAGGGCTCCGCAGGCCATCTTTATCTGTTTTCCCTGGGAAATCAGTTCTCCGTCTTTCAGCTCCGAATCCACGATAATGCCGTCAGTCAAAGCGAAAATCATTCCCTCCTGGCCGATCAGGCCATTGATTTTCTCCAGCTTCTTTTCAATCTCCCGGATATCCAGTTCCATGGACCTCTGCCTCAGACGGGACGCCTCTTTCTGTGCCTGTTCCTCAGCCATAGTACCCGCATCCGAAACCCTGGCATTTTCCAGCTTCTGCATGGACTGGTACAGCGCTTCTTCCAGAGAGTTTACCTTCCGCTCTGCCTCTTTTAACTTATCTTCCTCCGCTTCAACGGCCGTCTCATAATTCTTCCTCAATTCTTCCTTCGCCTCTTCACTGCCGTAATCCACATCCTCATAATCCTCTTCCGCCGCATACATCCTGGCTCTGGCTTCTTCCACCAGCACATCCTGTTCTTCCTTTATTTCCTCCAAATCCTCCTCTGCCCTTGCAAGCTCCAGTTCCGCATCGGCGATGTCCTCTTCCGGTTCATCCTTTTCAATCAGTTTATCCAGCTTCTTCTGTTTGTCGCTCACTTCCCGCTCCGCACGCTTTACCGCCGAATCCCGGCTGATCCTGGCCGTCTCATAGGAACGTCTGGCGCTTTTATACGTGCGTTTGGCATCCTCTTTTACCTCTTCCCTGGATCTGCCCAGCTTTCTCTGATATTCCTGTTTTAAATCGGCTGTTTTTACGGCATATTCGTCCTTCGCCTCCAATAAATCCTGTTTTCCAAGCTCCAGCGCTTTTTGATCCGCTTCAACGGCCTGAAGCGCCAGGGTTTCCTGGGTCACTCTCGGTATGGGGGACGATGACAGCCGTTCCTGTTCCAGCAGAATCCTGGCCTTTTCCAGCTCCAGTTCCAGAGCTTCCTTTTCTTCTGTCAGGGATTCCATCTGAAGGGATAGAACGCCTTCACCGGCCTTCACTTCCTGCCCCGGCTGTTTTTCCACTTTTCCAACCTTCATCCCTTCCGGAAGGCTTATGTACACCATATCATCCGCCGTATAAGTTCCATCACCTGTAAACTCATAGACGACCACCCCTTGTCCTGCCAGTCCGGTCTGTACTTTCGCTACCGTTACCGCATCCATCACCCTGGATAAAAAAGTGAGGATCACCATGGATACAAGAAAAATGGCTAATGTCTTTTTGCACCAAACTCCAATTTTTTCTTTATCGAATTTTTTCCTGTCCGTCTTATTTCGATCCATTTTCTCATTCCTTTATTCCGGAAGCAGCAATTCCCTGCTCTAAATTTCCCTGTCCCAGTATGAACAGGGTGACCGGCAATATCATCATAACAATTGAGGCCGCCCAAGCCACCCCTGCTTTATCCGCCGTAATCTCCGGTAGGTAAAGGGACAGCGGCCATAACCGTCTGTCTTTTAAAAATGCCATCGGCTGTTCAATCGCATTCCAGTACTCCAAAAACCCCAAAACAAGGGCGGAAACAATTCCCGGTATCCCCAAAGGAATCCCGACTTTAAAAAATATGGTAATTTCCCCGGCCCCGTCCAGTTTGGCCGCTTCCAAAAGAGGTGTTGGGATGCCCTCAAAGAACTTCGTCATAATAAACACCGGAAAAGTGGAAAATATCCCCGGCAGAATCACCGCAAAGTGGCTGTTCAGCAGATTCATGTTTTTAAGCACCAGATAGTTCGGCACCATGGTCACCTGAAATGGGAGAACCATTAAAACAATATAAAGAAAGAATAAGGCCCTTTTTCCCCGAAAAGAAAAATTGGCGAATCCCCAGGCGGCGGGAAGGGCGATGAGCATCTGGCCCGCTAAAACAGCTCCTGTCTGAAAGCAGGAATTCCAAAACATCACATAGAATCCCGGTGAATCGATGAGCAGCTCCACATACGGCCTGAGGGTGGGATAAGACGGAAGGAATGCCTGCTTTACCGGCCCTGTTCCGCTTCCGAATATCACAGCAAACCGGTCCAGCATCTCACTTTCCGACATCAGGGAATTTCCTGCCATCATGAGAAGCGGAAGCCACACAAGAATGCTGAAGCATATGAGGATCACCTTGACGCAGACCTTTTTCACTCTTCCATCCCCCTCTTCTTTCGTCTGCCCGCCAGAATATACAAAATGACGGGAACCAGCACTACGGCTTCTATCAGGACGGAAGCGGCGCTCATTTTTTGAATGTCCATGGACACAAACCAGTTGTTAAACAGATGCTGCAGCATATATATGCTCTCATCCGGGTAATCTCCTGCGACCAAGTAGGCTTCACGGAATACCTTAAAGGAATTTACCACTGACAGGATACCCGCCAGCAGCACCGTGCGCCTCAGCCCCGGCATAGTGATGTAGATAAATTTCTGGACCACGCCGGCCCCGTCCACTTCCGCCGCTTCATACAGCTCTCCGGAAATCCCATCCAGTCCGGCCAGCCAAAGCACCATGTCATACCCTGTATTTTTCCATAAATAAGTGGCGGCCAGCACATAAAACGCGCTCTTCCCGCCCATCCAATCCTTTCCCGCCGCCCCAAACAGCAGTAATATCTGGTTCAGAATCCCTTTATTGTGAAATACCAGTTTCCACAGCAATACAATGGAGGCCACAGGTATGGCCATGGGCAGCAGGATGCTGGTCTTGTAAAGCCCCGCCCCATTTTTAGCCGCCCGTACTAAGAGCGCTAGCAGTAAAGACAGCGCCAGCAGCGCAGGGATACAGACCGCAGTGAAACGGAACGTATTCCAAACAGCCAGACGGAATGCCTGGCTGTTTAAAACCTCTCTGAAATTACGAAGGCCTACAAATCTGCCTCCAACTGCCTGATAGAAAGATCTGAATACCACATTCAGAAAAGGGGCCAATACAAAAACAGAAACTCCAATCAGGCTGGGAGCCAGAAAAAGAAATGCTTTTTTATTCTGAGAAATACAATTTCGCTTTGTTTTCCGCATTCTGGGCCGCCTGCTCAAGCGACAGGGTCCCGTCAAACAATCCTTTTGTCTCATCTATGATAATCCCCAATAATACACGGTCCACGACGATCGGATGGTCTGCATCCTCCGCCAGCCGGAATATCTGTTTCTTCTCTTCATAATTTGGCCATTCTCCTGACAACTCATATCCATCCCCTCCTGAAACACCGATGGAATACATGCTGGTCTTTTTATCAATCATCCATTCCTCAATCCCTTTGGTATTGACGGGAAGCCCATCCGTTAAATCACTGCCCTGCACCTCGCTTCCCACCACATACTGTACGAATTGGCGGGCCAGTTCCAGGTTTTTGCTTCCTTTATTAATCCCCAGGATTCCGACCGGCATGTAAGAGCGGTTCACAGGCTGGAGGGTAAAATGATTCTTTTTAATGACCGCAAACGGAAGCATCATATCACTGAGGCCTTTGATATTTTCAATGGCAATGCTGGATTTACCGGTATCCACCCGGTCATATTCACCGATTGAAAAGCCTCCCTTTCCGAAAATCATGTTATAAACGCGGCCTTTGCCCGAATCTTCATCCTCATCAAAAATGGCTTTCGCCCCACAGGCTTCTCCTACTATCTGGACGGTTTCCAAAAGCTCCTTGATCTTTCCCGGAACCAATTGTTTACTGTCCTGATCCACAATTTCATCATAGGTCAGACTGATCATCTGACGCAGCAGGTTTTCGTAATTGGTCTTGGGCCGGAGCGGTTTATTGGCCGGATTCTGCTGATAAGCCCGTATGGTTTCCAATGATCCCAGGCTGTCTATGGCCTTCTGGTCTCCATAGGACGCCAGCAGAATCATTCTGGCGGGAATCTGGTAAAGGCTTCCGTCCTCTTCCATAAAAGGCCTTGTCACGTTATCTAAAAGTTCTCCTGAATCAATCATGGGTTTTAAAAGATCCTTCATATCATCCAAAACGCCTTTTTCTATATAGGAATCCACAGGCAGTCCGTCCAATATGAGGATATCCGCCCCATTTCCGCCTAAAATCTCCGTGTTAAGTGTCCGGATCGTATCAGAAACCGTGGTACTTCCCGATGCCTCACTGCCGTCTATCAGCTCTACGATGACGTCCGGGTTGTTGAGCTGGAACATGGATGCGGCCTGGCGGATTGTATCATTTTCACTGAGATCCAGGCCATATACGGTCAGCGTTTTGCTCGGTACGGCAGGCATCTCCGGATCAAACACATAATGTTTGATTTCGTCACTGTCCGCAGTTCCCAGCAAAACATAGAAATCATCCTCAGTCCCCACAAACAATTTATTAAGGCTGGCGCTTGGCATGCTGAGGGAATTCAATTTTCCGTCCACAACTGTTTCCCAAATGCTCCCTCCCAGATTCATATGGTGAATGCCTTCCGCATTCAATACATAAAAACCATTTTTCCGGTCGGATGCCATGGCTGAAAAATGATCGCCATATTCTGATTTGGATTGGAAGGGATAATTCGCCTTAGCCATTCCTGACTGTTCCTTCACGCTATATTCCAGAAAACCATTATCGCCGATTGTCATATAGACATCTCCGTACAGGAAACCGCCCTGACGCCAGTCCATGGAACTCCACTGCTGGGGCATGGAGAAAATTTCGACTCCATCCTGTGTATAAGCGGTGGTTTTATCTTTATCGGACATCAAAATAGTCCCGTCAGCCATGATCCCATAATAATCGGGATGCACCGCGTAATATCCGCTTTCTTTTTTTACGGATAAAATATCTTCCAACAGTTCTTTCGGCGGCTGCCCTTCTTCCAGCTTCAGCAAATGCGACCTGTAATCTTCCATATCATTGTAAGCCACATAGCGGATGCCATCCTGTCCGTATATCATATTAAAACCATAAGGAAATTTCACTTCCTCTAAAAATGACGTTTCCTGTTTTTCCCACTTGCCGTCACGGAGCTGATAACGGCTGTATTCACTCTCATTATTCATATATAATTCCAGAGTGCCGTCATCCAGCTGTATGATATCCGCAACCATATCACCTGCCCCTCCCGGAACAGCGATATTGCTCTCCGCGTACCTGCCCTTAGCCGTTATTTCCCCCTGTGGGCTGGTTTCCCCGGCCTCTGCCGCTTTGCTGGTATTCGCAGATAAATCTGTATCCGCAGATATATCTGTGTCCGCATCTGTATTTGATCCGAGAGAACATCCTCCCAGCAGGCCGGCAGCCATGCTCACTGCCAGCGCAATCGGTATGATCTGTTTTTTTCTCATAATTTTCCTCCAATCCATGTTTTTCGTATCTGCCATCATCATATCAAATACTTCTCTAAAAAATCTGTAAAACAGAATAAAAATTTAGACGGTTTTTTCGGTCAGGAAGATGAGCCGTCTGAACTATTACTAAATGGAAACAATTTCTTTTAGGTTTTTTAGAGATTTGTCTGTTATAATGAAGAAATAAATCTATTTAAAGATGAGGAAATTATCATGAGAATTCTATTGGTCGAAGATGATAAAGAATTATGCGATACGGTCAAACTGCAGCTGATCCATGCGAATTATGAAACGGATGCCTGCTATACCGGCCAGGATGCCTTTTACTACGCTGCCGGGCACCCTTACGATGTGATCATTTTGGACCGCATGCTGCCGGGAATCGATGGGATCAGCCTGTTAAAAAGCCTGAGAAGGCAGCAGATTTCCACCCCTGTGATTATCACCACTGCCCTGGACGGAATTAATGACAGAATTGACGGACTGGACGCGGGAGCAGACGATTATCTGGTAAAACCTTACGCGGTGGAAGAACTTCTGGCACGAATCCGCGCCCTGACCCGGCGCCCGGCCAGACTGGAACCCGCATTATGCAAATCCTTCTCGAATATCTCCCTGGATGCGGACAGACATGAATTGACCGGCCCTGGGGGCACTGTCACCCTCAGCAAACGGGAAGCCGCGCTTTTAGAATATCTGATCCGGAATGCCAATCAGATTCTGCCCAGAGGATTAATTCTTTCCTACATATGGGGGCCTGATTCAGAAGTGGAAGAAGGCAACCTGGATAATTATATCTATTTTTTAAGAAGGCGTTTGAAATCCGTACAAGCTCTGGTACAGATTAAAACCATACATGGCGTGGGGTACCGGCTGGAAGAGGGAGGCGCTGCATGATAAAAAAACTGCGGCGGCAGCTAACCGCGCTCTATACCGTCACCACCGGCCTGATCCTGACTGCGGTTGTGATCGGAGTTTTGCTAGTCAGCGCCAAAGACGCCCAAAAAAAGAATCTGGACAATTTTCAGAATAACATCTTAAACATCACTTCCCGTATCCAATCGGGAACAGGCATAGACTGGACCTGGCTTTCCAAAACAGAAAGCAGAAACGGGCTGATCATACATATTGAAGATAATGGTTTCCCTCTCCTGTATAATGGAAGCTGGCAGCCATTGACCGGCCGCGCCGTCCTGATTGACCGCGCCTGGGAATATGCGCGTTCGGAAGGGATCAGTACCGAACGCGCGCCGGTATCCTCTTCCTTTCTCCGCAGTTCTGTTTTTACGGTTTCCGGAGACTTCAATGACACATACTATGCCTCTGTCCTGGTTTTCCCCTCCCAGAAGGGATTCCAAAGCCTGACCCTGTTATCTTATCAGGACCCGGCCGCCTCCAGCCTGTATAAGCAGCGGTTTTTCCTGCTGTTTTTGGAAATTGCGGGCATTGCAGGCCTTTTTGCAGTCAGTTGGTTCTTTGTGGGAAGATCTTTAAAACCCATTGAGGAGAGCAGAAAAAAACAGAACGAATTTATTGCCGCCGCCTCTCATGAACTACGTTCCCCTCTTTCGGTTATCCGTTCCAGTTTATCGGCCGTTACCGCTGCCCCGGACCGGCAGGAACAGTTTTTGAAAAACATTGACAATGAATGCTGCCGCATGTCTCATCTGATCAATGACATGCTTCTCTTAGCTTCCGCGGATACCGGAACCTGGAGTTTCCATCCGGAAAGTCTGGATATGGACACGCTGCTCATTGACATCTACGAGTGTTTTGAGCCGCTTTGCCAGGAAAAGGGGTTAAAACTGGATCTCTTGCTGCCGGAAACTCCCCTGCCCCATGTCAGGGGCGATAAACAGCGCCTGCAGCAGGTGTTCACCATTCTTTTGGACAATGCCATGACTTATTCTCCCGTCCAGGGAACCATAAGGATACAGGCTGAATTGAACCACAAAAAAAACAGCCTCATCATAGGGGTGGAGGATGAAGGCTGCGGAATACCCGATGAATTAAAAAAACACGTATTCGAACGCTTTTACCGGGCTGATGATTCGAGAAACAACAAACAGCATTATGGGCTGGGGCTCAGCATCGCCAAAGAACTGATGCTGCTCCATAACGGTTCTATTGCCGTTACTGACGGCGCCGCCGGAGGTTCCCGTTTTATCCTCCGCCTGCCCATCAAGTAAATGCAGAAACAAAATAAGAACGAGTATCGATTAATTATTACCTTCGATACTCGTTCTCAAACTATTTCGTCCATTGGAGTAATACCTCACAATTCTTTAGTATGCTGTACATCGTCTTATCATTTGTTGATATGTACATTTTCTTTATTCAGTTTTTCCATTTACCTCTGCTATTACCTTTTTGAATCTTTTTTCTTTTACATCTTTTTTCTAAGTGTTATCTTTAGCTTTTCGAAATTTCTTATCGCACCAGCAATACTTTCTCGTCATATCACCAAACGATCCATTTCGTATTTCATTCGATAAACAAATCTTAGATTTGATTCTCTTTTGTTTTTGCTTTGGTAGATTGGTTTGTCCTATTGTTCAGTTTATTCAAGTAATAAACTAAACGAAGCTTAATATTTTGGTGGTCCGTACCTCCTTGTTTAGATTTTGTTTTGTATTTCTTTTTGTTGTCTTTATTATATCCAATAGCCTTGCATTTGTCAATACTCTTTTTTGCATTTTTATTATTTTCAGACTATTCTCATTATTGTTCACAGCCCACGCTGGCGGACCCGGCCTGACGGCCGTGCCACTTTGCGGGGCTCCGCCTTCCGCCGTTTGAACGATTTTTGCAGGCCATCGACAACTCTTAGACTGGAAGGGGATAGAAATAAGGGGGAAAATCTGACCTTCAAAGTCAGATTTTCAGAGGACCTGAATCGAGAAGGCCTTCAGGACTTCTCGATGAATGTCATCGGTCCCCTTGTTTCTATCCCCTTCCGGTCTTAGAGTTGTCCTGGCCGAAACTATGAGTTCAAACGGCGGAAGGTGGAGCCCTGCAAAGCGGCACGGCCGTCAGGCCGGGTCCGCCAGCGTGGGCTGTGAACAGTCACCTATTCTCTCATTTTCGAACAATTAATATCTTTTTCTGCGGTAAAATAGAAAACCGGCCCCCTAAATCGCCAAAGGCTGAATCAGGTAACCGGCTTCTCTTCACAAAACCGGCTTATAAAAGCCGGCTGTTATTATATTTTCTCAAAACGTTCTACATCTGTAACAAATATTGTGGCTCCGCCAAGCTCTACAGTCATAGGCATCATCATGTATCCGGCTGAGATTGATCCGATATTAGGCGCAGGAACGTTGCAGGTGATTCTCTGGCGCTTTCCACAGGTGTCCTTGATCAGTTCGATCGCTTCATCTACTTTATCATCATCTGTACCTACCATCAGTGTGGAGTTGCCCTTTTTCAGGAATCCTCCGGTAGTTGCCAGCTTTGTAACACTGAAATGATGTTCATTCAGCACATCCGTCACCCTGGTACCATCGTCAGAACTTACGATTGCGTAAATAATCTTCATACCTATCACCTCTCATTTTTATTGTTTTCAATAATTATAAAGCTTTCAGAGCAAAATGTACACTATATTTTGCGAATTTTATAAAAATAGTAAGGAACTATCGGTATTAATGCCGCAATCCAGGCCATGGGATCTGCAAAACAGACACCGGCAAAACTGACCTTCCCGGACACCACCATGATCACCGCAGCCCTGGCAATCAGCTCAAATACGCCTCCCATCATGGGCACCAGGCCGTACCCAAGCCCCTGCAGCGCATTGCGGTAAAGGAATATGCTCCCTAACAGGGGATAACACCAGGCCACTGTCCTGAAATAAACTCTGGCCGCTTCAATCACATCCGTTTGAGATCCTGATATAAAAATCCTTATCAAATAGGTTCCCCAGAAATGGATCACCCCAATCATGGCCACACTCCAGATCAGAATCATGATCTGGGTTTTTTTGACGCCTTCATGCACCCGTTCAATCTTGCCTGCTCCCCGGTTCTGGCCCACATAGGTTGCAATGGTAGCGCCGAAGGAAACAAATACAGTGGATACAATATTCTGTATCTTTCCTGCTGCCGAGAATCCGGCCATATACACCGCGCCATAGATATTAACAGCTCCCTGTACAATTATGGTCCCGATTGCAGTGATGGAAAACTGAAGCCCCATAGGGATTCCCAGTCCCAAAAGCCGTCCTATGCTGGCCCAGGAAAAACGGAAATCCGCTTTTTTCAATTTCAGGATTTCAAATTTCTTCCCAATGTAAATAAGGCAGAGCAGGGCTGAGATGCCCTGGGCGATTACGGTCGCATACCCGCAGCCCACAACCCCCATATCCAGGGATACAATAAATACAATGTCCAGCACTACATTGATTATAGCGGAAATAATCAGGAAATACAGCGGGGACTTGCTGTCGCCAAGGGCCCTCAATACCGCCGCCAGCGCATTATAAGCCGCCGTAACAGCCAGGCCTGCATAAATAACCGCCATATAGCCTCCGATATCGCCAATAATATCTTCCGGCGCATTCATCATCCTGAGGATTGGGTAATTAAATGCCATCAGCCCCACCGTCATCACTACCACAAAGGCCAGGCAGAGGTAGACGGACATGGCCATATAATGCCTCATGTTATCATATTTTTTAGCGCCGAAACACTGCGCAACTAAAATCGCAAAACCGCTGGTAAGTCCGTTGAGCCAGCCGATCACAAGGAAAATCAAGGAACCTGTGCTTCCGATGGCAGCCAGGGCGTTCACTCCGATAAATCGGCCGGCGATGATGGAATCCGCCAAATTATAAAATTGCTGAAATATATTTCCCAGGCACATGGGGATCATAAAGCGTATAATCAGACGGGCCGGGCTGCCGGAGGTCATATCATTTGTCATAACGGTATCTCCTCAATATGTTTAAATAGCAAACTGTTTCATACAAAAACGCCAGATCACGGTAATCATCATCTGACGTTAAAAGTTACACCTTATTATAAGTGATATGGCAAAAATTGCAAGTATTTTTTGTGCCTGATTTTCCTCGTTTTTCCGCTAATTTTTTGTTAATTTTTAAGCAACTACTTGATTTATCCAATGCGTTTCCTTAAAATATCTTATGTAATAATTCTTCTTTAAACCGGCGCATGTCATTTTCCCATGCGCTGGTTTTTTATTGCCTTTTAATCTCCATTCAACTGCCGGCAATCTTCCTGATATCCCCGGCCAGATGTTCAAAAGCTTCCAATACAGGAGTGTGGCCAATTTGTGGGTAGCTCACCCATGGACAGCCGCCCAGATCCTGTCTCAGCCTCTTCATGGATCTGCGGGACAAAACCCGGTCTTTACCGCTGACGATCAGGAACACATGGCTTTTTACAGGCCCGGTCCGAAAAGGATCCACGGCCATTTCCGCCAAAAGAAGTGCCGCTGTCAGAGGATCCCCTTTTTTCGCATCCAGACAGATCAGCTCATCCATATCCTGACTCCGGTTAATGGTGGCCAATGACAATAGCCGGTAAATCCGTTTTGAAACTCCATAAGGCAGCAGGCGCAGTATCCAGATTCCCGCCCATACCAAAGGCAGCAAAAACAGCGCGGGCAGCAGTTTGGGCACTCCGCCGTAAGCCGGATTGATCAAAATTACCGTATATTTCTTCTTGGGTAAAAAACGGTTCAGCGCCCTTAAAACCACCGCGCCTCCCATGGAATGGGCGATGATCACATCCGTTTCATGGGATTTGAGATAACAGGCCAGCTCTTTGGCATAACAATCCAGAATCAGCTGTTTAAATACTGCCGGGCTGTCTCCAAACCCCGGAAACTCATAACATGTGGTCTCATATCCTTTCAGCGCATCCTTCAGCCGCTCATAGCGGGCCGCCGAATGCATCCATCCGTGTAAAATCAATATGTGCTTTCTTTTCATTTTCTCCTGTCCTATAAATAAACTGTTAACATACCATAAAAAAATCGTTAAAGAGCGGCCTAACCCCTTCCATTCCGGTTCAAAAGCCGTTACAATAGGAAATGTCAAAAGACCTTAGTAATGTCATGTCACTCTTTTGGCCGGTTAAACAGCCCCCCTAATTTTTTAATTTATAATAAAAGACAAAAGACCGTATTGTTCATTCATACGGTCTTTTGTTTTGGCCTTTTTCCGGGCTCATCTTCTTCAAGCGGGATTGTTTCTCAATAATTTTTAGCATGTTCTGTTATCAATATGGCTTTTGCAGTCAGCTCTCCATTTTCACTGCTGTCATAGATAACCTGAACCTGATCACCGGAGTGGAGAACCATCCAATGGTCTCCGGCTGCGTCCAGTACCGGGGCCTCCCCGCGTTTTACCTGATAGGTTATCCCGGTGGTGTCCCCGTCACCTAATTCATATCGGCAGTTCAGGCGGAAACTGAGTTCCCAGCCGCTGTCTTCCTTTTTAATGTTGTCCACAGTTCCCAACGGAGTGGATTCATACCCTTCAGCCTTCAGCTTTTTCGCATAGGACTGGTAGAGAACAGCATTGACAGAAGCTTCATTTTTATCCGCCATCTTGTATTTTTTATCTCCGGTCACCAAATAGGATCCGGAATAGTGGATCTCCTGGCTGGTTCCGTCCGTAAATTTCAATGTGAGCACCGTAACCATTCCAACGGAGCTGACATCATAGTTTTCATCCAATGGCTCCAGTGTTATCTGGTCCAGGCCTGTTAAAATATCTCCGATTATCTCGGGAGATGTAAATGTTACGCCGTTCTCCTTCCCGTGGCTGAAGCGGGGAGGCTGGGTATTATATCCGATTTCAACCGGATATGACTGGATAAATCCGGGCACCCATGCGCCGCTTTCATCCACCTTTTTTCCATCCGGTGTGATCGTGTCCTGAAGCATCCAGCCGTCCTGATTAAAATAATACCACTTCTGTCCGATCTGTTTCCAACACTGGGCAGGATAACTTCCATCGTCTTCCTGATACCACCAGCTGCTCACTTCCGCCTGGTTTTCAGGGCCATACATATTCTTTTTCTCCTCATCCTGCTTCCAGCTTCCGGCATAGGACACCATAGATGCGCTGAGTGACAGAAGCACAACGGCTGTCAGTAATTTCACGGTTTTTCTCACGGGCTTCACCTCCTGCTTCTATTATAAAACAAACTCCCCTTATCAGACCACAGGAAAACCCAAAAGAAACACTTACGATTTATTAAAGATTCTCATCCGCAGAGGGGGATTAGCTCTTCTAAGCTGGTGACCATATAAGTGCATCCTGCGCCGTCAGCATCTTTTCCCTTCAGGTTCACCCAGCAGGTATCAATTCCCACTCCATTTCCTCCGGCTATATCGGTTGTAAGGGAATCTCCGATCATTAACGCCTCCCTGCGGTCAAAACCTTCTATGCGGCTCATAACATGCTCAAAAAAAGCCTTCTCCGGCTTTTGAATACCGATGTCCTGGGAAGTAAATACACCTTCAAAAAATGGAGACAACCCCGACAGTTCCAATCTCCTAAGCTGGGTCTTTGTCACTCCGTTGGTGGCCGCAAACAGCCGGTGGGAGGCAGAAAGCAGGCGACAGAGTTCCAATGCTCCATCAATCAACTGGGCGCCGTTACCCAAAAGTTCCCTGTACCTCCGCTCCCACTCCTCACCATCTGCAGAGACTCCAAAACAGGCCATGGTTTCAGCGAACCTTGTATTCAGCACCTCCGGCTGGCCGATCTTCCCCTTCTCATAGTCTGACCATAATCTGGAATTGATGGAATGGTAGGTCCGGCGGACTTCATCTGTAAACGGATGGCCCTTGGATTCAAACAACTTTTTCAGAGAATCGGCTTCATTGGCATCAAAATCCAGCAATGTCCCGTCTAAATCAAACAACAGTATTTTATATCCCATAGTTCAGCTCCATTCTGTAACGTATAATCTTTAACGCAGTTTTCGCATCGGACGGACATCCAGTGCTCCTTGACCGGCCTTTTGGGTCAGGAAGATCAGCCGCCTGAGTTGTTACAATTATATCGGTTATTTTCAAAGAAAGCAACAGCCTGCGTCAGATAAAAAGTATCTGACGCAGGCTGCTGTGCTTTGCTGTTAAATTTTATCACCGTGGGTGATTTCTGCTGTTAATTCTCTTCTTCCTTCTTTTTAGCCACAATCGTATAGGCGGAAAGCAGTAAACCGGATAAGATCAGCATCCAGCCTGACGCGCCTGTACGGTTTCCAGTCTTAGGCAGCGCCGCTAACGGAACTAATCCGTCGTCAATCACCGTCATATTATTGGTATCCGGCACATCCGCCATGGGAACTTCTGACGGAGGAATCGTTACTGCTGCTCCCGGACCGTCACTGCTTCCCGATGCATTGTAGTTGGGGCCGCCGCCGGTGCTGCCGCCGCCACCGCCGCCGCCGGAAGGTCCTGCATAACGCCACTGTGCCACATAGGTAACATTGCCTGTCACAGTATCCGCTACCACAGGATTCCAGCCGTCAAATACATAACGTCCTGAACCTGTTGTACTTCCGTTAAAGGAAGGCGTCTTATCATTATAGCTTAAACCGCTGTGAATCTGTACCCCAAATGTACCGCGGGTTCCCGGTTCATACGTTACCGTGAACTGCTGCTTAAAGTAAAGTTTCAATACCAGGCTTCCGTCTCCTGCAATGGTTCCCTCATATACATTGGATGCCGCAGTATCCAAAATATAGCCTGCTGCCGGGGACTTATCAGCATCGGTAACAGCCGCTTTCTCGTCCGTTCTGCCGCTTCTCACCTGAGCGCTGCTGGCAGCCGCAGGATAAGCTCCCTGGCTCTGGTAATAGAATTCTACCGTATATTTTGTAGAATCTTTTGTGTTCCAGGTTGCCACATAAACTGCATCCTGTGTAACCTGGGCTGTAACCGCCGGTGTCCAGCCGCCGAATTCATATCCGGCAGCTCCTGTGATCTGGCCGTTGAATCCAGGAGTTGCATCGCCATACCCCAGGGAATCATAGGTCTGTTCGCTAAAGGTTCCGTGCGTTCCGGGCTGGTATTTAACCGTGAACTGCTGTTTGAAGTATACCTTCAATACAAGGCTTTCGTCCCCTTTAATCACACCGGATAATACATTTCCGGCTTCTCCGTCATAGATATATCCGCTTCTTGCCGGGGTCATATCGGCTGCATCTGCTTCTGCCAGGGTGTCTGTAGTTCCCCGCTTCAAAGCATATTCATCGGCTGTGCCGCTGTATGTTCCGGCATTTTCATAGTAGTACTCTACTTTATACCCGGTATCTTCGTTGGCCGCCCACTGGGCTGTATATACGGCATCTTCCGTTACCGTATCCGCGACCTCAGGCGCCCATCCCATAAAGGTGTATCCAGCGTTTCCTGCTGCGGTTCCCTTAAACTCCGGGGTCGCCGCATTGTAATCCAGGTTCTCTGTAGTCTCAGCCTTAAAGGTTAGGCTTCCGTCTCCGGCGATGGTTCCGGATAAGACATTTCCGGCTTCTCCGTCATATACATAACCCTCTTTTGACGGGATCTTATCGCTGGCAGTTACCTCGGCCAATGTTCCGGTCGTTCCGGTTTTCTTCGTATACTCTTCGGTTGTATCTGCGTATACTCCCGCATTTTCATAGTAGTACTCTACCTTATACTCGGTATCTTCATCGGCTGTCCACTGGGCCACATAGACGGCATCTTTCGTTACCGTATCCGCAACCTCAGGCTCCCAGCCTGCGAAGGTGTATCCGGCGTTTCCTGTTGTGGTTCCCTTAAATCCAGGGGTTGCCGTGTTGTAATCCAGGTTCTCTGTGGTCTCAGCCTTAAAGGTTCCCTGGGTTCCCGGTTCATAGGTTACGCTGAACTGCTGTTTAAAGTATACTTTCAGCACCAGGCTTCCGTCTCCCGCGATGGTTCCGGATAATACATTTCCGGCTTCT
>NZ_WQPN01000126.1 GCF_018785315.1 Clostridium sp. MCC353 | reverse complement strand
TTGGAAACTCATACTCCGGATTATCTGCTGAAACTGATCAGCACAATTGTGGCGGCATTTCTGCACCGGCTTAATGTGCCCAAAGACGAAGTAGCTGAATTTACTGATATGATTAAAGAAAGGCGGATCAGTATGTTATTTGATAGTTTTGAAGCGTATGATGTTCAGGAAACCAGAAGGCTGAGCTGTGAGGAAGGAATGCTGAAAGGAACGCGGGCATGCGTAATTGATCTTTTGCAGGAACTTGGTGAACTTCCGGAAGAACTGACTTCACGGATTGCTGGGGAGTCGGATATGAATGTTTTAAAATACTGGCATAAACTGGCTGCCAGAGCAAAAACTATTGATGAATTTGAACATCTTTTAACCGAAGAAAAGGTATAAGCAAGTTCGGCGGTTAACTCTCCCCGATCATGCTGATTAACAAACTGCGTAATTCAGAAGATTTTAAGAATCTGAATGGGATTCCGCCCGAGTATTTCGAACATTTGGAGACCCATACTCCGGATTATCTGCTGAAACTGATCAGCACAATTGTGGCAGCATTTCTGCACCGGCTGAACATTGGGGCTGTAAAAAAACAGTCCTAAAGAAAAATCGCTGAAGTCTTACGACTTCAGCGATTTTTTGGTATAATTAATTATGC
>NZ_WQPN01000018.1 GCF_018785315.1 Clostridium sp. MCC353 | reverse complement strand
AATTCCTCTCATCCACGGCCGCCTGCCCCAGATTCCCCGTCTTCATGGCGTCACTCCTGCCAACTCGTTAAATAAAGATTCACCTTTTTATTGATTATCTCACCTCAAGTGTTACAATAATATTATGAGAAACAGATAATTAATTACATAAGGAGGTCGTGTTATGCAGGAAGTTTATGATTTTTTGAAGAAATGCAATACTTATTTTCTGGCTACTATGGATAAGGACCAGCCCAGGGTGCGGCCGTTTGGAACGATCCATCTGTTTGAAGGGAAACTTTATATTCAGACGGGAAAGGTTAAGGATGTTTCGAAACAGATGGCTGAGAATCCCAAGATTGAAATCTGCGCATTTGACGGTAAAGAATGGCTTAGGATTCAGGCTGTGGCAGTGGAAGATGACCGGGTGGAGGCCAGAACCAGCATGTTGGATGCATACCCGAATTTGAAAGCCATGTATTCTCCTACGGATGGAAATACCCAGGTGTTTTATTTGAAGGATGGGACTGCAACGTTTTCTTCTTTTACGAGCAAACCGAGAACAGTCACATTTTAAGGTATGTATAAGATGAGGCTTGGAGTGGGGGATTGCGGTATACGGATGGCAAAAGGAGAACTTTCATATGTATAGACTGCTGTGGAAAAGATGGAGCGCCTGTTTGGTGATAGCCGTGTTAATGCTTTGTTCCGCATCGTGCAGCATGGCCGGGCGGATCGGCAGCGGAGATGTTAAGGCTGAGACGGAAACGGAAAAGAGGACAGACAAGCGGATAAAAACGACGGAAGCGAAAGCTGAGGAAGCAAAAGATGCGGAAGGCAAAGCCGTGAAGGAAAAGGACGCAAAAGCCCAAAACACAAAAGAAAGGGGGACTGCGGATACCTCCTCAAAAGCTCAGGAACAAAATGGCTTTTTATTGACAAATGCACCTATTAAAGTCAATGATGAAGCCGGAAACACGGTTATTTCCGAAGATCATATAGCCTCGGCCGTGATAAAAAAAGCAGGTACGGCCGGTGAGGAATACTATAAGATTGAGGTTTCCCTGACAGAGGAAGGCGCCCAGATATTTGCCGGATTTACAGAGGGGAATATGGGGAAATGCGTAACCGTATTATATGATAATATGGTTTACGAGCAGCCGGTGATCACGGCTGCGGTGACAGGCGGAAAATTCCAATTTGGCTATATGACTTTAGATGAAGCGGATAAACTTTCAAATAATGGAATTTCCCAAAGCGGACAGTCTCAAAGCGGACAAACCGAAAACGGACAATCTCAAAGCCGCCGCATTCGAAACAGTGAGGATTCATTGATTGATAAGAACTGTTTTTTGCCCAGTTCTCCTGCCGGTTGGAAATCAATTCTTTCCGGAGACAGTAAAATTAAGATATATGATGCCGCAGACGGGGAGTGGGTAAAAAAGGAGAACCATGATAAATTCAAGATAAATGGGGTATATGTGACTTCAGCTTATATTAAAGAGGATGATTTTACTTATTATTGGGTTAACTCTTCTGGGAATAAAGGGCTGGGCGGCTCTATGGAACTTACGCCGGATTATCGTCTGGTAAACTTTTATCCCGGAACCACGGGTCTGCGCAGTTTGGAATCTCCCGAAGTAACACACAGCGAATTATATCCGGCCATTGTCAATACGATTTTCATCGACCGTTTTTCTGATGAATTCACTCTGTCTCCTAAGGGAAAATGGGATAATGGGTTATTTTATATTTATGATTTCAATACCAATGCCATTGGCCACATCCATATGGAAATTGATAACTATGACAACAGAGATGAGTTTGTCTTCGAACTCACCATGAGCAGGGAAAACGAAAACTATAATGACAGGCTAAACTGTGTTTTAGAACTTCTGGAACCCCTTGCTGACCTGGATAATATTGTAAATGCCCTTGAGATGTTCGATTACAGCAGCTCAGAGACACAGACATTTGCTGTTGACGGATATTATTTTGAGATCAAGCTTGTATATGTACCATATCCTCATGGCAACAATCTGATCATCCGCAACTATTAAAATTGATATGGAACAGAATTAAATGTCCCGGAATGTATTTGAAACCTGATTTTGGCCAACTGCATATCACAGAAGGTCAAAATCAGGTTTCAAACATTTTTGGGGACATTCGTTGTCCTGTTTTTCTTCAACGGGAACCGGAACCAGTTCAGGTGGAAGAGAAGCGCCTTTTACGCTTACCACCGCGCTTGCTACCCGGTTGGCATAGGCTATGGCATTGCGCAGGGGGATATCTTTTGTCAGGCAGGCCAGAATTGTACCGATATGTGAATCACCTGCGCCGATGGTATCCGCCACTTCTTGTGCCGCTACGCCCGGAACCAGATAGGAGGTTCCGTCTTTTTCCAGACAATAAGTGCCGTTTTCACCCAGAGTTATGATAACTGTATTTTCAGTGACCTTTTGCAGAGCTGCTGCCGCCTCTTCATAATTCGATTTCCCGCTGAGTTCCCGGGCTTCCTGTTCATTAATATGGAGAAGAGGGTGGAGAGCCATCATCCGTTCCAGCTTTCCGTCCTTTATGCAGACGCCCCGCGGGCCGGCGGCAAAACAGATTTCTAACCGGGGATGATCCTCTAAAAATTCGATCAGGTTTATTCCTGTGGATTCTTCTATCTCCAGCCCGCAGATATAGACAATTGAATAATTATCCATATTATACGGTTCCATCCATTCTTTCTGGAAGGTATATTCGACACCGTGATAGGAGAGAAAGGTCCGTTCTCCGTCAGGTTCCACCAGACAGTAGCAACAGCCGTTTTCCTGATCAGGAACCCTGATTGCGACGGGAATTCCCCGGGCTTTCAACTGCTTTGCCACATAATCGCCGTAAATACCTCCTCCTACAGGACTTATAAAGGTGTGGTGGCCGCCAAGAAGGCGTATAATATAGGAAACATTAAAGGCACAGCCGCCCAGGGCAATGGACTGGGATGAGGGCCGCAGATTTTCAGCAGTTTTTGGAAGCCGGTCAATATTAATTATTACATCTGCGCAGGTAGATCCGATGATCAGAGCTGGTTTCATAAATTTCTCCTGTTTACTTTTGATTTGGTGCTTAAATTATACTCCGGATAGACTGCTTCTTCAATTGTTTTTTCAGATTTCACTGAATCACGGTAGGTGCTGGGAGTCATATCTGTTTTCTTTTTAAAACAGGCGCTGAAGTAATACTGGTTGGAATAGCCCGCCAGCTCACTGATCTCTTTGATTGAATATGCAGTGTTTTGCAGCAGAAGCCGGGCAGCTTCGATACGGGCATTGGTGATGGCATCACTTATTGAAATTCCAACAGTATTTTTAAATATAGCGCTTAAATGAGCATTGCTGATGTTCACGGACAGCGCCAGATCATTTAATCCCAGTTCAGGGTTTCCATATGACTGATTAATCTGCTCTAAGACTGCTTTGCAGATCTGCTGATAATAGGTCTGGATGGAGCTTGTCAGGCGTTCGCATATGCGGCTGCAGACTTTGTAAAGTTCCTCGCAGAGTTCCCGGCAGCTGTTATAGGAATCGATATTATGGTAAATTGAGGTAATACCAGTATAAATAGCTTCCTCCTGCAAATTAATGTCATATAAGAATTTTAATACCCGGTTGGATATCGAATAGAGAATGATGAAAATCCGCTGTTTATCCTGTAAATCAGAAAATACACCGGAAAGCCAGTTTGTATAGCTCAATAAAGCATCCCGGTCCTTTTTGCACAGAATTTGAATTAACCGTTCTTCATCAGAGGAAGACCAGGTGGTTGTCAAGGGCGTTTTATTCATACAGTCCCGGATATCAAATACGGTTTTCTGACTAAAGAAGAAGCGGTATTCTAAAGCCAGTTTTGCGTTTTCATAGGACTGCTGGATATGCCAGATGTCAGGTACAATGTTGCCAATTCCTATGTTGTAAATGAGCTGGTGGTAAGTTCTGCGATTCATAAATTCAGAGATATTTTGATTGATTATTTTAATTACATCGGATTCTTTACCGCATTTCATGCCGGTGATCAAGATTAACCGGTTATGTTTCACCAGAACGTGGCACAGACTGCAGTTCTGAAAAGCGGCTGTGATTTCATCTTTTAATCCCATCTGGCAGACAAAGTATTTTTCAAACCCGAACTGATCCTTCACTTGTTCCGAATTTTCAATATGAACGATCAGGCTCACATAGAAACAACTGTCCAAATTGATCTCCAAATAAGGGATATAATCCTTTAAATATGCCTGTGCATCCTTTGGAAAGCTGTGGGTAAGATTATAGAAGAAATTTTCAATCAGAGCCGGGCGGCTTTTTTGGATTGATTTCAGATAATAAGCATCCTTTTCTATGCGCTGTACAGCCTGTTCTATGATTTTTGCCAGGTATTCATAATCGATAGGTTTTTCTATATAATCAAATGCCCCAATTCTCAAAGCTTCCTGAGCGTATTGGAAATCGCTGTAGGCGCTCACCAGGATTATCTTTATATTTTGATTTATTTGAACCAATTCTTTGGTCAGTTCCAGTCCGGAGATGCCCGGCATTTTAATATCTGAGATTATGATGTCGGCATTCAGCCCGCTTATTTGTTCCAAGACGCTCCGGCCATCGTAGAAAATCCCGCATACCTCCGTTCCAAGCTGCTTCCATGGAATGCTCTGGGCAATTCCTCTGGCAGAAAGAGAATTATCATCCACTATTATTACTTTTTTCATTAAGCATACCGTCCTTTCGTCAAAGCATTTGAGGGATCGTGATGATGACCGTTGTTCCTTTCAGATAATCGCTGTGTATTTTTATTTCAGAATCGCCCTTGGAGATTAGAGATAATCTGGCGTTGACATTGCTGATTCCGAAATGCCTGCTGTAGAATACGGTTTTTTCTCTCAATGCCTTCTGAATATCCAGCAGTTTTTCCGGTTTAATGCCAATTCCGTTATCTTTAATATGGATCTTGATGGTATCCTCGTCGTATGTGACCTGTATTTGTATGGTCAGTTTACCGGAAGAGGAACGGATTCCATGAACGATGCAGTTTTCAACAATCGGCTGGAGTGTAAACTTGCATATAAGAAAATCGCCGGTTCCTTCCTCCTGCTTTATTTCCCAGACAATCGCCCCCTCCCTGCAGAGGGATTCAATCTCTAAATATGTAACAACGATTTCCAGCTCTTCACGAATGGATATCATATCGTCGCCTTTTTGAAGGATTTGACGGTAGAACTTGGCCAGTTTCGTTATCATCAAATTTGCCGTTTCCAGATATCCCAGGGTCTGGCAGGTCTTGACAGATTCCAGAATATTGTATAAAAAATGAGGATTTATCTTAGACTGGAGCAGTTGGTAATTCAGTTTTTCTTCCGTCAGCGTCATGTCCAGAATTTTTTGGAAACTGTCATCTAATCGCGCTGACATGTCTACAAATGAGTTCGCCAGATTATCAATTTCATCCCGGTGCTTTTTAGGGCGTCCCGTCATTTCCCGGAGTGGTTCCAGGCTGTTTTTATCTCCGTACTGGCGGAAATTGCTGATTGTAGTGCTCAGAATATTAATTCGTTTCGTCACGGTTCTTGTAATAAAAAACACAGTAAAGCAGGTTGCTATGATGATCATAATACAGGCAATCATCATCATATTGATTAAAATACCTGTATTTTGCCGGATATGACGGTTGGGAACCGATGTGATCAGAAGCCACGGCGCTTTATCAAACCGGCGTGCAATCACCTGACCGCCGTTGTATGAAAACCAGCCATCAGGATTATTGAATGCGCCTTCCAGTAATTTTTCATCAATCTGTCCGCCAATCTTGTTTTTATCCGCATGGGCAATGATGGTTCCTTCCTGATCGGTCAGGCAGGCGCTGATATCAGATCCTGCATAGGTGTTTGCAATAATGTCCGCCAGTTCATCACAGCGGATATTTAAAAAATAGGCATATTCTAATTCTTTTTCATTGATGTTGGATTTTGTACGGTAGTAAGACAGATAGTTTACCGGTCCGTTTTCCCCCGTCATGACCGTCAGGACTTTCCTGTTCAGAAACAATTTCCATCCATTGTTTAATCCCATACGGCTCCTTTCTTCCGGTGTTAAAATATCCCCCAAATTACTCAGCTTTTTAAACATAATCCCCTCGTTGCTTATAAAGTTATCAGGATCGATATAGACCTCCATATTCATCAGATGAAACGAATCGATCATGGAGGAATTGAAGCTGCGTATGTAATTATACATAGTCAGGTATTGCGTTGTCGGCTCCTGCGGTGTATTGGAAAGTTTATAAACATAATACTGAAGGGAGTCCGAGAGATGTTCCAGTTGTTTTATGCGTTCGTTGACCGATTCATACAACTGACGGCTGGACAGGTCTATGCTGTTTAAGATTTTATCTTCTGCGATTGAAACCGATGTTAAATAGAAGATAGAAACGGCCAGCAGAAGCGGCGTGAGGGATGAAGCGATAAATCCAAGAATCAATTTTTTACGGAAACTCCCCAATAGTTTCATAATCCAACCACCTGCTTTTATTAATTATTTAATGCTTTTATAAATTAATAGTACATGATAACGATAAAATTTCAATTGATTCCAATTTATTTGTAAAATTTACCAATTATTTTATATTTATTTTTTAATAATCCGCAAATATAATTAGCTCATAAAATCACAAAGGAGGAATTATTGATGAAAAAGATCACAGCAATTGCCGGAACGGTAATCATAACTTGTTCATTGCTGACTGGTTGTGAAGGGAACAGCAAGCCGGCTCCAACCACAAGTGTACAGGCTCAGGAAGAACCTGAATCCGGGAATGCGGGCGATGAGAAACATGAAGATTCAGCCCAGGCCCGTACAGAACGGCTTCCGCTTACTCTGATGAGTGTGGATTCCACCGCAAACGGTTTTGATGAATGGATTAAACGGGTGGAAGAAGCCTGCAACCTGGACATTACAGTTGTGGACTGCCCAACCAATACCAATGACCGCCAGGCTAAAATTACCACCATCCTTTCATCCGGTGATACCAGCGTCGATATCATTACAGTCAATGATGAAATGTACACAGCCTATAAAAATACAGGATGGCTGGAGCCATTGGAGAATACGGTTATGAAAAGCGATATCCTGGCGTATTATCCGGAAATGTATATGAACGATATGGTTATCACAGAAAACGGAGGAATTTATTCAGTTCCCAGCTATTTCAGCGTGCTTGGATTTTTTGTAAATAATAAAATTCTGAAAGAAACAGGGATGACATCCATAGACTCCTATGATGATTTTGTGGATTTCATAACAAAGGCTACAAAAGAGGGAAGGTACGGATATGGCGGCGCGTGGGAAACCACCTATGTTTTTAACGAACTGGGTACATTTGTAAATCTGTTTGGCGGCGACTATTATGACTGGAACAATCCAAAGACCCAGAAAGCGATCAAACTGTTGTACGATATGTGTCACGATATGGGCGTCACCCCCATGTCCCAGCTTGCAGACCAGTATGACCCGCTGCGGCAGAATATGATCGATGAAAAATATTCCAGCTGTTTCCTCTACAGCGGACAGATCGCCAAATTTAAGGATGCGGGAGTATATGGTGACGATGCTGTAAAAATGGTAATTCCCCCTACGTTCGAAACCTGCAGCGCCTATTGTTCCGCCTGGCATTTTGTCCTCAACTCCGCCTCTGAAAATAAAGAAGCGGCAGTCCGTTTCCTTCAATATTCCACAACACCAGAAGCCTATGTCGATTACTGCACTACATTTGGAAGATTTCCGGCCCGTCTGGATATCCTGATGAATGATGACTTCCAGGTGACTGGGATTGACGAAATCCGGGAATACATCGATAAAGTCACATTAAGAGGGCGTCCAATGGTTCCTGAATCCATGGAATTTATCAGCGGTATCGGTTCATTATTCCAGCAGCTTGTGACGGATGAAATCGATATGGATACATTTTTCAAAATGGCCCAGGAAGAGACCGGCAAATATATTCAATAGAAACGGGGAAGAGGATTGCAGCACTATGGAAAAAAAGAGAAATCACCTGTGGATCGCATGGATTCTGGTACTTCCGGTTATTCTTCTTCGCGGATTTACAACAATTTATCCTGTCTGCGCCACAATCATCAACAGTTTTTTAGATATCCGCCTGCTCAGAAGCCAGGAAACACCATTTATCGGATTTGGAAATTACATAAAAATATTCCGGGATCCTAAGCTGATAACTTCTCTTCAGTTCACAGCAGTATTCACTTTCGTATCCATGTTTTTTCATATCATACTGGGGATCGGACTGGCAGTGCTTCTGAATGTCAAGTTTAAAGGGAAGCGTTTTCTAAGGAGTATTGTGCTGATTCCATGGGCAATGCCGATGGTAGTGGTAGGGCTGGCAGCGAGATGGGCCTTTAACGACAGCTATGGTCTGATAAATGATCTGATCCGCAGAATCATACCGGCATTTCACTACGACTGGCTGATCTTTCCCGTCTCGGCCAGGCTGTCCGTGATCGCAGTGGATTTGTGGAAGGATGTCCCCTATTTTGCCATTATGGTACTGGCGGCGCTCCAGTTTATTTCAGAAGATATTTATGAAGCGGCCAGAATTGACGGGGCCGGTAAGTTTCAATCATTTTATAGGATTACCATCCCTAATATCCTGAAAACAGTCTTAACACTGAGCATCTTTTTCACCACATGGAGAATGACCAGTTTTGACGTGGTCTATTCCATGACGTCGGGAGGGCCGGGGGATTCCACTTCACTTCTGGCCTACCGGATCATGACCGAAGCATTTACGAATCTGAATGTGGGGTACGCTTCCGCTATAGCCGCAGTATTGTTCCTTTTGATGGCTGGGTTGAGCAGCATAAACCTGTTCTTTATTAAAAAAATAGATAGTTAGGGGGAGAGAAGTTGTCTTATTCTAAAAAGAAAATTTTAAACAGTGTGATCGTCTGGGCAATCACCGGGATAGTGGCCTTCATCATCCTGGTCCCCTTGTACTGGATTTTTATATCCTCAATTACTCCGGAAAGCGAGCTGTTTACCTCACCTATTAACTACATTCCTAAACACCCTACCCTGAAACATTATTCAAAATTGTTTTTAAACCTGAATCTGGGAAAAAAGATGTTTAATACGCTGTTCATTACTTGCTGCGCCCTCAGTATCAGCACGGTTATATGCCTGTTGGCGGCTTATGGATTTAACCGGTATGAAAGCAGGGGATTAAAAGCTGCCCAACTGGCCATTGTATTTTCTATGATGGTACCGGCTATTGTGAAAGCCAGGCCCTTATATACGTTTTTCAGAAGTGTGGGATTGTTAGATACATTTCCGGGCCTGATTTTAATCTATACCAGCAATCTGATTCCATTCACAATGCTGATTTTGGGTAATTTTCTAACCAGCATCCCTATTTCCATTGAAGAAGCCGCAGAAGTGGACGGGGCCGGATTCACCCATAAATTCTTTTATGTGACGCTTCCATTAATGAAACCGGCTGTGGCAACGATTTTAATGATCAATTTTATCACATGCCTGAACGACCTGTTTACCCCTCTTTATTATTCCAACAGCATTGAGGTGCTGAGTGTGGCAATAACCACCCTTCCAAAAGAAGATATGTACAGTATGCCTTGGGAACTGATCAGTTCTATGGGGTGGGTTATTGTGTTTCCAATCATCATTTTCGTCTGTGTCTTTGAAAAAAATATTATGGATGGAATTATGGCGGGGGGAGTTAAATCATAACAAAATATACTGCTTGGCGGCAGGATGGAGGAAAAATATGTTTAGCCCATTTGTGAACAGTTTAAGCGCGCTTCCGATGACTACAAACGGAAGGAGCAGAAGCATTAATATGGAAAACCCTGCTGGAGAAAAGGGAGGAGGAGGGAAAGCGGCAGGGATTCTGGGACCATCGAGAAAAGGCGCTCCGGCTATTCGTGGATTTAAAAGCGGAGAAACACGGATTCTGGCAGATATAACCGGCTGTGGAATCATAAACCATATTTGGATGACGGTACCCGACAGAACCGATCTGGATTATTTTGTACTCAGTGATATAGTGCTTAGAATTTACTGGGATGGGGAAGATGCACCATCTGTGGAATGCCCTTTGGGTGATTTCTTCTGCAATGGATTTGGAACGGGCTGTAATGTCAATTCCCTTCCGATTGCAGTTAATCCGGTCAGAGGATTTAATTCTTATTTTCAGATGCCCTTTAGAACGCATGCGGTCATAACTGTGGAAAACCAGCATGCGGCTGATGTTAAAAGCTTTTTTTTCCAGATTGACTATACCCTTTATGATGAACTGCCGGAAGGAACCGCATATTTCCACGCCAAATGGAACCGGGAGAAACTGACTAAGCTAAAAGAAGATTTCACCATTTTAGATGGAGTGAAAGGGAAAGGCCATTATATTGGAACTTATCTGGCAGTCACCACGCTGGAACGGTACTGGTGGGGAGAAGGGGAAGTGAAATTTTATATTGACGGCGACCGGGAATATCCAACCATATGCGGTACCGGATTGGAAGATTACTTTGGCGGGGCATGGGGATTTGTGCCGGATCAGAGAAAAGAGACGCCTGCAAAAGAGGAACTTTACGAAACCCCGTTTTTAGGCTTCCATTATTATTCTTCTGCAGAACAGAACCACAGCTGGAGGTTTGAAGGAAGCTGTCCGCCCATGAGAGGATTGTACCGATGGCACATTATGGATCCGATCCGGTTTGAAAAGGATTTAAAAGTGACTGTGCAGCAGATCGGAACATGTCATAAAGGTTTATTTGAAAGGCAGGATGATTACGCCTGTGTAGCCTATTGGTATCAGATAGAACCACATCACCCTTTTGCCAAACTGCCTGAAAAAGAAGCCAGATGGCCGAGATAAGAGAACATAAAAATCATTCAGAAAAAGCAAAATAAAAAATAATGGGTGTCAAGAAAAAACACTTGACACCCTTCTTTTTTTAGTGTAAGATAACACAGGTGATAACGTATGGAAAAGATTGTCCAGCAGGGACTGTTATATGATTTTTACGGTGAGCTTCTGACAGATCACCAAAAGCAGATTTACGAAGATGCCGTATTCAATGATTTATCTTTAAGTGAGATTGCCCAGGAAAGGGGAATCAGCCGGCAGGGAGTGCATGACATCATTAAACGATGTGACAAGGCTCTGGATGAATACGAAGAAAAACTGCAGCTGGTTCACAAGTTTTTGGAAACGAAAAAGATGGTGCAGGAGATTCACTGCCTGACGAAAGAATATCTGGAACATAAAGATATTTCACTGATTCATAGAATAGAGAAGATTTCCGATGAGATCATCGACCTATAGACTTAGAGTGGGAGGTTTTTCATGGCTTTTGAAAGCTTATCCGATAAATTACAGAATGTATTCAAAAACCTGAGAGGAAAAGGCCGTTTAACAGAAGCCGATGTAAAAGCTGCACTGAAGGAAGTCAAGATGGCTTTGCTGGAGGCGGATGTCAGTTTTAAGGTTGTTAAACAGTTCATAAACTCCGTCCAGGAACGGGCGATTGGACAAGATGTACTAAACAGCCTGACACCGGGCCAGATGGTGATTAAGATCGTTAATGAGGAACTGGTTTCACTGATGGGTTCCGAAACGACTGAAATAACGCTCAGGCCGTCCAATGAGATTTCTGTCATCATGATGGCAGGTCTTCAGGGAGCCGGTAAGACCACAACTACCGCTAAAATCGCCGGAAAGCTGAAAGCAAAAGGCAGAAAACCACTGCTGGCCGCTTGTGACGTATACCGTCCGGCAGCGATTCAGCAGCTGCAGATCAACGGTGAAAAACAGGGAGTGCCCGTATTTTCCATGGGTGACAGCCATAAGCCTGTGAATATTGCCAAAGCGGCGGTTGAGCACGCTCAAAAGAATGGCTATAATGTGGTGATCCTGGATACGGCAGGCCGTTTACATATTGATGAAGATATGATGAACGAGCTGGTTGAGATCAAAGAGAATGTTACGGTAGACCAGACCATATTGGTTGTGGATGCCATGACAGGACAGGATGCAGTGAATGTAGCCGGTATGTTTAACGATAAGATTGGAATTGACGGTGTCATCCTGACTAAACTGGATGGCGATACCAGAGGCGGTGCGGCTTTATCGATCCGTTCCGTAACCGGAAAACCGATTTTATATATAGGTATGGGAGAAAAATTGTCCGACTTGGAACAGTTTTATCCGGACCGCATGGCTTCCAGAATTCTTGGTATGGGGGATATCCTTTCCCTGATCGAGAAGGCGGAACTGGAAGTTGACGAGGCGAAGGCCAAAGAGCTGAGCCAGAAAATCCGCAAAGCAGAATTCGATTTCAATGACTTTTTGGACCAGATGCGCCAGATCAAAAAGATGGGCGGCATGGCCGGAATCATGAATATGATGCCGGGTATGGGACAGATGAAGGGCAATGTGGATATTGACGAAGGCGCTATGGACCGGGTGGAAGCGATTATTCTATCCATGACACCCCAGGAACGGGCCAATCCATCCGTCTTAAATCCATCCAGAAAGCAGAGAATCGCAAAGGGCGCCGGTGTTGAGATCAGTGAGGTCAACCGGATTGTCAAACAGTTCGACCAGATGAAGAAGATGATGAAACAGCTTCCTGGTATGATGGGCGGCGGCAAGAAAGGCGGCCTTGGCGGGATGTTTGGGAAGTTCAAACTTCCGTTTTAAATTAGTTAGCAAAGCAGATATCTGCCTTTGACTATAGATCAGTTTATTTGTTAAGGAGGTGAAATTGACATGGCAGTAAAGATGAGATTAAAAAGAATGGGACAGAAAAAGGCTCCTTTCTATAGAATCGTTGTTGCAGATTCCAGATCCCCAAGAGATGGAAGATTCATCGAAGAAGTTGGTTACTATGATCCGAACGTGGAGCCAAGCGTAATCAAATTTGACGAAGAGGCAACCAAGAAATGGTTATCAACAGGTGCGCAGCCAACTGACCGCGTTAGTAAGCTTTTGAAAACCGCTGGCATCCAGTAATAAGAGGTGAGTGCTATGAGAGAGTTAGTAGAAGTAATAGCAAAAGCGCTGGTTGACAATCCAGATGAAGTTGTCGTTACAGAAGCTGTAAAAGGGGGAGAGATACTTTTAGAATTGAAAGTAGCTCCTTCTGATATGGGAAAGGTAATCGGGAAACAAGGCAGAATTGCCAAAGCGATCCGCTCTGTTGTCAAAGCAGCAGCTTCTAAAGAAGAAAAAAAAGTTATTGTGGAAATTCAATAACATACCAGACCGCCGGCCTTTTATGGAAGACGGTCTTTATTCTTATTATAAGAGGTGTACAATGGAACAAACATTGAGAGTAGGTGTGATCTCGTCTACACACGGTATAAAGGGAGAAGTGAAGGTATTTCCCACCACCGATGATCCAAGCCGTTTTAAACAATTAAAAAAGGTTATTTTAGATACGGGAAAAGAAACCCTGGATTTGGAAATCGAATATGTGAAATTTTTCAAGAATATGGTTATCCTGAAATTTAAAGGGTATGATAATATAAACGATATTGAAAAATACCGGGGAAAAGATCTGCTGGTGACCCGGGATAATGCGGTAAAGCTGGAAGAGAATGAAAATTTTATCGTGGATCTGATCGGCATCAAGGTTGTTACGGATGAAGGACAGGAGCTGGGAACGCTGACCGACGTGCTCATAACCGGGGCCAATGATGTATATGAAGTGGATACCGGCTCAAAAAAGGTGCTGCTTCCCGCCATCCCTTCCTGTATTCTGGATGTGGATTTAGACAAACAAACCATGCGGGTTCATGTCCTGGACGGACTTTTAGACTTGTAAGAAAGGCTGTGCGCGATGAATTTCCATATTTTAACATTATTTCCGGAGATGGTGCTCCAGGGGCTGAATACCAGCATTATAGGACGTGCGGTTGAAAAACAACTGATATCCATTGAAGCGGTCAATATCAGAGATTATTCTACAGATAAGCACAGACATGTGGATGATTATCCCTACGGCGGAGGCGCCGGCATGGTGATGCAGCCCGGGCCGATCTGCGACGCGTATGAGGACCTCTGTGAAAAGACTGGAAAACGGCCAAGAGTCATCTATATGACGCCCCAGGGCCGTGTGTTCAATCAGAGGATTGCAGAAGAACTGGCAGAGGAAGAGGATCTGGTGTTTTTGTGCGGCCATTATGAAGGGGTCGATGAACGGGCCCTGGAGCTGATCGCCACAGATTATCTTTCCGTCGGCGATTATGTGCTGACAGGAGGGGAACTTCCGGCCATGGTCATGATCGACTGCATTTCCAGACTGGTTCCCGGAGTTTTGAATAACGATACCTCCGCAGAAATCGAATCGTTCCATGATAATCTGTTAGAGTATCCCCAGTACACCCGTCCCGAAGTATACCGAGGTAAAAGTGTTCCAGACGTGCTCCTGTCGGGGCACCATAAAAAGATTGAGGAGTGGCGGCGGCAACAGTCTATTAAGAGAACCGCAGAGCGGAGGCCGGATCTCTTAAAAGATGCCAGCCTTACGAAAAAAGAACAGGAATATCTGAATGGGCTGCTGGAAAACATGGAAAAAAGCGAATAAAAGGACTTGCTTTTTTTACCTTTCCATGATAGTATAAATTGTTGTGAAAAATAAGAGATGGTCCGCTGATACGATGCGCCAAGGCGCTTAAACAGTATGTAAGAACATCAAACATATTAAGGAGGTTCACACATGAACGACATTATTAAGAACATTGAAGCTGCACAGTTGAAGGAATCCGTACCGGTATTTCACGTTGGTGATACTGTAAAAGTATACAACAAGATCAAAGAGGGTACCCGTGAGAGAATCCAGATCTTCGAAGGAACTGTTATTAAAAGACAGAACGGCGGAGCAAGAGAGACTTTCACAGTGAGAAAGAACTCCAACGGAATCGGTGTTGAAAAAACATGGCCATTACATTCCCCTTCCGTAGACAACATTGAAGTTGTAAGAAGAGGTAAAGTAAGAAGAGCAAAACTTTACTACCTGAGAGACAGAGTTGGTAAAGCTGCAAAAGTAAAAGAGTTAGTAAAATAATTCTGAAACATGACAAAGGGACAATGTATCTTTCAAAATTGATGCAGTTGTCCTTTTTCTTTACCGGAATAGGATGTGTTGAATTGGACTTTTATCAAAATGAAGAGACAAATCTGCTTAGAAGAACAGTCTGCTGGATTGTAGATATTATTGTCGTGATTTTTATTGCCCGATTTTTGATATACGGAGCAGGAACCCAGATAACAATATCCGGCCACTCCATGCTTCCGTCTCTGAAATCCGAAGATGTGGTTTTAATGGACCGGCTGGCCTATGATTTCGGCAGTCCTAAAAGGTTTGATGTCATCGCATTTCAACGGGATGACGATAAGATTAATGTGAAAAGGGTGATCGGTCTGCCCGGCGAAACCGTACAGATAAAGAACGGCATCATCTATATTGACGACATGCCATTGGAAGCTGAAAATGATTTAAACCGCGTTTCCCTTGCGGGTCTTGCGGAGAATCCGGTGAAACTGGCGGATAATGAGTATTTCGTTCTGGGAGATAATCGTGAGGGCAGTGAAGACAGCCGTTTCACCAATATCGGCAATGTGAAAAAGAAACAGATCCTGGGGAGAGTGTGGCTGAAGCTCTATCCTCTGATTGAAATAGAATTTGTTAAGTAAGGAATTAGAGCGTGATCTGATGGAACGCAATTTTCAGACACACTCTGGCTTGGAGGTAATTATGAATATACAATGGTACCCCGGACACATGACAAAAGCCAAAAGGGCCATGCAGGAAGATATTAAACTGATTGACCTGATCATAGAGCTGGTTGACGCCCGTGTTCCGGTCAGCAGCCGCAATCCCGACATCGATAAGCTGGGCGCCAACAAAGCCCGTTTAGTGCTGCTCAATAAATCCGACTTAGCCAGTGAGACTTATAATGAGGCCTGGTCCGTTTATTTTAAATCCCTTGGATACCATGTGGTAAAGGTGAATTCCAGAACCGGAGCAGGTTTGAAGCAGATTAACGGCGTTGTTCAGGAGGCCTGTAAGGAAAAGATAGAGCGGGACAGGCGCAGAGGCATCTTAAACCGCCCGGTACGTGCTATGGTGGTCGGCATCCCAAATGTGGGGAAATCCACATTTATCAATTCATTTGCAGGGAAAGCCTGCACCAAAACGGGCAATAAGCCCGGCGTTACCAAAGGAAACCAGTGGATTCGCCTGAATAAATCCCTGGAGCTTTTGGATACTCCCGGTATTCTCTGGCCTAAATTCGAGGATCAGAAAGTGGGGCTTCATCTGGCTTTTATCGGTTCCATCAATGATGAAATATTGAATAAAGAAGAACTGGCTCTGGAACTTTTTAAGTTTCTGCGCGGCCATTATCTTCCGGTTTTGGAAGAACGTTACCGGTTTACGGAAGAAACCCTGGATTCTCCTCTGGAACATATTGCAAGAATCCGCTCCTGCATTGCGAAAGGGAATGAGCCTGATATAAAAAAGGCGGCCAATATTCTGATCGATGATTTTAGAAGCGGCAAGCTCGGGAGAATTACAGTTGAATTCCCTCCTAAGACAATGGAGGAGTAATGTGCAGGAATGCAAAAGAATAAATCATTAAAATATCTGATTTTCTTAGTGATCATTATCTTTTCCGCTCGTATTACCACCACATATTTCGTTCAGCGCGTGGATGTGCATGGCGATTCCATGGAGCCGGTCATGTCGGACGGCGAGGTTTATCTGATGGAGAAACTGACTTACCGGATGCACGAACCAAAGCGTTTCGACTTAATTGTATTCCGGTATATTTATGACGACGACAGTTATTATATCAAACGTGTGATCGGCCTTCCGGGTGAAACCGTTCAAATTATTGATGGCATCATCTATATTGACGGGAAACTTTTGGAAGATCCTTACGGAGATTATATCGAAAAGCCCAAAAGGGCGGCCGATCCGGTGCTGCTTGGCGATGACGAATATTTTGTGTTAGGCGATAACCGCGGATCCAGTTCAGACAGCAGGGATTCGGATGTAGGAAATGTGAAGAAGAATCAGATACTTGGAAAAGTGTGGATAAAAATATGGCAAAAGCAATGACAGAAGAAAAATTGTTAAAAGAACGGCAGCGTTTGGAAGCGATGAAGGAATACGAATACACTTATGCGGCTTGTCCGTATATCTGCGGCATCGATGAAGCCGGACGGGGACCTCTTTCCGGCCCTGTGGCAGCCGCGGCGGTAATCCTGCCTAAAGACTGCGAGATTCTTTTTTTGAATGATTCCAAAAAGTTATCGGAAAAGAAGCGGGAGCTTTTATTTGAAGAAATAAAGGAAAAAGCGGTTTCCTATGGTATCGGCATCGTGAGTCCGGCCAGGATTGATGAAATCAATATTCTTCAGGCCACTTACGAGGCTATGAGAACAGCAGTTTCCCAATTAAAGGTAACTCCTGATATTCTTTTGAATGATGCGGTTACCATACCCGGGATTGAGATCATGCAGGTTCCCATCGTTAAAGGGGATGCCAAGAGCATTTCCATCGCCGCAGCCAGTATTTTGGCGAAGGTGACCCGGGACCACATGATGGCGGAATATGACGCCATTTATCCGGAGTATGGATTCGCCAAACATAAAGGCTACGGAACTGCCGCACATATTCAGGCTATTAAAGAATACGGCCCCTGTCCGATTCACAGGAAGTCGTTTATTAAAAATTTTGTATGATTTCCGGAGCACTCATATGAATAAACGGGAAACAGGCGGCTGCTATGAAGATATGGCAGCCGCTTATTTAGAAAAAGAAGGGTATCATATATTAGAGAGAAACTATTATACACGGCAGGGGGAAATTGATATTATCGCAATGGATGGAGATTACCTGGTTTTTATAGAGGTGAAATACAGGAACGGTTTAAAGAAAGGCCATCCGGCGGAAGCGGTCACATACCAAAAACAGCAGAAAATCAGGAAGAGCGCCCGCTATTATCTCTATATACACCATTTGAGCGAGGATAAACCCTGCAGGTTTGATGTGGTTTCAATCCTGAATGATGAGATCTTATTGATAAAAAATGCGTTTTAACGGAGGGAAACATGAAAACAGAATGGATAACAGCCTCTGATTCCGATGAATTAGAGGTGAAGCATAAAGGACAGCTTTTGTATCTGTCATTTCCTGCCTTAGAGGCCACGGGAATTGTAAAGCATGCATTTTCCACCAGAATCGGCGGCGTCAGCCAGGGTAAATTTTCTACCCTCAACTTCACGTTTACGAGAGGAGATAATCCGGACCATGTGATGGAAAACTACAGGAGGATGGCGGAGGCTATCGATGTAGATAGAAACCGGATGGTGTTGTCCTGGCAGACCCACACCACTAATGTGCGGCGGATAACAGAGGAAGACGCAGGGAAGGGCATATTTAAGGACAGGGATTATCAGGACATAGACGGCTTGATTACCGATGTCCCCGGCATCACGTTAGTGACTTTTTACGCTGACTGTGTTCCTTTGTACCTGGTGGATCCTGTTCATAAAGCCATCGGCCTGTCCCATTCCGGCTGGAGGGGCACGGTTAACCGGATGGGGAAAGTGACTGCGGATGCCATGAAAGAGGCGTATGGTTCCAGGCCGGAAGATCTGATCGCGGCCATCGGCCCCAGCATCTGCCGGTCCTGCTATGAGATCGGCAGTGAAACCGCGGATGAATTCAAACAAAATTTTCCAAAAGAACAGTGGAATGAAATTTTGTCTCCGGGCAGCAAACCGGACAAATACCAATTGGACCTTTGGAAGGCCAATGAAATCATATTCCGGGAAGCCGGAATTAAAGATGAGAATATTCATGTTACCAATTTATGTACCAGATGTAATCCGGATCTGCTGTTTTCACACCGGAAGGCCGGAAATGAAAGAGGAAATCTGGCCGCTTTTCTTTGTTTGAAATAATTGCTGCTATTTTTTTACATTTTACGAAAAACCTTCTAGTGTATTAATTCTCATAAGGCACATAATAGGAGTGTAGCAAAAAACAAGTCACAAACAAGTGACAATTAGTTGAACAAGGAGGCGTTTTATTATGTCAAGCAGATCTTCTAATACTACAAATGTACCAGAGGCAAGAGAAGCAATGGATCGTTTCAAAATGGAAGTAGCAAATGAAATCGGTGTACCGTTAAGCAACGGTTACAACGGAAACCTGACATCCGCACAGAATGGTTCTGTAGGTGGATATATGGTTAAGAAAATGATCGAAGCACAGGAAAGACAGATGGCAGGTAAATAAAACCGCCTGAACTGAAAAAAGTCCCTTAGCTGCTCAGGCAGCTAGGGGTTCTTTTTTTACATAAGGGAGTGGGGGCCGGATTCTTCATGCTATGTACCAAAAAATGTACGAAAATAATCCTTGTGTCCGCACAAAATCCATATTATAATAGTAAAGAAATTTTAACCGGGAGAACATTATGCGTGTAATAGCAGGAAGCGCCAGACGCTTACTTTTAAAAACAATAGACGGCCTGGATACAAGGCCCACTACAGACAGGATTAAAGAGACATTATTTAATATGATACAGCCGGGAATCGCTGACTGCAGGTTTTTGGATTTGTTCAGCGGAAGCGGCGGAATTGGAATTGAAGCGCTGAGCCGGGGAGCTGAATTAGCTGTATTTATAGAGAATAACCCCAAAGCGGTTTCCTGTATCAAAGAGAATTTAACCGCCACCAAGCTGGAAGACCGGGGAATGGTCATGGCCTGTGATGTGCTGACAGGTTTAAAGCGCCTGGAAGGCAAGGGGCATGTATTTGACTACATTTTCATGGATCCCCCCTATGATCATGAACATGAGCGGTATGTGATGGAGTATTTGTCCGGTTCCGCTCTGATCAATAAAGAAACCACGATTATCATCGAAGCCTCTCTGAACACAACCCTTGATTATCTGGAGACTTTGGGTTTTATAGTTGAAAAAGTGAAGAATTATAAGACCAATAAACATATATTTGTGTACAAAGGAGAGTGTTGAGATGGCAGTAGCAGTATATCCTGGAAGCTTTGATCCCGTCACTTTGGGACATTATGATATTATAGAACGGACCTCTGAAATTATGGACCGGGTAATTCTCGGAGTTTTGAATAATAATTCCAAATCTCCGTTGTTTTCTGTGGAAGAACGTGTTAATATGTTAAAGAGTGTTACCTGTCATTTGCCGAACGTAGAGGTTCAGTCATTTGACGGTTTATTAATTGACTTCGTCAGAAAGAATAACGCCAATGTTATTGTAAGAGGTTTAAGGGCTATTACAGACTTTGAATACGAACTGCAGTTATCCCAGACCAACCGGGTAATCGCCCCTGAGATCGATACGTTATTCCTGACTACTAACTTAAAATATTCCTATCTCAGTTCCAGCATCGTGAAAGAGATTGCCATGTATCACGGCGATATCAGCGCATTTCTTCACCCTGAAATTGCAGAATTGGTTAAGAAAAAATTTGTTTAGAAATCAAGTATAGAAGGTGAGGAGTACATATTATGAGTAGAATCGAACAGTTAATCAGCGAAATTGAAGAGTACATCGACGGCTGCAAATACCAGCCGTTATCCAATACAAAGATTCTTGTGAACAAGGAAGAGTTGGAGGAGCTGTTAGTGGAACTGCGCCTGCGCATTCCCGACGAGATCAAACAGTACCAGAAGATCATCAGCAACCAGGATGCGATTCTCAACGAAGCCCGTCTTCAGGCGGACAGCATGTTAAAAGAGGCCACGGCCCAGACCAATGAACTGGTCAATGAGCACGAGATCATGCAGCGGGCTTATGCAGCCGCCAACCAGGTGGTGGAACAGGCCAACGCGCAGGGGCAGGCCATTGTGGACAGCGCGGTAAACGATGCCAACAACATCCGCCAGAGCGCAGTCCAGTATACGGATGATATGTTAAAGAGCCTTCAGGCCATTATTTCCCATTCCATGGAAGGCGCTCAGGGCAGGTTTGATGCATTCCTCTCGTCTATGAGATCCAGCCTGGATATTGTCACCGCCAACCGCAATGAACTTTCCGGCGGAATGGCTCCTAGCGAACCGGAACCAATTGGGCCAGAAGAAGAAAGATAATACAGGAAAGGATGCTGTGTATCAGTTTCCAGAAGATATAATGCCGGATGGATAATCCGGCATTTTTTATAACGCTTTTCGTCTGAAAGATGCCGGAAATGCCTCCGAATGTGACCGACATGATGATTAAAACCGCGCAGACCAGCCCTTTCATCTGGATAGAGATGGCATTGATGCCGGTGGTCATTTCTATCAGCCCTAAAGACATGGCCTTGATCACAGGATCAATGGACATTCCTTTTACAAACTCCACCAGAATGGAAAACAGCATGATATAGCCGCCAATTTTAGTCATAACTTCAAATGCGTTCATCAGGCTTTCATCAAAAGACTGCCGGCTCTCATGTCCCCCCGCATTCCCATAGGATGCTTCATGAATCCCATAGAAAGGGCGGGCCATCCAGGAGATGATGAATACAGGAAGGTAGACCGCGGCCATAAACTGCCACAGGGGAATTCCAAGGGGAAGTTTCTGAACCGTATATCCCAACAGGAACATGGGGCTTGGGTGGTTGCAGATGGCTAAAAGGTATTTGCCCTCTCTTGACGTGATTCTGCCCTCGTCTAAAAATTCACTGCAGTTTTTGGCTCCCAGCGGATATCCGCAGAGAAGACCGGACATCAGCACATAGCTTCCCGCATCCGACAGCTTAAATACGGAATGCCACAACAGTTTAAACGGGCGGGTGAGAAGGTGGATCGCGTCCAGGGATACGATGATGCTGGAACATACCATAAACGGCATCAGTGCGGGCAGCACCACATCGGCCCAAAGGATTAAGCCGTTTTTGGCCCCGCGGCAGGACAGCGCCGGGTTCCATAAAAGCAGGAGGAGTACTGCTATCGAAATAACTCGGAACATGGATTTTTTCATAACAGCCTGAATAGAATGGTTTATACAAATATATGTGAAGGCCGTGAATCTATGATTATAATCCTCATCTGCCTGCTGGCAGTTTTTCAGGTGACCATGGTGGATTACCTGGTCAACAACCCTGATTATTACCAGTTGGATTCTTATACATGGGAAACCGATGATTTTCGTTCCATGGAACTGGGGGAGCTGATGGCATCCCAGACCTCCATTGATTATGACGCGCTCACAACCCTGATGCTGGATCACGAATATGATCTGAGGGATCAGAAGGAGCTTTCCTATGAGAACAGCGGGGTATTGGCGCGGAAACCGGTGGAATACCGGAAGTTAAAGAACGCCTATGAACGGATTTTGACGGATTTAAAATATTTTCCCATTCCCTTGAGCAGCAGAAACGAAATTCCCGATGTCACCTATGGGGACGGGTGGGGAGATAAACGCAAATACGGAGGGGAACGTCCCCATGAAGGCTGTGATATCATGGGAGCGGAAATGGAACGGGGAACCTATCCTGTGGTCAGCATCAGTGACGGAACCGTGGAAAAGGTGGGATGGCTGGAAAAGGGCGGCTGGAGAATAGGAATCCGAACCCCATCCGGGGCCTATCTTTATTACGCGCATCTGTATCAGTACAGCCAGGAATTTAAAGAAGGGGATAAAGTGACCGCAGGCCAGCTTTTGGGATATATGGGGGATTCCGGTTACAGCACGGTTCCCGGCACTGTTGGCAACTTCGATGTCCATCTCCATTTGGGCATTTATTTAAAAACTGACCATTATGACGAATTGAGCATAAATCCTTATTGGATTTTGCGTTACCTGGAAAAATATCGCCTAAAATACACCTATTAGCACCACGGCAAGGGTTTTTATGATATAATAGTTAGGCACTTTGGCATGGAGGTTCGTGTGAAAAATAATCCTGATGACTTATTTTTCACACCCCAATTTGTGTCGGAGCCACAAATTTGAATCGCAGCTGAGAATCTGAAATTCTCAGCGCGTGCCTACGCAACGCAAAATATGCGTAACGCAAAATATGCGTAACGCAAAATATGCGCAACGCAAAAATATGCGCAACGCAAAAATATGCGTTTAGCAAAATTTGCGCATCAAAACGCTTCGGCATGGAGGTTAACATGAATTTACCTGAGCAATTTACAGAACAAATGAAAGAACTGTTAAAGGATGAATACGGTTCTTATATAAATAGTTTTTCAGAGGACCGGTTTTACGGTCTGCGGGTGAACACCGGAAAGATTTCCCCCAAAGACTTCTCCGACAGGTCCGGGTTCCATTTACAGCCGGTGGCCTGGATTCCCAACGGGTTTTATTACCTGGAATCAGACCGGCCCGCAAAGGATCCGTACTATTACGCGGGGCTGTATTATCTTCAGGAGCCCAGCGCCATGACTCCGGCCAGCCTTCTGCCCGTTGAACCGGGAGATATGGTGCTGGATCTCTGTGCGGCTCCGGGAGGAAAGAGCACGGAATTAGGAGCCAGGCTGAAAGGCCGGGGAATGCTGGTGGCCAATGATATCAGCAATTCCAGAGCCAAATCCCTTTTAAAGAATTTAGAACTGTTGGGAATCCTCAACATCTGCGTTACCAGCGATTCACCGGAACGGTTATCGGCCGTATATCAGGAGTTTTTTGATAAGATTCTGGTGGACGCGCCCTGTTCCGGAGAGGGGATGTTCCGAAAGGACCAGGGCATGATAAAAAGCTGGCTGGAGCATGGACCGGAATATTATGCGCCGGTTCAAAAAGAAATCCTCCTTCAGGCGGCTGCCATGCTGAAGCCGGGAGGATATCTTTTATATTCTACCTGCACATTTTCTGTAATGGAAGATGAAGAAGTGGTAAACTGGCTGCTCGGTCAGCGCCCCGACATGGAACTGGTTTATGTCCCCCTTTGGGAAGGCGCATCAGGAGGGATCGGCCTGGATGGCTGCGTCCGTTTATTTCCCCATAAGATCAAAGGGGAAGGCCATTTTATGGCGCTGTTGAGAAAAAAGGGCGCGCCGGCAGAGGACTTAAACACTGTCCCGGACTATAAACCGGCGGAGCTGGACAAGCTTCCGGAATTAAAAGAATTTCTGGACATGGTTTCCATGCCCATTGATAAAAACAGGCTGGTCAGCCGCCAGGGACTGATCTATTATCTGCCCCAGGGATACAGGCTGGGCCACAAACTCAGATATTTAAGAACCGGGCTTTTGATGGGAGAGGTGAAGAAAAACAGGTTTGAACCATCCCAGGCCCTGGCAATGGCTTTAAAAATGGAAGAGTTTCAAAACAGCCTTTCCTTTGCCCATGACGATCCCCGGGTTATCCGTTATCTGAAAGGGGAAACCATTGTCCTGGAACCGGACGAACCGGAGATCAAGGGCTGGTGCCTGATCTGTGTTGACGGTTATCCCCTGGGCTTTGCCAAAGGGAGCGGCAGAAGCATGAAAAACAAATATTATCCCGGATGGCGGTGGCAGTGATGGGAAAAGAACTCAGATTGGATAAGTATTTGACAGAGATGAACCTGGGCACCAGAAGCCAGATGAAAGAAGCCGCCAAAAAAGGGCGGATTCAGGTCAATGGAGCCGTGGAGAAGAAGACGGACAGAAAGATTGATCCCGACAGGGATACGGTTTCCTTTGACGGGCGGATGATTCGCTACAACAAGTTCGAATATTATATGCTGCACAAACCGGACGGAGTGGTTTCCGCAACGGAAGACCGGATTCACCCCACCGTGACCGGGCTGTTAGGCCCTGATGTGAGAAAAGATCTGTTTCCGGTGGGCCGCCTGGACATCGATACGGAAGGGCTGCTTCTCATGACCAATGACGGGGAGCTGGCCCACAGGCTGCTTTCGCCGAAAAAACATGTGGATAAAGTATATTATGCTGAGGTGGAAGGACGCCTTCCAAAAGATGCCGTCCGGCGTATGGAGGCAGGATTGACCTTAACAGACGGCACCCCGGTTAAACCGGCAAAACTGGTGATAACGGATTTTTCCGATGAGGGCAGCAAGGTGCTGCTGACCATCCGGGAAGGGAAATTCCATCAGGTAAAACGGATGTTTGAGGCCCTGGACTGCCGTGTCTCTTATTTGAAGCGCATGTCTATGGGAACTCTGAAACTGGATGAATCACTGAAACCCGGAGAATTCCGTCCTCTGACGGAAAGAGAATTAAAAGAATTGAAGGAATTGACAAACTATGATGATGAAGAATAAAAAAGCGGTCATATTTGACCTGGACGGAACTCTGGTGGATTCCATGTGGATGTGGAAGGCCATTGACATTGAGTTTTTAGGAAGTTTTGGTTATGAACTGCCGGAAAACCTTCAGAGGGAGATCGAGGGGATGAGCTTTTCCGAAACAGCCGTTTATTTTAAGGAGCGTTTCGCCCTTCCTCTGACGTTGACAGAGATTAAACAGATTTGGACCAATATGTCCATCGATAAATACCGCAATGAAGTGGTATTGAAACCGGGCGCCAGGGAATTTCTCGATTTCCTGAAAGTGCAGGGGATTAAGGCCGGAATCGCTACCAGCAACGGCCGGGAAATGGTGGACGCGGTGATTGAATCATTGAAAATAAGCCCATACTTTCAGGTAGTGACCACCGCCTGTGAAGTGGCTGCCGGAAAACCGGCGCCGGATATTTATTTAAAAGTGGCGGATAAGCTGAACGCCCAACCGGAAAGCTGTATGGTGTTTGAGGATATTCCTGCGGGGATACTGGCCGGAAAACGGGCCGGTATGACCGTATGCGCTATTGAGGATGAATTTTCCAAAGATCTGAAAGAGGAAAAATGTTCCCTGGCGGATTACTTTATCAACGATTATTATGAAATACTGAATGGAGTTATGGCATGATGCACGATTATTTACCCATTAGCAGAACTGATATGAGCATCCGCGGCTGGAACCAGTGTGACTTTGTCTATGTGTCTGGGGATGCCTACGTGGATCACCCTTCTTTCGGCACAGCCATCATAAGCCGTCTGCTGGAAGCCCACGGATATAAGGTGGGGATTATCGCCCAGCCTGACTGGAAAGACAGCAAAAGCATCACCATCCTGGGAAAGCCGCGGCTGGGCTTTCTGGTCTCAGCCGGCAATATGGATTCCATGGTCAACCACTATTCGGTGTCCAAAAAAAGAAGAAAAGAGGATGCCTATACTCCCGGCGGTGTGATGGGGAAAAGGCCGGATTATGCGACCATCGTGTACTGCAACCTGATCAGGTCTGTGTATAAGGATGTTCCTGTGATCATAGGCGGTATTGAAGCCAGCCTGCGGCGTCTGGCCCATTATGACTACTGGTCGGACAAGCTGAAACGCTCCGTACTGCTGGATTCCCAGGCGGACCTGATTTCCTACGGAATGGGAGAGCGGTCGATCGTGGAGATCGCCGACGCTTTGAACAGCGGCATTGACATCAAAGATATTACGTTTATAGACGGGACTGTTTATAAGACTAAGAGCCTGGAATCGGTCTACGATTATAAAATGCTCCCTTCTTTTACAGAGCTCACGTCCAAGAAGGAAGAGTACGCGAAAAGCTACTATATACAATACTGCAATACGGATCCTTTTACAGGGAAACGCCTGGTGGAGCCTTATAAGGATAATCTTTTTGTGGTTCAGAATCCGCCGTCCAAGCCTTTGGACCAGCTCCAGATGGATGAGGTTTACGGCCTGCCCTACATGCGCAATTACCACCCGTCCTATGAGGAAGAAGGCGGAATTCCCGCTATCCGGGAGATTAAATTCAGCCTGATCAGTAACCGGGGCTGTTTCGGCGCCTGCAGTTTCTGTGCCCTGACCTTCCATCAGGGAAGGATTATCCAGGCCAGAAGCCATGAATCACTGATTGAAGAGGCAAAGCTTTTAATCGAAGAGCCAGATTTTAAAGGATATATTCACGATGTGGGCGGGCCGACTGCGGATTTCCGTTTTCCGGCCTGCGAAAAGCAGATGACAAAGGGGGCCTGCCCCAACCGTCAATGCCTCTTTCCCAAACCTTGTGAGAACCTGAGGGCGGATCACAGCGATTATATCGCTCTTTTGAGAAAACTGAGGGCCCTGCCCAAGGTGAAAAAGGTCTTCATCCGTTCCGGGATCCGGTTCGATTATGTGCTGGCCGACCCCAGCCGCAAATTCCTGAAAGAGCTGTGTGAACATCACGTCAGCGGACAACTGAAAGTGGCGCCGGAACATGTGGCCGATAAGGTGCTGTCTAAAATGGGCAAACCACAGAACAGCGTTTACCGGCAGTTTGTAAAAGAATATAAAGAGATGAATTCAAGAATCGGCAAGGAACAGTATCTGGTGCCGTACCTGATGTCCTCCCACCCGGGTTCTTCTATGAAAGAAGCGGTGGAGCTGGCGGAGTATCTGCGGGATCTGGGATATATGCCGGAACAGGTACAGGATTTTTATCCCACCCCGTCCACCATATCCACCTGCATGTACTATACAGGATATGACCCCAGAACCATGGAAAAGGTCTATGTGCCTGTGAATCCCCATGAAAAGGCCATGCAGCGTGCGCTGATCCAGTACCGGAATCCTAAGAATTACGAACTGGTTGCCGAAGCGCTAAAGACAGCCGGGCGCACCGATTTAATCGGCTTCGATAAAAAATGCCTGATCCGTCCGAGGGGCGGGGCCCCGTACAAGCCGGCGGTAAAAGGAGAAGCGGCTCCACAGAAGAAAAAGCCGAAAAAGACCATTCGGAACGTGCATAAAAAAGCGGCAAAACGATGAGACAGGAGGGATTGCTATTATGAAGATTGCGGTTGTGACAGGTGCGTCTTCCGGCATGGGGCGGGAAGCCGCCATTCAGATTGCCGGACGTTTTCCTAAGATTGATGAAATATGGCTGATTGCCCGCAGAATGGACCGTCTGGATGAATTGGAGCAGCAGTTGGATGTGCCGGTTAGGAAGTTTGAAGCCGACCTTTTAAAAACAGAAGACAGGGATATGATTAAACTGGCGCTGGCAAGGAAAAAGCCGGAAGTGAAACTGTTAATCAATGCGGCCGGATTCGGAAAGATCGGCAGGGTTGGAAGTCTGAAGCTTTCCGATGAGACTGCCATGGTACGGTTAAATTGTGAAGCATTGTGTGCAGTCACCCACATGGTGCTGCCATACATGCCAAAAAACAGCCGGATCATGCAGTTTGCGTCTTCGGCAGCATTTCTTCCCCAGCCCAAATTCGCCATTTATGCGGCAACGAAAGCATTTGTACTGAGCTATAGCAGGGCTTTGGCCTGTGAACTGAGAAAAAAGAGAATTTACGTTACCGCCGTCTGTCCGGGACCGGTAAAGACGGAATTTTTTGATATTGCTGAAACAACGGGTAAAATCCCCCTCTATAAACGGCTGGCTATGGCCGATCCGGTGAAGGTGGTCAGCCTGGCTTTCAGGGATTCCATGTGTGGGAGACCTGTTTCCGTATACGGCCCGGTGATGAAGGCATTTTTCCTGCTCTGCAAACTGCTGCCTCACGGATTGATCCTGAAAATAATGGAGATTTTGCAGCGCTGATTTATTAAAGAAGCGGTCCAAACCTGGGGATAAGACCGCATAATACCGCTTCAAACCGGAGGAAAATATGAAAAATACAAACAAACGAGCAAAAGGCCAGTACGGCTATCGGAATTACCGAAGAAAAATACAGATTTTGAAAGTGCTGTTCGGCGCGGTTATGATTATTGCCCAGCTTCTGGCCCGGAACCTGACGGACAATGTGGCGGCCAAGAATATCCTGACGGTTATGGCCATTCTCTCCGTGCTTCCAACGGCCAACGTGGCGTCCCCTCTGCTGGCCTCCTGGCGCTACAGGACTCCATCAGAAGAATTCCATAACAGGGTATCCGCCTATGAGAGTAAGTTTTTGATTTTGTATGACCTGATTCTCACATCAAAAGAAGCTGTGATGCCCATGGATGCCATCGCGGTTCATCCCCATGGTGTATACGCTTACTGTGTCTCTCAGAAAGTGGATACGGCGAAGGCGGAAAAATTCCTGAACGAGATGTTCACCGGGCATAAACTGGATCCACATGTAAAAATTTTCAAAGACGAAGCTTTGTTCTTCAAACGTTTGGAACAGTTGAAACCGGCTTCGGAATATGAAGACGACGGAAGCTGCGGATACAGCCTGGATCTGCTCAAAAGCTTATCCATGTAAAGGAGATGTTGTATCATGCGTCTAATAACGGTCAGCGGCAATGAATCAGGTCAGCGTCTGGACAAACTTTTGACCAAGTATCTGAATCTTGCCGGAAAAAATTTCATCTACAAGATGATGAGAAAGAAAAATATTGTATTGAATGATAAAAAATGTGACGGGTCTGAAAAACTGGCAGCAGGGGATGAGATCAAGCTCTACCTGTCGGAAGAGACGATTGAAAAATTTTCACAGATTAAGGTACAGAAAGTATCGAAAAAGAAACTGGATATTCTCTACGAGGATGACCATATCCTGTTAGTCAATAAGCCTTCGGGCATGTTGTCTCAAAAAGCCAAGGATTCGGATGAGTCCCTGGTGGAGTATATCATCGGCTATCTGTTGGAAAGCAGGGCTCTGACTGAGGAAAATTTAAGAAGTTTCCGCCCTTCGGTCTGCAACCGGCTGGACCGGAATACCAGCGGTCTGGTGGTGGCAGGCAAATCCCTGCCAGGCCTTCAGATCATGGCAGAGGTGTTTAAAGACCGGAGCATTCATAAATATTACCAATGTGTGGTGGCCGGTAAATTGACGGACAAACAGACCATTTCCGGTTATCTGACAAAAGACGAACGCACCAATCAGGTCACAATCCATGAAAGGGAGACGGCTGGCAGCGTTCCGGTAAAAACAGTATATGAGCCCTTATCCTATGTCGGCTCTTATACACTCCTGAAGGTGACGCTGATTACGGGCCGCACCCATCAGATCCGCGCCCATCTGGCTTCCATCGGCCACCCCATCGTGGGGGATTATAAATACGGAATACCGTCTGTCAATGAAGAGGCGAAAAAGAAGTATAAAATCACCTCCCAGATGCTCCATTCCTATCAGATCGTATTCCCAAAACTGCCGGAACCGCTGGAATATTTAAGCGGACGGACCTTTACGGCTCCTCTGCCGGAATCCTTTGAACGCGTGCTGAAAAGCGGTGCGCAGTAGCTGCACAAAAAACGCTCCCACATGGAGGATTATTATGAAAAAGAAATATATACCTATTATTCTGCTGACGCTCTTGCTTGTTATTGCCGGAGCCTGTTTTTTCTATCTGCGGAGGCCGAAAAACGGGGTTGAGGCCCTGCCGTCGGCGGTATATGAGCCGCCTTCCGTGGTCTATTACCTTCAAAAAGACGACCGATGGAAAGAGGACAAACTGGGACAGTCCGTATACACCATGGGCGGGTCCGGCTGTCTGACTTCCTGCATCGCATCGGCGCTTTCCATACAGGCGGAGGAATCATCGCAGCATGAATCATTTACTCCGGGAGAGCTGAACCGGCTCTTTACCGAGAAACAGGTTTATAATGCATCCGGCGATATCGTGTGGGGAGAAATTAAAAATGCCCTCCCGGAAACCACGGTGGAGGTGAAAGCGTCGGTGAGCACAAAACAGATCGATACCTGGCTTGAAAACCGGATCTATCCCCTGGCCCGGGTGAAGAATAACGGAAACGGCCCTTCTCACTGGGTTTTAATCGTTGGCAGCGACGGGGATAATTACCTGTGCATGGATCCGCTCCGGCCGGGAAATGAACCTGTGCCCCTTTCCGTACACGGAAATATGGTTTATTCCATACGGGCCGTGTCCTGGGGCGCCGAATAAAATATGCCGCATTTGCGGCGGAATCGAGGTTATGAATGGGAACCTGGAACAGCAGGGGGCTGCGTGGTTCAACCCTGGAGGATATGATCAATCACAGCAATCAGGTGTACCGGGAACAGAAACTGGCCCTCATCCAGAAAATACCGACGCCGATTACCCCCATTACAATTGCAAAAGAATCCCGGCATATCACGCTGGCCTATTTTGACCAGAAGAGTACGGTGGATTATATCGGCTCCGTACAGGGCATTCCGGTCTGCTTTGACGCGAAGGAATGCGCGGCTAAGACATTTCCGCTCCAGAATGTGCATCCCCATCAGGTAGAGTTTATGAAGGAGTTCGAAGAACAGGGGGGAATCGCATTTCTCATCATTCATTTCACCGCTTTGGACGAAATCTATTACATGCCCTTTGATGAGCTCTACCGGTTTTGGAAACGGATGGAGGACGGAGGGCGGAAAAGCTTTACCTATGAGGAGATGGAGAGGGACTGGAAGATCAGGCGGCATAGAGACATACTGGTACACTATCTTGAAATGATACAAAAGGACTTAAACCGGAAAAGTGGGGAAGATTCGGGAATTAATTGATGGGAAACAATGGTTGACAATTATCTGATTCTTTTCTATAATAAGAAACACGTCATTAAATTATCACTTTACCATATGAAAGTGACCGGCGATACGTGATTAATATCAGGAGGCATTATGAATAATCAGCTTTTACATACACCGGACGGAGTCCGGGACATCTATTCAGAGGAATGTGCCAAAAAAATGGCGGTTCAGGAAAAAATACAGAAAGTCTTCCATCTCTATGGATATCAGAATATAGAGACGCCCACATTTGAGTTTTTTGATATCTTTAAAAAGGAACGGGGGAGCGTGGTGTCCGGCGAGATGTTTAAATTCTTTGACCGGGACAACAATACCCTGGTGCTCCGTCCTGATATGACGCCGTCCATTGCGAGATGTGTGGCTAAATATTTTATGGATGAGACCATGCCTCTGCGCCTTTGTTATCTGGAGCCGACGTTTATCAACAATACCAGCTATCAGGGCCGACTGAAGGAATCCACTCAGACCGGCGTGGAACTGATCGGTGACGATTCCAGCGATGGGGACGCGGAGATGATCGCTATGGTCATACATTCCCTGCTTTCCGTGGGGTTAAAGGAGTTCCAGGTGGAATTAGGACAGGTTGATTTTTTCCGCGGGTTGGTGGAAGAGGCCGGCATGGACGAGGAAACCCAGGAACAGCTCAGGGAACTGATCGAGAATAAAAATTATTTCGGAGTGGAAGAACTGGTGGAATCCCAGCCCATGGAGGATTCTTTGAAACAAGTGTTTTTAAAGCTGCCGGAACTGTTCGGCTCCTTGGAGCAGATATTGGAGGCGAAAAAACTGACGCAGAATAAAAGGGCGGTGCGGGCAGTGGAACGCCTGGAAAACGTGCACCGGATCCTGGCCATGTACGGGCTTTCCGAATACGTATCCTATGATTTAGGCATGCTGAGCAAGTATTCCTATTATACCGGGATCATTTTCAAGGCGTATACCTATGGAACCGGCGATTATGTGGTAAACGGCGGCCGCTATGACAAACTGCTGATACAGTTTGGAAAAGATACTCCGGCAGTGGGATTTGCCATTGTCATTGACCGCCTTATGATGGCTTTGTCCAGACAGAAGATTGAAATCGACGTATCCATGGCCAATACGCTGGTGCTTTATGACATGGATGCCAGGGAACCTGCCATCGCCCTTGCAAGACATTTCCGCACGCTGAATATCGCCTGCGGCCTCATGCGGAAGTCCCAGTCCAAACCGGTTGAAGAGTACAAAGACTATGCGAAGCGGTCCGGAATCAGGAACCTTTTGTATCTGGCACTGGACGGACAGACGGTGCGGGCTATGGACATGCATAAGGATCAGGAAGATCAGATTCCGATCAGCGAATACTTACATTAACGGGGAGGAATTATGAGATATTTGACATTTGCCCTTGCAAAGGGTCGTCTGGCCAACCAGTCGTTGGAATTATTTGAAAAGATCGGAATCACCTGCGAGGAGATGAAGGATAAGTCTTCCAGAAAACTGATATTTACCAATGAAGAGCTGGGATTCCGGTTTTTCCTTGCCAAGGCCAGCGATGTGCCTACCTATGTGGAATATGGGGCGGCCGATATTGGAATCGTGGGAAAGGATACCATACTGGAAGAAGGACGCAAATTATATGAAGTAATGGATCTGGGAATTGGAAAGTGCAGAATGTGCGTTTGCGGACCCCGGCCGGCAGAGGAACTCTTAAAGCACCACGAGATGATCCGCGTTGCGACCAAATACCCCAATATTGCCAAAGATTATTTTTATAATAAAAAACATCAGACTGTGGAAATCATCAAGCTGAACGGATCCATTGAGCTGGCGCCCATTGTAGGGCTTTCAGAAGTGATCGTGGATATTGTGGAAACGGGATCCACCCTCCGTGAGAACGGATTGGACGTTCTGGAAGAGGTGTGCCCGCTGTCGGCCAGGATGGTGGTTAACCAGGTCAGCCTGAAACGGGAAAATGAACGAATTACCGGAATCATACAGGATTTAAAACGTTTGCTGAAGGAACAGCAGGGATAAAGAGAGGTTTTTTATACGCGGATTGAGAAGCCGTCCATACGGCAGAATGTGAGGCAGCTATGAAAATCATTAAATTAGATGAACAGTCGAAACAGAATATTCTGGCGGATCTTTTGAAACGGGATCCGAACAATTATGACAGTTATGCGGATACCGTTCAGCAGATTGTTGACGATGTAAAGGAAAGAAAAGACGAGGCCGTATTTGAATATACGAAAAAATTTGATAAAGCGGTGATCAGTGCAGAGAATATCCGTGTTACCGAAGATGAAATCCGGGAAGCCATGGCCCAGGTGGAGCCGGAGCTTCTGGAGGTCATGAAGAAGGCCATGAAGAACATCCGCAGTTACCATGAGATGCAGGTGCGCCACAGTTGGTTTGATACCAGGCCGGACGGAACTCTGCTGGGGCAGAAGGTTACCGCTCTGGAAAGCGCAGGGGTTTATGTTCCGGGCGGAAAAGCGGCTTATCCGTCTTCTGTCCTGATGAATATCATACCGGCGGAAGTGGCTGGGGTGAAGCGGATCGTGATGGTTACGCCTCCCGGACAGGACGGAAAAGTGAACCCTGTCACCTTGACGGCAGCCCATCTTGCTGGGGCTACGGAGGTTTATAAGGTGGGCGGCGCCCAGGCGGTTGCAGCTTTGGCTTTCGGAACCCAGTCAGTTCCCCGCGTCAATAAAATCGTAGGGCCGGGCAATATCTTTGTGGCGCTGGCGAAAAAGGCCGTATACGGCCATGTGAGCATCGACAGTATTGCGGGGCCCAGCGAGATTCTGGTCATTGCCGATGAATCCGCCAACCCACGTTTTGTGGCCGCCGATCTGTTGTCTCAGGCGGAACACGACGAACTGGCATCCGCCATTCTGGTTACCACCAGCATGGAACTGGCTGAAAAAGTATCGGCCCAGGCAGAGGAATTTACAGAGAAGTTATCAAGAAAAGAAATCCTCAGGAAATCCCTGGATAATTACGGATATATTCTGGTGGTGGACACTTTGGAGGAGGCTATACAGACAGCTAACGACATCGCATCCGAACACCTGGAAATTGTCACAAAGAACCCCTTTGAGGTCATGACAAAGATACAGAATGCAGGAGCCATCTTTATCGGTGAATACAGTTCCGAACCTTTGGGCGACTATTTTGCAGGGCCCAACCACGTTCTCCCCACCAACGGGACGGCGAAATTCTTCTCTCCGCTGGGAGTGGATGATTTTATCAAGAAATCCAGCGTGATTTACTATTCCAGAGAGGCCCTGGAACCGATTCATAAGGACATCATCAAATTTGCAGAAGCAGAACATCTGACCGCCCATGCCAATTCCATACGCGTCAGATTTGAAGACCAGGATTAGGAGGTGCAGAATGAACCGGACAGCGACCATTAACCGTGATACAAAAGAAACAAAAATCAGCCTGACACTCAATCTGGATGGCAGCGGAAAAAGCGACATCCATACGGGAATCGGTTTTTTCGACCACATGCTGGAAGGCTTCGCCCGCCACGGGTTCTTTGATTTAAGCGTACATGTGGATGGGGACCTGGATGTGGACACCCATCATACCATTGAAGATACGGGAATTGTTTTGGGAAAGGCCATTAAAGAGGCGGCCGGTGATAAAAAAGGGATCGCGCGTTACGGCTTTTCCATCCTTCCCATGGATGAAACCTTGGTTCTATGCGCCCTGGACCTGTCGGGGCGTCCGTATTTCCTCTATGATTTAAAACTGGACCGGGAAAAGGTTGGAGATTTGGAGACGGAAATGATCCGGGAATTTTTCTATGCGGTTTCCTATGGGGCGGAGATGAACCTTCATTTTAAACAGCTTGAGGGAATCAACAACCATCATATTATCGAGGGCGCGTTTAAAGCATTTGCCAAGGCCCTGGACCAGGCAACCGGGTTTGATCCGAGGATTACGGGGGTTCTGTCCACAAAGGGCAGTTTATCCTGAAAGAAAGAGAGGACGGTTATGCAGTTATATCCTGCGATTGATATTAAAAATGGAGCCTGTGTCAGGCTGACACAGGGATTATTCGATAATGTAAAGGTATACTCCGACACTCCGGCTGATATGGCAGCACTCTGGGTATCCCAGGGAGCTTCTTTTCTGCATTTGGTGGATTTGGACGGAGCTTTAGCGGGCCGTTCGGTCAATGAAGAAGCTATCAGAAAGATTGTTTCTTCCGTCACTGTTCCGGTACAACTGGGCGGAGGAATCCGAAGCCGTGAAGCGGTGAAAAATATGCTGGATCTGGGAATTTCACGTGTTATTATCGGAACAAAAGCGGTGGAGAATCCGGAATTCATCAGGGATCTGGTGGCTGAATTCGGGTCGGAACGGATTGTGGTGGGCGTCGATGCCAAGGACGGTATGGTGGCCGTTGAGGGATGGGAAAAAATCAGCGCGCTGACTGCTTCCGGCCTCTGTATGAAGATGAAGGAATACGGCGTGAAACATATCGTATATACGGACATCTCAAAGGACGGCATGCTCTCTGGGCCAAATGTGGAATATACCAGAAAGCTGACAGAAGAAACCGGCCTGGATATCATCGCTTCGGGCGGAGTTTCTTCCATGGAGGATCTGGCCTGCCTGTATCAGGCGGGAATCCGGGGAGCCATAATTGGAAAAGCCCTGTATGAAAAAAGGGTGGATTTAAAAGAAGCGGTGGCAGCCTTTGAAACCGTGTAAAATTTTGTGCCGCCTGTATCCGCGGCAGGAATCGAGGAAATATGGAAAGTTATAAAAAATTAATCCCCAGCTTTGCCTGTAAAGAGGGACGCGCCTATATCCGGGATTACGGGGAGGAATATTACAGCGACGATATCATCACATTATGCCGTTTTTACAGCGATAATGGAGCGGATGAACTGTTGATTCACGATATATCCGAGACGGATGAAGATCATGAACGGACCATCGGAATCATAAAAGCGGCTGCCGGCGCCGTAGATATTCCCATCATCGCGGGAGGCCGTGTAAAACGGCTGGAAGACATCAAAAAATATCTGTATGCAGGAGCGAAGGCAGCTTTTTTAGATGTGAGCCTGGAAGACAATATTGATTTGATAAAAGAAGCGGCGGACCGGTTCGGCAGTGAAAAAACATATGCGTATCTATCCGATTTCAGTTATCTGAAACGGACGGAAGAGTTCGTACAGTTAGGCGCTTCCTGCATGATTCTGGATGTGCCTAAGCTGGATCAGGAACAGCTTCTTGACATTTCCGGACATTCGGCGGAGTTTCTGCTGTTTTGCGATGATGACACGGTTTCTTCCATAGCAGCCTGTCTCAAAGTGCCCACGGTAGGCGGCGTAATTCTTACGGCACCGGGGGAGGAGAGCGGCAACTGCATGAAACGGAAGCAGGAACTGAAGGCCAGGGGAATTGTTACCGATACATTTGAATCCTCCATAGAATGGAGGGATTTTAAACGGAATGGAGACGGGCTGGTTCCCGTTATCGTTCAGGATTATAAGACGGATGAGGTTCTGATGCTGTCCTACATGAATGAGGAGGCGTTTAACTCCACTCTGACCACTGGAAAGATGACTTATTACAGCCGAAGCAGGCAGAAACTGTGGCTGAAAGGTGAGACTTCAGGCCATTACCAATATGTAAAGTCTTTGAAACTGGACTGTGATAACGATACTATCCTGGCAAAAGTGAATCAGATCGGAGCGGCCTGCCACACCGGTTCCCGGACCTGTTTTTTCCAGACCCTGGCAGAGAAGGAATACAGGGAAACCAATCCGCTGAAAGTATTTGAAGATGTATTTGCCGTGATCCTGGACAGGAAGGAACATCCAAAAGAAGGCTCCTATACCAATTACCTGTTTGATAAGGGGATTGATAAAATATTAAAGAAACTGGGAGAAGAGGCGACGGAAATTGTGATCGCTGCTAAAAATCCCAACCCGGAAGAGATCAAATATGAAATCGCTGATTTCTTATATCACATGATGGTTTTAATGGCTGATAAGGGAATTGGCTGGGAAGAAATTACAGACGAATTATCGAGACGGTAACAGCACGTGAGGATTTTAATATATCGGTTGACATAATAATTTTATGTAAACCATTTGCGCAAATCATTTGGAAAACAAAATGGAAAGGCTGGCAGCTCTTGCTGCTGGCTTTTTAAATTCTTTTGTGATATAGTTGTTTTAATTACATTTTTATTGACAGGAGGACAAAATATGGTCAGCGGTGTTCTTGAACGGTTTTTAAAATATATTTCATTCGATACCCAGTCGAAACCGGATGTGGCTGCGATACCCAGTACGGAAAAACAGCGGGATTTGGCAGAGTTTCTGGCGGAGGAACTAAAATCTCTCGGCGCCCAGCATGTACGGGTGGATGAGAATTCTTATGTTTACGCGTCCATCCCGGCAACGGATGGAAAGGATACGCCCGCGCTGGGCTTTATCGCCCATATGGACACGTCCTTTGATTATCCGGGCGGAGGGGTGAAACCTCAGATCATAAAAGATTATGACGGCAGTGACATTCTGCTTAACGGGGAAAATGGTCTGAGCCTTTCGCCGGCTGAGTTCCCCGACTTATTGGATTACAAGGGACAGGATCTGATCACCACGGACGGATCAACATTGTTAGGCGCTGACGATAAGGCCGGAATTGCGGAAATTTTGACCATGGCGGATTATTTTTTATCCAACCCGCAGATTCCCCACGGGCCGGTTCAGATCGCTTTCACCCCTGATGAAGAGGTGGGTAGGGGAACGGATTGTTTTGATATTTCTGTTTTTGGCGCTGATATCGCATATACGGTGGACGGCGGCAAAATAGGAGAACTGGAATATGAGAATTTTAATGCGGCTTCCGGAAAAGTTCATATCCGCGGTTCCAATATCCATCCGGGAAGCGCTAAGGGCAAGATGAAAAATGCTATTTTAATCGGAATGGAATTCCAGTCTCTGCTCCCGGCCTTTGAAAATCCCATGTACACAGAGGGATATGAAGGCTTCTACCATCTCAATGACATCCATGGAGATGTGGAAGAGGCACACTTAAACTATATCATCCGGGATCATGATAAGACTAAATTCAGCCAGAAAAAGGAATTATTTTTGAAAGCAGCCGGTTTTCTGAATCAGAAGTATGGGAATGATACGGTTCTGGCTGAGGTGAAGGACAATTATTATAATATGAGGGAAAAGATTGAACCACATATCTATATGATTGATCTGGCCCGTGAATCCATGGAAGAGTTATCCATAACTCCCCAAATCTGCCCGATCCGCGGCGGCACGGACGGAGCCCGTTTATCGTATCAGGGCCTGCCATGCCCTAATCTCTGCACCGGCGGACACAATTTCCATGGAAAATATGAGTTCATCTGTATCCAGTCCATGGAGAAGATCGTGGACCTGCTGATAAAAATCGTGGAAAATCTTCATAAAATGTATTCGTAATTGTATCGCCGGGAATCCGGGGAACGCAGACGAATGTGAAACCAGACGGAAGGCCGTCCGGAAACACCGGG
>NZ_WQPN01000125.1:1448-24396 GCF_018785315.1 Clostridium sp. MCC353 | reverse complement strand
ATGGCTTTCATCCCCGAAGGATTCCCCTGGGCCCGCCCGCATCCAAACATCCAGTCCGTCCCCTCGTCCCGCTTTCCTGCTGGTTTTCTCTGGCTAAAGTAATTAAAAGCAAATTTTACATAAAGGGTGAAGGTATTTTCGAAAATGGCTTCACCCTTTAATGTAAATCCCCACACCATTTAACATCAACCCTCAAGGCATTTTCAAAAATGCCTTGACCTTTTACTGTTAATCCCCATATTAATTACTTTAAACCTCTATGTCATAATCTGCACAAAATACCAAACACCGTCTCAACCAAACGCTTCCCTGCCTTTTCTACTTCCCTTCTCCAAATCTTTATTTCCCCTTTATCAGACCAGTACACAGCCATGAATCCTGGGAATGGGGACGGACGGAGGCGGAGGCCTGCTTGGAGGTTTGACGCCGGGCGGAGCGGAATCCGTTGGGGATGAAAGCCGTCTGGAAACCGTTAGAGAAACTTAGGCTCCAGGGACGGAAAAAGACGGGCAGAAACTGAAAACCAAATCAGTTTCTGAGATGCCCACTGAACGGTAAAGTCCCATAAAGAGTTTACCGTGAATGGGCATCGGACCGTCTTTTTCCGTCCCTGGAACCTTAGTTTCACTTACGGTTGGAAGCCGGTTTTCATCCCCAACGGATTCCGCTCCGCCCGGCGTCAAACCTCCAAGCAGGCCTCCGCCTCCGTCCGTCCCCATTCCCAGGATTCATGGCGTTACTTTCACGAATATGTTAAATAAAGATTTCCCCCTCCCTTAATAAAAAGTGCCTCGTCCGCATATATATTAGTATAGGCCGCAGCAGTCAGTGAAATCCGGCCTGAATGAATAGTTAAGCTGCATCTGCAGCAGATTGTGAGGCGGATATGAAAAAACGGTTGCTTCTGGCTGTAATAGCGGCATTGATGATCCCATATATTGTGACACTGGCATGGACTGGGACGGTGGTGGAAGAGATTACGCCGCAGGAGATTCCGTCGGGCAGGAAGATTCTTTTGGACCGCGGGAACAACAGCGTTTATGTGGATTTAGAAGAGTATTTGATTGGAATTGTGGGGCAGCAGATTCCGGCGGATTATGGAAATGAGGCCCTCAGGGCACAGGCGATTATCGCACGGACATACATATATGCCCAGATGGGGGATGGAACGGAGATTGCGGAATCTGCATTGGATCTGGATTACCTGGAGGAGAAACAATTGAAGGAACTGTGGGGGCCGGAGTATTTTGCGGCCAATTATGATCAGATCGTTCAGGCGGTAAAAAGCACTGCGGGATCAGTGATCAGATATAATGAAAGCTATATTGTGCCCCTGTTTCACAGGGCCAGCGCGGGGAAAACACGTCAGGGGGACGAACTTCACCCCTATCTCCAGAGCGTGGAATGTCCTTTTGATGTGGAGGCGGAAGGGTATTTGACGGCAAAGGTTTGGTCAAAAGAGGAATTCGCAGGTATGATTAATGAAAAAGCAGGAGAAAACGTGCTGTCACCTGATCAGCTTCCCTCCAGCATCCAACTGGTATCCAAGGATCCGGCCGGTTATGTGGAGCAGATGCAGATTGGAGGAAAAACTTATACGGGAGAGGAACTTCAGGCGGCCCTTGGGCTTTTATCCCCTTGTTTTACATTGGAGGAATATGAGGGGAAAATAAGGGCAGTGAGTAAAGGGATCGGCCATGGATACGGATTCAGCCAGTTCGGCGCCAGAAAGAAGGCAGAGGAAGGGTGGCTGGCGGAGGATATTTTGAAATACTTCTATAAGGATGTTGAAATAGGCAGCCGATGATCGGTTTGCCTATTTTTTGCTTGTGCGGATTGCATAGGGAATTGATTAGTTGCTTGTTCAACTATACAAAATGCACTATAAACTATGGATTTGTATTGACTTATATGTACTATATTGACTATAATTAGGACAAAGATAAGCAAACGTTAACCTGTATAAAATATACAATACTAATCTGTAATTAATTGCTTATTTATATTTTTTTGATATAAGCAAACGATTACTTATGGAGGTGGACAGTTGGGAAGTTATACAACTTTAAAAGACGTGGCAAAACGTGCGGGTACAACGGCGGCCACCGTATCCTATGTGCTGAACGATGCGAAGGACCGATATATCAGCGAGGACATGAGAACGAGGGTTTTGGAAGCCGCAAAAGAATTGAACTATGTGAAGAGTAATGTGGCAAGCAGCCTGAAAGGAGATAAGCGGAAGATGATTGCTGTGCTGGTTCCGCAGTTCTCAAACCAGTTCTTCACTAAAATGATCATGGCAATTGAAGAGGTTGCGGATCAATATGGCTATCTGCTTTCTATTTATGATACGTTTGACAATCCGAAACGGGAAAAAGAGATCATAAAGAGGATGGCCCAACAGAGAATGGACGGATATATCATCATTCCTTCCCGTGAAGGAAGCAGGAATACCGCGCAGCTCAGAGAATTGAAAATACCTATGGTGGTAGTCGACCGGCCATTGGAAGGTTCAACAGGATATCCGTGGGTGACTACGGATAATTACCAATGCGGATTTAAGGGAGCTTCCTATCTGACGGACAGAGGACACCGGAAGATTGGCTTCATCGGATGGAATTCCGGGATAAAAGATCTGGAGGCCAGGGAAAAAGGTTTCTGGCATGCTGTAAAGCGAATTCGTGCAGAGGAAGAGGCGGCCAGCATTGATGGAGAATTCAGTGAGGAAGCCGGTTATGAGATGACGAAAAGGCTGCTGAAAGAGCGCCCGGATCTGACGGCTGTTTTCTATGGATACAATATACAAGCCAGAGGAGGGATTAAATATCTGATTGAAAAGAATGTGGATATAGGCAGGGAGTTGTCGGTGATGCTGATCGGATCACCGGAATGGGCGGTTACAGGGAAAAATAATTTCAGCCATATTGTCCAGCATGAATACCAACTGGGAAAAGAAGCGGCTGTCATATTGTTTTCCATCATAAATGGGGAACAGGAGATGGGGCCGATGGACGTGATTAAGGAGTGTATGATCTATGAAGGCGACTCCGTATGCGACGTCGGGAGTTGAGAGAACTATGGAAATTAGAGATCGTGTGTACAGATTGGGGAATGGACTTTCCACTGATCAGCCGGAAGGGGGAATGGAGCGGTTATGAAGAGGTCAAATAATAGCGCGGCGGCAGCCGGGCAGGATTTCAGGGCGGTGGCAGGCAGGAAGGTGAAGATTTGGAAGAAGAGTATTATAAGGAGCCGGTATCTCCTGCTCATGATAAGCGTGCCGTTTGTATATCTGCTGATTTTTCATTATCAGCCAATCTATGGTCTGCAGATCGCATTTAAGGATTTCAATCCTTTTATTGGCATGAAGGACAGCCCGTGGGTGGGATTCGCCCATTTCGTCGATTTTTTCCACTCGGAATATTTCTTCCGTCTGATTAAAAACACGTTGGTGATCAGCCTTGTCAACCTGGCTTTTACCTTTCCGCTTCCTATAATAATAGCGCTTACGATCAATGAGATCACACATAAGCATTTTAAAAAGACGGTGCAGACAATTATTTATCTGCCGCATTTTATCTCATCCGTAGTGGTTGCGGGCCTGGTGCTTTCCACCCTTTCCCTGAAGACGGGCACAGTCAACCAGATGCTCTCCAGCCTGGGAATGGAACAGATCGATTTCATGAACATCTCCGGACTGTTTCCATTTATTGTGGCAGGCGCGGACGTATGGCAGGGAACCGGCTGGGCCTCCATCATCTATCTGGCGGCCATGACAGGAGTCGATCCCGCCCTCTATGAAGCCGCTGTCATGGACGGGGCGTCTAAATGGAAGCAGGTCCTGAATATCACGATTCCGTCCATCATGCCGACGATTATTATCCAGTTCATTCTGAAAGTCGGCCAGCTGTTCAATGTGAGCTTTCAGAAAATCCTGCTCCTCTATAACCCTCGGATTTATGATACGGCGGATGTCATATCCACGTATGTTTACAGAAGAGGTCTTATGGGACAGGAATACAGCTTCGGCGCTGCGGTAGGCTTATTTAACACGTTAGTCAACCTGACTATGCTGCTGACATTTAACTACATATGTAAGAAGACCAGCGAAAACAGTCTTTGGTAAGGGGGAAATGGTTTTGGTAAAGAATAAAAAAATAACGGGGGACAAGGTGTTTAAATTCTTCGTGATGTTATTTCTGGCCTGCTTCAGCCTTTTGATCCTCTATCCGATCGTATGGATTATCAGCAGTTCCTTTTCCGATCCTTTTGCGGTGATGACCGGCAAAGTGCGCTTTCTTCCGATTGGCTTCACCACTAAGATGTATACAAGAGTGTTCCATCATCCGGAGATATGGGGAGCCTATAAAAATACGATCTGCTACACTCTGCTGAGTGTGACGGTCAGCATTCTCTTAACATCTCTGGCGGCCTATCCGCTGTCCAGAAAAGACTTTTTTGGAAAGAAATTTTTCACCACAGTGCTGCTGATTACCATGTTTTTTCAGGGCGGTATGATACCCACCTTCCTGCTGGTTAAGCAATTAAAGATGCTGGACACCGTATGGGCGATCGTGCTTCCGACAGCCATGAGTGTGTATAATACCATTGTTATGAGGACATTTTACGCTTCAACCATACCGCAGGAATTGGAAGAAGCCGCATTCCTGGACGGAGCTAATGATATCCAGTTTTATCTTCTGGTAGTGATACCGCTTTCAAAAGCGATTATGGCAGTTATGATCCTGTTTTACGCGGTGGAAGCGTGGAACAGCTGGCTGCCGGCCTTTCTCTATATGTCCAGCCGGGACAAGTATCCGCTGCAGCTGATCCTGAGAGAGATCATCATCCAGGGATCGTCCGGTATGGCCAATGACAATGAATTGATTGGCGACGGTTTGAAATACGCCACCATGGTGGTGGCCACACTGCCGATCATGTGCCTGTATCCATGGCTTCAGAAATATTTCACAAAGGGAGTTATGATCGGGTCTGTAAAAGGGTGAGAACTATATTAATTTATCTTATAAAAGGAGGAGTTATTGTATGAAAAAGAACAGAAAGCTGATGGCCGCACTGCTGTCAGGAGCTATGATGGCGTCCGTACTGAGCGGCTGTTCAGGCGGCGCAAAGCCAGCAGAAACGCAGAAACAGGCGGAAACACAGAAACAGGCGGAAATACCGGCAGCTTCCGGTCAGGCAGGGGGAACGGAAACCGCGGCTTCGGCAGAAGAAACGAACGGAGCGGATTGGGGAACCATTGACGGTAAACCGATTTCCGCAGAACCGATTACAATCCGAATTTTCGCTACAAAGGGAGTGGATGTGGGGGACATCAATACCTTTGAGTATATGAAAAAACACTGTGAAGCCAATAATATTACGGTAGAATGGGAGCAATGCTCACTGGAGATGGTGGATGAAAGGCTCAATGTGATCGTGGCATCCGGTGACCTTCCGGATATGTTCTGGGGACTGCCGCAGAAGCAGTATGAGCAGTTGAAGCAGGCCGGAGCTCTGGCTGAAATTCAGGATTACCTGCCTGAATGTCCGAGATTCAACAAAACGGTGGGAGAATTTCCGGATTCAGAGAAATACTTCATGGAACCGGACGGCACGGTTTACATGATGCCGATGCTGGACGGCCTGACAGTGAACCAGCCTCTGATCTGCCGCCGGGACTGGCTGGGGGAACTGGGCATGGAACCGCCTGTAACCAAAGATGACTGGTATCAGTACTGGGTGGCGGTGCGCGACAACGATATGAATAAAAACGGCGATCCCAATGACGAAATCCCATTTACGGCTGAAAAACTCAGCTATGTGCTGAATCTGGTCAGCACGTTTGAGATGGTGGACGGCTTTTATGTGGATGTTCAGGACAACAGCCAGGTGAAATACAGCTATACGGACCCCAGATATAAAGAGTTTTTGGAGTGGCTCAACATGCTTTGGAATGAAAACCTGATCGACCACAATATCTTCACCAACGATAAAAAGGCTTTGCAGAGCGATAACGCATTAAATCTGGCGGGATCTTATTCAGGAAAACTGAACGGTCAGCTCAATACCTATCTGTCCGCAATCGGCAGTCAGATCGAAGGATATGATCTGGTGGGAACAGAACCCATCAAGAGCGATAACGGCCTTCAGATCCATCCGTTCAGCCAGCCGATCGTAAAATGTGATTCTTCCTCCAGCGGCGCGGTGATTTCCGTATCCAGCAAATATCCGAAGGAATGCGTGCAGTTCTGTGACTGGTTTTATGATTTCTCAGATCCTTATGGCGGAGGCTTCATGAATATCTTTGGATATGAAGGGGATACCTTCGTATATAATTCGGACAAGACGGATTACAGCTATTCCGACAGCGTGCTCCACAGCCCGGACGGTCTTTCTCCGCAGCAGGTCTTATCCAGAAAGACAACAAGAGGGCAGCACGCAGGTTATGTGAAGCCGACAGGAAGCTTTAAGATGTGGGCTCCTCAGGTAGAAGAAGCGTATAACAATCTGGCTCCCTTCTACGATGATTCCCTGAAATATATCGTGCCCCCTCTTCCATTTACGGATGCGCAGAATAAGGAGATCCGCAGCACCATGGCAGATATCAACACCTATGTGGAAGAGAGCGTCAGCGATTTTATGACAGGCAAGACACCGATCGACCAGTTTGACGCATTTGTGGAAAAAATCAATAAGATGGGAATCCAGAATATTCTGGATATCTACAATGAAGCCTATACGGAATGGAACCAGCCGAGATAACAACCGATTGAACACAATAATTTTAAAGAGAGGTAATAAAGATGATTAAGGAATTAAACCATGTAGCAGTTCGTTCCGGGGATATGGAAAAGACAATTCATTTTTATGCGGATATATTAGGAGGAACTGTGATCCGCGACGCCACAAGCCCGGATGGAAAAGGCCGCTTTGTATATGTCCAGCTGGTGGACGGGGTGATCGAACTGATCAAGGGAAAACCGGGCGCCGATAATTTGGGGCTGCAGCATGTGGCATTTCTGGTGGATGAGCCGATTGAAGACGTACATAAAAAACTGGTGGAAATGGGATATCATTTCACTGTAGAGCCTAAATTAGCGGCGTCCGGCGACGGATATCTGGCGTTCTTCGAAGATGCCAGCGGCGCGGTCTTTGAGATCATACAGAGAGAAGAAAATATCAGAATTCCGGGTCTGAAAAATGAACATATCGAGGAATTTGATCATATTTCCATACGCGTGGCAGATGACTGTTACAAGAAATGTGAAGATTTCTACCTGAACACCCTTGGTTTTGAGGTGCGCAGGATTATGGAAAAACCGAATTCTGTGATGAGCTACTATAAATTCGGACCGGATACTCTGGAGACCCTTTATTCCCAGGGCAGGCCGAAAGTGGAAAAACCGCTGGGACACATCGCTTTCCGGGTAAAAGACTGTTTTGAAATGAAAAAATATCTGGAATCCCAGGGAATCACCTGTCCGGAACCGAAGGAGTCCGGCATGGGCGGCTTCAATATTATGAACGTAGCCGGACCGGACGGAGAGATCCTTGAATTCCTGGACCGCCCGTCGCTGGAAGAATATAAGAGATAAGGGGAAGCCATGAAAGGCAGCAGTGCAATTGTTACCGGAGCGGGCAGGGGGATCGGCCGTGCAGCTATGGCCATGCTCGTGAAAGAAGGGCTCAAAGTAGCTGCTGTTTCCAGAAGCCGGGAAGCTCTGGAGGCAGCGGTCCGGGATTTGGGGCTGGAGGATGGGACACAGGTGGCCATCATCCCGTCCGATCTCTCGGAAGAAGAAGGGGCTGTGAAGGCCGTATCCCAGGCGGTGAAGCGTCTGGGGCATGTGGATTATCTGATTAACTGTGCCGGAGTCAGCCAGAGGGAAAGCTGTGAGATCACACAGATCAGCCGTCAGGAATTCGAACGCATTATGAATACAAACCTGAATTCCGTTTTGTACATGTGCAGGGAATTCTTAAAATACGCTGACAGCGGATACATCATCAATATCCTGTCTACGGCTGCCTACGATACGGGAGCCGGAGGAATTATGTATTCCGCATCCAAATATGCCGCCAGATCAGTTACGGAAGGGCTGGCTAAGAGCCTGAAGGGAACCGGTGTGCGTATCACATCAGTCAGCCCGGGACCGGTTAATACTGATATCTGGTCGCATAAGGCGGCTCCGGTTCCGGAAGAGAGAAAAGCAAAGATGTTAAAACCAGAGGATATCGCGGATATTATGAAGTTTCTTCTCAATACGGATGATAACGTGCAGATCCATGATATAAAAGTGGAACCCTGGTTTTACCGTAAAAATGCATAGATAAGGAGAGTGTATGAAGCCATTAGTTGCAGTGCAGACAATCGTATTCAGCCAGGTGGTGGAGCAGGAGGGATTTGAACGGGTTTTTCATTTTATAAAGGATATTGGGGTCAATGAAGTGGAATTGTCCAAGGTGCCCTTCAACCGGGATACTATGCCAACGATCCGCAGGCTGTGCAGGGAGCTGGACCTCCATGTATGCTGTATGAATGTGAGCATGGAACCTTCAGGGCCTGCGGACAACGCGCTCAACCTGAGGGATAATCTGGAGGAAGTGGCCGGATATGCCGCTGAGCTGGACTGCCGTTACCTTAGGGTTGGAATGATGCCGTCCTGGGCATTTGGAAAGGAAGAGAGCCATTATAAAGTGGCCCAGATGATCAATTCCTGCGGGATGCGGCTGGCTCCCTATGGGATTAAATTCTATTACCATCACCATGAATTCGAATTCCAGAAGTACGGCGGTAAGTATGGCATGGAAATTTTAATGGAGAATACTGATCCCGGTTGTGTGGGATTTGAGCTGGATACCCACTGGCTCCAGTTCGGCGGGCAGAATCCGGTGGACTGGATCAAAAGGATGAAAGGGAGGGCCGATCTGGTTCATCTGAAGGACTATAGAATCATAATGCCCAGGGAAGGGGTGGAAGGCATTATCTCCGCGCCGAGAGAACTCAGGAAAAAAGTCGTGCAGTTTGCTGAAATCGGGACCGGAAATCTGGATATGAAGGCGGTCATCGATGCCTGTATCGATACGGGTGTGCGTTACATGCCCATCGAACAGGATACCTCCTATGAAATGAGCCCATTTGACAGCATCCGTATCAGTGTGGAGAACATCAAGGCCATGGGCTATGAAGACTGCTTTTAGGATTGGAGGAAGAGTATGACAGGAGTTGCGATCATTGGTGCGGGGGATATCGCCAATACACATATAGAAGCATATTTAAAATTTAAGGACAGATGCCAAATTGTGATGCTGGTGGACCGGTTGGAGGAAAAAGCGAGAGAAAAGGCGGAGAAATACGGGCTGGACTGTGAGGTGTCGTCTGATTATATGGATATCGCCAAGCGCAGTGACATCAGTCTGGTCTCCGTCTGCCTTCCGCCGGCCCTTCACTGCCAGGTGTCATCTGACCTGTTGAGAGCAGGAAAGAACGTGCTGTGTGAAAAGCCCATGGCTCCCACCCTGGAAGAATGCGACAAGATGCTGGATGCCGAGAAGGCCGGAGGCGGAAAGCTTTCCATCGTGGCTCAGAACCGATTTAAACCGGATGTGATGAAGACGAAGGAAATGCTGGACCGGAATCTGTTTGGGAAGATTTATACTGCCTTCATCAGTTCCCTGTGGTGGAGAGGGAGCCATTATTATGACCTGTGCTGGAGGGGAACCTGGGAAAGGGAAGGCGGAGGCTGCACGTTCAGTCACGGCGTCCATCATTTAGATCTGTTTTTGTGGTTTTTGGGGGATGTGGACCGGATCGTCTCCACACTGGCGAATCAGAATCATTTAAACAGCGAGGTGGAGGACTTCTCTATTCATACGGTGTATTTTAAAAATAATGCGGTGGGGCTGGCCGTAAGCTCCCTTCTCCATCACGGAGAAGAGCAGAAGATCGTCATCGACGCGGAAAAAGGCACCATTGAGCTGCCCCATAAGATTTCTGTCAGCCGTCAGCTGGATAACGGATATCCGGAGCCGGACGATGAGAAGAAGGCGGAATTGGAAGCCTTGTTTGGGGAGATGGATTCTCCGGTCTATAGCGGTCATGAAGGACAGATCGAGGACATGCTGTCTTCCATTGAAAACGGCCTTCCGCCTTTTGTGACCGGTGCCGAGGGGCGCAGGACCGTGGAATTCATCACGGGAGCGTATCAGTCTGCGTTTACCGGGCAGGCGGTCAAATTCCCGATGACTGAACGAGATTTATTCTATACAAAAAAAGGGATTATGAGCAAAGTAGTAAAATTCCACGAAAAAACAGTGAGCGTAGAGAGCTTTAAGGATATCGGGATTTCTGTGGGAGGCACTTTGTAAGAGGAGAGATCAGGATGCAGAAAACAGACGGAATGAATTACGCGCCGGAATCCCGGGGAAAGGTACATGTGGTCTGCGCCCAAGGTGAGTTTTCGTTCGGTGTGATCGGCCTGGACCATGGTCATATCTATGCCATGTGCAATGGGTTGATAGAGGCAGGAGCCGGGCTGAAAAAAGTGTATGACAGGGATCCGGAAAAGGTAAAACAGTTTTTAGAACGATATCCCCAAGCCCACTGCGCCCAGTCTCAGGAAGAAATCCTGGAGGATGGGGAATTGAAGCTGATAGCCAGCGCCATAAGGCCGGATCAACGGCCCAAGCTTGGAATGCAGGCGATGAAGCGGGGCAAAGATTTTTTTGTGGACAAACCGGGTATGCTTTCATTAGATGAGGTTGAGGCGGTTAGAGCCTGCTGTGAAGAGACCGGGCGGAAATATATGATTTACTTTGGCGAAAGAGTTCATGTAGAGGCTTCTGTTTATGCTGAAAAATTGATTAAACAGGGGGAAATCGGGCGGGTGGTTCATATGACCATATTGGCGCCCCACAGGCTGAATAAATCCACCAGGCCGGATTGGTTTTTTCAAAAAAAGAGAAACGGCGGCATCATCACCGATATTGGAAGCCACCAGATCGAACAGTTTCTGTATTTTTCGGGAGCCAAATCTCTGGAAGTGATGCACAGCGCGGTGGCGAACTATAACAACCAGGACAAACCGGAGTTCACCGATTTTGGCGAGGCCAGCCTTTTAGCAGACAATGGCGCCACCTGTTACTTCCGGGTGGATTGGTTCACTCCGGACGGACTTGGCGCCTGGGGCGACGGACGGGTGTTTATCATAGGAACAAAAGGGACCATTGAGCTGCGGAAATATATCGATGTGGCGGTTTCGGCAGAAGGAGATCATGTATTTTTAGTGAATCAAGAGGGAGAATTCCATTATCAAGTGACCGGACAGACGGGATTTGTCTTTTTTGGAGATTTTATTCTGGACTGCCTGGAGCGCACAGAGCGCACTATGACCCAGGAGCATGTACTGGAATCAGCGCGAACAGCTGTTACAGCGCAGGAAAAAGCGCGAAAAATACCGGACAAAAACGAGACGGATTTTTTTATTTCATAAAATAAAAAATATCTTCATTCTCTTTGTATAACTCTTCCCGCTTTGGTAAGAATATTACCGAGGTGAGAAAAGTGAAAGAGAAAGTAAACCAAATGTTCAAGGACAAACTGTTCCTTGTCATGTTAGTGCTAGGCCTGCTGACTATTGTAGCCGCAGCAGGAGTTGTTACCATTCAAAGAGGAAACCAGCAGGGGGAAGAAAATCCATACATGGAAATCCAGGAACCGGGAGGATATATCGCAGAGGAAACTGCGCCGCAGCAGACACAGGTGGCCGGCAATTCCAATGCAGTTCTTCCAACGGACGCGGTTGAGGAGGATACCTCTGTACAGGAGACGAGAGGATTGGCAGAAGGGACCATTGATGAGCCCATCGCCCAGGTAGGAGCAGGCAAAGACGCCGCAACCCCATTGGTCCTCAATTTTACAGACGCCAGCAAGATGACCTGGCCAGTATTTGGAAATGTACTTTTAGATTACAACATGGAATCCACCATCTATTTCCCGACGCTGGACCAGTACAAATGCAATCCGGCCGTAATCATCCAGGGAGATGTGAGCGATCCCGTATCAGCGCCTGCAAACGCCAGGGTACAGGAAGTTGGTTCCAATGAAGAAATCGGCAATTATGTGGTTTTAGACCTGGGAAATGATTATTCGGTTACCTGCGGCCAGTTGAAGGACATCAAGGTTGTGGAAAATGAATACATGGAACAGGGACAGATTATCGGTTATGTGTCCGAACCGACAAAATACTATTCTGTAGAGGGTACCAACCTTTTCCTGGAAATGAAGCACCAGGATCAGACCGTAGATCCTCTGGATTACCTTCAGTAGAAAAAAGTGCTGCAGCGGTATGGGATTCCCATATCAGATGCGGCACTTTTTTCAATATTCATATGACACAAGAAATGCGTGTTTAGTGGTAGATCTTTTTATGCTCGTAAACCGGCTCTGAAGTCAGCTGAAGCCCCAGTTTGGCGAATACTTTGATATCCACATCCGACAGCATGACGGAGGTGTGAACCTGGCATCCCTTCAGCAGAGGAAGCTGGTCCATGGCTTTCTGGGCCACAGGATCATGGGCGGCGCTCATGGACAGGGCGATCAGGATTTCATCCGTGTGGAGACGCGGGTTTTTGCTGCCCAGATAATTGACCTTTAACCCCTGAATCGGCTCAATGGCGGAAGGGGCGATCAAATGCACATCGTCCGGGATTCCGCCCAATTCCTTAACCGCGTTAAGAAGGACGGCAGCGGAGGCCCCTAACAGGTCGCTGGTTTTGCCGGTGACGATCTTTCCGCTTGGCAGTTCCAGCGCCGCGGCGGGAGAGTTTTTCTCAGCCGCCAGGTTCTTGGCGGCGTTTACGACGCTCCGGCATTCCGGCGTGATTTTGGCCTGTTTCATCAGCAGTTCAATCTTATAGACTTCTTCTGATGAAGAGGCGCTTTCATCTTTTACAAGGCGGTTTAAAGCCTGGTAATAGCGGCGTATGATTTCCTGTTTGGAAGCTTCACGGCATGCTTCATCATCCATAATGCAGTTGCCTGCCATATTAACGCCCATGTCCGTCGGAGATTTATAAGGGCTGCTTCCGTAAATGCCTTCAAAAATCGCGTTCAGCACAGGGAAGATTTCCACGTCCCTGTTATAGTTGACCGTGGTCTGTCCGTAGGCATCCAGATGGAAGGGGTCGATCATGTTGACATCGTTCAAATCGGCGGTGGCCGCTTCGTAGGCCAGGTTGACCGGATGCTTTAACGGGATGTTCCAGATGGGGAAGGTTTCAAATTTGGCGTAGCCGGCTTTGATTCCCCTCTTGTTCTCGTGATAGAGCTGGGATAAGCAGGTGGCCATCTTGCCGCTTCCCGGGCCTGGGGCGGTGACGATCACAAGCGGCTTTGAGGTGACGATATAATCATTTTTCCCATAGCCCTCGTCGCTGACGATCAGGGAAATGTTGTTGGGATATCCGTCGATGGTGTAGTGCCGGTATACCCGGATGCCCATTTTTTCTAACTTATTCTTAAAAATGTCGGCGCTGTTCTGGCCGGAATACTGGGTGATGACCACACTTCCTACATATAGCCCCTTATCAATAAAGGACTGGATCAGACGGAGCACGTCCAGGTCATAAGTGATGCCCAGGTCGTGGCGGACTTTATTCTTTTCTATATCAGACGCGCTGATGGCGATTACGATTTCAGCCTGTTCCGCAAGCTGTAAGAGCATGCGCAGTTTGCTGTCGGGCGCAAAGCCGGGAAGGACCCGTGACGCGTGGTAATCGTCAAACAATTTCCCGCCGAATTCCAGGTATAATTTATCGCCGAACTGGCTGATGCGTTCGCGGATATGTTCAGACTGCATGGCTAAATATTTGTTATTATCAAATCCTAATTTCATAAGCTCTCCCTCATTTTTACAAAAATCTACACCCATTGTATCATAAAACTTCTGAAAAAGACATTGCAAATTGAAGTTTATAAGGTAAAATGAAAAGAAAACGCAACCGTTCAGACAGGTCTGCGCATTTACTGCGCGGACCGTACGAAAACATAGCGGCTGCGGGCATCCAGCCCCTCGCCGCAGGCGGCTTTAATGGGCTGGATGCGCAACAGTTCAGACCTGGCTGAACTGTTATAAGAAAACACAGCAGTTCAGATATGGCTGAACTGTTATAAGAAAACACAGCAGTTCAGATATGGCTGAACTGTTGCAAGAAAAAGGCGGGGTGCATATGGATATAAAAGAACAGCTCTATGGTCTGGCAGATCTGAAATTCCGGGATTTCACCGTAAAGCTGATGCCCGGAGTGGATCCGGGGACGGTGATCGGGGTCAGGCTGCCAAAACTCAGAAAACTGGCAAAAAAGCTGGCGAACTCAGGCTGGAAAGAGTATATGGACGGGGCTTTTGACGATACTTATGAGGAAATTATGCTGCAGGGCATGGTGCTGGGATATGTGAAAGAGGACTGGGATGTGCTTTGGCCCTATATTGTCCGTTTTCTGCCTAAGATCAATAACTGGTCGGTGTGCGACAGTTTCTGCGTGGGATTGAAGGCGGCCCGCAGGGAACGGGAAAACGTTTGGCACTATCTGGAAGAGTGTATGGGGGATGAACGGGAATATGTGATCCGGTTCGGAATCGTCATGCTGATCTATCATTATATGGAAGAAGAATATGCGGACAGGGCTTTTGAATGGTTTGACAGAATCAGCCATTCGGGATATTATGTAAGGATGGCGAAGGCCTGGGCTGTCTCCATTTATTATGTGAATTTTCCGGAGAAAACCATGGCGTATCTGAATAACAACTGTCTGGATGACTGGACGTATAATAAAGCGCTTCAGAAGATCCGGGAATCGCTGTGCGTGGACCGTGAAACAAAGGATAAGATCCGTTTGATGAAACGGGGATAGCTGATGTTGGAACAGGGAAAGCTTTAGATAGAAAATGCTTTAGATAGAGAACGCAGTTATTGACTGTAGTGGGAGAATCGTGTGAAAAATAATCCTGAAGGCTTATTTTCCACACCAGAATTTGTGTCGGAGCCACAAATTTGAATCGCAGATGAGAATCTGAAATTCTCAGCGCGTGCCTACGCAAAAAGCCGCTCCGGCATGGAGGAATCGGATGAAAAAAAGATTATTATTGGCGGCCATGCTGCTCTGCCTTACCGGGTGCGCCAGATATGAGGAAGTGCCCCTGCCGTCCACGGCGGCGGAGACGGCGGAAGAAAGCGTGCGGGAAGAGGCGGCGGAGACAGAACCGCCGGAGGAAACGGAAGTTTCGGTCCAGCCGGCGCAAACGGATACCAGGGTCCCGAAAAAGGTTAAGGGGATTTATCTTTCCGCTTATATTGCGGGAACTCCGGAGCTCATGGACAACATCCTGGCGGAAATTGAGAAGTCTCAGGTAAATGCGGTGGTCATCGATGTGAAAAATGACGACGGGCGGATTACTTTTCCCATAGACACCCCTGTGGCAGGGGAAATCGGAGCCTGTAAGTCTTATATCAGCGATGTGGACGGCCTGATTAAGAAACTGAAGGAACAGAATATCTATGTGATCGCCCGGGTTGTGGCATTTAGGGATCCATTTTTGGCTGAAGCCAAGCCGGAATGGAGCCTTAAAAAGGCGGATGGCACCCTGTACCGCGATAACCAGGGGCTGGCCTGGGTAAACCCCTATAAAAAAGAGGTCTGGGACTATTTGATTGAGGTGGGAAAAGCCGCCGCAGACGCGGGATTTGATGAAGTGCAGTTTGATTATATCCGTTTTTCTACAGAAAAAGGGATGAGACAGGTGGTTTTTGATGAGGAAGACACGAAAGGTCGCAGCAAGACGGATATCATAACGGAATTCATCACCTATGCCTATGAACCGTTGAAAGAAGCCGGGCTTTTTGTCTCTGCGGATGTGTTCGGAGCGATTATAGGCAGTGAACAGGACGCCAATTCCGTTGGACAGATCTACTATGAGATGGCAAAGCACCTGGATTATATCTGTCCCATGATCTACCCGTCCCATTATGCAGACGGCAATTTCGGGATCGAACACCCGGACACAAAACCATATGATACCGTATTGGCGGCCCTCATGGGCTCCCAGGCGGATTTAGCCTCATCATCGGATGCCGGGAAAGAGGAAAAGCTGGCGGTTGTCCGGCCCTGGCTTCAGGATTTCACCGCGTCTTATCTGCAGAATTACATCAAATACGGGCCGGAACAGGTAAAAGCGCAGATCCGCGCGGTTTATGATGCCGGTTATGAGGAATGGATTTTCTGGGACGCGGCCTGTACTTATGATTGGAAAGGATTGGAGAGAGAAAATTAATGGAAAGAATACCAAAACCGGGGGAATTTTACCGGCATTTCAAGGATAAACTATATCAGGTTCTCACAGTGGCGGAACACACTGAGACCGGGGAACAGATGGTGGTATACCAGGCCCTCTATGGGGATTTCAGGACTTACGTGAGGCCTCTGTCCATGTTTGTCAGCGAGGTGGATCGTGTGAAGTATCCGGATGTTTCTCAGAAATACAGATTTGAAAAAGTGGAACCGGAAAGAGAGAAAAGGACAAATGAAGAACCGGCCTGGGAAGAGACGGAAGAAGAACCCGGACTGCAGCCCTGCGTTCTGGCCTTTTTGGATGCCGAGAGCTGGGATGAAAAGCTTCAGATCCTGTCTTCCATGAAGGGGAAAATCGGGGAGAAGGAGATCGACAGCATTTTTATGGCTCTCGACCTGCAAAAAGTCCCGGGAGGCTTAGAGGCGCAGACGGATGCGTTGGAAGGATTTCTAAAGACGCAGAAACGGTATGACGGAAGCCGGTTGAGATAGGTGGTGAAATGGTGTTTGACATAGAGGAAGAATTAAAGAAACTGCCGTCACAGCCGGGGGTTTACATCATGCATGACAGCAAGGATGAAATCATCTATGTGGGAAAGGCAATCAGCCTGAAAAACCGGGTCCGCCAATATTTCCAGAGCAGCAGGAATAAGACCGCGAAGATTGAACAGATGGTTTCCAGAATCGCCCGTTTTGAATACATCATAACGGATTCCGAGCTGGAGGCCCTGGTGCTGGAATGCAATCTGATCAAAGAACACCGGCCGCGGTACAATACCATGCTGAAGGATGATAAGAGCTATCCATACATCAAGGTGACGGTAAATGAGGAGTTCCCCAGGGTTTTGTTTGCCAGGGAGATGAAAAAGGATAAAAACAAGTATTTTGGCCCTTACACGAGCGCAGGGGCGGTGAAAGATACCATTGACCTGATCCATAAGATCTATAAGATACGTACCTGCAACAGGAATCTGCCGAGAGACACGGGAAAGGACCGGCCCTGCCTGAATTATCATATCAAGCAGTGCGACGCCCCCTGCCAGGGTTATATCAGCAGGGAAGACTATGCCAAATCCATCGGGCAGGCCCTGGACTTTTTAAACGGGCAGTACGGCCCTGTGCTGAAATCCCTGGAAGAGAAGATGCAGCAGGCTTCGGATGAGCTGGATTTTGAAAAGGCCATTGAGTACAGGGAACTGTTAAACAGTGTAAAACAGATTGCGCAGAAGCAGAAAATCACCAGCAGCAGCATGGAAGACCGGGATATCATCGCCATGGCAAAGGATGAGAAGGATGCAGTGGTGCAGGTGTTCTTTGTCCGGGACGGACGGCTGATCGGCCGGGAGCATTTTCATGTGACGGTGGCAACTGCGGAGGATACGAAGCAGATTCTGACCAGCTTTGTGAAGCAGTTCTATGCGGGAACCCCCTTTGTTCCCCGGGAATTGTGGGTTCAGACGGAGCTGGAGGACAGCGGCGTGATTTCGGAATGGCTGAGTGCCAAACGGGGGCAGAAAGTCAGGATCACCGTGCCGCAGAAGGGGCAGAAGGAGCGGCTGGTAGAACTGGCGGAGAAAAATGCGGCCCTTGTGCTGTCCCAGGATAAGGAAAAGATTAAACGGGAAGAGCTGAGGACCAGAGGAGCCATGAACCAGGTGGGAGAATGGCTGGGGCTGTCGGGAATCAGACGAATCGAGGCATTTGATATTTCCAATACCAGCGGGATTGAATCGGTGGGCTCCATGATCGTCTACGAGGACGGAAAGCCTAAGAGGAATGATTACCGGAAGTTCAAGATCAAATGGGTGAAAGGCCCCAATGATTACGCTTCCATGAAAGAGGTTCTGACCAGAAGGTTCAGCCACGGCCTGGAAGAGGCGGATCTCCTCAGGGAAAAGGGGATGGATGAAGCTTTCGGCAGTTTCACAAGATTTCCCGACCTGATCATGATGGATGGAGGCCGGGGCCAGGTGAATGTGGCTTTGGAAGTTTTAGAGGAACTGAACCTTTCCATTCCCGTGTGCGGTATGGTAAAGGACGACAACCACCGCACAAGAGGGCTCTACTACCACAATGTGGAAATACCCATTGATAAACATTCGGAAGGGTTCCGCCTGATCACCAGAATCCAGGATGAGGCCCACAGATTCGCGATTGAGTATCACCGCAGTTTGAGAAATAAAGGCCAGGTTAAGTCCATTTTAGACGACATTTCCGGAATTGGGCCGGCCAGAAGAAAGGCTCTCATGCGCCATTTTAAATCCATAGAAGCGGTAAAAGACGCTGGTTTGGAGGAATTGGCGGAGGCGCCGGGCATGAACCGCCAGGCGGCTCAGAGCGTTTATGATTTCTTTCATTAAATGACGGAGCCTGCGTCAAACGGGAACAGGTAATGACAAGCGGACAAATTTATGATAGTATTAAAAAAAATACGTGTTAGAAGGAGAATGATATCATGCATGGTGTCACCATTAAAGAATTAATTGAAAAGATGAATCTGAAAAATACTACGCCGGAGATTGACACGGAAAAAATCGTTTTAACTCATCCGGATGTGAACAGGCCTGCGCTGCAGTTAGCCGGATTTTTCGATCATTTTGACAAAGAGAGGGTGCAGATCATCGGGTATGTGGAACAGGAGTATATAAAAACCCTGTCCACGGAGAGAAGAAAGGAGATGTATGATAAACTCCTTGCCAGCAAAGTGCCATGTCTGGTATACAGCCGGGGACAGATGCCGGATGAGGATATGGTCGCCCTTTGTACTTATTATGATGTGCCGTGTCTGGTGTCTGAAAAGTCTACCTCTGATTTGATGGCGGAAATCATCCGGTGGCTGAAGGTGAAGCTGGCGCCGTGTATCAGCATTCACGGAGTGCTGGTGGACGTATTCGGTGAAGGCGTATTGATTATGGGAGAAAGCGGTATCGGCAAGAGTGAAGCCGCGCTGGAGCTGATTAAGAGGGGACACCGTCTGGTGACGGATGATGTGGTTGAGATCCGCAAGGTCAGTGATGAAACCCTGATCGGAAGCGCGCCCGACATCACGAAACATTTTATAGAGCTTAGAGGCATCGGGATCATTGATGTGAAGGCCTTGTTCGGAGTGGAGAGCGTTAAGGATACCCAGGCCATTGATATGGTGATCAAACTGGAAGACTGGAACCGGGATAAGGAATATGACCGTTTGGGCCTGGAAGACCAGTATACGGAGTTTTTAGGCAATAAAGTGGTCTGCCACTCCATACCGATCCGGCCGGGCAGGAATTTGGCGATTATCGTGGAATCTGCGGCGGTTAACTACAGGCAGAAGAAGATGGGCTACAATGCGGCCCAGGAGCTTTACAAACGGGTACAGGCGAATTTGTCCAAAAAAAATGATTAGTCTGAGGTAGGAAATTTATGAATGCATTTCATTCAAAATTATTGGAAGCGGCCGGAAGTGATTTTGTAAAAATGGGGGAGCCCATGAAGAATCACACCACCTTCCGGGTTGGTGGGCCTGCTTCCTGGTACGTGACGCCGAAAGATGAAACCGCGCTGGCGGCTGTGGTCAGCCTGTGCAGAGCGGAAAATGTGCCCTATTACATTATTGGAAACGGAAGCAACCTATTGGTCAGTGACAATGGATATGAAGGCGTGATCGTTTCCATGAGTGAATCGTGGAATTACTGCAGGATAGAGGGATGCCGGATCACGGCCGGGGCAGGCGCCCTGCTTTCCAGGATCGCCAGGGCCGCCCTCGACGCTTCTCTTACAGGATTTGAATTTGCGGCGGGCATACCGGGAACCTTGGGCGGCGCAGTGGTAATGAACGCAGGAGCCTATGGTTCGGAGATGAAGTATGTGCTGGAATCGGCCCGGGTGCTGGATCGTGAGGGGCGGATCAGGAACCTCTCCCTGGAAGAACTGGAGCTGGGATACCGGAAAAGCTGTATTTTAGCCAACGGTTATATCGTGCTGGAAGCAGTGCTTCTGCTGGAAGCGGGAGATCAGGCCGCTGTTAAGGCCAGAATGGATGAACTGGCAGGGCAGAGACGGGAAAAACAGCCTTTGGAATATCCCAGTGCGGGAAGTACCTTTAAAAGGCCGGCGGGTTATTTTGCAGGCAAGCTGATCCAGGACGCGGGGCTGCGGGGATTCCGGCTGGGCGGGGCCCAGGTATCGGAAAAACACTGCGGATTCGTGATCAACAGGGATCATGCGACGGCAGCCGATGTCCTTAACCTCTGCCGGGAAGTGCAGAGGAAAGTAAAAGATGATTTCGGCGTGGACCTGGAAATGGAAGTCAAAATGCTGGGGAAATTTTAAAGTTTGCGGAGGATGAGACGGTGAAGCTGGTAATTGTGACTGGGATGTCGGGAGCGGGAAAGACCATAGCGCTCAAAATGCTGGAGGATATCGGATTTTACTGTGTGGATAATCTGCCTATACCGTTAATGGAGAAATTTGCCGAACTGACGGTGATGAATTTTGGAGGCCACAGCAAGGCGGCTTTGGGAATTGATATCAGAAGCGGCGAGGAATTATCGAAACTCAATCAGGTTATGTCCGGATGGAAACAGAATAAAATGCCTTTTGAAATCCTGTTTCTGGACGCCAGTGATGAAGTTTTAATAAAACGGTATAAAGAAACAAGGCGGTCCCACCCGCTGGCAGGATCGGGCAGGATCGACCGGGGCATTGATAAAGAGCGGGAGAAACTGGCCTTTCTCAAAGACCGGGCGGATTATATCATCGATACGAGCCAGCTTCTGACCAAGGAACTGAGACAGGAACTGGAAAAGATTTTTGTGGATGACCAGAAGTATAATAATTTATTTGTAACGGTATTATCATTTGGATTTAAATATGGAATCCCTTCGGATGCGGACCTTGTATTTGACGTCCGTTTTCTTCCCAATCCCTATTATGTGGAGGGACTGCGCCAGAAAACCGGCAATGACAGTGAGGTGCGGGATTTTGTGATGCAGGGGGGAACCGGGGAACAATTTTTAAAGCAGTTATTCGATATGCTGGACTTTTTGCTTCCGAATTATGTGCTGGAAGGGAAAAACCAACTGGTGATCGGGATTGGCTGCACCGGAGGAAAACACAGGTCTGTGACCATTGCCAATGCGGTCTACGGCCATTTGAGCAGCCAGGAGGAACTGGGAGTTAAGATTGAACACCGAGATATTGAAAAAGATAGTAAACTGAAAAAATAAAAGCCGGAAGTCTGTTTACGGCGAATGGCTTTTAGGATTATCAGCCGCGGTCGGCGGGGAAACTGCTCCGGCATGGAGGAATTAACATGTCATTTTCATCCAGGGTAAAAGAAGAACTTTCCAGGCAACTGAGCTCTGCGAGGCATTGTAAAATAGCAGAAATTGCGGCGATTATCAGTCTTTGCGGGAAAATAATGATCTCTGAACACGATCATTTCTGCATCAAAATTCAAACAGAAAATGTAGCAGTTGCAAGAAAGTACTTTACATTATTGAAAAAAACATTTAATATTAGTACTGATGTCTCAATCCGGCGCACCAGTTACCAGAAAAACATCACTTATGTAATCGTAATCAAAAAGCATGAGGATGCCATCAGGGTGCTGCAGGCCACCAGGATTTTGGACGTCCATGGGGAGATCGGGGAGAATCTTTCCCTGGTGGGAAATCTTGTGATACAGCAGTCCTGCTGCAGGAGAGCATTTATCAGAGGCGCATTCCTGGCATCAGGGTCCATCAGCGATCCGGAAAAGTTTTATCATTTTGAGATCGTATGTGCGGCCAGACCGAAAGCGGAACAACTGAAGAACATAATCGCCACCTTTGGCCTGGATGCGAAGATTGTAGTCAGGAAAAAGTATTATGTCGTTTATATTAAAGAAGGAAGTCAGATTGTGGACATCCTGAACGTGATGGAAGCGCCGGTATCCCTTATGGAACTTGAGAATATCAGGATTTTAAAGGAGATGCGCAACAGTGTTAACCGCCAGGTGAACTGTGAGACGGCCAACATCAACAAAACGGTATCAGCTGCTGTGAAGCAGATTGAAGATATAACATATATCAAAGATACAATTGGCTTTGAGGGGCTGCCGGAAAATCTGGAACAGATGGCCCGGCTCAGGCTGTTAAGGCCGGATGCAACTTTAAAAGAGCTAGGGGAGGCTCTTGAACCTCCTGTTGGAAAATCAGGAGTGAATCACCGACTTAGAAAGCTCAGTACTTTAGCAGAAGAATTGCGGGAAAAAAGTATGGGCAGAGAGCATGAGGAGGATAATTATGGTCAAAAAAACAATAACAATTGAATTGGCGTCAGGTCTGGAAGCGAGACCGGTAGCAATGCTGGTACAGGTATCCAGCCAGTATGACAGTACCATTTATGTGGAAAGCGGCGACAAACGTGTGAATGCCAAAAGTATTATGGGTATGATGACATTGGGACTTGCTGCGGGAGAAGAAATTACAGTTACTGCAGAGGGCGTAGACGAGGATCAGGCGGTTTCTGATATTGAAAAATATCTGAAGAGCCATTAAATATGGGGTGAGGAGGCACGCGGAAAGCGTGCCTTTGTATTTTTTTGTGGGGATTTTATTATATTTGTGAAAGTAAC
>NZ_WQPN01000125.1:0-1438 GCF_018785315.1 Clostridium sp. MCC353 | reverse complement strand
AAGCGGGACGAGGCGGCGGAGGCCGGGCTGGGGGATTGGAAGGGGCCGGGCTGGCTGGAATCCAACGGCGCCGGAAGGCGGCTTCCAACCGTAAGTGAAACTAAGGCCGCAGGAATGGAAAACGACGGTCCGATGCCCATTCACGGTGAACTCTTTATGGACTTCACCGTTCAGGGGCATCTCAGAAACTGATTTGGTTTTCAGTTTCTGCCCGTCGTTTTCCATCCCCGCGGCCTAAGTTTCACTAGACGGTTTCCAGACGCCTTCCGGCGCCGTTGGATTCCAGCCAGCCCGGCCCCTTCCAATCCCCCAGCCCGGCCTCCGCCGCCTCGTCCCGCTTTCCTGCTGGTTTTCTCGGCTCAGTATAAAAAATAGTAAATATTCGGCGATGATAAAATCCTTCTTCCAGCAGGAAAAGCCTATAAAATCAACATTTATGCTGTGTGCAGTATAATTCCGTAAAGGGTAAAATGGTGCCCATGCAAACAAACAGGGTTATGAAGTGCAGAATGAAGTAATGAAACGAAATGAGTAGTTTGACATTTTATACGCTAATATTAGAATGAAAAAAACAGAAAAGCTAGTTATGCGTTTGTGCGCTTTAGGCGGATAAGCCGCACTCGACACATCGGAAGTCAGAGGGGAGATGCTTATGAAGGAGTTTCAGTGGCCTTATCGTTCTCATGATAAGGAAATATTTCTTTCAAAGATTATCCTTGTAGAAAGCTATTATTCCAGTTTGCGGAGAAAATGAACTAAAGGTAAAATCGGAATTGATAATTGGGAATAAGGTGACAGAATGAAAGAACTTAACGAAGATAAGATATACACAACTCTTGCTCAAAAGTATGATGAACTTCTTCTTGACTATGTTCTGTTATCTTTTGACGAGGAGTATTGTGGTATAGAATCACATAAAAAAGCTGTTATCGAATCTATTTCTATACTCAATGCAAGGGAAAGAGTTGGTAATAATATGAATCACCCTCAATTCTTTGTGAATGAAGAAAGAATGTACTGTATGAAATATAGTGCGGAAAATTTCTTCTGTGATAGTAACAGTAGTTGGGAAATATCAGGAAATGGCAGAATCCGCAAAACTCCCTCTCACATGACATACTGGTGGGCTTTTTCCGAACCACCGAATGGTATTTCATATTCCCAGGAAGACTTTCACAAAATCAATCATTCTCTTTTTCCGGTTCAATTTAGAAAAGATTTGGAAATTTACAGTTGGAATGATGATTTCTCAAATTATTTTGACGATGGTAAGGAGTGGTGGGGCACTGCTTTTTGGAGCATTTATGATAAATGGATGAAGCGTTTTATAATTATTGGAGCTTCATTGACTGATTGACAAATTGGGATTTAAGTGAGTAAGTTACTTTAATTGTGAATGTTACGCAGGAAAGCGGGACGAGGGAGCAGAGGCGGGATT
>NZ_WQPN01000124.1 GCF_018785315.1 Clostridium sp. MCC353 | reverse complement strand
GATATCCTCCTTCAATCTTTTGAAAAGAGTATAGCAGATGGTTATCAGTTGTACACTACGGTCTGTTTTGTATCGCTTACCGTCTTTTTCCATTCCTGGAGCCTTAGTTTCACTTACGGTTGGAAGCTGGTTTTCATCCCCGACGGATGCCCCCCGGCCCGGCCCCTTCCAAAAATCCGTCCCTCTGAACTGTACCCCTTGTCAAGGACATTTTTAAAGGCGGGGCGATTTATTTTTGGTCGCCTCTTTTGCGCTTGTATCCT
>NZ_WQPN01000123.1 GCF_018785315.1 Clostridium sp. MCC353 | reverse complement strand
CCTGGAGCCTTAGTTTCACTTACGGTTGGAAGCTGGTTTTCATCCCCGAAGGATTCCCCTGGGCCCGCCCCCATCCAAACCTCCAGTCCGTCCCCTCGTCCCGATTTCCTGCGTAACTTCCTCAACTAAATAAAGATTTCACATCATTAGATACCCCAGCACATCACCGAGCTGCCGGATCACCTTCGTGGCCCGGCTTTGGTCTATGTTTTCGCCATGACGCGGCTTCAATGCAAAGACCCGCAGGCCTGCATTTAAGGCTGCCTCAATGCCGGTGGCGGAATCCTCCACTGCGAAGGCATTTTCAGCGGTCAGGCCCAGGCCTTCCATGGCTTTTTGGTAAATTTCCGGGTGGGGCTTATGGTTATTGCAGTCCACTCCGCTGATATAATAATCCACCAAACCGGTCACTCCCCCGGCTTTCATCATAGCTTCTATTGATGCCCGGTCGGAGGATGACGCGATGCCGATTAAAACTCCCCTCTGCTTTAATTCCTCAAACAACGGTTTTACCTGCGGATCTACCAGTTTTTCATAGGGTTCGGGATGAACTTTTCTGTATTCCCGGTATTCTAACATCATCTGCCGGCGCAGCACCGGATCATCGGGCACGATGGCCTCCCAAATAGCCTTTTCGTTCGAACCCACAAAATCTGTCTTCTCACTGCGCACATAGTTCTTTTCCCGCAGATAATCCTCCCGCCTCTGCTGATAAAAATACTCCGTATCCGCCAGCACTCCGTCCATATCAAAAATGATGCCCTCTATCATAATATCTCCCCTCAAGCTCTTTAAAACTTTTATCATGTGCAGGACACCCAGCGGCAGGATGCCTCATGCAGACACGGCGAACTGCATTTCTGCCGTCCGCCGTCTGAACTGTTGCATTAATATTCTAATTTCCACATATAGCGGCGCTTTGTCAGCGGATGCTGACGGACATAGGACAGTTCCTCAGCATAAACGCGGAATACTGCTGTATGTAACAATGGGTTGAAGTAAGTAGCCACGTCGCTGCTGATCTCAGAAGACAGGCCGTAGTCTTTTGCATCCACAACCGTAGTCAGGGCGTCGAATCTCTCCAGGAAGGTCAGGGCCCGGGAATCGATGGAGCGTGTCTTTCCGTCATTCATAAGCAGTACGAAAGGTACGTCTTTTTCTGTAATTTCAAATGGTCCGTGGAAGAATTCTCCTGAATGGAAGCTGCCGGAGTTGATCCACTGCATTTCCATCATCAGGCAGATGGAGGTGGAGTATGCAACTTCAGCGCTGGCGCCGCTGGACATCACATAGATAACCGGAGCGTCCTTATATGCTTCTGCGAATTCTTTAGCGGCTTTCTTAGCAGCCTGTGCGCTCTTCTCAGCCAGTTCGAAGATCTTGTCAAAGCCGTCAACCATCTTGTCATATTTGTCGTAGCCTTCTGTCTGCTGTAACAGTTCCAGGGCAAGAGCCATTACATAGCCCATTTTTTCCAGTTTTGCCGCATAGTTTGCCTCAAATCCATGGATAACGCTGTAGTCCGCATCTGCGGTCAGGGCAGAACCTGCGGCGTGAGTAACGCTTACAACCGTTGCTCCTGCGGCTTTCGCCACTGCGTTGGCTTTTACTGTCTCAGGTGTGCTTCCGCCAAGGGATGCGCTGATGACAACGGTAGTCTCACCCAGCCAGTCCGGGGTATCGAAGTTGAATTCATTAGCCGTATAATGAGCCACTCTCAGCTTTTTGCTGGCATTGGCAAGAAAATATTTTGCTGGATACAATTCGCTTTTGGATGCGCCGCAGCCCACGAAAGCTACATTTTCAATGGTATGTTTGCTTAAAATGTCAGAAACAATGTCCTTAACCTGGTTCAGATTGATGTTGTACATGATAATCTCCTCCTAAAATAATAGATATTTATATGTTTTCTTACGCCAGTACGCCCAGCGCGTTGATAATGATACCGCCTATAATACAGATTAACAGAAGCCATCCCGTGGATACCCGTTTCCGGATCAAGCCGTACATTGTCAGGGTAACAGCCAGGCTGAGGGCCTGCGGAAGTATGCCGTCCACAATATCCTGTAAAACCAGCCCAGTGCTTTCAAATGCAATCGGTGTCGTGATTCCCACCATACTTGCCACCATTGCGCCGATTACCATAAGACCCACAACTCCGCAGACGTACATCAACTGATCCATCAGGTTTCCGCTCTGGAGTTTGGTCAGATACCGGCTTCCCATGGTATAGCCCAGCTTACCTCCAAACCAGGTTACAAACCAGGATGGAATCAGGGAAATCAGGATTGCCAGAATCGGCCCAAGGATGCTGCCCTGCTGTGCCAGAGATATTCCAAGCCCAAATGCAATAACTCTCACCGTACCCTGGAAAAATGAATCCCCTACGCCGGAAAGAGGCCCCATGAGGGATGTCTTTACCGCGTTAATCGTATCCGGGTTAAAATTATCCCGGTCCGCAGCATACTGCTCTTCCATGGAAGACGCCAGCCCAAGCACAAATGCGCTGGTCTGCGGAGTACAGTTATAAAATGCCATATGGCGTTCGTAAGCTTCTTTTTTCTGTTCAACCTGAACAGGATCCTGGTCATTGGGATATAATTCATCCAATGTAGGGGCAATGCCGTATAAAAATCCCATGTTCATCTGACGTTCGTAGTTCCAGGATGCCTGGATCGCCCAGGACCGCCAGAAAAACTGCAGATATTTTTTAAAATTGGAGCGCTTTTCAGGCGCAGCATTCGAATTGCTCATATCTCTTCCTCCTTACGCTTCCAGCGGATCATCATCTTCCAACGGGTCATAGTCATCCAGTGCATCAGCAGCATTCACAGCATTTCCACCGCCGCCTTTGAACTTGAGGCCGCTTAAAACAATGGCCGTAATGACTGCGAAAATAGCGATTGCCGTAATATTCAGTCCCAGATATCCTACCAGGAAAAATCCAAGGAAGAAATAAACCGTAAGATCCTTATTTAACATGGTTGACATAAGTAATGCAATACCGTAAGCGGTAAGGAATTTAGTTCCCAGGTTCAGACCTTCTGTCAGCCATCCGGGAATCACGCTGACGATTGCCTGCACGACATCCGTGCCGGCATAGACCGCAAGAAATATAGGCACAAAATACATCAGTGAATATAACAGTGTCCCCCACAGAATATGCATCTGACAGGCCCGCTTGAATTTCCCCTGGCTGATGGCGCTGTCCGCCACATGGGTTAAGTTTGCCAGTAAGATTCGTCCCAGCACTCCGATGGCCTGCCCCAGCAAAGCGATAGGCACCGCAAGGGCGAGAGCTGTTTCCATGGTCGCATCCGTCAAAATGGCGAATGCCGCAGTTATAATGGCGGCCATATTCATATCCGGCGGAGCTGCCGCTCCGATATTTACCAGACCCAGACTCATGAGTTCCATGGATGCGCCTACCGCAAGTCCCGTAGGCAGGTCTCCAAGCACCAAACCCACAATCGTACTGGTGATCAGGGGCCTTTCCAGATTGAGGCGTCCAAGCAGTCTTGAATCCAAGATGCAGAACACGCCGACCAGGCCCAGGATAATGGATGTACCCAGCATAATTTAATTCCTCCTCATTCTTTAACTTCTTAATTCCCTATAAGTTAAGCGGCTCGACTTTCAGGCTTGGCGTCTGCTGGATATAGAGCTTAATTCCCATATCCACCAGTTTTCTTGTATCCTCGGCTTCGCTCTCCGTCATGAAAATAGCGCTTCCGTACTGCTTAGCTCCTGCTTTATTTGCCAGACCGCCGTAATTGATCTCCTTGATCTTGGGATATGCCTCACAGAATGCCCGCAGCGTTGCGGTATTTCCAAAAATCATCATAATATTTTCATTCAACGTCTCGACCTTTGGCATCTTGGCAAGCGTAGTCGCCAGGGAAAAGATATTCAGCCGTACCCCGGCCGGTTTGCTTAAAGAAAGGGCTGCTTTTTTCAGTTCATCGGATGCGGCGGCATCATCCACTACAATAATCCGCTGTGCCCCCACATAACTGCACCATGAAAATACAACCTGCCCGTGCAGCAGACGATAATCCAAACGTACCAGTTTAATCATAAGTCATCCTCCTCTTCTTCGGCTGCCTGAAGCAGCTTCTCCGTACAGTTTACAATTTGTTCTCTTGCCTGTGAGATCAGGCTCTCCAGATCTTCTGAAGAAACCGCTTCACCTGCCACAGCCAGCGTCAGCACCAGGCTCAGATTCATCCCGCAGATAATTACCAGATCCGGGTAATCCCCCAGAAGCGTCATCATGTCGTTATTAACACTTCCTCCCAGTACATCCGTCAATATGTAGACCTTATCCGTCTTATCAAAGCTGTCCAGCAGACGGCGTGCGGCGGTCACAATGCTCTCCGTCTCATCCCGGGTAGTCGCCAGTGCGTAAAGATTAGGCAAATCCCCAAATACCATCTGAACCGTATCTTTCATCCCCGCAGACAATCCGCCATGGGAAGCCAGAATAATCTTGTTCATATGCTTCTCCCTTCTTTCCCCTTAATGATTTTGCTATAATTTACTACGTCTATGTCATCCTTAACGTCATAGACGTCATAATCGTTATATTCATAATATCATATTATGCAAATCTGTCAAGATTATTTTCAAAAAAAGTGCGGTTCTGTTTATTTGCACAAATACGCCTCTTCATTTTTGGTAATAATTACAATAAAAACCTATTAAAAACTCAATGGTAACGTATTTCTTTACCAATGTTGTTTTCTTTTGTTGTTTTGCTATAATGGTTAATGTACTTTAACCAATGCGGCCATTGTTGGAAAATGAGGAGGAAATACATTATGGCAGACCATATGATTAAAATTGATTCGGATAAATGTATCGGCTGCGGCCTGTGCGCAAAAACCTGTGTGGCCCATAACATTGAATTAAAAAATGGCCTGGCCCGGACCTTATCGGAACACTGTCTCATGTGCGGCCAGTGTTCGGCCGTCTGTCCTAAGGAAGCCGTATCCATCAGCGGCTATGATGAGCAGGCCCTTCCCCAAAAGGAACAGATCCGTTTAAATCCCGGCCAGGTTTTAGATGTGATCCGTTTCAGGCGGACAATCCGGCAGTATCAGAAAAAGGAAATCCCGGCTCACGTACTGGAACAGATATTAGAAGCAGGACGGCTCACACATACCGCCAAAAATATGCAGGACGTTTCCTTCCTGGTTCTGGATAAGGAAAAATCTGCCGCTGAACGGATGGCGGTCCGCTTATTCAGAAAAATAAAGCCTTTTGCGGATCTCTTTAACCCTATGGCCAGGAATGTCAAAATTGACGATCATTTTTTCTTCTTCCAGGCTCCCATAGTGATCGTAGTATTGGCCAATAATAGGACCAATGGCATTCTCGCCGCTCAAAATATGGAATTTGTAGCAGAAGCCCATGGTTTAGGCGTGCTTTTCAGCGGATTTTTCACATCCTGCATCAACATTTCACCTAAAATCAAGAAGTTTTTAAAGGTTCCTAAAGGAAAAAAAGCCGCGGCCACTTTAGTACTCGGTTATCCCAATGTAAAATACCGCCGCTCGGCCCAGCGTGAAAAACTGAACGTCACCTATATGTGAGGAGAAAGTTATGGAGGAAGCTATGGAAAAAGAATGTGAAGAACGGATACAAAAAATTAAAAATGGCTTTCAGGACTGCAGACATGCATTTACTGCCATCGGAGATGAAACAAGACAACTCATTCTGCTGGTCCTCTTAGAAAGTGATCTGTCCGGCATCCGGGTTGGTGAAATTGCGGAAAAAACACATTTGACAAGGCCTTCCGTATCCCATCATCTGCAGATTTTAAAAGAAGCAGGCATTGTGATGATGAGAAAAGAAGGAACCAGAAATTATTATTATATTGCGTTGGATGGGACACAATGGAAAGGTATGGCTGACTTGGTTAACCTCATTTATGAAAGTATCAGCCGTCCTTCCTAAAGCCCTTATTGTCTTCAACTTATAAAAGGAGGATATGTCTATGATTTTATATTTTTCCGGAACCGGAAACAGCGAATTTGCTGCCAGAAAAATAGGAAATGAAATACAGGATGAGGTTTTTAATCTATTTACCAAAATCCGTGACCGGGATTTCTCAGATATGCACTCAGAAAAACCCTGGGTCATCGCCGCGCCCACCTACGCATGGAGAATTCCCCGCATATTGGAGGAATGGCTGTCCAAAACCAGGCTGAACGGATGCCGGGATATCTATTTTGTTATGACCTGCGGTGGGAATATTGGAAACGCGGGCGCGTATTTGAAAAAACTGTGTGCATCTATAGATATGAATTATATGGGCGTATTTGAAGTCGTAATGCCGGAAAATTATATTGCTTTATTCACCACGCCTTCGGCTAAAGAAGCGCAGGAAATCATTAAACAGGCTGAACCCGGAATCAGCCGGGCAGCCCGGTTGATAAAAAACAGGGAAACATTTCCTCAGCCCCCTGTCGGGATAAAAGACCGGATGGACAGCGGGATTGTGAATACCATATTCTACCCTTTATTTGTGCACGCTAAAAAATTTTATGCCACGGATCGCTGCATTTCCTGTGGTAAGTGTGAGAAGGTATGTCCTTTAGCAAATATCCGTATGGAAAACGGGAAACCTGTATGGGGGAAGGACTGTACCCATTGTATGGCCTGCATCTGTCGGTGCCCCAAAGAGGCGATTGAGTATGGGAAGCATAGCAAAGGGCTGGTGAGATATACCTTTTAAAGTAAAGGGGCTGTCGCACTAATAAAGTAAAGGGTGAAGGCATTTCGCGAAATGCCTTCACCCTTTACTTTAGTGCGACAGCCCCTTAATGTAAATGTTCTAGTTTTAAACAGAATTCTCCGCCTGCGGCGGGCCGCTTTAGCGGCACTCACCAAAGTGCCGCCATAATATGAACAAATTCCTGTATTTGCCTAAACACCGGCCCTTACCAGGCACTCTTTTTTATAAAAGCAAATCCCATACTTTATAATCATCTCATATCCCTCTTCCTTCAGGGATGCCTCATATCTCTTGTCCTCAATCTGATGAAGAGCTGCTTCACACCCACCTTCTAAATCAGACAGCTTGCCGACAGCCTTTATTTCTATAATAACATCCCGCCCTCTGATGCTTGGTGTCCTGAGGATTAAATCCGGTCTTCCGTTTCCTAATTCCCGGTTTGACAGAATTCGGTAGTCTTTCATACGTTTCAAAAGCCCGGCTACAAAGCCATGATAAAAACTTTCTGCATAATCATAAAACTGATTGTTTCCTGCAGGTTCAGGGATAATTCCCGGGACATTGTATCAGTGTCTCCCTGTTCCAGCATAATTTTCATAAACCGTTCTTTACGGTCGCCCAGCTTCCCTGCAATCTCTTCATGCCGGCGGAACTCATTGGCAATCTGACGCTTGATGCTCACCATCGCCAGATAGAAATCCGGCTGTTTCGCGCCTTTTAAAGTAAAACTAATAACCGGATAACCTGTCATCCCGGATAAATACTCTTCCCCTGCCCCCATTATGTTCAGTCCCGAGAAAAGGCTTCTGTTCCTGGCATTCGTTTCCTCATCGCCAGTATTCTCGAAAAAGTACCGGATTACAAGAATGACAGCTCCTATTCCACTGTTATCAAAAGACTTGGTGAAGTGCCGCAAACCCACATAACGCTGATCTCTTACCACTTCCCAGCTTATTCATACTCCACTACATCCAGCCACTTCTCCAGCAATTCCTTCTCCGCCGGAATCGCCTTCGCCAGCCTGGAAGCCGCTGTAATCGGCAGCCATCTCTGTACATACTGTTTCGCAGTATCGCTCTTATCACAGAACTTATTCATATACAGATCCGCCAGCTTCTGATCCTGAAGGGCGAACAATAAGTAGGTAGTAGCCGCGTCAGCGGACGCATTTCCCTGTGTGGCATGGGACCAGTCCAGAATATGGTAACTGCCCTTGCTGTCCACAATGATATTGGACGGGTTGAAATCGCCGTGAAGCACCTTTGTATGTCTCGGCATACTGGACAGGCGGGTGCGCAGCTCATACCGGGTGGTGGCATTCACAGCGGTCAGCGCAGAAATTTTGCCGTCCCATTTATCTTTTAATTTGTTTAAAAGAGGCGCTTTTTTGCTGTGAACCAGCATCTGCAAAGCCACGAATTCATCCATATACTTATCTACATTCGCAGGATCTTCTTCCATGATCTGAGCCAGGGTTTTCCCTTCGATATATTCGGAAGTAATGCTCCAGTTCCCGTCTTCCAAAGTGGTTACGCCCAGAATTTTCGGGATCGGAAGACCTGTTTCTTCGACCCTGGCCTGATTGAGAGCTTCATTCAAAATGTCGGTTTTCGGATAATTTTTGTCAAATACTTTAACAGCAGTATCTCCGACTTTATAGATAATCTTGTGCGTCCGTGTTGCTAAAATCTTATCTGTTTTCATAATGCTATCTCCTTTCTATCCTCTTCTTATTTACCGTAGTAAGCTTTTAAATACATTTCTTTAATCTCGCTCATCAATGGATATCTCGGGTTAGCACCGGTACACTGATCGTCAAATGCCTGCTCAACCATTGCATCCAGGGTATCCAGGAAATATTTCTCATCAACGCCGTAGTCTTTGATGGTCTTCTTAACGCCTACAGCCTCTTTTAACTCTTCGATCTTAACAATGAATTTCTGAACAGCTTCTTCATCCGTTTTCGCCTGAACGCCGCAGAAACGTGCACATTCCGCATATCTTGCCATTGTGTGCGGATACTGGTACTGGGAGAAGGTTCCCATCTTTCTCGGACATTCGGCGGAGTTAAAGTCGACAACCAGGCTGATTAACAGGGCATTTGCAATGCCGTGAGGCAAATGATGGAACGCGCCCAATTTATGCGCCATGGAGTGGCATACCCCAAGGAATGCGTTGTTAAATGCCATACCAGCCATGCAGGAGGCGTCTGCCATCTTGCAGCGCGCTTCCACGTTGGTACCGTCGTTATATGCGGTTGGAAGGTATTCAAATACGTTCTTCATAGCCTTTAATGCAAGGCCGTCCGTATAATCGCTTGCCATTACGGAAACATAAGCCTCTAATGCGTGAACCAGCACGTCGATACCGGAAGCGCTTGTTAAGCCCTTAGGCTGGCTCATCATGTTGTCAGCGTCGACAATGGCCATCTTAGGCATTAACTCATAGTCAGCAAGCGGGTATTTAACGCCTGTTTCCTGATCTGTGATAACTGCGAAGGAAGTAACTTCTGAACCTGTACCTGAAGATGTGGGGATTGCCACAAAATACGCTTTCTCACCCATCTTAGGGAAGGTGTAAACTCTCTTGCGGATATCGATGAAACGCATAGCCATATCCTTAAAGTCAACTTCCGGATGCTCGTACATTACCCACATGATCTTACCTGCATCCATAGCAGAACCGCCGCCCAGTGCGATGATTACATCAGGCTGGAATGCTGTCATGGCTTTTGCGCCTGCCTGGGCATTGGCAAGAGTTGGGTCAGGCTGTACTTCGGAGAAGCACTGGTAAACAATGCCCATCTCATCCAGTTTATCGGTAATCGGTTTTGTATAACCATTCATATATAAGAAGGAGTCCGTTACGATGAAGGCCCTCTTCTTGCCCATAACAGTTCCTAATTCGTCAAGCGCTACAGGCATACAGCCCTTCTTAAAGTAAACCTTCTCAGGTTGTCTGAACCAAAGCATGTTCTCTCTCCTCTCAGCAACGGTCTTGATGTTCAGCAGATGTTTTACGCCTACATTTTCAGAAACGGAGTTTCCGCCCCAGGAACCGCAGCCGAGTGTGAGGGAAGGTGTCATCTTGAAGTTGTAAAGGTCGCCGATTCCGCCGTGAGAAGAAGGGGTGTTGATAACAATACGGCAGGTCTTCATGGCTGCTGCATGTTTCGCCATTTTCTCAGTTTCATTTGGATTGATGTAAAGGGATGCCGTATGTCCGTATCCGCCGTCAGCTACAAGCTGTTCTGCCTTTGCAATGGCCTCGTCAAATGTCTTAGCCTTATACATAGCCAGTACAGGAGACAGTTTCTCATGGGCAAATTCTTCTTCAATATTAACGGATTCCACTTCACCGATCAGGATCTTGGTATCTTCCGGAACATTTACGCCTGCTAAGGAAGCGATTTTATGTGCTGACTGTCCGACGATCTTAGCATTCAATGCGCCGTTGATCAGGATTGTTTTACGTACTTTATCAATTTCATCGCCTTTTAAGAAATAGCATCCACGGTATTCAAATTCTTTCTTCACTTCTCTATAAACTGATTCTAACACAGTTACAGACTGTTCGGAAGCACAAATCATACCATTGTCAAATGTCTTCGAATGGATGATGGAGTTCACCGCCATCTTGATATCAGCCGTATCATCGATGATAACAGGTGTATTTCCCGCGCCAACGCCCAAAGCAGGTTTTCCTGAAGAGTAAGCAGCGGTAACCATTCCAGGGCCGCCGGTTGCCAGGATTGTGTCCGCCCCTCTCATGACTTCATTGGTCAGTTCCAGTGACGGAACATCGATCCAGCCGATAATTCCTTCCGGCGCTCCGGCCTTCACTGCCGCATCCAGAACGATCTTAGCTGCTTCAATGGTACATCCTTTTGCACGTGGATGAGGAGAAATGATGATGGCATTTCTTGTTTTCAAAGAGATTAACGTTTTGAAAATCGCTGTAGAAGTCGGGTTTGTGGTTGGGATAACCGCTGCGATCAGGCCGATTGGTTCCGCAATTTTTTTAATGCCGAATGCCTTATCTTCTTCGATCACGCCGCAGGTTTTAGTGTATCTGTAAGCGTTGTAAATATATTCCGCCGCATAGTTATTTTTTATAACTTTGTCCTCTACAACACCCATTCCCGTTTCCTCAACCGCCATTTTAGCCAGCGGAATGCGCATCTGATTCGCTGCCTTGGCCGCTTCATAGAAGATCTTATCCACCTGCTCCTGCGTGTATGTGGCAAAGATCTTCTGAGCTTCCCTCATTGCTTTCATCTTTGCAATTAAGGCATCTACGCTGTCAATAATTGCCGGTACGGTGACTTCTGTTTTGTTTGCCATGATGATTCCTCCTAAATAATATTTTATAAGTAAAAATTAATTGATATTTATTTAAAAATTAAATAATATCATTTCGTTAAAAAAATATCAATCGGTAATATCATACAATATTGGTTTGGATTGTATTTATTTTTGTGCAATTTTACTTTCCCTGTCATTTCCCATAAATAAAGGCCTTTTTCCTCTTTATCCTTTGCCTCTCCCCCTTTCTGATGGTATAATTGCTGTAGAACCATTTATTTCTTCCCAAACAAACGATTCTTTCCATCATATAAAAAGGAGGCCGAATTATGCTCAATGACTTAAAATATTTCCCCGACAACACCTGGAACCAGCCATTAAACATTGATAACAAGATCGTGGAAATCACCATCCAGGGAGCCAAGGAAGAACCGGACGAATTGTATCTCCGTCTGGCTGAAAAGATCATTTCCAATGTGGACTTTTATTTAAACAAATCCCAAAAGCAGCTCAATGCCTGGAATCTTGCCAAAAGCTGTATGCCTCAGATATCCTCCTTATACTTTGGAGATTACGGATATGGGAACGGCAAATATATGGATGGAGGATTCACCGTTACGTTCAGTGATTCCGACCAGCATACCATGCATACGGTGAAATTCGATATGCGCAACACCCCAATCGGATATGAAATGTGGTTTGCATAGAATGATATAACTTGTTCTGAAGAAAGGAGAAATCATGAGAATAACAGAAAATATCTGACCAGCAGGGCGCCATATGCCTTGCTAATAAAAATAATACAATATTAGGAGGCAGTTTATGTCATTTTTTAAATTTGAAAATAAGGACGTTTATTATGAGGAAACCGGATGTGGAAAACCCCTGTTTCTGCTTCACGGCAATACCGCATCATCCACCATGTTTGCCATGGCAGTTGAGAAATACTCCCAAAATTACAAAGTGATTCTCATCGACTTTTTAGGCCACGGACGTTCCCAACGGCTCGACACATTCCCGGCCGACCTGTGGTTTTATGAAGCAGAACAGGTGATTGCATTTTTAAGGGAAAAACAATATGGAAAGGTCAATATCATCGGATCCAGCGGCGGAGCCCTGGCTGCCATCAACGTGGCATTGGAAGCTCCTGAACTTGTAGAAAAGGTCATTGCAGATAGTTTCGAAGGCGAAGTTCCCTTAAATTCATTTACAGACAACATAGTGGAAGAACGGGAAGCCTCAAAAAATGATCCTGATTCCAGAATGTTCTACTATTATATGCATGGCGACGACTGGGAATCCGTTGTGGATAACGATACCAATGCCATCGCCTCCCACTGTAAAACCATCGGCAGGTTTTTCCACAAACCGCTCAGCAGCCTGTCCGTTCCAATCCTGATGACCGGCAGCAAAGAGGATGAATTTATAAGCTGCATGGGCCCCAATTATTTCGAGAAAACTTATGGAGACATGATACGCAAAATTGGCCATGGGGAAATCTATCTCTTTGAAACAGGAAGACATCCGGCTATGCTTTCCAATGAAGATCACTTCAGAGATGTGTGCCTGAGCTTTTTAGAGAAATAGAAAAAGGGCTGAAAAATTGGGATTTAATTGAGGAAGTTACGCAGGAAAGCGGGACGAGGGGACGGACTGGATGTTTGGATGGGGGCGGGCCCAGGGGAATCCTTCGGGGATGAAAACCAGCTTCCAACCGTAAG
>NZ_WQPN01000017.1 GCF_018785315.1 Clostridium sp. MCC353 | reverse complement strand
TTATGGCTTCAGCAATATATTCTATAACACATTCCATTAGTTTAGATGTAAGTTCAGAGTTAATACTACTTCTATTTGTGGATTGGCTTTCACTTAATCTCAATGTTTCTGGTCTAATTAAATCCATAGAAATATACTTATTGTATACATTTTCAGATACAATATTGTCAATCTTCTTTGTAATCTCATTTGCAATATCGTCAATGGATTTTTTCAATAAGTTATCCGTTGATTTTGTGATATTATCCTTTATCCACCTGCATAAACAGACATTATCCTTTAAAACTGTATGTAACTCAATATATTTACTTTCAATATCCTTTATCTCAGTGTCATACATAGACCTCCATATTTCCCTTGTATCAACACCTTTGTAATATGCCAACACGGCTATTGATTCTGAAATATTATCGTTTTTTAAATTATTCTTGCAATAATCCTCAATAATACTAAGTAAAATATCATTCTGATAGAAATGTTGTGCAGTTTTGAATGTGTCCATATCACACATCCCATATAAAAGAACTTGCTGGTATATGTCAGGATTGTATGGGCAGTTCCTAAACGCTTGAACCAATACGCTCTTTTTATTATCCACTAAAGATAGATTCTTCAATAATTCAGTTGATCTTTTTATATCATATATTTCAACCTTTGAATAATTAAAAATAGAATTCTCTTGTAGCTTAGTAAAAAAAACATGCATTAACTCAGATATAAACATACTAACTGCATCTGCAATATCTGAATATGCTTTTATCATAACTGCCATATCCTTTCGTTCGCGTTCACTGGCAGTTCTTTTAGACATTTCATCCATTGCTCTTTCATATTCTCTATCAGCTTTTTCGCATTGCATTTTGACTGTACTGGTTTCAAAAGCTGCTAATGTCATATGTGCAATGATACTACTGGAATACATAGATATACCGGTTCCTGTAATTTGTGAATAAGCCGATTGTTGAGCATTATCAAAACCTTCCAAAAAACTATCCAATTCATCAATAAGATTTTGTTTTATTTGGGCAAAACACTTTTTATAAACATCTGCATAATAGAGATAACCTTTATTATTATCTACTAAATCACTTTCTGTAATATCAAAGATATTATGTTTTGAAAGCATGGAGATTACCTGCTTTCCTTCTTGTCTCATTTTATCTTTAAATTTAGTTTCTAAATACCCAAGTTGATCTGGTTCATCATTTTCTGACAATATTGGCATTTTCATTGTAACGAGCAGTGAATCAGACAACCTATTATTTATCTTCTCAAACTCATTACAATAATTAATGTATTCCCTCAATTCCTCTGGAAAAATATATTCTTCTCCAAGAAACATTACCTTTTCTTCTGCCATTTTATTAACCTCCCGTAATGATATGATAATATTATACTCCTGATCACAAGCAACAACAATCTCTTTCATATTGCGATTATTACAATAAAAATAAACGCATACCAGAATTAATCCGATATGTCTTCTCATTAAATTTTTTATCTCTATATGCTATTCCATTTTTCAACTATATCTTTAGACTCATGTATCGCATTCCTCGTACGCGACAATTCTTACAACAAATTCTAAAAATATATAGGTTTGAGCACATGTGCAGAAAATGTCATCCTGAGCACTGCCCCACTTAATCTGCCCGGTAAACTCCCGGACACTATGAAGCCCAGCAAATAAATTTGAAAGAGTTCATCTATAAATAGTGATTTAAAGTGCGAAACCTAATTCCTGTAATATTCATAGTATATGTAATTCAGTCGATCGTTCTCTAAATCAAATTTAATCCCTTTAACACCATGCCCATTATTCACGAAAACGCTCGTTATGGGCTGAGTCTAAAAAGCAGATCATCGATTTAAAACAATAAATATATAAGCACAATTTAAAGCACTAAAATAAGCCCATTATCAATCATATTAATAGAACTGATAATGGACTTATTCAGATGTCTTAATAATAAATTTCATTATACTTTTCCTGAATTTCAAACTATTTGACACCAATCAGGCTCCAAATTACTCTAAATCACTCCAAATTATGTCAGCTATATGCCTATATCATTTTTCCGCAAACTGCCTTAAACTCAGGGATGCCCCCGTTTTTACAAGCTTTTTTACTCAGCCACATCCAACAAGTAAGGCGTTACCTGATAAACGTAGAAATTCAGCCAGTTACTGTATAAAGTATTAGACATATTCCTCCAGGTAAGTACCGGTATGGAAAACGGATCATTATCCTCATAATAATTGCAGGGAAGTTCCGGCTGGAGGCCCTTTTTCAAATCCCTGTGATACTCATTATTAAGCGTCATCCTGTCATATTCCGGATGTCCCTGGACAAACACCTGTTTTCCGTCTCTGCTCATCACCAGAAAGATTCCCGCCTCCTTAGATTCCGCCAGAATCATGAGTTCCGGCTGTTTCACCACATCTTCCCTGCGCACTTCCGTATATCTGGAATGAGGAGCCATAATATAGTCGTCCATACTCCGAACCAGCGGTACTTTGCGGTTCAGCACCTTATGGCGGTAAATCCCTGATAACTTGGTTTTTCTTTCATATTTTGGAATGCCGTAATGGTAATACAGGCCGGCCTGGGCCCCCCAGCAGATATGCAGGGTGGAGGTCACATGGGTTTTAGACCATTCCATAATCATGGTCAGTTCATCCCAGTAGTTCACCTCTTCATAGGGCAGATTCTCCACCGGCGCCCCGGTAATGATCATGCCGTCATACTTCTTCTTTTTAATCTCCGAAAATGGCACATAAAATTTATTTAAATGGCTGGCCGAAGTATTTTTAGAAATATGGGTGGAAAGCATTAAAAAGCTGCAGTCCACCTGAAGCGGAGTGTTGGAAAGCGCCCGCAGAAGCTGGGTTTCCGTATCCTCTTTGATCGGCATTAAATTTAAAATCAGGATTTGAAGGGGGCGGATGTCCTGGCTGACCGCCCTGTCCTCATCCATAATAAATATATTCTCTGACTCGAGTATGGCCTTGGCCGGTAAATCTTTCTGTATTTTAATTGGCATATTTTTCTCTCCTGTACTCTATCCCTGCCAGAGTGTATTTGAAAGCAATTTTAAGACACACCCTGGTTCATCATTTTTATAAAATCTTCTTCTGAAATGATCGGCACACCCAGTTCCTTGGCTTTTTTATTCTTGGAAGAATTGGAAGCCGTATCATTGTTAATCAGATATGTGGTTTTCGAAGTGACCGAACCGGTGGCCTTCCCGCCTCTGGCTTCTATTTCCCGCTGAAGCTCTTTGCGGTTGGCAAACTGTTCCACCGAGCCGGTTATGACAAATGTCATGCCGTCAAAGATCTGGTTTTCCGTCTCCACCTGTTCTGCCTCAATATCCAGTTCATCCAGCAGGTGATCCACAATCCTGTTATTCTTTGTATCGGCAAAATAAGCAGTCCAGGCCTCCGCCAGAACCCCGCCGATCCCGTCCACATCAATCAGCTCTTCCGCCCCAGCCCGGCGCATGGCGTCAAAATCATATTTGAACGCCCTGCACAGCATTTTGGCATTAGCTAAACCGATGCCGGTAATTCCAAGGCCATAAATCACCCTGGGCAGCGTGGTGTGGGATGCCGTTTTAATGGCTTCCACCAGGTTATCATAGGACTTCTGGCCAAAGCCGTCCATCTCCACAATCGCTTCTTTATGCTGGTCCAAATGAAAGATGTCCGCATACTCATGGATAAAACCGGAAGCGATGAACTTTTCCAGCGTAGCCTCCGACAATCCGTCGATATTGAGCGCGTCCCGGCTCACCAGCAGGGAAAAGCTTTTGATCTTTTTGGCCTGACAGTCCGGGTTGGTACAGTACAGGGATTTTACATCCACAACCTGGCGGATCTCCGTATTTCCGCCGCATACCGGACAAATCTTAGGAATCTGTACCTTACCGCTCCGGGTCAGATTCTCCGCGATCTGCGGTATGATCATGTTAGCCTTATAAACGGTAATGGAATCGCCTTCCCCCAGCTCCAGCGCCTCCAGGATACTGATATTGTGCACGCTGGCCCGGCTGACCGTGGTCCCCTCCAGTTCCACCGGTTCAAATATGGCCACCGGATTGATCAGCCCTGTTCTGGACGGGCTCCATTCAATCTCTTTCAATGTGGTTTCCCGAATCTCATCCGCCCATTTAAATGCGATGGAATTTCTGGGGAATTTCGCGGTCCGTCCCAGGGATTCACCATATGCGATGTCGTCATAGGTGAGAACCAGCCCGTCGGACGGTATATCGTAATCTTCCACGGCTTTGGCGAATTCGGCAACGGTTTCAGGAAGGGTATCTTTCGTCACTTCTCTGTATTCCACCACATCAAATCCCAGTTTGCGAAGCCACTCAAACTGCTCCTTTCTGGAATTATGGAAATCCACCCCATCCGCGCTCACCAGAGCAAATGCTTCAAAATTTACATTCCTCTGAGCTGTGATCTCGTTGTTAAGCTGGCGGACGGACCCGCTGCAAAGGTTTCTGGGATTTTTGTATTTGGCATCCACATCTCCGATTTCGTCATTGATCCGGTTAAAATCCGAATATTTGATGACAGCCTCGCCCCTTAAAACCAACTGGCCGTCATATGCGATGTTTAAAGGGATATTGGAAAATACTCTGGCATTATTGGTGATCACCTCCCCAATTTCTCCATTTCCCCGGGTAACCGCTTTTGAGAGCGTGCCGTTTTCATAAGTCAGCACAATGGTCAGACCATCCAGCTTCCATGACAAAAGCCCCTTCTGGTCACCGATCCATTCCTGAAGAGCGGACACCTCCTTTGTCTTGTCCAGCGAAAGCATGGGAGAACTGTGGGCCTCTTTGGGCAGTTCGCTGAGTACCTGATATCCCACGTTTTGAGTTGGACTGAGTGACAGCACCACCCCCGTCTCCCTTTCAAGGCTCACCAGCTCATCATATAGTTTATCATATTCGAAGTTGCTCATCAGTTCCCGGCTCTCCTGATAATAGGCTTTGCCGGCCTCTGATAAAATACCAACTAATTCTTTCATTCTAAGAATTTTTTCGTCCATCCTGTTTCTCCTTATAGGGCAGATTCGTGGAATCCTTTATTATTTCCAATAACGTTTCATATTCTGCGGGAGTCACGTTCCGGTAATCCCCTGTTTTTAAATTGCCCAGTTGGATATTCATTATACGCGTCCGCTTTAATTCCAGCACCCGGTATCCCAGATATTCGCACATTCTTCTGATCTGGCGGTTCAGCCCCTGAGTTAAAATAATCCGGAAACGGTCTTTTCCCACGGTTTCCACAAAACAAGGTCTGGTAATTGTACCGAGAACCGGCACTCCCTCTCCCATGGCCTTTATAAACTCCTTTGTAACCGGTTTATTGACCTTAACCAGATACTCTTTTTCGTGTTCATTTCCCGCTCTCATAATCCGGTTGACCAGGTCTCCCTGATTGGTCAGCAGCAGCAGCCCTTCTGAATCCTTATCCAGACGGCCTATGGGATAAATCCGGACCGGATAATTCATAAATTCCACAATATTTTCCGCCCTGTCTTTATCCGATGTGGTACAGACGATGCCCCGGGGCTTATTGACCGCCAGAAGGACCGGTTTGTCCTTCTTTTTTCCCGCCTGTCCTCCGACCACTTTCCCGTCGCAGACCACGGTCTGGCCATCTTCAATTTTCATTCCGGTAACGGCAGCGCGGCCGTCTACCAGCACTTTGCCGCTTTCAATCAGACGGTCTGCCTCCCGGCGGGAGCAGACTCCCATCTCACTCAGATATTTATTCAGTCTAACCGGCATTTATGACCTCCCCGTCATTTCAGATTGGTAAAAAAGCAGGCGTCCCCGAAACTGAAGAACCTGTATTTTTCCTTAATCGCTTCTTCATAAGCATGAAGAACGTGTTCCCGTCCGGCCAGGGCGGAAACCAGCATGACCAGAGTGGACTCAGGCAGGTGGAAATTGGTAATCAGGCAGTCCAGAATTTTAAACTGGTAGCCCGGATAGATGAAGATGTCCGTCCAGCCGCTTCCGGCCTTTAACACACCGTCTTCTCCTGCTGCGGATTCTATGGTACGGCAGCTTGTGGTTCCCACACAGATCACACGTCCGCCGTTTTTCTTGGTATCATTGATCTTTTTTGCCTCTTCTTCTTCCACAATGTAGAACTCAGAATGCATATGATGATCCAGAATATCGTCCACTTTCACAGGCCGGAAGGTTCCCAGTCCCACATGAAGCGTCACATGGGCGATTTTCACCCCCATATCCTCAATTTCTTTTAACAGCTCATTGGTAAAATGAAGGCCGGCGGTGGGGGCAGCGGCCGAACCGTCGTGTTTTGCGTAAACCGTCTGATAACGGTTCTTATCCTTCAACTGATGAGTGATATAAGGCGGCAGCGGCATCTGTCCCAGCCGGTCTAAGATTTCCTCAAAAATGCCTTCGTAATGAAACTGGATCAGACGGTTTCCCTCTTCCACCACATCCACCACAGTTCCTGTCAGCAGGCCGTCTCCAAAGGATAAGACTGTGCCCGGCCTGCACTTTTTCCCCGGTTTTACCAGGGTTTCCCAGATATCGTTTTCCTTCCTTTTCAGGAGCAGCACCTCAATCTTCGCCTGTGTATCCTCTTTCACGCCGAAAAGACGGGCCGGAATCACTTTGGTATCATTGATTACAAGGCAGTCCCCCGGATTTAAATACGATACAATATCACGGAATATTCTGTGTTCTATCTCTCCCGTTTTTTTATCCATAACAAGCAGTCTGGATGCAGAACGATCCTCCAGCGGATCCTGTGCAATCAGCTCCTGGGGCAAATCAAAATAAAAATCTTTAACGTTCATACCTGTCTCCATTCCTCCGCTGCCAGCGGTTTTTTCACAAAAATACTTTTGTATGTAAAGTGCAAAAAGCTTTTCCATCCATAAAGCTGTTTTATGGAAAGAAAAGCATCTGCATGCAGCTATTGCGCTGCTGTAGTTTCGATTTGTATATCCATCTCGGTCACAGGCTCTGTCTGGGCTTCTGTCTCTCCCTCTGTCTCCTGTCCGCCCTCTGCCTGTCCCTCCGGTGCGGAAGTTTCATCTTCTCCCCCGGTTTGGCTTTCCTCCTCAGATGGCGATCCCGATTCAATCCCATTATAAATGCTGTTCAGGGCCGGATCATTGGCAATGGCTTCCTGTACCTGGGCGTCCACCTGGGATGACAGAAGCCGCACATCTTCAGAAACATTGACCTTGGAAATGTAATCGGCCACGGAATCGTCAAAATCCAGTGTCATCACATACTGTCCCTCTGCATTCTTCTGCACATAACACATGGTTAATACAGGAAGGGGCGTCTCAGCATCTTTAAACTTAATCTCATAATAGGGATAGACCACATAGGTATCTTCCGTCAGCCCATTTTTCGTGTAAGAAATTATATTTTCATAACCTTCTACCACCTGGGCTGTCTTTTCCAGTTTGGCCCGCTCCTGCTCTAATTCCTCTGGTGACAGGGTTTGTCCGAAAACTCTGGCCAGGGCTTCCGGGTCACATTCTGTCTTGGCCTGGCAGTACGCCTCAATCAGGGCCTTAATTTCCGGAATTTCGTCCTTTTTCAGTTCGTATTCCTCGAAATTCTGTACATACTCTTTGGTATCCGGTTCTACGGGCTGGGTTGTTTCGTCTGCTGCTGATATGGAAGTTGTGGCGGACTCCGCAGTTGTCTCTTTTTCAGTCTTTGACGATTTGTCAGTTAATACAATGACTATAATTAATAATATAACGATAAACGGAATTATCATGAATTTAAGATACCTGCGCATCTCGTCATCCGATAAGCCCCTGTTTTTCCTGTTTCTTGACCTTCCCATGGCATATCCTCCTGCAAGCTTAGTCTTGCTATATTCTAACAAAAACAAAGGCAAAAAGCAATAACAGGATAAACTTATAAAAGTTTATCGCCCTATGTCTAAAATAACGGCCATTCAGACGGCTAAACTTCCTGACCGATAAAACTGGTCAAAAAGCACTTGCAGTTTTTATAAAAATATAGTAAGATATAGAAGATGCGTCTGTAGCTCAGTGGATAGAGCAGTGGCCTCCGGAGCCGCGTGCGGAGGTTCGATTCCTCTCAGACGCATTCTTTTTTACCCATTTTTCAGCTTTCTGCCTTTGATATCAAGGTCTCAACCAGCTTTTGAAGTTCTTCATCCTCAATCAGATTTCCCTGTTCAGAATAGATTTCTCCATCCGGCCCGATTCCAAGAGACAATTGTAACCGTTGGTCTTCATCATATAATTCCAGTATAAACCGGATCATTTTTTCAGACGCCCCGGCTTCATTTTTCCCAGAAATTCCCTGCAGCAGTTCCATAATCCTGGCGGTTTCATCCTCATTTAAATCATAATCAATTCCGGGATGAAATTCATTTTCCGTGATTTCATAAAGATTTCCGCTCACAATCCTGTCTGATGCGCTGCTGTGCCCCGTTTTCCTCTCCTCAAGTAATCTGGTCACCGCATTCTGTATTTCCTCATCTTCCCAGAACCATTTAAACCTGCAGCGTTCCTCCTTTGAATCTGCGCTCCAGTAAGCTTTCATCGTATAACCGTCTCCCTTCCAGACACGGATATTGGAATATCCGGGCTGGTCCGTGATGATATCTGTGAGTTTTGCCTGTTTTGGATACTTTTGTTTCATATAGCACAGATAATCCGCATAAGCCGGATAATATCTGCTCTCCCGGTCCACCTTCATATCCTGCGCAGCCTCATCATAGTCCGGGGACGGCTGCTCCTTGGCCGCCGTCTCTTGTACCCCTGCTTCCATATTCAAAAGCAGAAAGAATGTCCATGAAAAAAACAACAGTCCTGTTAACACCAAAATTTTTCTCTTTTTACCCATCCCATTCATCCTCTCAGATTTCTGTGATCACAACAACTTCTATATTCAGCGCATTTGAAAGGATTGTTTCCAACTGCTTTCCAACCGAATAAAGGGTACGGATTCGTTTTTGATCCTCTTCTTCATCCGCCAGCATGCCGCTGCCGTCATAATCAGCCATGCTTTTAAGCCCGATCAGAACCGCCGCTCCCCTGACAATCCCTTCTCCATAAACAGATGGATAGATTTCAAACTGCCTGTCCGGGTGCTCACTGCTGACTGCCAAAACCTTCTTAAAAGTCTCTTCCACCAGCCGGGCCGCCGCTCTTATATCCGCCTCTTTTCTATCTGTCACTCTTATGTGTGACGCTCTTATATCCGTCTCTCTTTTTTCAGACGCACACTCATCAGTCTCATACTCATCAGTCTCATGCCCATCAGCCTCACGCTCATCGGTCTCATGCCCATCGGTCTCATACTCATCAGCCTCACTCTCATCGGTCTCATGCTCATCAGCCCCACGCTCATCAGCCTCACTCTCATCAGCCTCACTCTCATCAGCCCCACGCTCACCACTTTCTCCCAGCTCCTGTTCCCTTTTGCCTTCCCCAATCAAAGGCCGCAGCAATTCAATCTGCTCTGTTGTCAAACGTTCAATATGGACATAACTCCTGAGGTAAAGATAATCCATTCCCATATAATCATATCTCTGATAATAGTCCATATCATCTTCCCCGGCTTTTAAAAATCCCCTCTCCTTCAGCCTCTCATCCAGACGTCCCAATCCGCTTTGGGATCTCAGGTAAACGCCGAACAGATACCGGTAAACAGCCTGAAGTTTCAAATACTGGCCTGTAATCTGTCCGGACCGGAAAAGAACCGGATTACCGTTTTTTTCAGCCAGATTCAGTCGTTCCGTTTCCTTTAGAGAAGGCAGGCTGATATTGTCAATCTCATTCCATATTTCAGTTAAAAATTCCATATTTTCACCTCATCAATATTTATAATATTCATAGTGCATCGTCGTAGGCCTGCCGTTTTCATTTACAATCTGGCCGGGGTCAATATAATACTTTTCCCCCCAGGAAGACACGATGTATCTTCCGTCCGAGGTAGTCCCTGTGATCGTCATCGCATGGCCTCCATTGATAAACTGCACCGTATTTCCATTTATATCCTGCAGATTGCCGTCGTGGTAAGATATCACCACATAACCGTCTTTGCATAGGTCATTGACATTTTCAGGGCTGACATCTATGTACTTCGTGATCTTTACATCGACGCCCTTTTCCTTTAAGTATAGCTGTGTCCTGTATTCACGGTCTTCTGTGCTGGTTCCTTTTCCCGAATTGTCCTTGAGATAATCATAATTTGCTTCCGCCCCATCCACTTCTTCCTTGTAATCTTCCATGAAATTAATCGTATCCGAACCGCCGGAAGAATTGTGGTTATCCGTTGCGGAGTACAGGTCAACCAGCATTTCATTGTAGTTCAAATCCCCGTTTTTATACATTGAGAATCCGAAAGTCTTTTCAAAATCGGCCTCCCGCCCTTCATAGGCCGCGAATATGGTATTCATAACCGCTACATACCCGCATCCCTCGCTGTTCAGCTTTTTAAGAAATGTATTGATCTGTTTATCCGTCATATCCGGATAGTACTCTCTTACTATATTATATAAATCTTTCTTCTCAGACCAAAATCCCCATTGGCTTTTCGGGCCTCCCTGGTCGCCGCCGTAGGCGCCGTCCTCATCAAAGACAATGGAATCGATCTCATGTTCTTCTATAGGCGTGCCCCAGCCAAACCACTGCATGAGTTTTGCCCACCAGGACGAATCCTTTACATACTTTCCGTTCTCACTGTTTTCAGCATTCGCTTTTTCTGCCGAATCTGCATGGCCTGTGATTTGATCTTCTGCTTTTTGGTACAGGTCTGTAATCTGTTCCAATGCGCGCCCCATGGCGGAACTGCCGCTTTTCGCATTTTCCGCATCCTTTGCCAGACGCCTCAGGCTGGTTTTAACCCGGTCATAGGATCTGGTATCTTCCAGGCTGCGGGAGGCATTTAATATAATTTCCCTTATGCGCTCCAATTCATCTGCCGTTCTGCTGAAATTACCGGCTGTATTTTTGCACGCGGATAGTTTAATGCTGAAACTGCCGTCACTCATAATCCTGTCTCCTTTATATCAATTTATTCCTCTCCCTTTGTTCAATGCAGCGGTTCCATCGGGTGTCTGAACTGTTGCTGTTTAACCTCATTATACAGCAAAAATGCCGCACTGGCCCTGCATTTCTGATAAACGGCAGCCTGAGTATGACAAATGGCCTTTTTGAATCTGTTATTCACCTTTTTCCTGCAGCCTCCATACAATAAAAAATGCTGTATCCCAGCATTTTTTCTGAAATGTCCGCCTGACAGCGGCATTCAAAAACAGCTCAGCATACAGCATTTTATTACTACTTCCCGGTCAGCAGGTCGCGCCTCCGGTTTCATGCAGTTTCGCATCCAGAATTTCCTGTTTTCTGGCCATAACTGCATCACTTAAAATTTCTTTTTCCACTTGCTCAAAACCGATTCTCTGGATCGTCTGCGCAAAACGTTCCCCTGTCTTCCCCTGTTCCCGGTAAAACAGAATCACTTTTTCAATCGTATCCAGCGCCTCTTCTTCCGACGTGAATATCTTTTTCAGCTCTCTTCCATGCTGGACCCGTTTCCCCCACATACCGCCCAGATAAATCTTGTATCCTGTAATTCCATCTTCAACCGCATCAAAATGGCATGTTCCGATGCATCGGCCGCAGTTATTACACATATCCTGGTCAATGTTCAGCAGATCGCCGGTCAGATTTGCCGCCTGAATCGGGCATGCCTCCTCTACCGAACATTTTAAGCATCCATTGCAGCTTTCCTCATCAAACTTGGGGATTCTCTGTCCAATAATTCCCAGATCATTTAAATTCGGCTTTACACAGTTATTCGGGCATCCTCCCACCGCAATCTTAAATTTGTGGGGTAGTTTTACCTGATTATAGCCTTTATAAAATCTCTTATGGATTTCTTCAGATAAGGCGAACGTATCGATTAATCCATACTGGCAGGTCGTGCCTTTGCAGGATACTACCGGTCGGACCTTAGAACCAGTTCCCCCCGTCTCCAGTCCCGCTTCTGCTATATAGGCGCGGAAATCTTCTATCTTATCATATGCCACCCCCTGGACTTCCAGGGTCAGACGGGTGGTAAATGTAATCGTTCCATTGCCGTATAAACGGGCCGCTTCCGCAATACACTGCTGCTGGTCAGCCGTAATCTTACCGTTTACCGTAATAATTCTGGCCGAAAAATTATCTGTGCCTCTGTTATTTAAAAACCCCAGGGCTTTCACCCTCTTTTCGTCCGCTGCACTCACCGTTAATGTAGCCATTTACGAAACCTCCCGTTTTAATTCATTAAATGTTAATCCGCCTTCCAATACCTTCGTATGCCTATAGCCGTAATATTTCAGACGGTTCTGCAGCATATAGGCCCGCTTGCCTTTTGCGCATACCAGGAGCAGCTTTTCATCCAGACCGAATCCCGTCATAATTCCCGATACTGCTGATAAGTTTACATAATCTGCCCCTTCTATAGAAGGCTGCAGGGATACGTCTATCACCCGGTAACCCGCTGCTTCTCCATCCATGTATCCGGCCGGCGTGATGGTCTCAAATTCCCCCTCCATCTTATTCAGAAGTATATTTACCATATGCTCAAATGGATGAATGGCGGTTGAAAATGGCGGCGCGTAAGCCAGATCCAAATTCGCAGTCTGATCTAAACCGGCATTGAATGAGATGGCGGTTGCAGCGATGTCTGTTATCTTATCCACTGCCCCCTTTCCCAAAACCTGTACTCCCAAAAGCCGTTTCGTATCCCTGTCCGCTGTCATCTTCATGATAAAAAATGACGCGTCAGGATAATAATGGGCCTTATCATCCACCACTCCGATCACGCTCACCGCGTCAAAACCTGCTTTTTCAGCCTGAAGTTCTGTCATACCGGTACGTCCTGCATTTAAATCAGGAAGTCTGCATACAGCAGTTCCTATAACGCCCCCATAACTGCCGTCTTTTCCGGCAATCAGCCTGGCGGCCAGCCTTCCTTCTATGTTGGCTGAAGACCCCATGGGGGACCATTGGGCATAGCCCGTGATTAAATTAACCACACAGGCGCAGTCTCCTACGGCATAGATATCCGGATCATTGGTTTTCATCTGCCTGTCCACTTTAATCGTTTGATCCGGCATCCGTTCAATGCCTGTTCCTTCCAGAAATCCGGTATTGGCCTTAATGCCCACAGAAAGGATCACCGCATCCGCTTTCATAGCCCTTTTTTCAGTCTGAACCTTTTCCACCCGTCCGTTTCCAAGAATCCCTGTCACTTTCGTTCTGGTAAAAGCCATAATTCCCTTATCTGCCAGATGGCGTTCCACATAAGAAGCCATCTCCGGGTCAAACCCCGGCAGGATGTGATCCGCCATTTCCAGAACGGATACACGCACTCCACGGGCGGCCAGATTTTCTGCGGTTTCAAGGCCAATATAACCGCCGCCGACTACCACAGCCCGTTTCATCCCGCCTTCTTCCACAGCATCTTTCAATGCAGCCGCGTCATCCGGCGTCCGCATAAAGTACACCCCAGGCAGATCAATTCCGTCTATGGGCGGCCGGACAGGGGAGGCCCCCGACGCGATCACCAGGTTATCGTATTCGAATGTCCGTCTTTCCCCTGTTTCCACAGATACGGCTTCGATTGATTTCAGTTCCCGGTTCACCGATACGGCTTCCATGCCGGTAAGAACCTTCACCCCGGTCAGGCCGGAAAAGCTTTCAGGAGTATTTACAATCAACTGCTCTTTCCGATGTATAACATCGCCCACATAATAAGGAAGGCCGCATCCGGCATAGGAAATATCTTTTCCTTTCGTTATGATGGTAACTTCGGCGCTTCTGTCCTCTCGTTTCAGTTTTGCCGCCGTTTTGGTTCCGGCGGCTACGCCTCCGATAATTAAAATCCTTTTATTTTTCACAATTATCCCTCTTTCTCACGTCATACCGGAAAAACCGCCCCTTATGGCGTGATGGTAATACGCTTCACATCATAATACTCCATCAGCGAGAAGACAGACCAGTCTTTGCCCACACCGCTCTCCTTCACGCCGCCATGGGCATAGGGCAGCGGCGATCCTCCTCCCCAGACATTGACGATGATTTCACCCGCTTCCAGTTTCTCCGTCAACAAAAACGCGTCATGCAGATTCTGGGTATATGCATAGGCGGAAAGCCCATATTCCGTATCATTTGCGATTTCTACCGCCTCTTCCAGAGTTTTAAATGTAATAACAGGAAGTGCGGGTCCGAAAATCTCTTTTCTGCAGATTTCCATCTGGTTGTTGCAGCCGGTGAGCAGCGCCGGAGTCATATAGTTGCCCGCCGTCTTATCCTTGGGGATTTCTCCCCCACATACCAGTTTTGCACCGTGGGCGACAGCATCGGCAATTAACCCCAGCACCCGGTCCCGGTCTCCCCTTGTGATTAATGGGCCCATGGTAATATCCTCTTCCCGGCCCCATCCCAGCCGGCATGCCTCAAACTGTTTTTTTACCAGTTCAACAAACTCTTCTGCTATATCCTGGTGGACCAGGGCCCGGTTTACACAGGTGCAGATCTGCCCGCAGTTATTCATTTTAAGCCCGGCAAGGAAAGCTGCCGCCTTTTCCAAATCTGCATCCGGCATCACGATGGCAGGGGCATTTCCCCCCAATTCCAGAGAGTAAGACTTAATTGTATTACAGGAATCCCGGATCACCTGTTTCCCTGTTTCCGAGGAACCGATCAGAGTGATGAGCCTGGGAACCGGACTGGAATTCAACACTTCTGCCACGTCATTTACCGGCCCTGTCACGATGTTGAATACTCCCTTTGGAAAATGAATCGATTCCGCAATTTCACCGACTTTCAAAGCTGACAGAGGCGTAAGGGAGGCCGGCTTTAACACGCAGGTACAGCCTGACGCCAGGGCAGGGCCGAGTTTTGCTCCGATATTTAACAGAGGCATGTTCCAGGAAAGGTGGCCGGCCATAACGCCCTTAGGGCGGTACGCATTCATATGATAGGATGCGTTGCAGCTATTATAATCGGGTACTGTCGTTCCATTTAAACGTTTTGCTTCCTCGTAATAATAATCCAGCGCGTCTACCAAAACATTAAACCCTCTGGCAGCAGCAAACAAAGGTTTGCCCGTTTCCATGGACAGGATATCCACCAGTTCCTCTTTTTGGGCATAAAGAGCCTGTTTTAATTTGGTTATCCACTGTCCCCGGTCAGTTAAGGACATGCGGGACCACGTTTTAAATGCTTCCTGGGCCCCGGCAAGGGCTTCCAGCGTCTGTTCTTTGTCGGCGCATCGGATGACTGCGGCCGCCTCTCCGGTACCCGGATTCCAGATAGTCCTCTCCACACCTTTCCCTTCAGCTAACTGCCCGTTAATATACAATTTAAAACTCATATTTCCCACCATCCCTTTTTCTTATTTTGCCAGCCCCGCCTCTTCCAGAATCGGAACATAGATATCCACTTCTTCTTTCATCCATTCCTCATATTCTTTGGCGTCTTTCCACATAATGTTGGACTGCTGGTTCTTTATGAACGCTTGAAACTCATCACTTTCCACCGCTTTTTTAAAAGAAGCTTCCAATACGGCAATCACATCTTCCGGAGTCCCCTTAGGCGCTATAAAACCTCTGGTCGAATATACGGAACAGTCCCATCCCAGTTCCACAGATGTGGGCACATCAGAATAGCTCTCCATACGCGTATCCGTCAACGCTGCGATGGGCACAATTTCGCCGGAATCGATCTGTGAGATACAGTCCACAGGGCTGAATACCGCCACATCGATATCTCCGTTTGCCAATGTCAGTCCAACTCCGGTTCCGCCGCCTGCATTCGGCACCACATTCACTTCAATATCCGCCGCTTTACAGAATTTCAATATGGCCATATGCCACATTCCGCCTGCGGCTCCTGTACCCCAGCTCAGCTCTCCCGGATGGGCTTTCGTGTATTCAACCAGCCCCGGCAAATCGTTAAACCGGTCATCATTGCTGCGGATCATGACGGTGGGCGCATCAAAATTCGCTCCGCATATGGAGGTGAAATCTTCATATGTAAGTTCTGAATAGCCCAGAGACTTCAGCGTTGCCAGATTAGTCATCGTCATGGCGATGGTATATCCATCCGGTTCAGAATCGGCCAGCTGCTGTAAGCCGAGGGAGGTAGAGCCTCCTTCCACATTGGTACATACCACCGGAACACCCAGGTCTTTCTCAACTTGGGCGGCCAGCACACGGGCGATTAAGTCACTTCCTCCGCCCACACCCTGAGGTATGATCAACTCTATTTTGCTTTTCGGATAATCGGATTTTGCCGGTTCTGTCTTTTCCTGAGATGCGGCGGCTGTATTGCCCGCCGTACTGCCTGCTGTGGGAGCGGCTGTCTCCGGAGCCTTAGAACATCCGGACATCAATCCTATTGCCGCTGCCATAAAACCTATTGCTAAACCAATACTTTTCTTCATTTTTTTCCTCCAATGCGCTGTTTTATCACTCTTTTTTTCTGTTTTTCATTGTTTTTTTAATCTTGGGAACCACTACCATGGCTGCTGTCAAAATCCAGAATACCATTGGAATCGGCCGGAAGAAGATCTTATAGCTTCCTTTAGACAAGGTCAGCGCCGACCGGAAATTGACTTCTGCCAGCGATCCCAGCACCTGTCCCAGGATAAATGCGGATGTGGATATACCGGCTTTATCCATCAAAAATCCCAGGATTCCAAAAAAGGTCATAACATAGATATCAAAGACTTTGTTGGAAGATGCAAAAGAACCCACAACACATGCCATCAAAATAATGGGAATCAATATCTTTTTATCGGTGTTGATCAGCCTTGCGAAATATTTGGCGGCCAGCAATCCCACAATCAGCATGAATATATTAGCGATAATTGTATACACGTAAACGCTGTACACGATGTCAGGCGTTTCTTTAAAAATCATCGGCCCAAGGCGCAGGCCGTGAATGGCAAATGCCCCCATAATAATTGCCGTTACGCCGTCCCCTGGAACCCCTAAAGCCAGCATTGGTATCAAGGCCCCTCCAACCGTGGCATTGTTGGCACATTCAGGAGCCGCGATGCCCTCCGGTATGCCCGTACCGTATTTTTCAGGTTCCTTCGAACCGTTCTTTGCGCTGTTATAAGCTACAAAGGCGGCAATTGGTCCCCCCGCTCCCGGAAGTGCGCCGATCAGAGTTCCGATAACGGATGATTTCACCAAAATAAACTTAATCCTTTTTATCACATCCCATCCCGGGAATATTCTGCCGATCTCCTGGTGTTTCACCTCATTTTTCTTCATATTGAACAACTGGTTCAGAATCTCTGAAACTCCGAACAATCCGATCAGCGCCGGAACCATGCCCACTCCGCTGATCAAATTCCTGGATCCCATGGTGAAACGGGTGATGCCGGTCAGATTGTCCATCCCTACAGTTGTAATGAATATTCCCAGTATCGCCCCTAAAAGCCCTTTCAGCAGGGAATCAGAAGACACATTGGATATTACGCACAGGCCGAAGACCGCGATCACAAAGTATTCCGGATAGGAGAATTTGGCGGCCACGCCAGCGATAGCCGAACATCCGATGATCAGGAAAATACAGCTCACAATCCCTCCGAAAAAGGAGGATACCGTGGAGATGCCGATTGCTTTTCCTCCTTCCCCTCTCTTTGCCATCGGATATCCGTCCAAAGCCGTCATAACAGCAGAAGACGTCCCTGGTATTTTCATCAAAATAGCGGAGATGGAACCGCCATAAACGCCGCCCACAAAAATCCCCAGAAGCATGGCTATGGCCTTTGAAGATTCCATGCCGAATGTAAAAGAGGTTAAAACCGCTACCGCCATCGTGGCAGTCAGCCCCGGTATGGAACCTACGACAATTCCCAGCACAACGCCTACAAAGGTCAGGACAATCGTAGAAAATGAGATCGTCGATAAACACATCATTATATTTGCAGCCATAATCGTTTCTCCTTTCTAGGCGTCTATAGAAAGCTGGTAGGGATCGCCACCCTGAGGAATTTAATAAACAGCAGATACACGACAATAATCGCCAAAACGGGAACCAGCAGCAGCCTCTTTAGACTTCTCTCTCCGCATACAATCATACTGGCTGTCAGAAATACAAAGGTGGAGATTTCAAATCCGATACCTCTTAACGAAATTCCGTACAATACCATTAAAACAGGAATCACTGTCATTCTGAAAACGCCGGATATATTATTTATTATGGCTTCTTTTAAATCAACGGCTTTTTTTAACTCCGCCCTGACATAAGTTGTACCACCTGTTTTTACCGTAATGATCTTGTACACTTCCTGTATAATGAGAACCACGGCGGCAAATGTAAAGAATGCGGCGCAGCATTTTGGAAAAAATCCGGGACCTGCCAGCGTCATTCCCCCCAGATTGGGCATCTCCTTACTTTCCGCATAGATAAACCCCGACAAGATCAGCAATAAAACCGATGTGATAAAGTTTCCAATCATTCCGCTACCTCCGTAAACTCACAAACTTCCGGCCAAATATTCTTCTATGCACTCCACAACAAACCGGTGGTCTTCAAAATGGCTCATACCGGAAACACAAATGGTTCCTATCATCCCCGCCTGTTCCACATAAACAGGGACCGCGCCCCCCAGCGCCAGATATTCCATCGGATCCCGCCCCCTGTCCTTAATCGTCAATCCGCTCTCCCGGAGCTCATAAAAAATTTTCAGAGACGGGCAGCGGAACGCTTGGGATACGTTCGATTTTCTGATTACCGCCCGTTCATGATTCAAATCCGTTCCGTCAAAAGCGAAATAAAACAGCATTTTTTGATTCACCTGGATCATCATGGCCAGATCAATCCCTCTGACCTTCGCCTTTTGTACCATCTGATTCCCCAGTTGATAGGCGTCTTCTGCCAGAAACCGTTTAAAATGAATCTTTTCCATCTGTTCCCTTAGCTCAGACAATCTGCCTTCGTATTCTTCCATATCCTTCTCCTCACATCTGACACTGGCTCCGCACACCACTTTTTGTTTATTTTGTACATATTTCATCTTATAAATCTTTATTATTATACATATCGTACTATATATATTCTGAATCTTCCAATACCTAAATGTTATCACCCACATAACCATTCAGTTACCAATCCCGGTTTCTCACTCCCAAACCGGTTTAAAAAAGCCTTGAAGGTTCAGCGTAAATACCTCAAATGACATCATTTGCTGTGGACAGGGTATTCTATGCCAACCTCCAAGGCATTTATAGACGGTTTGCGCTAAGCGCTCACTGCGTCAGCCTCAGATAAAGGTAAAAACAAGGTATATAAATCGATGTGGCCGAAGAACCACGGCTGTTTTGTGATCAGTTATCCAATAATCATCTGAGTTTCAACCAGGGCTTTTCTGATTCTCTCAACTTCTGCTTCACTCCGGGGAAGGAACGGTTTTTTCGGAACTCCTATATCCACTCCCAGCATCGGCAGCACCGCATGATAGAACGGAACCGGAATCCCGTCTCCGGTTACGGAACGAAGGAGGTTGGCCTTTAACTGCATGTCTCTCGCCTTCTGGAAATTTCCGCATTTACAGTTCTCATAAATTTCCTTTATAAATCCGGGAAACGCATTGGATAATCCTGATACCACCCCATGGGCTCCGCCCACTACCGCAGGCACCAAATGGGTCTGGGAACCGATCAGGAACAAAAAGCCTTCATTATCTACCTTTGCCATGTAATCATAGAACAGCGCAATGTCCGCCGAACTGTCTTTCACTCCCTGCAGGCCGATATCCGCCAGCTCCTTCAACAAGTCGCCGGTGATGCAGAAATTGGAGTATTTCGGATTGTTATACGCGATCACCGGAAGGCTGGTGGCTTCGATTAAATCCTTATAATACTGGATGATCACATCCTTTGTATGGCGGTAATAGCAGGGGGTTACCGCAGCTACGGCATCCGCACCGACAGATTCTGCATGTTTCGCCAGCTCTATAGTGCTGTTGGTATCCGTACAGCCGATCATGAAGATCACCGGAACCTTTCCTTTGGCCTCCTTCATGACCGTTTCCGCAACCGTCTTTCTCTCACTCACCGTCATGATGGGACCTGATCCGTATGATCCTCCCACAAACAGCCCGTCCACCTTATCCACAAGATATTTGATGTAGTTGGTAAGTTTCTCTACATCCACCGCGCCTTCTTTCGTAAATGGGGTGATAACCGCCGGGTAAACTCCTGAAAATTTTTTGATATCCATTTCTCTTTTCCTCCTTATATGTTTATTGCATATTGTATTATGTATTCACTTCAAAAAAAAATGTCCTTCACTCATTCCCCCCTTTCTTTCTCCTTAAATGCTCATATTCATTTATATCTTGTTATCGATTAATTCCCGCACTGCCGCTGATAAAATCCTTCACTTCTTTCCTCGTCGGGAATGCCTCAATATTACCCTTCACTGCAACCGTCATCGCGCCCACCGCATTGGCTAATCTCATCCTTTCTCCGATTGTCAGCCCTTCCAGAGTACCTGCCAGAATTCCTGCTGCAAATGCGTCACCGGCCCCAAACGCGTCAACCACCTTTTTTACTTTGAATCCACAGGACATTTCCCTGACGCCGTCTTCATAGCCGATACAGCCGTCAGCTCCAATTTTTACAATAACCGTCTTGACGCCGTAACCCTGGATAATCTCCGCAATCTGATCCGGATCGGAAGTCCCATATAAAAGACTGCCTTCTTCCAATCCCGGAAGCGCAATATCCACATATTTCATCAGCCGGTCAATGGTTTTTCCCGCATCCTCTAAACTCCATACTTTCAACCTGAGATTTGGATCAAATGATACTAAAATATCATTTTCTTTGGCAATCTGCATGGCCCGCTCCACTGTTTTGGCCGCACTTTCGCTGATTGCTGGAGTGATTCCAGTTATATGCATAATTTTCGAACTCTTTATGTAGTCAACGTTCAGTATTTCCGGCGTCATCGTGCTGGCCGCCGAGCCTTTCCGGTAATAGAAGTTTTTACTCTCTCCGTTATCAAGCCTCTGGCGGAAGAAAATGCCGGTCATCGCTTCATCCGTCATCTGAACCTGGCTTACATCCACCCCTTCGCCCCTAATCTGGTTTAAAATCCTGTGACCGAACTCATCTTCTCCTAATCTGCTGATCCATCCGGCAGTATGTCCCAGCCGGGTCAGCGCGACCGCCGTATTGGTTTCAGCTCCGCCGGTATGGCATTCAAAGTTGTAACTGTATCTCAGCCTGCCCGCATTCAGACTGTCGAACACTACCATAGTTTCCCCAATCGTTACTACTTCCGGCATCATCCTGCCTCCTTTTCTTTTCATCTCCGCCTCTCAGCTTATGATTTTATTATAAACACCGGATTGTTCTTTGTAAAATACATAAACCGAATCGGGCTGATAACCAATTGGTTATTAAAGTGAAATTAAATCACTAAAACGAGGGTTTTTTATACAAAATGCTGGTTTTGAATGTTGTTTTTCCATTATTTGCCACCTTGAAAAGCGATATTTATTGTAATATAATTTTTATAATATTTCCCGCCAATCAAATACCAGGAGGTTTTATAATGACAATCCGACACTTTCGTGTTTTCAATGAAGTTTGCAGACATATGAATATGACACAGGCATCGAAAGTCCTTCACGTATCCCAGCCGTCTATCAGCAAAACAATCGGAGAGCTTGAAGACTGGTATGGCGTTAAGCTGTTTGAAAGGCTTGACAAGAAGCTTTATCTGACAGAGGCGGGGAAAACCATTTACCACCACTCCATCTATCTGGTGGATACATACGACAAAATTGATAGTGAAATACGCCATACTGCCACCAATGATTTAATCAGAATTGGAGCCAGCGTTACCGTTGGAACCAGTATATTAAGCGACATCATCTCTTCCTTTAAACTTCTATATCCTGATATTCAATATCGTGTTTATATCGAAAATACCCAGCGCGTACAAAGTCTGTTATTAAATAATGATATCGATATCGCTCTGATCGAGGGCTGTATCGACAATCCGGTCCTGATTACGGAACAGTTTATGGAGGCTGATGTGGTGGCGGTCTACAGCCAAAACCATCCGTTTTACCAACTGGATTCCATTACAGTGAGAGATCTTGAAACAGCAGATTTTATCATCCGCGAGCCGGGAAGCGGTACCAGGATACAATTCGAGAAAGTGACAAAAGAACTGGGGATACACTGGACGCCCACCTGGATCTGCCATAACACACAGGCGATTAAAAATGCAGTGGCCGCAGGCCACGGCGTAGGGGTCCTCTCCAAACTATCTGTCCGGAAAAGGCTGAAAAACGGCGAATTTAAGGCGATTCCATACTTAAATATGAAACAGGATTTTTATATCGTTTACCACAAAGAAAAATTCATGCCAAAGATGCTTCTCACATTTAAAAAACATATTATTAACAGCTTTAATAAGCTGGAACTGGATCTGATAAACCCGGCTGGCAGATAATTGATTCCGTGAATAAAAAGAGGGAGTTATGCTCATGTGAGTCATAACTCCCCGGTATCGTCTCCGCCTAACTGAAAATAGACATAACCGCTTCCCATATCTTCTTAAACACGTTCACAATCTTAGCCCAAATCCCCACTTCCACCTCTGCCGGTTCTATATCAATGGCATTGGTATTTAAGCTCTCTTCCGAGATTTCCTGGGTTCTGAGAATCACCTGTATGCTGTCCGGCGCCGGATTTTTGTCCGATGTAAATGATATCATTTCCTCTTCCACATCCAGATTCAGCAAATTTGTCTCGTCTTCCACCTTGTCGATTTCATTTTTCACGCTGTCTTTCAGCTCATGAGTGGCGTCTTTCACTTTATCCCTGGAAGAAGGTTCCGCCGCCTTCTCAAAGATATCAATCAGGCCGTCCAGGGTCTTATCCGTTCCCGATTCTACCGCTTCCCGGTTATTTTTAGCCGTCTGCTGAACCACACGGAGCGCGTTTACAAGGCTATTGCTGCCTTCACTCATCAGCACAGCCGTCTCTGCCGCGTGGTCGAGCATGGCGTGGAAGCTGTCTTTATTCTCATTTACCGTCTTATTCAGATCATAGACATTGGAAATCAGACTGTCCATATCGTCCAGCACATCGCTCAGCTTTCCCGCCACGCTGCTGGTATCTCCCACCGCCGAACGTCCGCCGGCTTTCACATCTTTTGTGATCTCTTTTACGCGGTCCATCAGATTTCTCGCGCTGCTTATGGCTTCCCGGTACAGGTCGAATATGTCGTTGATCTGGCTGAGATCGCTGGGGATATAATCGGGATCCAGACTTCCAAGCTGGGCCATGATCACGGCCAGCTGGTCCGGATCCACGTAGCCGCCAAGCTGGTCTGAAAGCTGGGCCATAATATCATTCAGCTTTTCCACCGCTTCTCCGGCCGCCGCACCATCTAACTCTTCCCCGCTTCCGGACATGCCTTCCTCAAGCTGGTCCAGGGTATTTTCCAGTTCATCCAGTTTTCCGTTGATGATATCAGCGATGGAATCCGCCTTATCCGAATTGGAATGGCCGATTTCATACTTGAGTTCATCCAGATTCTCGTGAAGGTCATCCAATTGAGCGGATAATCCGCCCACCCCGTCACTGGCATCGGTCAGTGTATCCACCATATGATCCAGGTCGGTACTGATCTGATCTAAGGTTTCCTTACTGTTATTGATGTCAGGGGCCAGCTCTCCGATCTTGCCGCTGAGAGCCTGCAGCTCATCCAGCCCCTGATCCGCATTGGCATAGAAATTATCCTTGGCCGCGTCAAAATTCTCTTTGGCTTTTTTAAGCTCGGCCAGACCCTCTTTCGTCGAATCCATGCCGGAAGTCACCCGGTCCAGTTTATCCAGTATTTCATCCATTCCATCCAGCAGCTCATCGGTGGAATCGGAAACCGTATCCTTGACTTCTTTGATATCTTTGATCTCCTTCATCTGGTCTAATGTTCCCGGAATCATCAGCATGATGATCCCCATGGTTTCAAAATTGCTGGTTCCGATCTCAATATGGAACGTCTTCTCCTGCCCCGGAACCGCCGCAAATATAATGGCTTTATATGTTCCGATGGACTGGGTCTGTGATCCGGGCGCCGAAACGCTGTTCACGTCTTCCATATCCACCAGGGTTCCTACCTGAAGAATCATATTATTCTTATAATAATCGTCTGCGGCTTCATTGGGGATACATTCCACATCGATTTCCACCAATCCGTCCGCGCCCACAAGTTTCTGGGCTTCTATGGGCACGCCGTTCAATTTATATGAAATGTCAAATGTCCAGGGCAGGATCACGCTGTCATTGTCCAACTGGCATTCGTAATAGAAACGCTCCTTTACATCCTGCTCCAGTTCCCAGCTCACCCCATCCTGGGTCACAACCGGCTGGGCGTAATTTGACATGTTGGTCACATCATTATAGGTCCCATAATCGGTAAAGGAACGTATTCCATTTAAACTGCATCCCTTTACAATGCTGGTCTCCTGAGGGCTTCCGTAATAATCCAGGTTTACATATAACGCCTCATCCGTATCCACTGCAGGCGGTCCCGCCAATACTTCCGCCGCCGTTGTGCAGCTAAGAAGCGCGGCGCTGAGTAATGACGCTGCTATCCGTTTTCTATTCTTCCACATTTTCATCCTCTTCTACCTCCTTCTCCTTCAACTGCTTTTTCATTTTAATCTCGCGCATCTCCTCTTTCAGCAGATTCCACCTCTGTTTCAGGCTCTTTTTGGGATGTGCGCTGTCTTTTACGATCCAGCGGTCCGCCAGCGTCAGCAGATAGGGCAGCAAAAACAGCACCATCACCACGCTGATCAAAGCCCCTCTTCCGATCAAATGGCCCAGATCCGCGATGGCGGCAACGGAAGAGATCATATAAAGCCCATATCCCACAATTGTGAGAATGGATCCGGAAGTCAGTATGGACAGGGCGCTTCTGGATACGGTATGTTTTACCGCCCTGCCCTTTTCCTTATATTCCTTACGGCTCTCCACATAATTGTTGGTCATCAGGATGGAATAATCCACCGTCGCTCCAAGCTGCAGGCAGCTCACTATGATATACCCTAAATAGAGCATTTTCTCCCCTTTAAAATAAGGCAGCGCCATATTAAAGAAAATGGCCACTTCAATGGGGATCAGCACGATTAACGGCACCATCACCGATCTGAACGTGATCAGGATCACCACTGCCACACCCAGAATGGACAGGATATTTACAAAATTGTAATCCGCCGTTATGGTCTTTTTTATATCCTGGGTAGACGGGGTAACGCCTGTCACATATGCCCCTTCCGGGTAATATTTTTTAACAATGCTTTCGATTTCATCCGCACATTGAAATGCGAAATCACTCTCATCAGACGTCTTTATGTACATCATAATCCTGCTGTATTGGTCCGTATGCAGCAGGCTGGTTGCGCTTTTGGGAAGAATGCTTTCCGGTATTCCCTCGGGTATGGTCCCTGCCAGAGATGTGACGGATCTCGTATAGTACAAATCATCCAGCTCATCCGTAAGCGCCTTTTCCGTCACCATATTGGTATTGGGCACTATGGCCAGGATCAGATTGCTCTTTCCGAATTTCCCGTTGATTTTCTGCTCATCTTCATATACCTTTGTTCCCGGGCTGGATCCGAGAGCGCTGTTTCCGAATGTAAATGAATTCATATTCTGCGCAGCATACATCGGGATCACTAAAATCACAACGGCTGCCAGCACAACATAGCGCACCCGGTATACAAATGTCCCCAATTGATGAAATGCCGGCATAAAGGAACGGTGGGCGGTTCTCTCCACCAGCTTTCCCCACCGGAGCAGCAGCGCCGGCATCAAAAACATGACGGTCAGAAGGCTGATCACAATTCCCTTAGCCAAAACAAAACCCAAATCCTTTCCAATCGAAAACCGCATCAGCATCAGCACGATAAATCCCACAATCGTGGTAGCTCCGCTGGAGAGAATGGAAGACATGGAACTGCGCAGCGCATTAGCCAAAGCCGGTTCCGGATCAAGCCCTTTATTTTTTTCCTTAATGAAGGAATGCAGAAGAAAAACGGAGTAATCCATGGCGATTGCCAATTGCAGGATCGACGCCACGCTGAAGGTCAAAAATGAGATCCGGCCGATGATAATATTGGTTCCCATATTGATGATGATCGCAATTCCCATAACCATTAAAAACATCACCGGTTCAAACCAGGAGGTGGTAGTCAGGCAGAGGATCACCGCAATCATTACCACCCCTAAAACCATGGCTATGGATATTTCCCGCATCAGGGTCTCGCTTAATGATTTGCTCTGCACCGCCGATCCCATAAAATATCCTTTGTCCCCGGTTATTTTCTTCATCTCATTGATGGCAGACTTGGTCAGGGCGTCGCTGTCCCCTTCCTCAAAGATAATATCCATCACCGCATAGCTGTCCTTATAATAATCCTGGATATTATCATATTTTATAAAAATGTTGGCCCGGTACACATCTGTGGCCGTATCCGCCCACATCACCATATCCACGCCGTCCACATCTGCGATTCTGTCCTTATAGATTTTAGCCTCATACAGGGAAACCGGCCCTACCATCACTCTGGCCGTACCCGGGTATCCGAATTCCTCCTCCATCAGGTTTAATCCCTGCTTCGACGCCACATCATCCGGCAGGTATTCGCTCAGATCATAATTCACCTGTACAAAGCAGGCCGCAATGACAGAAAATATCACCGCCGCCGCAAAAATTTTCTCAATCAGTCTGCCCTTTTTAATAATAAAATCTATCATTCTGTCATCATCCTCTTTTCCATCTCCGCAATATAACATAATACGATTCTATTTCTTTGTAATTATACAAATGCTGCCAGTTGGTTGATTTTTAGACAAAATTGTAAAACTGTCTAAAAAGCAGGATGCGGGATAAGGGGCAACGGCCTTGTTTGTATTGCTTCTGAGGCTATCGTGTTGCATTTCATATTTTTACGAAAATCCTCTTGTAAAAAAGTTTGCCATCAGTTATAATAGCTCTAAATCTTAAATTTTCTATATCCTGATTTCCGTTTCGGAAAATACTCCAATCATTTTATACTATATTTTCTTTTATAATTGTGATCACATCTATTATATTTATATGTTTCTGCGCCCATTGCAGTTTACATAAAAACCATTTCTCAAGGAGGTATACGCATGGTATACACGTCATTTCTAAATGCAGTCAAACAACAGGTGGAAGATGCCCTGGGAGGTTCCTATTCCATTCAGATCCGCCAGGTATCCAAGAATAACGGCCTCGTTCTGGACGGGATCTGTATCAGCCCGCCGGACGGCCAGGTAGCGCCTACCATTTATCTGAATCCCTATTTCCCCCTGTATGAAAAAGGCATGTCTCTCCAGGAGATCGCCCAGGACATCCTGTCCATCTATAAGGATAATTCCAATCTGCCTGTGATCGATACCCAGGCCATGACCGACTTCTCCAAACTGAGTACCAAAGTGATTTATAAATTAGTCCAAACCGCCTCCAACCAGGAATTGTTAAAGGATATACCACATATCCCTTATTTGGATCTTTCCATCGTTTTCTATCTGTTTCTGGAAGAAACCGCTTCCGGGCAGATGACCGCCATGATACACAATGACCACCAGACACTCTGGAATGTAACTACCACCCAGCTCTATGAGCTGGCAAAGGCCAACACCCCAATCCTTCTGCCGCCCACCATCAAAAGCATGCCGGATGTGATGAAGGAGATTGCCGCAGATTGGCTGGGCGACGACTACCAGGAAGAATATATGGAGCAGTTGGAAGAGGAAGACCGGCTTTCGCCTCTCTACGTGCTTTCCAACCGTTCCAATATAAACGGCTCCGCCGCAATCCTGTATCACGGAGTATTAAAAAACTTCGCAGACCGCCTGGGACAGGATTTAATAATCCTGCCTTCCAGCGTCCACGAAGTCCTGCTGCTTCCATATGACAAAACCACGGATATCACTTCACTGAATGAAATGGTCATTTCCATAAACCAGTCGGAAGTCCCTGCTGAAGACCAGCTTTCCAACCAGATCTATCTGTATACACGTTCTGATAATCAAATCTCATTAATCACTAACTCTTCTGTCCCAATCGGAACAAGGAATCCATAATAAACACCGCCATTGCTATGGCTCCCGCTATCTGCAGGGTCTCCATCAGGTAGAAATCGGATAAATCCGACGCGCTCCTGATCATATAATACACGCACCGGTAAATCGACGCGCCGGGTACGGAAGGCAGGATTCCCGCCACCAAAAACACGGTGACCGGAACTTTAAACATCCTGGCAAATATATGGCTGATCAAAGCCACCACCAAAGTGGAGACGAAGGCCGCAAAAATCACCGAATCCGTATAATTCAGTGAGATCATATAGATTGCCCAGCAGACCGCCCCCACAAAACCGGCATGAAAGATATACTTAGGCGGCACTTCCAGAATCAAAGCAAAACTGAGAACAGCGAAAAACGCACCTATCGTTTGAACTACCATACGGAAATCCCTCCTGCAATGCGGCTGAAAAACGCCATGCCGATACCCACGCCTGCTGCTACCGCAAGAGCGATTACAACCGCCTCCAGCATTCTGGCGGCTCCCGCAGAATAATCCCCATTCAGCGTATCCCGGATAGCCGTTGTGAAGATCACGCCCGGCACCAGGGGCATAATACATCCGATTATGATAATATCCCGGTGAAGCTCCGGAACGATCCACTGTTTCAGCACCAAAGCCGCCACTGCGATGGTAAACGCCCCCAGTGAAGTCTGGCAGAAGGCATTTAACCTGATCCTGCCGGATAACCATAGCACACCTGCCAGCAGACCGCCTACAAAGGCCGCAGCCAGACAGTCCGCCAGCCCGCCTCCCAGCAAGATAGCGAAAAACATGGAGGCGCCCACCACCCCTACGTTCTTCAGCCACGGCCTGTACTGCTGCATCGTCTCAGCCTGCCGCAGTTTCTCATAAGCCTCTTCCACAGTGACCTGGCCATTGCAGAACTGCCTGGACACATTATTTACCAAATATACTTTATTCAAATTCGTTGACCGGTCCGTCACCCGTCTGGCAACTGTAATCGGCTCAATCGCCGGATCATTCAATGTTACAAAGATCCCGGTGGACAGTACGATCGCTTCTGAAGTCTGCCTGTCTGCTTTTCTCAGCATACGGTTGATCGTATCTTCCACCCGGTATATTTCTGCTCCGCTCACCAGCATAATCTCACCTGCTAAAACCGCAGTCTCTACAAGCAGTTTATCATTCATCACCAATATCTCCCTGTGACTTTAGAAAATCATGGTTCCCACCTGGAAAACCAGCACAGACATGCTCCATGCCAGTACCAGTTGGAAAACAACCATCCCCATTGTCCATCTCATTGATTTTGTCTCTCTTTTAATCGTGCCGATTGCCGCCACACAAGGGGTATACAGCAGGCAGAAGATCATGAGCGCATAGGCGTTCAGCCCGCCGAATCCGGAAGCGCCCAGCGCCTGGGACAGCGCAGCCATCCCCGCCTGGGAATTAACATTGCTAATTCCATATAGTACGGAAAAGCTGGATACCACCACCTCTTTCGCGGAAAGCCCGGAGATAAGCGCCACCGCAATCTGCCAGCTCCCCAGCCCGGCCGGTTTCAATACCGGAACGACGGCATGGCCGAACATTGATGCAAAGCTCTCCGTCACATCTGTCACAAAGCCCGATGGCCCGGTATTCAGCACAAACCACAATATAATTGACGCCACAAATATGGTAGTCCCTGCTTTTGTAAGATAGTCCTTAACTTTATCCCAGACATAGATGGCCACTGTCCTGCCGTTTGGCGTCTTATATTCCGGAAGCTCAATCAGCAGTGTGTCCTCTTCTGTGGATTTCGAGGTTTTATGTACAACGAATGCTATGATAATCGCCACCGCCAATCCGATGATATAGAGGGAATAGGCCACCATCAAAGCGTGGTTTGGAAAAAACATCTCCGCAAACAGCACATAGATTGGCAGTCTGGCGGAACATGACATAAAAGGGGTGATGAGTATGGTCCTCAGCCGGTCCCTCTGAGTTGCCAGCGCCCTGGCTGCCATAACAGCCGGAACCGTACAGCCAAAGCCCAGCAGCATGGGTAAAAACGCCTTCCCCGACAATCCTACCATGCTCATGGTCTCATTCATCACATAGGCCACCCTGGCCATATACCCGCTGTCCTCCAAAAAGGCCAGCGCCAGAAACAGAATAAAGATATTGGGCAGGAATGTTAGAATTCCTCCCACACCTGCGATAATTCCGTCCACCACCAAAGAGATCATCCAGCCTGACACATTGAGATTGGAAAGCAGCGTAAGCGTGCCCGCCGAAACCCAGTCCAGTCCAATCTGGAAATACTCTTTCAAAAAGTCCCCCACTGTAAATGTAAAGAAAAATACCAAAGCCATAATCCCAAGAAAAATCGGTATTCCCCATACGGGATGGGTCAGAATCTGGTCAACCTTGTCCGTAAACGCTTCCTTTTCCTCTTTATTGAACAGACATTCACGGATCACCTCTTCGATATAATCGTATTTTTCATTGATAATTTGTTTTTCATAATTATGATCAATAATATTAATCAGATTAACAGGATACTCCCTGAACACTTCTTCATCGTATTCCAAAAACTTAATCGCGCACCATCTCAGGTTATGTACCCCGCCGAGACGGGCCTTTAAAACGACTTCTATTTTCTCAATTTTCTCTTCAACCGCTTCACTGTACCGTACTACGATGCCCTGAGGTTCCTCTTCATAATGCTGAATCACAGCATCCATCAAACGATCCAGCCCCGTCCTCTTCCTTGCAGAAACCGGAACCACCGGAATATGCCCCAGCATCTTAGGAAGGCGGTGAAAGTCGATTTTCATTCCTCTGTCTTCCACAATATCCATCATATTGAGGGCCAGGATAACCGGTTTTTTCAGTTCCAGCAGTTGAAGGGTCAGATAAAGATTCCTTTCAAGAGAAGATGCATCCACCACGTTGATGATCACATCCACATCTTTTCCCTCAATACATTTCCTTGTAACGATCTCTTCAATGGTATATGAAGTCAGGCTGTAGATGCCCGGAAGGTCAATGACCTTAATCGGCCTTCCCTGATAACTCATCTGCCCTTCCACCCGCTCAACCGTAACACCGGGCCAGTTGGCTACCTTTAAATTAGCCCCTGTAAACGCATTGAACAGGGTGGTTTTTCCACAGTTGGGATTCCCGACGAATCCGACGGTAATCGGTTTATGGTCTCTGTGCTCCATCTTCCGGCGCCTCCTTTATTTCGATCCCCTCCGCGATTCTTCTTCCTAATGCCAGCCGGGTGCCCCGCACCTTTATAATCACCGTACCGCTGCCTTTTTTATTCATCATTATAATCTTCGTCTGTTCATTAACGCCAAGGGCCTCAAGACGCCTTGTTATCTTATCTTCAACGAGAATACTCCTCACAATGTATGATGTTCCGATCGTCCCCTCATGAAGCTTCATGATTAAATCTCCTTTTCAGAAATTAGCACAAGCTAATTATCCTGATTAAAAGTAATCATACCTTTATTGAGAATTATTGTCAATATGCTATTACTCTAACTCTAAAAGCATTTTCTTCACCTCTACCAGACGGTCCCTGAGAATTGCCGCTTCTTCAAAATTGAGCTCGGCAGCCGCCTGATGCATCTTCTTAGTCAGTTCCTTAATCAGCTTATTAAGCTCCTTGGCATCCATGGATTCCGGATCCTTCTTGAAGGAATCCTCAGAAGCTGAGGCAGCTTTGGATATGGCGATCAGATCACGGACCGCTTTCTTAATGGTAGTTGGTGTGATTCCGTGTTCTTCGTTATATTTTTGCTGTATACTGCGCCTTCTGTTGGTTTCTTCGATGGCCACTCTCATGGAATCTGTAATCTTGTCCGCGTACATGATTACATGCCCCTCTGAGTTTCTGGCCGCACGCCCGATTGTCTGAATGAGGGAAGTCTCCGAACGGAGAAAACCTTCTTTATCCGCGTCCAGAATCGCTACAAGAGTGATTTCCGGAATATCAAGCCCCTCTCTTAAAAGGTTGATACCCACTAAAACATCAAACACATCCAAGCGCATGTCGCGGATGATCTCCGCACGTTCCAGAGTATCAATATCAGAATGGAGATATTTTACCCGGATTCCCACTTCTCGCATGTAGTCGGTCAGGTCTTCCGCCATCCTCTTGGTCAGTGTTGTTATTAACACTTTATGCTTCTGCTCCACCTCTTTATTCACTTCAGAGATCAAATCATCAATTTGCCCTTCCACCGGACGAACAATGACTTCCGGATCCAAAAGCCCTGTAGGGCGGATAATCTGCTCTACCCTCAGCAGTTCGTGTTCCTTCTCATAGACATTAGGCGTCGCTGATACAAACATCATCTGATCAATTTTGCTTTCGAACTCCGCAAAATTAAGGGGACGGTTGTCCAATGCGGAGGGCAGACGGAAACCAAACTCTACCAATGTGGTCTTTCTGGATCTGTCGCCTGCAAACATGCCTCTCACCTGAGGCAGCGTAATATGGGACTCGTCCACAATAATTAAAAATTCTTCCGGAAAATAGTCGATCAGAGTACACGGCGGCTCTCCCGGAGCCGAACCGGTCAGGTGTCTGGAATAGTTTTCAATGCCTGAACAGAATCCAGTTTCTTTCATCATCTCCACATCGAAATTGGTCCTTTCTGATATCCTCTGCGCCTCCAGCAATTTATCCTCACTCTTAAAGTAAGCCACTTGTTCCTTTAATTCCGCTAATATATTCTGGGCTGCCTGTTCCATCTTCTCCTTAGGGACAACATAATGGGACGCCGGATAAAGGGCCACATGTTTAAGCTGAGCCTTGGCTTCACCGGTCAGTGTGTCAATTTCCGTAATCCGGTCCACCTCATCCCCGAAAAATTCAATCCGGTACGCCTCTGAACCTGAATACGCAGGAAATACCTCAATCACATCTCCTCTAACCCGGAACGTGCCCCGGTGAAAATCCATGTCATTTCTTGTATACTGGATATCGATCAGCTTATGAATCACTTCATCCCTGTCTTTTTCCATTCCCGGACGAAGGGAAATCACCATTTCCTGATAATCAATGGGACTTCCCAATCCATAAATACAGGAAACAGACGCCACTATGATCACATCGCTCCGCTCCGACAGCGCCGCTGTGGCGGAATGGCGGAGCTTATCGATTTCATCGTTGATGGCGGAATCTTTTTCTATATAGGTATCAGTGGATGGTACGTAGGCTTCGGGTTGGTAGTAGTCGTAATAGCTCACAAAATACTCCACCGCATTCTCGGGAAAGAATTCTTTGAACTCTCCGTAGAGCTGGGCGGCCAGGGTTTTATTGTGGGCGATGATGAGGGTTGGTTTCTGTAATTGCTGGATGACGTTGGCCATGGTGAAGGTTTTTCCCGAACCTGTAACCCCCAGCAAAGTCTCAAATTGATTGCCTTCCTTGAAGCCTTTGACCAGGGCTTCGATAGCCTGCGGCTGGTCGCCGGTGGGCTGATATTCTGAATGTAGTTTGAATTCCATAATGTGTTTTTACCTCCTTGGTAACCCGATAAAAAGTACATCTATTAGGCAGAAATTCGTAAAATATTTCAAATCAGGTATTCGGGTATCTGCCTAATAGGCGTACTTTCAGATTTCAGAAATTAGCTGCTGATAAAACATATCATTTACTGCTTTAACGTCTCTTCCGTATATAATCCACCAGTTTGATTTTCTCTCTATTCTAAGTTTAATAAAAATTATAGCATAGCTTAAATAAAATGTATAGACACAATCCAGAACATTTGTTCCTGTCATTAAAACCTGCCACTAATAGCATATCCACTGTTTCAATTACTAAAACGAAACATCCCATTATAACAAGAAAGAATCCTGTTCACGGGATTCTCCGCCTGCGGCGGGCCGCTTCAGCGGCATATTTCCTTTCCGCCGTAGTGCGTTCCTGCACGGTGGGCTTTTTATTTCATAGGACGAACTTTCATATGAAATAAAAAATCCGGCACAAACGATTATACATCGTCCATACCGGATAACTCTCTCCCCTCATCTTCCCTATCCTGCACCTGCTGCTCTAAAACCTCCCTCAGCCGCTCCCCTGGCATCGGTTTTGCGTAATAATACCCCTGTATCTGGTCTGCGTCCAGATCCATCAGGCACTCCACCTGTTCTCTGGTCTCCGTTCCTTCCGCTATCACCTGTATCCCCAATCCATGGAACAGCCTAACCAGCCCTTGTATCAATTTGTAACTCTTTTGATCACTCTGAACCACATCAACCAGGCTTTTATCAAGCTTAACGCATTCAAAATTAAACTGTGCAACGGATGAGAAGTTCGAATATCCTGTCCCGAAATCATCCAGATAAAAGCAAAATCCCTCTTTAACCATGCGACGGACCGTCTCTCCAGCCATTGCGGCGTCATCTGAAATTTCTCTCTCAGTGATTTCGAATTTAATCCGCTCAATGGGTATCCCATATCTGTCAATCAGATCCCTCACCTTCTCTAAAAGCCGGGGATCTTCAAACTGAGGCATGGACAAATTAACCGAAATGGATTTAAGAGGCAGGCTTTTATCAGCCTTTAAAAAGCCGCAGACCTCCTCCAACACAAACCAGAATATCCTATCAACCAAACCGATCTCCTCAGCAATCGGAATGAATTCTGACGGGGACACAAACGAACCTTCTTCATCTTTCATTCTCACTAAAGCTTCCGCAGACAAAAAGCGTTGTTCCCTGCGGCTGTATACAGGCTGATACCAGACTTCCAACGCCCCGTCTGCTACCGCTTTTCTGAGGCAATCCGCAACCCGACGGTATCTCAGCAGTTTTTCAGCCACCACATCATCAAACCGGACCCATTTGTGGGCAGAACGCTTTGCCAAAGACATGATATAGTCCAACACCTCGATTACCTGGTTTGCATCAATTCCATTCCTGGAATAGATAAAATCTCCGAACGCAGCCGGAAGCACCTCTACCTTCCCGGCAATCTCCCACGGTTCTTGAAACCGCTTGATCAGGCGCTGTCTGCAGATTTCGGCCTGTTCCCAGCCTGTATAGGGCAGCATAACAGCATAGGTCACCCCTACATACCGGAATGCAGCCGCCTGCTTAAACGTCTTATCCAGCCAGTCCGCCACCGAATACAGGAATTCATCCCCCATCTGATGCCCATACCTGCAGTTAATCACCCCGAAATCAGCAAGTGAGATTAAAATGATCTGAAATTCCTGCCTTCTCTTAATCTTTAAATTCAATTCCGAAAAGAAGCTGTACCTGTTACCCAAACCAGTCACACTGTCCGTATCCCGTTTCTGATTATAAAAACTCACAAACAGGATCACTTCCGTAAACGCTATTATCGTCCCATTTAACAGTGTTTCCGGGTTGCGCAGTTGTATTATAACAATTAATAAAATGACAGGTGGAACGGTCCGCATCACATGCATCATATCTTTACTGACGCTGGCATGGTGTTTAAAATAACAGAACGATAAAAGGGCAAACTCAGCCAGCATAATCCAATATCCAATACCATTGAATATTCCGCGGCAGTAATTCCCCCCTTCATCAAACCAAAACAGAAAACCAGTCTTCAGATTTACAAGAGTGAGCACAAAATAGGAGGAAGTCAGCAAAACCAACAGAAATCTGGCCCGCTTAATACAATGTTTATCATAAACGTGCTCCAGCATCTTCTCAAACAGATACATAGCGATGATACTGCAGGTTAACACGATCAGAATAAAATATCCCGTATTCATAAAAATATTTAATGAACGCGGAACCTGATCTTTGCTCCGCAGCAAAAAGACACAGAGTATATTCCATATAATGGAAATGGCCGCGCTAATAAGCCCCGCCCAAAACCATTTAACAATAGGCGTGAGCGTGCGTTTAGAAAATGAAAGGTTTAAGATAAGTACGAAAATCAATAAAAATGCGACAACTTCCGTAATTATTGACCAGCTAAACATAATTGCGCTCCTTACTTATTTATATTACTATAATAAAATAAGTAACATTAAACCGCAATATGTATTTTATTTTTCGTATTTTGTAACTTTTTTTACATAAACCCTCAAGGGATTTTCGAAAATCCCTTCACCTTTTACTTTAAAGGGCCAAGGCATTTTCGAAAATCCCTTCACCCTTTACTTTAATGCAAAACTAACTTTTCCCTCTATGGACTTTCCCAATATTTTGTTATATGATTATTGTTGATATTGTCAAATTTAGGGAGGATACAGACATGTACAGTTTCAATAATGATTACAGCGAAGGCGCTCATCCAAAAATCCTGGAAGCACTGATCAATTCCAATCTGGTGCAGCACAACGGTTACAGCATGGATGACGAACACAGCCCCCGTGCGAAAGAACTGATAAAAAAAGAAATACAGAGAGATGACGTGGATATCCATTGTATCGTTGGCGGGACGCAGACCAATCTGATTACCATATCAACTGCCCTGCGCCCATACCAGGCTGTTATTTCCGCGGTTACAGGCCATATCAATGTCCATGAAACCGGTGCGATTGAGGCTACCGGCCATAAAGTGATCGCCATGAAGACAGAAGACGGTAAACTGACGCCGGCTTTAATACAAGAAGCAGTTTCCATGCACACAGACGAACACATGGTACAGCCCAAAATGGTATATATTTCCAACAGCACTGAAATCGGCACTCAATACACCAAAGCAGAACTGGAAGCGATTCATCACCTTTGCAGACAAAAGGACTTGTATCTGTTCATGGACGGAGCGCGTATGGGAGCCGCCCTCACAAGCCCTGTCAATGACCTGACTTTAGCAGATATCGCCCGCCTGACCGATGTATTTTATATTGGAGGAACCAAAAACGGAGCCTTATTCGGAGAAGCTCTTGTAATCTGCCATCCTGATTTAAAACCAGATTTCCGCTATATGATCAAACAGAGAGGCGCCATGCTTGCAAAAGGCTGGCTATTGTCCATTCAGTTTGAAGAGCTGTTCCAGAACAACTTATTCTATGACATGGCTGCTCACTCCAATCATATGGCCTCCATCCTGCGAAGCGGCATCTCCCAGTTGGGCTATCCGTTTGCGTCGGCTTCCATGACTAACCAGCTTTTCCCCGTATTCCCGGACAGCCTGATCGATAAATTGAGCCGGAATTACCTGTTCTCCATTCAGGAAAAACTCGATGATTCCCACAGCGTAGTCCGCCTGGTAACCTCATGGGCTACAAAAGAAGAGGCCGTTCATAGTTTTATCAATGATTTAAAAGAGCTGACTGTCAAATAACCTTTAATAATCAAAATACAGCGCGGGCTGCAGGTATTTTCTTCCCCGCAGTCCGCGCTGTATTTTTCTATTACCGCGCTTCTCACGAATTTCGATCACTTTTCCGTTGTTCTTCCAACCTCTACTATCTCTTGATCTGTCAGTCATCTATCGCGCATTTATATTCTTCTTCTAAACTTCCACTATTCTTCCTCATTCAACGCATCAATCGCCGCCTGAAGCTGATTATCCTCCTCCAGAGGAATTACCGCCTTACCTTTTAAAGCTTCATCCACTTCCACCACCACATCCGGCTCTATACCTTTTCCGTGAAGGTCAAAACCATTCGGTGTAAAGTAATGGGAAGTGGTCAGTTTAATGGCGGTTCCGTCTCCCAAAGGAATCAGGTTCTGTACAATGCCTTTTCCAAATGTCTGGGTTCCCACGATGATTGCCCAGTCATGATCCTTAACAGCTCCGGTAAATACCTCAGATGCGCTGGCTGAATTGCCGTTTACCAAAACTGCCATTGGAATATCCAACTGATGCCCATCTTCGGAAGAATATCTATCACCGTCTCCATTCCGGTCTTCCGTATAGACAAGGAGCTGATCATCCGGCAGCACATAATCCATCATTTCCACAACCGCATCCAGCACGCCTCCGGGATTATCCCGTAAATCTACCACTAACTTCTCCATGCCTTTGCTTTCCAGATCGTCAATGGCCTCTTTAAACTGTTTTGCCGTTATGGTATCGAACTGAAGAACATAAATATATCCCACATTGTCTTCCAGCATCTGATGTTCTACCGTAGGAACTTCAACCTGACGGCGTTCCATAGTCAGATCAATCTTATCACCGCTTTCCCCGCGTAAAACCGTGATCTGTACTTCTGTCCCTTCTTCTCCCTTGATGTAAGTTCCCACCAAAAGATCCAGATCCATACCGGTCACTTCTGTGCCGTCTACACTGTACAGGATATCTCCCGGCAGCATCCCGGCCTCAAAACTGGGCGCGCCCTCAAACACCCGGATTGCACTGATAATTCCGGTAGAACGGTTTTGAGATACCATCGCTCCGATCCCGCAGTAGACACCTTCCGTATCTTCCATCAGCTTATCAAAATTTTCCTTGGTATAATAGACAGAATACGGATCATCCAGACCATACATCATACCTGTATAAATGCCGGCTTCCACCTTATCAGGATCTTCGTCAAACAGATAATATTTTTCAATAATCTGTTGAATCAGATCCATCTTATCCTCAATTCTGTCAAAATCAAGATTTCCTTCTTCTGAGGAGCCCCCGGTTTCCACCCTTTGCGTCTGTACCTGGTTATCGATAACCTTTTTTCCAAACAGGAAAATTCCCGCTGAAAACAGAACCACAATCAATCCTGTAAATGCTGTAACAAGCGCGCCGACCAGGGCGCCCTTCCAAAATTTATTCTTGTTTTCCACAACTAGTCTCCTATCTATCCGTTACGGACTTACATAATTAGCCGGATTCACATAAGATCCATTTACCCGGATTCCAAAATGCAGGTGAGGTCCCGTTGAATAACCGGTTGACCCAACTTTTGCTATTACCTGCCCCTGCGTCACTTTATCGCCCTTAGAGGCAAGGAGCTGGGAACAGTGCATGTAAACGGTGTAAACACCTCCGCCATGATTTATCATAATATAATTGCCGGCAGAATAGCTGTATGTAGAAATGATCACTTCACCAGCTGCTGCCGCTATGATATTGCTTCCTGAGGAGGCTCCGATGTCCATTCCCTGATGATTGGACGACGCTCCTTCCGTAGGTGAACTCCTTCCGCCAAAGGGTGAGGTCACACGGCTGCTGGACGGACAGGGCCATATAAACTTAATATTCCCAATACTGACAGTATTATACTTTTTACCTGCCGCTTCCGCCGCTTTCCGGGCTTCCTCCTCTTTCCGCTTGATCTCCGCCTCCATCTTTTTAATCTGATCTTCCTGAGCCTTAATATCCTTTTCGTACTCAGTTAACTCAGTCTCGGCAGAGGCGATTCTGCTTTCATAGCTTTTCAATTCTTTTGTTTTTTCATTCATAAGCTGTTCCACCGATGCCTGCTTCGCCTGGGTGGAAATCTGCATATCTACCAGTTGTTCATGCTCTACTTCCAACTGCTGTTCCTTGGAAGCAATCTCTTCTTTTGTATCCACATACTGATCCAGCATCTTACGGTCATATTCCGAAATTTTACTGATGTATTCCGCCCGGTTTAAAAGCTCCGATAAATCCTCAGCCTGCAAAAGCATGTCAATATAGTTTGTGTCACCTTTCTCATACATATACTTAATCCGCAGTTTCATGGATTCATACTGGCTGCTTTCCACCTCTTTTGCGGTTTCCAGTTGACCCTGTGCAATGGATATGTCGTTTTCCTTTTCAGCGATCTGTCCCTCTAATGCCGTCAATTCCCGGTTTAATGATTCCAGGCTGCTGTCCAGCTTTTTCACATAAGCCGCCGTGTCCGCTTTCAGTCCTTCCAGGTTTTTAAGGGTGCTTTCCACCTTTTTCTTTTCCTCTTCCAGGGAATCCACCTTTTTCTTGGCATCCTCCACCCCGGTTTTCGTCGCATAAACCGGTATCACTGGAGTAACCGCCAGAACTGCAGCCAGGGCGATGCTTATGCAGCGTATCCTAACTCTCAATCCCTTTCCTCCTAAACCTTCAAATGTTTCCTTATTGTGAAAAAGCTAACAAAAAATCCAATGCCCGCGCCCAAAACCAGCGATACTGCCATCATGGACGGCATCAGATCCTCAATCGGTAAAAATACAATTATCCCGGATAAATTCAGGAATTTCTGCTGTACATAAACGATTGCGTTCTTATAAAGATAATACATGCCCGCCAGCGGCAGCGCTGCCCCCGCCAGTCCAATGACCACGCCTTCCACCACAAAAGGCGCGCGGATCATATAATTAGTAGCCCCAATCAGCCGCATAATCTGGTTCTCATGTTTCCTGAATGCAGCCGCCACGGATATCGTATTGCTGATCAGGAACATGGCCACCGCAAGCAGCACTCCAATGATCACAAGCGAAAGCAGTCCGATCATCTTATTAAAACTGGACAGCCCTGCAGCCGCGCTGTTGGAATAATTCACCTTTCTCACCCCCGGAATCGAGCCAATAAAAGTGACCACCTGATCCTGGGTTTCTATGTCATTTAAAAAGATCTTATAAGAGGCGGACCCTGCCAGCGGATTATCATCCGCAAATCCTTCCGCCAAAGATTCCATCCCTGAAAAATACTCATGTTTGAAATCCTCCCAGGCTTTTGCCGCTGATGTAAACTCTATGGTCTTAATCTCCGGCCTTTTCCTGATCTGGTTCCCGATCTCTTCAATCTGTGTCTCTGTTAAATCTTCCTTAAAAAATACGGTAATCCCTACTGTCGTCTCCGCATTGTGCACCACATTCTGTACGTTCATTATAATAGCATAAAACAGGCAGAATAAAAAAATACACGCAGAAATAGTTGCCACTGAAGCCAGCGAAAACCAAATATTCCTGCATATATTAATCACACCCTGTTTCAGGCAATACCAAAATGTACTAATCCTCATTTTTATATCCGCCTTTTTTTCTGTCACTGACCACAGACCCGCGTTCCATGGTAATCACCCTTTTATTCATCTGATCCACAATCTCCTGGCTGTGGGTTACCACCACCACGGTTGTCCCTTTGTGGTTAATCTCCTCCAGAAGTTTCATGATCTCTATGGCATTATGGCTGTCTAAATTTCCCGTCGGTTCATCTGCCAAAAGAACTTCCGGGCGGTTGATCAGCGCCCTGGCAATCGCAACCCTCTGCTGCTCTCCGCCTGAAAGCTGCTGCGGATATGATTTGTATTTTGAAGAAAGACCCACCATCTTTAACATGGCGGGTACGGATTCTCTGATGGTCTTAGTTGACGCCCCGATCACCCGCTGCGCAAATGCCACATTCTCGTATACATTCCGGTCCTTCAGCAAGCGGAAATCCTGAAATACCACGCCTAATTTACGGCGGTATTTGGGCACATATCTTCTCGGCATCTTGCCGAGATTCATATCATTAACCACAATTTTACCGGAAGTAGGCTCTACTTCCTTTAACAAAAGCTTTAACAATGTGGACTTTCCGGAACCGCTCCGTCCCATAATAAACACAAATTCCCCATCGTCAATCGTAATGTTAATGTCCCGCAGAGCCTTATTTCCTGTTTCATACGTCTTATTCACACGAGAAATCTCTATCATCTTATCTCCGGCTTAGTAATCTAAGTTCTCCATGTATTTCATATATTTTACAACCATGAGCGCGATCTTAAATGTGATGGCGTCCTCAAATACACGAAGATCCAGGCCGGTGCTCTTCTGAAGCTTATCCAGACGGTAAACCAGAGTATTCCTATGAATGTAGAGCTGTCTGGATGTCTCAGATACATTCAGGCTGTTTTCAAAGAACTTGTTGATTGTGGTAAGGGTCTCATCATCGAATTCATCCGGTGATTTGCCGTCAAAAATTTCCTTAATAAACATACGGCACAGTGGAAGCGGAAGCTGATAAATCAAACGTCCGATACCCAGATTGCTGTATGCAACCACATTCTTGCTGCTGTAAAAGATCTTTCCTACATCCAGAGCCATCTTAGCTTCTTTATAGGAACGGGAAACTTCCTTGATCTCATTTACAATCGTACCGAATGCCACATGAACTTTCGTCATGGCCTCCGTATTCAGCATATCCAGGATCATGTTGGCGGTTTTTTCCAACTCTCCGTAGCTTTCACCTGGTTTTACTTCCTTTACCAAAATGATGTTCTTCTCATCCACCGCTGTGATGAAATCTTTTGTTTTGGTCGCAAATAAGCTTCTCACAGTTTCAAGAGCGTTCACATCTTTTTCATGTTTGGTTTCAATAATATAAACAACTCTCTTTACATTCGTCTCGATGTGCAGTTTTTTAGCCCGGTTATAGATATCCACTAAAAGCAGGTTATCCAGCAACAGGTTTTTAATAAAGTTGTCCTTATCGAATCTTTCCTTATAAGCAACTAAAAGATTCTGTATCTGGAATGCTGCCAGTTTACCAACCATATAAACATCGTCGCTTCCACCTTTAGCCAACAATATATATTCTAACTGATGCTCGTCAAATACCTTAAAAAACTGATAGCCCTGAATAACCTGGCTGTCTGCCGGAGAATCTACAAAAGCTAAAATCGAACTTTCATAATCTTCTGCATCCGAAAATGTTGTCGCTAAAACTTTCCCTTCTGTATCACAGATGCCAAGATCTATCCTGGTAATTCCCTTTAAACCTTCAATGGTTGTTTGAAGTATTTGGTTTGAAATCATATGTCACTCTCCTTTTGTTCAAATTTACCCTTATTCTATATTAAAGCAAAATATCAAAAAAAGCAAGCGAGTATCATACCCGCCTGCTTATTTTTACTAATATTTGATTAGTTTAATACCACTTTTTCAGTTTCTTTGTCAAATACATGGATCTTTGTTAAGTCAAGACCAAGTTTAACAGTATCTCCAACTCTTGCTGTTGTACGAGGATTTACTCTTGCTGTAAAGTTAGCATCATCAACATCGAAGTATAAGTAAACTTCTGCACCGAGTAATTCATATACTCTGATTGTAGCTTCGATTACGCTCTTAGGAGACATGGAAAGGAAAGCTTCCTCATCATGTAAATCTTCCGGACGGATACCAAGAGTAACAACTTTTCCAATATATCCCTTGTCTTCAAGGATTTTGCCCTTAGCTTCCGGAATAGCGATTGTATGTCCGCCAAATGCCAATGTAACTTCGCCGCCGTTTTTGCCAACAGTAGCGTCAACCAGGTTCATCTGAGGAGCTCCGATAAATCCTGCAACGAACTTGTTCTGTGGCTTGTCGTATAAGTTCTGAGGAGAATCAACCTGCTGGATAATACCGTCTTTCATAACAACGATTCTGGTACCAAGTGTCATAGCCTCTGTCTGGTCATGTGTAACGTAGATGATAGTAGCCTGCAGTCTCTGATGTAATTTGGAGATCTCAATACGCATCTGGCCTCTCAGCTTAGCATCCAGGTTGGATAACGGCTCATCCATAAGGAATACTTTAGGATTACGCACGATAGCACGTCCCATAGCAACACGCTGTCTCTGTCCGCCTGATAAAGCCTTAGGTTTACGGTCAAGCAGATGAGATAAGTCAAGGATTCTTGCTGCTTCCTGAACCAGTTTATCAATTTCATCCTTTGGTGTTTTTCTTAACTTCAAACCAAAAGCCATATTGTCGTATACGGACATATGCGGATACAATGCGTAGTTCTGGAATACCATCGCGATATCTCTGTCTTTTGGTTCAACATCGTTCATCAGTTTTCCGTCGATGTATAATTCACCAGAAGAGATGTCTTCCAAACCAGCGATCATACGAAGAGTTGTTGATTTACCACATCCAGATGGTCCTACGAAGATAACAAATTCTTTGTCTGCAATTTCCAGATTAAAATCCTTAACTGCTACGAATCCGTTTGGATATGCTTTGGTTACGTTCTTCAGTGATAAACTAGCCATGTAAAATTCCTCCTAAAATAGATAAAAGATAGATTTATTTGTTATTATGTAAGGCGCAGCCCCCACAGCTTTGCCTTTCTTGTTTCTGTCATTATCATACACGATAGAGGTTTATTTTGCCATATTGTTATTCACCAAAATGTTTTTTGCGATTTTGTTTAATCTGTATACCAATTTCGAAAAGTGCTTAAAATACCAAATTTATCGTTCCGGGGTCGTGATTTTTCTGTCAATATTCTATAAAGCCCTCGCCAAAAACTTCTCTGGCATCACTTACGATCACAAAAGCCCCCGGGTCAATCTCCCCTACAATCTCTTTTAACTGCACAATTTCCTTCTTGGAAACCACGCAAAACAGCATTTTCTTCTCATTTCCCGAGTACATTCCGACCGCATTGACCGCCGTCACCCCTCTGGCAAGGCGTTCCATGACCACGGAAGCGATTTTTTCGTATTGATCCGAAACAATGAATGCCTGCTTTGAAAATTTAAGACCTTCTATCATTCCATCCGATATTTTGGAAACCGCAAAGATGGCGATTAAAGCATAGAGCGCAAAACGGATGCCGAACACCGTGGCTCCGGCCAGCACAACGATTCCATCCAGCACCTGCATGATCTGGGCAATGGAATAATGCCTTAATTTTCTCTGGATCAGCGCGGCCAGCATATCCGTGCCGCCGGTCGTGGCCTGGCAGATAAACACCATGCCGGCCCCGATTCCGCTGATAATCCCGCCGAATAAAGACGCCAGGAACAGATCGTCGGTCACAAACGGCATGTATGGAATGATATAAAGCGACAGTGAGAGAGCCACTGTCGCCACAAACGTTTTTTTAATGAACTTCCAGCCTTTTATCTTAATGGAAACAAGAAAAAGAGGAATATTTAAAACCGTATTCGTCACCCATAGAGGCACCGAAAAAAGATTTTTAAATATTATGGCGATACCGGATACCCCTCCGGTAACTAAACTGACCGGATCATACATGTTCTTAATTGCAAATCCCATGATAAATGATCCGGCAACGATCATCAGATAATCCACCAACGCCGACCTTCTCCTGTTCATAAACCATCCCGTCCATTCTATTTATTTTTTTCGTGCCAGCACATGAAGCCAGGTAATCCCCCTGTGCGCATCAAACAATTGATCATCCTCCCATATTTTCAGCGTCTGAAACTGCCTGCTGCTTTCCAACAGCCGTTCCAGCTCTTTTTTTGTATAATCACTGAAAAATTGTTTGCCTGAAAAACCTTCTAATTCTCCCTTGCGGAAAGACATATACAAAATTCCGTCTTCCTTCAGGGATTTTGCCAGTTTATCAAGAAGCGGCGGCATCTCATCCTTTGGAATATGGATGAAAGACGCGCTGGCCCAAATACCGTCGAAAACGTCGTCAAACTCCATATCTTCATATGTCATCTGCAGCACTTCCAGACCGGTATGTATTTCAGCGAGTTTGCACATCTCTTCTGCGGCGTCAAGGGGCGTCACGTCATACCCCAATTCGTAAAATGACAGGCTGTCCCTGCCGGAGCCGCATCCTAAATCCAGAATGGTATCCCCTTCTTCCAACAGTTCCAGAAACTGTTCCATGATCTTCCCCATGTCCTGGTTGATCGTGTCTTCATAAACTTTCGCTGCGTACTGGTTATAGTAATCTATCGAATCCAAGTTATTCCTCCTAAACCCGTTCAATGGTCTTTTCAGTTATCTTAATCTTGCCTTCTTTTAACAAATGGCCTACTGCCCTTTTAAAAGCATTTTTACTCATATCAAATTCTCTTTTTATCACTTCCGGAGACGCTTTGTCATTAAATGGAAGAACTCCGTCAAATTCATCAATCACCTTGAGCACCAGTTCCGAATCCGTATCCATCTGGATATATGCCTTTTCCCTGGGGCTCAAATCCAGCTTGCCGTCTTCCCTGACTTTGGTAACCCGGGCTTCGATCACATCTCCTTCATGAACAGAGGACGGAAGTTCACGTTTCGGGATCAAGCCGTAATACTGGTTGTCCACTGCGACAAAAGCGCCCAAATCCTCTTTAATTTCATAAACTGTGCCGATGATTTTATCTTCTTTTTTATAAGGAGACTGGTTGCTCATGTAAGCATAGACACGCATAGTTGCCGCCAGCCTCTGGCTCTTATCGATGTAAAGGGCTACCAGACATTTTTCCCCCTGGCGCACCTTATGATTCTGTTCTTTAAATGGAAGCAGCAGATCCTTTTCCAGCCCCATATCCAAAAATGCGCCGATCTTTGAGATATCTTTCACTTCCAGGACAGCGGTTTCTCCCACCTGAAGCTTGGGCGTTCCTGTAGTGGCAATCAGACGGTCCTCAGAATCCTTGTAGATAAAGACCTCCAGGTCATCGCCGATCTTAGTCCCTTCCGGCACCTGTTTCTTGGGAAGCAGAACGGACATTTCACTTTCAGCCGTCTCTCCTAAATATACCCCAAAATCTTTCATTCTGATCACTTTTAATGTTTGTTTCTTTCCTAATTCTATCATCTTAATCCCTTCCTTATGCCTGCCCACGCAGCCCAATCACCGCATAGGGAGTATCCTGCGTATCACATAGAGCCACAACATATCCATCCTCAGTACGGCTTACATGGGGCATCACCGAATCTCCCAGTACCGCCGCTTTTTTGTATTCCACCCTGACTTCCGACACTTCTAAATGATTCGGCAGCACCTCTCTCGCCATCTCCACATACTGGGCGTTATTCACATGATGATTGGTATCTATATGATGTTTGCCCACAATAATTGGTTCCATTCTCTCACATTCTTTGGGGACCGCAATGCGTCTGGGCGCATAGTCCATCTCCAGTTTCTTTTCTTCTCCCGTCCCATATCCCCGGATGTCCTTTTCCAATACTTTAACCGGCCTTCCGGCTTCCGTATCGAAGAAAAACCAGATGGAATTGGCTTTTACCAAAAACTCCCCATCCTTGTCCCGGATCGTGAAATTCCTGTAGCCGTACATGCCTTTAAAATCATATGGCCAGGTAGAAATCACAATCTGCTCTCCCAGCTTAGGCTGCCTCTCGATCACGATCTGCCAGGACGACAGCCACCATGCCCTGTGGTTCCTGTTCAAATATTCAATCCCCAATCCCAGGTCTTCTGATTGAAAAGTAGAACAATCCTGTAAATAATTTATAATTCCTGTAACGGACAGTCTTCCCTTCTCATCCGTTTCGCTGTATCGGACTCTGCTGTCAAATGAGTACATCGCATTCCTTCCCTTCAACCAAAATTACCATCATTATATAGTATTTTGCCTGCAATGTCTAGGGATGGCGGCATCTAGTTTATGATTTTTTGCAACAGTTCAGACGGCAGGAAAAATGATAAAGAAAGCTGCTTGACCGGCCTTTCCGGTCAAGAAGATGACCGCCTGAACTGTTGCAGCCTGTTTTTGTAATCATTTTTTAGCTATGGGCCGGGATTTATGGTATATTAGAATCAGATAATTTATATTCTGCAGAACGGAGGCTTTCTATGAAGAAAATGCGTACTGAAAAAGAGATGTTTGATCTCATTCTGGGCACCGCCCGGGAAGATGAACGGATCCGCGCCGTAATTATGAACGGTTCCCGTGCTAATAAAGATGTGAAAAAAGACTGTTTCCAGGATTATGATATCGTTTATCTGGTTACGGATGTCCGTCCCTTCGTTAAAGACCGGCACTGGATTGACCGTTTCGGCAAACTCATGATACTCCAGATGCCGGATGACACATCCCAGCAGCCCTACGATCCTGACAGCGGAAAATCCTTTACCTATCTGATGCAGTTCATGGACGGAACCCGGATTGATTTGAAGCTTTATTCTGTGGAAGATTATGAAGATAATCATGAACCGGCCGTCAGCCTCCTGGATAAAGATTCCATTTTACCTGAATTCTCCGATCACAATGGCCAATGTTACTGGATTAAGCCGCCCACTCAAAAAGAATTCGAAGAATGCTGCAATGAGTTCTGGTGGCTCTTGCCTTACGTTGCAAAAGAATTATGGAGAAACGGGCTGCCTCTGGCAAAGACCCTTTTAGAAACCAACATCCGGGAGGAACTGATGAAAATGCTGTGCTGGTACATCGGTTCCAAGCACGACTACAAAATAGGTACCGGCAAGATGAACAAATATATCCGCTCCTACTTAACCCGTGAAGAGTGGATTTCCCTGAAAAAAACATACCCGGACCTAAAAACAGACAATATCTGGAACGCCATGTTCTGCATGTGCACCATTTTCCGCGAAAAAGCCCAGGCCGTAGCAAAGCTGTGGGGATACGAATACCCGATTCAGGACGACCATAATGTCCTAGGCTACATTGAGCATATCCATAAGATGCCTCGGGATGCGGGAGAGATTTTTTAGGTTTTATTGTGATTAATTGATGAACGTTACGCAGAAAAGCGGGGGGAGGCGGATGGCGAAGGACCGGGCATTCCGACCGGGGCGGGGGCGTCCTCTCATGGTGCAGGAATCCAGCTTCCAACCGTAAGTGGAACTAAGCCTCCGGGAATGGAAAAAGACGGTGCGATGCCCATTCACGGTAAACTCTTTATGGACTTTACCGTTCAGTGGGCATCTCAGAAACTGATTCGGTTTTCAGTTTCTGCCCGTCTTTTTCCATCCCTGGAGACTAAGTTCCACTAAACGGTTTCCAGATGGATTCCTGCACCATGAGAGGAAGCCCCCGCCCCGGTCGGAATGCCCGGTCCTCCGCCATCCGCCTCCCCCCGCTTTTCTGCTGGTTTTTCCTGGCTTAGATGATAAAAATTTTTTTTACATCAACCCTCAAGGCATTTTCGAAAATCCCTTCACATTTTACTATTAAACCTTAAAGCATTTTCGAAAATCCCTTCACATTTTACTATTAACCCTCAAAGCATTTTCAAAAATCCCTTCACGCTTTACTATTAACCCTCAAAGCATTTTCAAAAATCCCTTCACGCTTTACTATCAACCCTCAAGGCATTTTCAAAAATCCCTTCACGCTTCATGTAAATTCCCCCATCATCTCAATTACAAAGTCTTTTTTATCATTAGCGCCCCCATACACAGCCATGAAGAAGGGGAAGCTGGGGCGGTCAGCCGCGGATGATAGGAATTGGGGGCGTATGCAGACCCTTAGAAATACTTGGGCTTCAAGGGCGAAAAAAGACAGGCAGAAACTGAAAACCGAATCAGTTTCTGAGGTGCCCACTGAACGGTGAAGTCCCATAAAGAGTTCACCGTGAATGGGCACCGCCCTGTCTTTTTTCGTTCTTGAAGCCCTAGTATTTCTTAGGGTCGGAATCCGTCCCCCAATTCCTATCATCCGCGGCTGACCGCCCCAGCTTCCCCTTCTTCATGGCGTTACACCCGCCAATTAATAAAAAGGAGAGTCACCCTTTATTTACCGTGAAAGCACCGCCTGCTTTGCAACATCCGCACAGGTAGCCGCATCGGGAGTATAATAGTCCGCTCCAATCTGTTTTGCGAAGCTTTCGTTTACAGGCGCTCCGCCTACCATAACTACATATTTATCGCGAAGTCCTCTGGCGTTTAATTCATCGATAACATCCTTCATATTCGGCATTGTGGTGGTCAGAAGCGCTGACATGCAGATGATATCCGCTCCAACTTCTTCTGCCTTGTCGATGAACGTATCGCTTTCAATATCAACGCCCACATCGTAGATTTCGAATCCTGCTCCTCTGAGCATCATAACAACCAGGTTTTTGCCGATATCATGGAGATCGCCTTTTACAGTACCGATTACGGCTTTTCCAACCGGTTCATTGCCCACTTCGATCAGTTTTGGTTCCAGAATTGCGATGCCTGCGTTCATGGCTCTTGCCGCTACTAAAACTTCCGGTACGAAAACTTCATTGTTTTTAAATTTTTCACCGATAATCATCATTCCGGAAAGCAGTCCGTCGTTCAAAATTGCTTTTGGATCCACACCCTCGTCCAATGCCTGCTGTACTAAAACCTTAACATTTTTTGCTCTTCCTTTTTGCAGAAACTCAGAAATCTCTTCGATAATTGCCATTGCTATATCCTCCTCATCATCTACACCCTATGCGGTTCTATCTTTTATCTGTATATTAGTATAAGAAATTGTTCCGGCAGAATTTTGTACTTTTTTTGGAGTAATTGTATTTCTTTTAGAATCTTACTGCAATTCCGCATTTATTTTAGATATTACGGACATAAATGCCTCCACTTCCCCTAAACTGCCCATTTCCCTTATCTTATAAAAGAGGTGGTTAATGGCTGTGTCGATGCCCTTTTCTCCCGCGTCCTCCATCATATCACATTTTAAACGGTCCATCTGGGAACGGTGGGTCTGGAACAGAAGCCACCTGGAAAACTGGTCCTCGTATTCATCCAGAATCTTGTCCGCCGCCTTGATATCCGCCTGCTTTTTCTCGTTGTTCTGCCTTGCCAGTTCCTTCATATCTTCTATATTAAAGTATCTGACTCCTTTTAAGTCCCCCACTGCCTTTTCAATATCCATGGGAACCGCCAGATCAACGAATACTCTTCGTTTGTCCGTCTTCATGCATTTTTCAAAATGATTTTTGGTGACGGTGTAATGAGGGCTGGACGTGGCGCTGATGATGATGTCCATTTCGTCCATGTAAGAATATCTTTCATCATAGGAAATGACTTCATAGCTGATATGTCCTCCTCCCGTCATTCCAGGCAAATGATTCCGGCTGGTGACGCAGATGGAAAGGCCTTTTATACAGCCCGCATTTTTGAGCACAATGCCGCCGATCTTGCCGGAAGCCCCTATGATCATCATCTTTTTATCCTGAAGGCTGCCCAGTTCATGCTCCGCGGCTTTAATGGCCAGGGTTGCCGTGGAAATGCTGGTCTTGGACAGAACCGTATCTGTCTTGATTTTCTTGGAACAGGTAACCGCGTATCGAAACAGCGTGTTTAAGTAAGTGCTGCACCGGTTCCTGACATGGGAAAACTCATGGGCGTGTTTAACCTGCCCCAGGATCTGATCTTCCCCGATCACCATGGAATCCAGGCCGGCCGCCACCCGGAACAGATGATGCATGGCTTTATGATCCTGATATAACAGAATATAATCCCTCAGGTTTTCCACCTGCCCTGCCCCCGCCGTTTCCGCCACCGTTTCCAGCATCTGCTCAAATACCTTTGATGCATCCGCCCTATCGTTGGAATAGCAGTACACTTCCATCCGGTTGCAGGTGGATAATACCACCGCCTCTTCTATGGATTCATGGCCGCAAAGCCCGTCCAGAATCCTTTCCTGCTGTTCCTCATTAAACGCGAACAGGGACCGGATCTCAATGGGCGTTGTTTTATAACTGACACTTAATAATTGTACTCCCATAACAGCCTCGCTTTACGCCTGTAAAATGACCTCACAGGTTTTTTTAATGTCTTCATCGCTGTGAGCGGCCGATACAAACATGGCCTCAAACTGAGACGGCGCCACATAGATACCATGTTCCAAAAGCGCTCCGAAATACTCCGCATATGCCTGTGTATCCGAAGAGGTGGCGCTTTCGTAGTCCGTCACCATTTTTCCCGTGAAAAATGCACACAGCAGTGATCCCACCTGGTTTACGCACAGATTCCCTCCATTTTTCAGTTCTCCCCGTTTCCTCAGGGCCTCTGCAAGAGTTTTGGCTTTCTGTTCTATTCCGGTGTAATATTCCGGGTGTGCTTTCAATATCTCCAGCGTTTTGATACCCGCAGTGGTGGCAATGGGATTGCCTGATAGGGTACCAGCCTGGTATACAGGCCCCACCGGTGAAACCATGTCCATGATTTCCTTTTTGCCGCCGTAAGCGGCCATGGGCATTCCGCCGCCGATGATCTTGCCCAAAGTAGTCATGTCCGGCTTAATCTTATAATAATCCTGGGCCCCGCCATATCCGAGACGGAACCCGGTAATCACCTCGTCGAAAATCAAAACTGTGCCATATTCCAGCGTGATTTCCCGCAGAAATTCCAGGAACCCGTCCTGCGGAAGGACTACCCCCATGTTGGCAGCCACCGGCTCCACGATAATGGCAGCCACCTGGCCTTTGTAAGTTTCCATCAGCTCTCTGACTGAATCCTTATCATTGTAAAGGGCCACCAGGGTATTCTGAGTATAGGAAGCCGGAACGCCGCTGCTGTCCGGAACCGCCGTGGTGAGGGCGGCAGAACCAGCCTTTACCAGAAGGCCGTCGGAATGGCCGTGGTAGTTGCCCTTGAATTTGATGATCAGATCCCTGCCCGTATACCCGCGGGCCGTGCGGATTGCGCTCATGACCGCTTCCGTACCGGAACTGACCAGCCTCACTTTTTCCACAGAAGGCATCGCCTCACAGATCATTTCCGCCAGCACCAGCTCCTTTTTGGTAGGCGCTCCGTAGGTTAACCCCTTCTCACAGGCTTCTTTCACCGCTTCGATCACTTCCGGATGGGCATGTCCCAGAATTCCAGGGCCCCAGGAACAGACATAGTCAATATATTCATTTCCATCCACATCCGTGATGCGGCTGCCTTTTGCATGATCAATAAATAACGGAGTTCTTCCAACGGATCCAAAAGCGCGCACCGGACTGTTCACGCCACCCGGAATCCTCTGTCTGGACGCTTCAAATAACCGCTTTGATTCTTCTGTTCTCATCACTGCTCGTCTCCTTCAAACTTTTTATAAGCTTCTATATTAATTGTTTCAAATGTGCTGTTTTCCAGGTATACCTCATTGGCCATATCCAGCATGGGGAACAAGAGCACTGTCCCCGTTCCTTCTCCCAACGCCAGATTCCCCAAAATGAGGGGTCTGAGCCCCAGTTCTTCCATAATCCGTTCACTGGACGGTTCCTTGCTCATATGGGACGGCAGCATATATCCGACAGCCTCAGGGCAGATCCTCTTTGCCAGCAGGGCGGCGATGGAGGAAATAAGGCCGTCTATGACCACAGGAATCCGGTAAATGGCTCCGCCCAAGAACAAACCGGTCATTCCCGCGATATCAAAACCGCCCAGGTCAGCCAGCACTTCAATGGGGGCCGCCGGATCCGGATGGTGGAGCGCTATGGCCTCTTTGATCACATTTATCTTCCTTATAATCCCTTCTTTTGAAAGGCCTGCGCCTTTTCCCGTCACCTGTTCGGGGGGCAGGTTTAACATCACAGAGGCAATGGCGCTGCTGGTGGTAGTATTTCCAATCCCCATCTCACCGGTGCCCAGAATCCGGTATCCGCTCTCTTTCAGTTCCCGCACAAGATGAATTCCTGTTAAAATTCCCTGAAGGGCCTCTTCTCTCGTCATGGCCGGTTCTTTGGCCAGGTTTTTTGTGCCATAGGCGATTTTGCAGTTCCTGATTCCCGGTTCTTTTACGTCCCGGTTAATGCCGATATCCACCGGTATCACGTCAGCTCCCGCCACAGCGGCCATCCTGTTTACACTGGCAATCCCTCTGGCAAAGTTCTCAGAGACCACTGCCGTCACGCTGCTGTCCGTCTGGGTCACCCCTTCGGCCACCACGCCGTTGTCACTGCACATAACCACAACCGCCTTTTTCTCCAATGAAACCATCTCCTGGTTTTGGATTCCGGCTATCTTAGTAATCATCTGTTCCAGCAGCCCCAGCCCGTCCAGGGGCTTTGCTATATTATCCCAGTGGGCTTTGCTCACCCGCAGGATTTCCTGATTCAGCGGCTTAATCAGCCCGCATAATTGTTCTAATTCCGTCATTCGATCCATATCCTGCTCCTTTTTAACTTCCCTTTTCCACAGGTATAATGCCCGCTCTGCGGCCATTATGCCATAGCCGCAAGCGCCTATAGCAGCCTCCGGCCGATTCCAGCGCCCGGCTTTCTGCGGCGAGCGCAGAAACCGGCATGCGCAGGTATAATGCCCGCTCTGCGCCCATTATGCCATAGCCGCAAAGCGCCTATAGCAGCCTCCGGCCGATTCCAGCGCCCGGCTTTCTGCGGCGAACGCAGAAACCGGCATGCGCAGGTATAATGCCCGCTCTGCGGCCATTATACCATATCTCCCAACAACTTAACATCCATAATTCATAAAACATAACGGTCTGTAACAGAAAGGGAGGTGTCGCCGCACCTCCCTCCCATCCCTTATTTATTTCTCAAATTCAATGGTAGCTGCGGCTGGAAGCGCCAGCCTGCATTCCACTTCCATGCACTTAATGATTCCGGCAACCGCCGGGCAGGACGCGTGTCCTGGGAAATGTTCAGCGGCATACTCATAGAGATCCCCTGCCCCGGGTTTGGCCAGGCATACGTCAAAGGCATCAAACGTATTTCCCAAATCCTCAAACATCTTCCTGATGCTTTCGCAGCCTGATTTCACGGTTACTGTAACTTCCTGCTGGTCCTCCGACTCCGCGGTCACGGTTGTGACCAGACCGCAGATACCCGGATTAATTTTTACTTTCGTCATAATGCTCAGCCCTTTCTTTTCTTGTCGACTGCAGCCTTAAAACAGGCTGTAAGTTCCGGGGTATCCGGCAGGATACTTTCGTACTTCACTTCGCCGTCCACACAGATGGTGGGAACCTGCTTGGCTCCCAGTTTCATCATGCAGGCAACCCCTTCTTTTTCCTTGATTTTATGTTCAATAATCGTAACCTGATCCATTAACGGAGCCGCCGCCACACGCACTGCCTCCATGTTATACTGGCAGGCCGCGCAGGATTCGGAATCCAGCGTAATGCAGTCGATGATCACCTTTTCCTCCGCCTGGTAATCCGGAAGCTCGTAAGTTACGCCGTCCATCACGTTGCCGCCTTCGAAGATATCTTCAATGTCTCCATGAACCGTTTTGGTCACCGCCTGCACATTTTCAACCGGTGTCGCATACGGCATATCGCAGCCGGGAGCCAGGATAAAGCCTTCGTGGCCGCCGATCTGCATACAGTTGGTGGCATCCTGCATGTTGTCATATGGGGTGCCGAACAGCATAGTCAGGGTCAGCTTAATGTTGCCGCCCACAGAAACCTGGTTCTTATGGCAGATATCCACCACGTATTCCAGCGGGATATTCTCATCCACGGATACATTATCCGCATGGATTTTACACATAGCTTCCACATTTCTCTTGGCATTGCCGCATACGAACATGGAACCCAGTTTTCCCCTTTCATGGATGTAATCAAAAACAGGAGTCACGTAAGGGCTGACGAATTCCTCGAAATTATCAGGAGAAATCTGAGAGGTCATGGGATCCACCAGGGCCACGATATCAACGCCTGCGTCTATGTACATTTTCGCCATGTTAATTGCCACCTTCTGGCAGAATTCCATGAGCTCTTCCACCTCTTCCGGCTCATCCAGCATATCGTAAAAAATGTCGGTGCCCTTTAAGTGCAGGGCCAGGGTAAATGGTCCGGTAATCAGGCCGTACACCGCAATTTTATCCCCTACCGCTTCCACGATCCTTCTGGTGGCGCCAAGGGCGATGGGAAGGCGTCCGTCATTTTCCGTTGGGATCTTTAAGTCTTCCAGGCTGGCCCCCTGCTCTAAAATGTGGGTGGATACCGCCGGTGGGTTGTCTTTCGCATAGGTGAGTTTACATCCCATGGCCTCGGCTTCAAGCTGTAAATCGAACATGGTGGGGATTCCGTCGGGATTGTAAAGCTCTACCGCTTTTAACACGCCGTTAACAATGTCCTCTTCGTTTTTAAAAAATGTTTCACAGTCCACTCCGATTAAGCTGGCCGCATGACAGCCTACAAAAGGCACCCACGGAATTCTGTCCACTTTTTTGCACTGCATGGCGTTTAACACCAATTCTTTCTGATTCATCTTCTTTCTCCTCCATCATTTTTCATTATTCATAAATATTAACCGGGCACCCCATGATCCTGTCCCACTGCCGGTACAGTTCCTGTTTAAAATCCCCGTGTCCATTCAGTATCAGAACAATCTTTGTCCTCACCATCAGATCCCTTTTCTTAGGCACATAGGGCTCAAACGACCACTGATCCGCCGTAGAATCAAAAAGGAACCATTTGTTTTCTATCTTAGCAAATCCCTTTCCTCTCAGCATGTCAACCGAAAGGCTGCTGATGAATTCCTTTAATTTCTCTTCCGATATATCCCCGTCACACTCCAGCGCATAGGATGCGGGACGGTTCCAGGGATGGTTGCTGGTTTCTCCCACATATCCGTTGTCCTCCAGATGTTCCTGCAGAAACTCCGCCGGCACATCCGAAAACATGGTTTCATACCGGAATGCATCGGGATTCAGCTCCTCAATCACAGCGCGTATCTCCTTCAAAGTCACCTCATTCACCAGGTCAATCTTATTGATAATGATAAAATTGCTGGAAATGATCTGATTCTGTATTGGCGTCAGCACCTTCACATGTTTTGTAAAGGATACGGAATCCACCACACAAATGGCCCCTTTATAATGATATCCACGTTCGATTTTACCCGTCAGCTCATCCAACAGGGTATGGATGCTGGACGGATCAGCCAGGCCTGAGTTTTCAACGATGAGGACGTCCACATCCAGCTTGGTAAACCCGATCAGGGTCTTTACAAATTCTCCCTTCAGGCAGCTGCAGAAAATGGATCCGTTGCTGATCTCGATCAGATGCATGCCCTCCCGTTCCACCAGAGTGCCGTCGATTCCCACGCCGCCGAACTCATTGACCAGAACCCCCACCTTTTTACCGCCCATGCCGGACAGCATCTTTTTCAGCAATGTGGTTTTGCCCGATCCCAGAAAACCGGAAATCAGATACAAATCGATATCACGATTCTCTTCCTCTGCGGTTTTCTTCGCAAAATCATCCAGCCCCTCTTTCCACTCTCCCGTCTCATCATGATACTGGATGCTGGACGGGTGCAGCTCACATTCGCACCGGATGTCCTCAGCCCCTTTGGCCGCTTCAATGATCACCGCTTCCTGTTCCTCTAAATCAGCCCTGCTTTTTGGGAAGAATGGGCACTGTTTCAGCTTGCATTCCCGGTTGTTTTTATAAAACCGGCAAATGACTTTATCCCTTTTTTCCAAATGGATTCCCAGCTCTTCTTCCAGGAAATCCACCGCCTCTTCAAATGCCAGATAGGTATTGCGCTTGCAGCACCTGGGGCCTTCCACCTCTGCGATCTTTAGAAGGCATCTTCCTGTCCCTCTGTTTGGAAGGGACCAGTTCTTCCCCTCTGTCTTGGGCGCCGCCTTCAGGTAAACGCTGGTAAAAATGCCGATGCCCACAGCAGCTCCGCAGTTGCCATAGTTCCCGCAAAAACCGCCCAGCACATTCTTTGCCCGTTCCAGCACCTGTTCCAAATCCTCTGCCAGCTGCCGGGCAGTCCTGTTTTCCATCTTATACACAACTGTCAGCATCACGGCCGGTATCATATAATGGTGAGGCGGACAGTGCATGGGCAGCCCGTCCAGGCTCATCACCCTGTCGGCCAGGTCCCAAATTGTCAGCGTCTCATCGGAATGAAAATATCCGGTGCAGATATCTGTAATCTCCTGATAAAAATCACGTTCCATAAAAACCTCCTTTATATCATTTAAGTATAAAAGCGTTTTCAACTCTATCTTTGAAATTATGTCATAAAATTTGTAATTTTTTTAGAACATATAAAATCTTTACCGGTTCCAGCGGATACATTTCTCCTCTAAAAAATCCAGAAACAGGTTGAGCAGCAGGATCACCGCCGCGGTCAGGATAATTCCGGCCAGCACACAGGTATAATTTCCATAATCGGCAAAATTTTTGATAAAATATCCCAGGCCGGAAGACGCGCCCATCATTTCCGCCATGGTCAGCAGCATAAATGAAGTGGATAGTGAAATGTGCAGGCTTTTCACCACGCCCGGAATCACATAGGGCAGATAGATTTCCGTAAAAAGATCCCATTTTCCCACCCTCATGCTCTTTATGGTGTCCTCCATGGTCTGCGGCAGAGAAGATACCATGAGAACCACATTCATAAACACCGGCCAAAACAGCCCCATCACCATCACGAATACGGATGCGCTCCTAAACGAAGGCATGACCGCCACCACATAAGGAGTGTAGATGATGGGCGGGATGCAGCAGGCGATTTTGGCAGCAGGAAGTAAAAATCCCCTCATCCGCCTCACCCGGCCCGACAAAATCCCCAGTGGAATGCCCAGGAAAAATGCAGCTCCGAATCCGGCCAATAGAAGCTGGAAAGACGAATATACCCCTTTTATCATCAGGCTGCGCTGATTTATGAAAACCTGGAATACGGCCCTGGGAGACGGGAGCAGAATCGGGTTCACCGCCGGAATCCAGTCTGTAACCAGTTCCCATAGGATCAAAACAGCGTAAAACCCTGCCATGAGGTCGCTGTTTGCCCTCTTTTCTCCCTTCCTTCTTATCAGATAAATGGCTTCGGCCGCGGTAACCATACAGGCGAATGCGGCCCCGCCTGGAACCTCATTGTTAACCGGAACAATCCCCATTACCAGAAGGGCTCCATAGAGGACATGAACCAGCCAGTCACATATCATTTTCATTTTCCTAAATCCTCCCGTTTCAGCGGCAGCCGCATCCTGCAAATTCCTGTGCCGGCCCCCGCTCTTTTCCGGCCTCATTTCCTTCATAGTACAGATCAATCAGTTGTTTTCGGATCACGCAGTATTCCTCTTCCTTCAAAATGGTATCAATTCCCCGGGGACGTTTAAATGGAATCTTAATATCAGCCCGTATCTTCTGCCGGTCCAAAAATATCACCCGGTCCCCCAAAAATATGGCTTCATCCACATCATGGGTGACAAATAGGATGGTCTTTTTCTTTTCTCCCTTTTTCCACATGGTTTCTAAAAGCTGCTGCAGCTCCATCCTGTTTTTCGGGTCCAGGGACGCAAACGGCTCATCCAGCAGAAGGAGTTCCTTATCCATAGCCATCATCCTGGCGATTGCGGCCCTCTGCCGCATTCCTCCCGACAACTGCCCCGGATATTTTTCTTTGCTGTCCTCCAGACCCACATAAGCCAGGTAACGTCCGGCCCGCAGCTCCCGTTCCGCCTTTTTCATATCCGGATGGGACTGGCGGATTCCGAACGTAATGTTCTTTTTCACCGTCATCCAGGGAAACAGGGAATTGTGCTGGAACAGAATGCCCGTATTCTCTCCCGGGCCAAAACAGGCGTTTCCATCAATGGTTATCGCACCCGATGTGACCGTCCTGAGGCCTGCGATCAGGCTCAGAAGCGTGCTCTTACCGCAGCCGCTGCCTCCCAGCGCCACCACGAATTCACCGTCTTCAATTGTTAAATCGATCCCGTCCAGCACACACTGCGTCTCTCCCGGATAGTGGAATCCGGCCTGCTTCAGTTCAATCATAAAACTCCTCCATACCGGAGCGGTTTTTGCGCAGATTTACACACAAACCTCTCTAAAAGTTATTCTCCTGATATTGTTTCTCCAGTTCTTTCAGCGTCTCATTATCCGGCAGCCGCTTTGCAAGCCCGTCCAGGGCTTCTTTATAAATGGTGATGTCCACATTTTTATCTCCGTCCCATTTACTGTCTTCCGGGATATCGCCGTTATTTTTCATCACTTCATAAAATGACATCACCTTATTCCTGGCCGGATCCATGGTTATCTTCATGGCCCCGTCGTAAAGGCAGTATTCCACATATTCCCTGTCCTGTCCTGAAAAATCCATCAGTTTCTTAACCGCCGTTTCCGGGTCTTCCAGGCACAGCAGGTAAGCCCGTAAGTTAGCGGTCTGGAATTTCACCAGGGCATCCCGCTTTTCGTCGATCACCTTTTGGGATGTGGTCTGGCGGCAGCACACCGCCCCCGGCATCACATCACCGATTGCAAATGCCTTAGTGAGCCCCTGCTTTCTTGCGATCAGGCCAAACCCGCTGTTTACAAATCCCGCATCGGCCGTTTTCTTCTGCACGGCCTCAATCACGCTCTGAAAGCCGTCCACTTCCACAAATTTCGTAGCGCCATCCACATCCATCCCCTGATCCCGCATCAAACTTTCCGCAATCATATGGCTGGTTTCCGGCCGCACACAGGCAATGGTAAGGCCCTCCAGATCTTCTAAAGATTTCACCTTATCCTTGTATTCGTCGGAGACCACCACTTCCCCGCCTTCTGCTATGGTTCCGCCAAATACCACGTAATCGCCGCCCTGGGCCGCAAATGTCACGGTAGGGATGATTCCCATAGGAAGCACGTCCATCTTGCCGGTTCCAATGGCGGTCAGTCCGTCATTTAAATTATTGATCTGTTCAAATTCTACTTTCAGGCCTTCTTCCTCATAATATCCCATCTCATGGGCCAGAACCACCATGGCCGCTTTTATGCTGGTTCCCATATTACCCACTTTCAATATCTCAGGTTCCCCGGCCTGTGCTGTTTTCCCGCATCCGCTAAGGCCCGCAGTCGCCATCAGCCCAAGCGCCAATAATACCGCTGTTTTTTTCATTGTCATTCCTCCCCGTTTAGCCGGAATACCGGCGCTGTTATACAAAAATAATACTAATACCGGCGAATTATTTTTGGTAATTTCTTTAGATTTTTTACAGATATTTTATCACTTAGGGGAATTTTCTCCTCTCTGCCGCCCGCAAACCGCCTTCCGGAACCGTCCAAATTTTGGGATTGACAAACACGGCAGCAGCCTTTAGAATATGAGTAAACCATCGAGACGGAGATAAAACCTTCAAAGGCGCCGTACAGAGAATGGGGCATAAGCTGAGAGCCCCGTGGAAAAGCCGGCTGGTAAATGGACCGTTGAGGGCCAGGGGAAATGTCATTTTGTAATTTGACAAAGTATCTGAGGACGTATTCCGGCGTTAACGGTAGGAAGTGTGATGGCATTTCTGGTTGAGTGGATTATTTAATCAAAAAAGGTGGTACCGCAGAATAACAATCTGTCCTTTTATCAGGGGCAGATTTTTTTATTTTAATCATATATCGTAAAATATCAGGAGGAATCAACATGGAAAATTACAGCATTAACCTGCCAAGCTATTCAATCGGAACCGACATTTATAAAAAAATCCCTGAAATATGCCGCCCTTACGGTTCCCGCATCATAGCCGTCGGCGGACACCGGGCCATGGCCGCAGTTCAGGAACAATTGACGGAGGCTGTGGCAGGAAGCGGCCTTGAAATATTAGATTTTATCTGGTTTGGCGGGGAGTGCACCTTTGAGCAGGTCGACCGGCTGATGAATCTTTTACAGGTGCAGGAAGCGGATATGATTTTCGGAATCGGGGGCGGTAAAGCGTTAGATACGGCAAAGACCCTGGCAGTCAAGATGAACAAGCCGGTATTTACATTTCCCACAATCGCGTCGAACTGTGCGGCCTGTACCAGCGTATCCATCATTTATAATACGGACGGCAGCTTTAAACAGCCGTTTTTCTTCCCAAAACCGGCCCAGCACGCATTTATACAGACATCTGTGATCGCCAACACCCCCACCGAATACATGTGGGCCGGTATGGGAGATACTTATGCCAAATATTTCGAAAGCACCATTTCGGCACGGGGAGACGAATTGGTTCATTATATTGCCATGGGCGTTGGCATGAGCCATCTGTGTTACGAACCCCTGATGAAATATGGAAAACAGGCCCTGGAAGATCAAAAGACCGGCGTATCTTCCTATGCGTTTGAACAGACCGTTCTGTGCATCGTGGTCACCACCGCTCTTGTATCTAACTTTGTAACCGCAGATCACCGGATTGACTACAATACAGGGTTGGGGCATGCCGTTTATTATGCGCTGACTTCATTTCCCCATATTGAAGAAAAGCATCTTCACGGAGAGCTGGTATGTTACGGAATCCTCCTGCTGCTTCTGATCGACGGACAAAAAGAGGAGTTTGAACGGGTCTACAATTTCAACAAGAGCGTGAAACTGCCAATATGCATGGCGGATGTGGAAATTACGGAAAATGATCTGGAAGCCGTGGTAAAACAGGCTATTTCCATGAAAGATATTGAGCACAATCCTTATGAGATTACGGAAGAAATGTTGATGGGGGCTGTGAGGGAACTGGAGGGATGTTTGCTTCAGTAGAAATGGAATTTAATTAGTGAAAGTTACGCAGGAAAACAGGACGCGGGAGCCGAGGCCGGGCCGGATGTCTGGAACCGGGCTAAGGGGAATCCCTCGGGGATGAAAACCGGCTTTCAACCGTAAGTTAAACTAAGGCTAAGGGGAGCAAAAGCCGGTCCGATGCACCGGCTTTTGCTCCCCTTAGCCTTACAGCCGATATTGGGATGAGCTGGCCCGCCTTATAAGCCTAATGCCAACAAACACATAACTAATAAAATGTACTTACCCTGATTATTTGTTTTTCTCGATATACTGGATTACATGAAACCAGCCATTATTTTTTGCAGGAAACTGGTAATATCATAATAGGTCTCGTCTTTATTTGAAAAGACTGTAAAGTTGGGAAACAGTGAAATGATATGTTCGAATCCTGCTTTTAACTCATACAATTCCAACACTCCCAAAATGTGGGGAATAAAGGGGACCGCCAGTGCATTAAAAGGATTTTATCTTTTTATATTCAACCCATCCATCCCGTCTGCCACGGACCAGTCCTCCACCTCTGTTTTCAATGCGAACAGATATTCCAGATCCTTCATATTTTTCAGAGCGGACAGATCAGAAACCGCTGTTTCAGAAATGTCCAGAATCTTCAGCTTCGTCATTCCGGCCAGGGGGCTGATATCTAAAACAGGGGTCTGCTGAATCATCAGGGTTGTCAGGCCGGTCAGATCTTTCAGCGGTTCCAGATCTTCGATGGGGTTGCCCCAGAGCCATAATTCCTTCAGGCCTGTCATGGTTTTAAGAGGGCTGATGTCGTCTAAATCATTCTGGGAAAGGTCCAGTGAAGTGAGCTGTGTGAGTTTTTCGATCCCGTTAATATCCGTAAGTTTATTATTCCACAGCCACAACCGTTCCAGCCAGACGATTTCCTGAAATCCGGAGGCATCCGTAATAGCGCTTCCATAAATCCCAAGTTCCTTTAGCTGATGAAAGTTCTTAAAATCGGCCGGAGTTTTGATCGTGCCTGCCAGAGTTTCATCATAATAATACCGGATGGCCAATTGCTCCCGGTTTTCCATAAAACCGGCGCCGTCTTTATCTTTACCATTAATAAACAGGCGGTCATCTCCATACAAATCCACAGATGTGATGAAGTCCAGATCTGAAATGCTGATATCGCCTTCCGGTTTTTCCAGAAATTCCCGGATCAGCTTTTCTACCGCCGGATCTTCCCATTGGACGGCCTGGCCGGTTTCTTCCGTTGTGGTTTCCGATTGGGATATTGCAGTTTGGGGCTGAGATTCCTGGCCCTTTGACCCGTTGTTGCAGGAACTCATTGTTATGACGATTGATAATCCAATTAAAATTTGTGCTAATTTCCTTTTCATGGACAAGACACCTCCTTTAAGATAAGATAACTCACCCGGAACACTTTGCGTCCAGGTGAGTTCTTTTGTATGGGCGGCGCAGTCAGCAGCTTTATAAATACCTGTGAATTAATTGTTCCGCTTCTGCCAGAGATATCCCTTTTTCCCTGGCAATACGCGCCATATCCTCGTATTCTGTTTTCCGTCGTTTCACATCCCAGCCGCTGCTCTCCTTAATATGGACAGTTCCATACTGGGTCTCCACGCTTTTTATCTCCCGCTTCAGCGTATATCTGGCACAGTTGTATTCCCGCACGCCCAATGTTGTGGTATGCCGGAATAAAAGCCTTACCATTTTTTCTTTGTCCTTTGTTCTGCACATGCACACAAGCATCACTCCGGGACGGTTTTTCTTCATTCCAATGGCCACCGTATAAACATCCAGCGCCCCTTCTTCCATCAGCCTTTCCTGGGCAAATCCTATGGCCTCAGGCGTCATATCGTCCAGGTTGCAGCAAAGTTCGGACGCCTCATCTTTTGAATCCCCGGTTTCTCCCAGCATAGCCCGGACACAGTTGGCCCTTTCAAATTCCTTCTTGCCCATGCCGTACCCGATTTTAGAAACCTTCATAACCGGCATGGAACCGAATTTGGCTGAAAAATGCTTCAACAGCGCAGCGCCCGTAGGAGTACAGAGTTCTCCTCTGACCTCGCCTCCATAGACCGGCACATCTTTTAAAATGCAGGCAGTTGCCGGAGCCGGTACAGGCAGGATTCCATGGGCACATTTCACCTGGCCGAATCCCACATGGACGGGAGAGGTAATCACCTGATCGGGGGCTAATTCATTCATCAGCATACAGACGCCCGTAATGTCCGCCACCGCGTCCAAAGACCCCACTTCATGAAAATGAATCTGATCTACAGGCATTCCGTGCGCATGGCTTTCCGCTTCCGCAATCAGTTCATAAACAGCCAGCACATCCCTGCGCACCTGGTCCGGAAGGTCGAAATGCCCGATCATATGCCGGATTTCGTGCATTCCCGTATGATGATGATGCCCCGGGCCATGGCTGTGGCCGTGGCTATGGTCGTGGCTATGGTCGTGGTTGTGGTCATGGTCGTAACTGTGCTCATGGTCGTGACCGTGGTTGTGATCGTGACCGTGGTCGTGGTCGTGACCGTGGTTGTGGTCGTGACCGTGGTCGTGCTCATGGTCGTGGTTGTGGTCGTGGTTGTGGTCGTGCTCATGGTCGTGACCGTGCTCATGGTCGTGACCGTGCTCATGGTCATGGCCGCAATCTGAATGGTTTAAATGCATCGGATCATCATTCCCATGGCCATGTGCAGTACAGATATACTCATCAGGATCATGATAATTTGATGCACAAACATGATCATGGTTATGTTCTGATAAAGTTTGATCATCATGGCCATGTTTATGTTCCGCACAACCTTGATCATCATGACAATAATGGTCATGCTTTTGCTCTGCACAGCCTTGATCATTATTGTCATGATGGCCATGTTTATGCTCTGCACAACCTTGATCATCATGGCCATGATGGTCATGTTTATGTCCTGCACAACTTTGATCATCATGGTCATGATGATCATGTTCTATGCAGCTTTGCCCCTCATGACCATGATGATCATGATAGTGTTCATGCGCTCCATGCCCATGCCCCATATCATGCAAATGCGCATGCCACTCATCCAGGCTCTCTTCTTCCTCCCCATTAATCACCACCGACACATGAGTTCCGGTAATCCCGCATTTCACAGCCGGTTCAGCCGTAACCTTCACCCCCGGAATCCCCAACTTTTCAAATCTCTCCAAAAATCCGTCCCGGTCCGGGTGCAGTTCCAAGAGAGCAGCCATCAGCATATCTCCTGCTGCCCCCATATTACACTCCAAATATAACGTTTTCACTGATTTACCTCCTTTTATGCCTTATCTGCCGTCTCTCTACATGTGATTTATCATACTCCCCAGATAACCAGCGCCGAAACCATTGTCGATATTCACCACACTGACCCCGCTGGCGCAGGAATTCAGCATGGAAAGAAGTGCGGAAAGGCCGCCAAATGAAGCGCCGTAACCGATGCTGGTAGGCACTGCGATCACAGGGCAGTCCGCCAGGCCGCCGATCACGCTGGCAAGAGCCCCCTCCATTCCGGCGATAGCGATTATCACCCGGGCGTCCATGATCTCATCGATATGGGCGAACAGGCGGTGAATCCCCGCAACCCCCACATCGTAAAGGCGGACCACCTCATTTCCCAGAGCCTGCGCGGTGAGGGCGGCTTCCTCTGCCACCGGCATATCGCTGGTTCCTCCCGTCGCCACCACGATCTTGCCGATTCCATCCGGCACGGGCATCTGCCCTGCAATCCCCACATGGCCCATTTCATAATACTCCATGGGAATTGCATTTCCCACAATCCCTGCCGCTTCCGGGTTCATTCTGGTGATCAGGATCGTTTTCTGCCCCTGTTCCAGCATAGTGGAAGCGATTTTAATGATCTGTTCCGGCGTTTTCCCCGCGCCGTAGATCACTTCAGCGATTCCCTGTCTCAGACTTCTGTGGCTGTCAATTTTAGCAAATCCCAGATCCTGAAATGGTTCTGTTTTCAGGTTGAACAAGGCGTCCTCCACTGAAATCGAACCGTCCGCTACCTTCTGAAGCATTTTCTTTATCTCATTTTTCTCCATCTTTACCTCCATCCATTCTGTTTAACGTCCCTTAATCTCCCGGCCTTCTTCCGGCCATATCCAGCATCACCGCGCCAAAATACGCTCCTACCTCTTTACAGACCTTTTCCCGCAGTTCAAACATTTTTCCCATCTGGTCCTCCGGGACCTGGATTCGGGCCATTCCATCTAAAACGCGCACTCTGAAATCCGTAAATCCCAGGTCGAATAAAGCGTTTTCCGCCATTTCCACCTTCGTCAGCATCTCTTCCGAAATCCTCTTTCCTGCCGGTATTCTGGTGGCGAGGCAGGCATATGCCGGTTTGTTCCAGGTAAAAAGCCCTGCTTCTTTCGAAAGGCGCCTCACTTCCGCTTTGGTAATCCCACACTCTCTGAGAGGCGACCGCACTTCCATCTCCTTCAAAGCCCGCATCCCCGGCCGGTCCCCCGCATCATCGGACGCGTTGGTTCCGTCGATCAGAACCCGGTATCCGTCCTCAAACGCCCGCTTTTTAAGCGCGCCGAACAGCTCTGATTTGCAGTAATAGCACCGGTCCGCCGGATTGCCGGCCACCGTCTCATGGGACAGGATGTCCAGCTCAATTACGGTCATCTCCACCCCCAGCCCGGCACAAAGCCGTTTTGCATCCTCAAATTCAAACTGGGGCTGAAACGCAGTTTTAATATAATAAGGCCGTATCTCTGCGCCATAATGAATCCCGGCGTACAAAAGATAAGAAGAATCCACTCCACCGGAAAATCCCAGGGCTGCCTTAGGGTTTTCTTGAAAAAATTGATTTAAACCGGTCATTTTCCCCTCCAATCAGACGTTAAAACGGTCATAAGCAGCATAACAGTCCAGGCAGAGCTTCTGATCTCCCTGAAGGCGGAGCATGTGCTCGGCGGTCATTTCTCCACAGCAGTCACAGGTGTAGGACTGGAACAGCCTGGCCCGTTCCGGTAACTGGTAAGACGGCTGCTTCACTGTAAATAAATCTTTTGGATCACTGGCCTGAAGAAACTGAAAAGATTCCTCCTTTGACTGGAATTTAGGGCGTTCCTTCAGCACCAGGCGGACGGCTTCTCCGGTCTTTCTGTTATAGAACGAAAATGCCTGTTTTCCCCTCATATGGAACAGCAGATTGCCTTTGCCGATGCTGCATCCTAATATCACCTGAATCGCGTCCACCCCGCAGGCGTCATTTTCTGAAATGCACACCACTTCCTCATCTTCCGAAAAATCCAGTTTTAACAGATCCATGGCATATAAGGCCGCTTTGTAGCCGATGGTTAAGCCCCCGCACACGTGGCCGTGAAACTGGGCGCATTTGTTCCATAACTCTCTATTCTCATCTCTCATCATTCAAACTCCTCCATCTGGTAAATACTGCACTCTATATTATCCACTACCGGTTCAAAAGGCCTCAGTTTTCCGTCTTTCAGCAGATAGATCCGGTCAGACACCTTGGCCGCGCAGGCCAGGTCATGGGTCACCATCAGCATGCTGAATCCCATTTGGTTCTGCAGGCCCTTTAAAAGCCTGAGCACATTGGCCTTGCTGGAAGGATCCAGCATAGACGTTGGTTCATCCGCTATCAAAAGGGACGGTTTCATGGTCAGGGCCCGGGCCACTGCGGCTCTCTGCTTCTGGCCTCCGGACAGCTTTCTTATTTTCATTTTCAAAAAATCATCATGGTCTGGCAGGCCCACTTCCCTGAGGGCCTTCCTAACCGCATCCCGGATCTCTGGCTGCCCGGATAAGAACAGCGGCTCTCCCACTGCCTCCAACACGGTCATCCCGGGATTCATGGAAGCGTTGCTGTCCTGAAACACCATCTGAAGCCCATGTTTCATGCGGTGCAGCTTTCCATAATCCACAGGCTTTCCCTCAAACAGGATCTGCCCTTCAAACTCATCGGAAAATCCCCCCAGGATTCTGGAAAATGTGGTTTTTCCCACCCCGGACTTTCCAACCAGTGAAACGAATTCTCCATGTCCGATTTCAAGCCCGGCATCCTTAATCACTTCCTGTTTTCCAAACCTTTTTCTGATGTGCTCCGCCTCCAGAAGGGTGACGATTCCGCCCCGGTTACAGGCCACATAATGCCCTTCCTTCCACTGGGTAAGCTGCGGTTTTTCCGTCTTGCAGGTTTCCAGCCTCTGGCTGCACCTGGCGGCAAACGGACACCCGCCCCCCGGCTCCTCCCCCGCCGGACGGATTCCCCATATATCCCTAACCAGATTGATATCCATGGAAGAGCGGATCAGCCCCTGGGTGTAGGGATGTTTTGGCCGGTTCAGCACATGAGCCGTATCCCCCATCTCCTCCACCGTTCCGCCGTATAAGATCAAAATCCGGCTGCTCAGTTCTTTTGCCAGACGCAGATCATGGGTGATCAGCAAAAATGCGGTGTGATACCGTTCATTCATCATCCTGATCATCTCCATAAATGCCTTCCTGGATTTGGCGTCCATAGAGCTGGTGGGTTCATCCAGGATCACAAGCCTGGGCGTCAGCGCCATGGCATTGGCCAGCAGAAATTTCTGGGCCATCCCGCCCGACAATTCCCCCGGATACCGTTCCAAATCCCCGGGGTCCAGCCCCGTCAGTTCCATCAGATGTTCCATTTTCTCCCGGTGCATTTCTTTGGGGAATTTCTTGATTAAAGTCTCGGCCAGTTGTTCCTTCAGCTTCATGGACGGATTCAGCCATTCCCCCGAATTCTGGAACACGATGGAAAATGCCTCCATCCTGATCTTCTTCCGTTCTTTCTCTTTCATATTATATACGCAATATCCGGCTGTGACAACCTCTCCCGACATCCTAAAGTCCCCTTCCAGCAGACAGGCTAAAGCCCGGGCCAGGGTGGTCTTGCCGCTGCCCGATTCCCCCGCCACCGCCAGGATTTCCCCCTCTTTCATTTGGAAAGAACAGGGGCCCAGGGTAAAGCCCGGATAAGAAACCTCCAGCCGGTCTACATTCAAAACTTCGTTCCCGGAAGCGCCGGTCCATTCATTCACGTTATTATTCAATTTCTTTCCTCCAACAAATAGTTCTCAGCCGCCTGGGAGAGAAGCCGCAGGCATAAAATGGTAGCCACCAGCATTGCTACCGGCGGAACCAGCCACCACTTCCAGTACTCCGTAAAATAGATTCCCGAAAAGGAAGCCGCCTTCTGTATCATCAGCCCCCACGACTTGGCCAGCGGATCGGAAAGCCCCAGGTAGGCCAGAGACGATTCCTGGACAATGGTCTTTCCTGTCACAGCGATGGAATTGACCAGCAGAAGAGGAAATACCTCCCCCAGCATATGTTTCCTCACAAGATACCAGGGCCCCGCCCCATAGCTCTTCGCCAAAAGGGTGTATTCCCTCTTTCTCACCGACATCACCTTGGCCCTCACCTGTTTGGCGATGGGCGCCCAGGAAAATGCAGAGATAATCCAGATAATATTCCAGATACTCTGCCCCCAGAACGCCCCAATCACAATCATAATTGGAAGCTGGGGAACAGAGAGGAATACATTGATCATAAAAGAAATGACCCAGTCCGTTCTGCCGCCCCGGTATCCTGACAGCACCCCAAGGATTCCTCCGGCCAGAAATGAAATACAAGCCGTTATCACCCCTGTCATCATGCTCAGGTAAAATCCCTTGGATATCTGGGCAAATATATCAATCCCCAGATTGTCCGTCCCCAAAAGATGCAGGGCCGACGGAGCTTCTAAGGAGCCGCCCGAAGGGATGACCGGGCTGTGGGGGTACAGTGTGAGGCCATACAGGCAGGCCGCCGCCAAAACAGCCAGCATAATCAAATATCTCCTGATCCGTTTCACATCCGTTCCTCCCTGTCCGCACCCGCATTTATCACATCAGCCAGAAACAGGCTGGCCAGCACGATTGCTGCTGATAAAAGGAAAAATCCCTGAATCATCACATAATCCCGGTAGCGCACCGCCTCCCGCATCACAATTCCCAGCCCCGGATACGCAAAAACATTTTCCACCAGAAGGGTGCCCCCCACAGCGGTTCCCACGCTGAGGAAAAACCGGGCCACCACCGGCGTCATGCCGTTTTTAAAGATGTATTTCCACCTGATTCTCCTCTCCTTTAAGCCTTTTGCCCTGGCGTTGAGAAGATAGGGCTTGGACATCACCTCCAGGAAGCTGGCCCTGGCCGTAAAATAAAACCTGGGCGTCATAACGATCACCAATGACAACACCGGAAGAAGGGCATGCACCAATAAATCCGCCCCTTTTTCCAGAACGCTTTCATAGCGGGCAAAAGGGACCGCCCCTCCCGAAAGAGGAATCCAGGAAACCCTGGACGCGATCAGAAACAGCAGCAAAAGTCCTATAAGGAATGCCGGAATCTCCGTAAGCGCTGACAAAAGCTTATAGACGGCCTTATCAAAATGGGTCCTCTGCATGCCGAAAAGGGCCAGCCCGGTTCCGATCATCAAACTCAGGATCAGGGCTGCTCCCATTATGGAAATGCTCCAGGGCAGACGCTCTTTTAACACATCTGCCACCGGTTTTTTATAGTGAATGCTCAGTCCCAGATCGCCTGTCAGATTCTTTTTAACCGTATCCGCAAACTGGATTCCAAGCGGTTTATCCATGCCGTAATAGCTGCGCATTTCCTCAATCTGCTCTTTTGAAAACTCCACGTTCATATCCTCCCCCGCCACGGAAGAGGTATAGACAAAAGGGTCTCCCGGCATCAGGCGGGGAATAAAGAAATTAAATATGTAAATAACCAAAAATGAAACAATAAACAGCACTGCCCGCTTTTTCATGATTCAAACATCCTCTAACGTTCCATAAAAGAAAGACGGTTTTGTTCCGCCTGCTGATAGGCATACGTCTTCATCCATCCGTCAAAGTAATCCTTTCTGTACATGGAATAAGAAGACTTATTGGCAACCACAATCAGAGGAACTTCTTCACTGACAAGGGCTTCCAGGTCTTTAAACATCTGCTTTCTGGCTTCGAAATCCACTTCGTACATCTGGTCTTCCGCCAGTTTTGTGATTTCCTCATTGCTGTAGCCGATGGGGCCCATGGAATGGGGATTGCCGCCCTGATTCTTGGATTTATCCGAAAAAATTGTTCTCATATATTTAGGCGGATTGTTGCCCCAGCCGCCGTTTCCTACCAGAGCCAATTCGTAATCACCGCCATTTACCATATCGTCCCGTGTGGCGGAATCATAAGCGGCCACATTCACTTTCACGCCAGCCGCTTCCAGGTTCAGCTTGATCAGTTCCGCTATGGCCACATCGTCCCCGCTGTCGGCGGCAAGCAGGGTCACTTCAATCCCTTTACCGTCAAAGGCCGCCTTTGCGGTTTCCGGATCATACTCATACCGGACGCATTTATCATTGTAATAAATACTTCCCTCAGGCACATAACCGGCGCTTCCCACGCTTCCCGCACCTCTGAATACCTTATCCACCACAGCCTGGCGGTCAAGGGCCGCATAAAGGGCTTTTCTCAGGCCGGTATCCAGGAAATCAGGACATTTTTCAAAGTTTATTAACAGTTTATATCCCATATCGTTGGCCTTTTCCACAATTCCGATGGAAGAATCCCCGGCATACCGGTCCTTTAAATCAGCAGGCATGGAAGTGATGTCGATCTCCCCGTTTTCAAATGCCAGCAGAGGATCGCTGACAGGAACAAAAAGCACCCGTCCGGCGGCCGGTTTCCCGCCTTTAAACCCATCAAACGCGGTAAGTTCATAGCTTCCCGTCGCCCCGTCATATGCGGTGCACATATAAGCCCCGCTTCCGGTCAGATAGCCGTCTCCCGTGTAGGTATTGGGATCTTCCACCTTTTCCCATACATGTTTGGGGATGATCACAAATGAACCTACATTGGTAAGCGTATCCGCCATGGATTCTTTCACTGTGATCGTGATGGTGCGGTCATCCACAATGCTGTAATGATCTACAATAAAGCTGTCTCCTGTACCCAGATAATTGGAAACCGGAGTATGTTCTTTATAATAGTCAATGGAAAAGGCCACATCTTCCGTTGTGAGCGGTTCGCCGTCATGGAACGCGGTATCCGGATATAAGGTAAATGTATAGTCATTGCCCTCAATCGTCCATGATTCTGCCAGCCAAGGGATATCCCCGTTCTCATCTTCATCGATCAGACTGGCGAATACCAGATTCATCTTGGCCGTGCCAGGCCCTCTGGATGCGTTTAAAAATGGGCTGGGCGCTCCCCAGTCCGTACCGCCTTCCAGTTTCAGGGTATCAACCAGATAGCCTTCTGTCTCTTTAGATTCTTTGGATTTCTTTGATTCTTTTGTTTCTTTTGCTTCCGCCCCGCCTGTTTCCGCTGCCGTATTCTGATCTTTGCCGGCCTGTGTGTTTTCCTGGACCGCTGTCTTTTCAGCCGGCGCCGACGCATTCTTTCCAGCGCATCCTGCCGCTAAAACCGTTATAAAAGCTGCGCCCAGCAAAACCGCTGTTTTTCTTCTTAATCTCATAGTATCATCCTCCTGATGTCTTTTCCGTCAGAGTGTGTTTGAAACTTGCTGTCCTTCAAACCCGCTCACGCTTCTACACGTTTTTCCCTCGATTGCTACAGCAAACATTGCTAATAAAAGGAACAAAAAAACCACGAAAGCAGCACACCTGTTACGGTGTGTTTCCCTTCGTGGTACTGAATTCATCTTCCTGATGATAATGAAAGTATTTTACCATAATATTGGTAAATTTGCTATGGGTTTTTATGCAAACGTTTGGCGCAAACCCAAGAACAAAGAATCCCGGTTCTCTCAATTAGTTTCCACCCTCACCATAAATGCCTCGTAAGGCCGGAAACTGCCTTCCAGATCCGTACGGTCATAATTGCTGATTAAAAATTCCGTCTTACCTTTTCCATATTCAGCAAGAGGTTTCATGGACCGTGCTTCTTCCGACATGTTTGCCCCCACCAGCCAGGTCTCCTTATCCGTATGGCGGAGATAGGCAAAAATATATGGATCATCTTCCAGAAGAAGCGTATACTCCCCTTCCGTCAAAAGCGGTTCCTCATGGCGCAGTTTAATCAATTTCTGATAGTAATAAAAGATCGAATTTTTATCTTCCAGCGCCTTCTTTACATTGATTTCCCGGCTGTGGCCGCCAATCTGAAACCATGGTTTCCCGGTGGTAAACCCAGCCTGTTCCGTGTCGTCCCACTGCATCGGAGTCCTGGCGTTGTCCCGGCTTTTATTCCACACAGCCTTTAAAAAATCCTCCGCAGAAATGCTCTGATCCCGGATCACCAGCTCCTGGTAAGCGTTGCGTACCTCAATGTCCTCGTAGTCTTCCAGCTCAAACTGCACATTAGTCATGCCGATCTCCTCGCCCTGATAAATATAAGGCGTTCCCTGCATTCCATGAAGTACGGTAGCGTAGGCCTTTGCGCAGACTTCACGATACTCTTTATCATTTCCCCATCTGGAAATGACTCTGGGCTGGTCATGATTTTCAAAATACAGAGCGTTCCACCCTCTGCCGTAAAGGGTCGTCTGCCAATGGGACATCACCCTTTTCAGGTCCCGCAGATCGAAGGGTTTCAGCGCCCACTTGCGGTTGACAGAGCCCGGCACCCGGTCAATGTTCATATGCTCAAAGGTAAAAATCATATCCAGTTCTTTCCGCTCCGGAGCCGTAAAAAGTCTTGCTACGTCCGCCGTGGAACCGGGAGCTTCTCCCACGGTCATACAGTCGTACTTCGACAACACCTCTTTATTCATCTCCTGGATAAATTCATGAAGACGTGGCCCGTTGGCATGGTATTTTCCGGTATAATATTTCCGGCCCGGTTCCTCTTCATAATCCGGGAAATCCTGATCTTTGGAGATAGACGCGATCACATCCATCCGCCATCCGTCCGCCCCTTTCTCCATCCAGAAAGTCATCAGATCATAGACTTCCTGGCGAAGTTTTGGGTTTTCCCAGTTTAAGTCCGGCTGCTTGGTTCCATAAAAGTGAAGATAATACTGTCCCCGCTCTGGGCAGTACTCCCAGGCGCTCCCGCAGAAGCTGGACCCCCAGTTGTTAGGCGGCGCGCCGTCTGCTTTCGGATCTTTCCAGATATAATAGTCACTGTAAGGATTATCCGCCGACTTCCGGCTCTCCACAAACCATACATGCTCATCGGAGGTATGGTTCACTACCAAATCAAGCACAATTTTAATCTGACGCTGATGGGCTTCTGCAATCAAACGCTCCATATCTTCATTGGTCCCAAACCCATCATAAATTTTCCGATAATCCCGGATATCATAGCCATTGTCATCCTGGGGAGAATCAAATACCGGGCTGAGCCAGATCACATCAATCCCCAGTTCCTTCAGATAATCCAGCCGGCTGATGACCCCCAAAAGATCGCCAAGACCATCTCCGTTGGAATCCTGGAAACTTTTTGGATAGATTTGATAAACCACCGCATTTTTCCACCACTTATCACTCATTACATTTTCCTCTCTCTCTTTCTATGCAATTCCCAAAAATGACAGCAGAATACTGAGCGCGATCACTCCAAGAATCAAAACGGTAATGCTGACATTTTTCTTTTTCAGCAGATAGTAGCAAAACAACGTAAGTCCCAGGGGCACCAGACCCACAAAAATCTGGTCCAGCATGGGCTGCAGGCTCAGGATTGATTCCCCATCCATGGTCAGTTCAAATGCCGAATGGAAGGTCACCATGGAGGCTGTCATGCCGCCCACCATAATCAGGCCTACTGTGCTTGCAGCTTTTGTCAGAATATTCATCAGCCCACTGGCGTATACCTTCTGGATATATTCCGATCCCAGCTTATATCCGAGAAAGGTTCCATAATACTTGACCAGAATGGACGGAAGATTGAACAGCAGCAAAAAGACAATTGGGGCAAGCACGTTGCCGGCTGCTCCCATTCCTACGGCGATACCGGCTGCAATGACCCGCAGCACGCCCCAGAAAATGGAGTCCCCGATTCCCGCAAGCGGCCCCATCAGACTGGATTTCACCGCATTTATGGAACCAGCGTCAAAATCCGGCTGCTCGCTGTTCTTTTTTTCCATGGAAGCCACCAGGCCCATAATGAAGGTGGAGCAGGTAATGGTGGTGTTAAAATAGGACATGCTTCTTGTGAGCGCTTCATTTTTCTTCTCCTCACTGTCCTTATAAAAACGGTTGATAAACGGCATCATGGCATAACAGAAGCCGCTTGCTCCCTGCTTTGCAGGACTAACCGCCGCATACAGGGTAAAAGAACGCCAGAACGCTTTCCTCAATAATTTTCTTTCTTCCGCCGGAATTGATTTTGTCAAACTGCTCATCTGAAAAATTCCTCCTCTTCCTGATCTAACCCATATGCGCTGTCTGCCTGTAAGGCCGGCGCTGCGCCTCCCATGGATGCCATCTGGTTAAACTTATAATCATTCATGCCGATTCCGATGGCAATAATAGCGCCGAGCACTGCCAGAGCCACCAGCGGGAGATTTAAGTATGCCGCCAGCACAAAGCCCAGAAAATAATAAATACAGATCTTGTTGTCCCACAGCATCTTCATCAACATTGCCATACCCACTGCCGGAAGCAGGCCGCCACACACGGTGAGTCCATTCATCACTACCTCGGGAATTGCCTCTAACAGCGCGCTAACCGCATTGGAACCAAACAGGATTCCCAGAAAGGCCACCATGGAATACAAAAACCAGTTTACAGCCCAAAGGCCGAAATGGAGAAACACAATCTGTCTTTGTTTACCTTGGGATGCCAGCAGGTCAAACCTCTTGGCAAACATACCTACCAGAAAAATATACAGAACCGTCTTGATCTGGAGCCCCAGAATCCCGATGGGCAGAGCCAAAGTCAAAGCCACCTCAGTTCCCTTGCCCAGCATAATTGCAAATGCCGTTCCCACCGCGGCAGCGATCCCCGGCTCCGCAGCAGACGCGCCGCCGATATTGACCACACCCATAAACACAGCCTCCAGCGCCGCTCCCACAATCACACCTGTATGTAAATCCCCAAAAAACAATCCCACCAACGGCCCGATGACGATGGGACGGTTCAACATGGTAAATCCGATCAATTCTCCCCCGCCGACACATACAAATACTGCCAGCGCTACCAAAAATGCCTGTAACATGGTATTCTCCTCCTTCTATTTCAACTTTCCAATCACATCTTTTACCAGTTTCCGTTCGTCACCGGGAACCTGCTGCATACAGGTATCCGGATCCAGCTCGATCAGTTTCTCCAGACACTCTGTCTCCTCCGGCGTTATCATGATGGTAGGGGTCAGCACTTTTTTCCTGGAAATGTCGATACCGTCAAACCGTCCTACATTGCCGATGTTCAGAAATCCGATTTCTCCTACGTTCTGGCGGATGGTAAGGGCGTCACGGATGGTCCGGGTCAGCACCAGAATCCGCATTTGGGAAGCCTTAGGATAATTCAGCATCCGGACCGCCTCGCCAACTGGTTTTACCAGCACCCGGATACCTGCCGGAACCGCCATCTGCAGCGCCATTTTCTGGGTTGAATCATTGGCAGCGTCATCATTGGCCACAATGATGCCTTCCACACGGAGCTGTTTTGTCCAGGTCATAGCCACCTGGCCGTGGATCAGCCGGTCATCCACCCGCAAGGCCGTAATCTTTGCCTGGGAATGTTCGAAGGTTTCAGACTGGGCAGCGGCCGCCGGCATATCCTCAGGTATCTTCTCTTCCGCCGCTTTTAATGAAATCAACTGCAGTTCCTTCCTCGATGACTCGATCCATTCTTCCAGTTCGCTGTCCGTCACATTCTCACCTGCCAGAGCTGCCTGAAGCAGAATTGGAAGATTTATTCCGGTAATCAGCGTTACATTGGGCCAGCCGGCGTACTGCATCATCTTCTGGTTGACGCTGCCGCCTTTCAAATCTGTAAATACCAACACGCGGTCTTCTTTATGACAGGAAAAATACTCCTGAAGGATCTGTTCCACATCTTCCTCCGGATTCACGTAAGCGTCAAGCGTGGTGATCTCCGCCATCTTCCCGACAACCAGTTCCAGTGTATAGCGAATGCCGGATGCCATTTTTCCATGAGTAGCTATCAGAATCTGCTTCATGTTTTACTCCTTCTCCTCTTTTTTTATTCAGTAGGTTATGTACATAACTTATCTTAAAACCACTATAACACTCCTATTCCATGGTGTAAATAGGTTATGTAGATAACCATCTAAACAGCAAAATAATACGCTATATTTTTGTGCATTATGTATATTTATTAAGATAATTCCAGCTTACTTTTACGCCAGACCGGCCTGCACTTACCCATACAAAAAAAGCGCAGGATTTTCTCCCGCACTTTTTGCAATGATTTTCATATTTCGCTTTCACTGTTTTTTTCCCTTTAAACCGCAGACACTGGTAGACTTGCGCGCCACCAGCGTCACCGGAAGCAGAATATCCTGTTCCAGACCGTCTTCTTTTTTATGAATCTGTTTCATCAGCTCCTCCACTGCCAGCTCTGCTTTTTTGTCCACATCCTGGCCTACGGTGGTGAGTCTCGGCACAGAGAAACGGGAATACTGGATATTGTCAAATCCGGCTACGCCTAAATCCTCCGGAACCCTGATTCCATGGTCATGAAAAAAGCTGATCGCTTCCATAGCATATAAATCAGAGAGGAAAAACAGCGCTGTGTCCGGCTTCATCCGCTGCAGCAGCCAGGCATAATTCTCCTGCCTTTTGGCCGCATTCATCCCAAGAGGCACAAACTGAAGCTTCTGCCCCTGACCCGCACATTCCGCCATGGCCTGTTCACAGCCAAGAAGTCTCTGGTGATCCACTCCGCTGTCTCGTCCGGCGCAGACCTTGATCCATTCATAGCCGCACTCCAGCAGATATTTTACCATCAGATAACCGCCCTCTCTGTCGTCCAGGGTAACATTGACAATCGGCGGTTTCATCCCGCCCCGTTCCCCATAGGCATCAATAGCAACCACTGGTTTTTTCGTAAGCTGATAAATCTTCTCACAGTTTTTGATGCTGGAGGACATCACAATCACGCCGTCAATATCCCAACTGGCCACCATTTGAAAGATCTTGTCCACATCCCGCTCCGAATAGATCATCAGATAGTATCCAAGTTCCCGGATCCGCTCCTCAATCCGCCCCAGTACCTTTCCATAAAACGGATCAGCCAGCAGGGAATCCCGAAACTCTTTATGATAATTCACCACTACCGCAATCAACTGGGAACTTTCGTTATTCAGCACGCGCAGTCCCATCTTCTGGACATAGCCCAGTTCTTTAATCAATGTATTGATTTTCTCGATTGTGGCCGGGGATACCTTGTTCGTCTTCCCGTGTATCACGTTGGAAACCGTGGTCGTACTCACCCCCGCCAGTTCTGCAATCTCCTTAATCGTAGCCATGCCTTTCCTCCGCCTTAGAGTGTGTTTGAAAATTCATTTCCGCCATCTCTGTTTTGTCCATTTTACTATATGCCCAGACTTTCTACAAGCAGGAAAGAAATGCGCGATACGAATTTTTCCATGAAATAACAAAAATCCTGCAGATCTAATATCTGCAGGATTCCCTAAACCTGGGCTACAAGGATTCGAACCTTGAAATGACGGAGTCAGAGTCCGTTGCCTTACCATTTGGCGATAGCCCATCAACACAACAATGATATTTATACACTATCAAGCCAAAATAGTCAAGCCCTTTTTTGAAAATTTTACCGGTAAGTCTGACCTTTTTCTATTTTTTGTTCTATTTTTATAACTGTCATAGCCCCCGCTGGCAGACCCGGCCTGTCGGCCGTGGCGCTGGCGCATCTAACCCTCCATCATTTCTTTCACCTTAGCCGCCACAGCAAGTCCGAGCCTGGGATGGCTGTCCCTTGAAAAATGCACTCCATCCCCGTCATCCGGTTCCGCATAATACCCGGCATTCAAAAATCCGCACCCGTATTTCTCCGCAATCTGTTCATATACTTTGGGAAACAGCCGGGATAGTTTCTCCCCGTCCTCTCCTCCGAACCGGGCGTATACACCGACCCGTCCTTTGGCCTGTTTGATGGGGATTGGCGCCAACAGCAAAATTTTCGGCGGACGGCAGCCCCGTCCGCATTTATCCGTATTTTTAACCACTTTCACCAATTCTTCGATCCCTTTGCCCAACTGATCTTCTGTAAATGCCTCCCGATGGTTTCTAAGCTGCAAATCATTGGTTCCCAGCATAATAATCACCAGATCCAGCGGACGGTGGGTTAAGAGACAGGGCAGCAGATAGTCAATCCCCCTCTTATAGATTTCCTCCGTATCGTCATAAATCGTAGTTCTTCCGCCAAGGCCTTCCTCTATCACATGATAACCGCTCCCCAGTTCAGCGGCCATCACACAAGGCCATCTGGTTTCCTCATCATACCGCTCCGACGGCAGCGCTGAATCCTTCCATCTGGGAATGCATCCCCAGGTATTGGAATCTCCATAGCATAAAATCTCCTTTTTCATGGTTCCCCCTTCTCTCTTCCGCCCCAGAAGTCCATTTTCTCCCAGTCCTCTTCAATCACATTTCAGACTATGTCTGTATCCAGTCTATCAAACTTTTCATGAACATACAATACCTTCAGACTGTGGCAGTCTGCCAATGTTCCAACAGATACTCCTCCGCCTCAGCACACCATAAATTCCGGTTCGCCTCCACAATATCCGCCAGCTTCTCAAAACGCTTATCCTGCCCCGCCAGTTTTCTGAAATCCGCAATCGCCGTCATCGGCATGCTGATCTGCGTATAGACGAGTTTCTTTCCGCCCGGCAGGTTCGGCAGGTTCAGCGTGGCCTCCGCGCAGCTGTCCAGCCCGCCCACATGGGTCACCATGACCGCCGGGTTGATTTTTCCGGATTCCGTCAGCCGCAGGGATTCCAGCATATCATCCGTATTCCCGCCTGTCGTCCCCATAACATGGGTGGAATTATAGTGAACATCGTAAAAATTAATCCGGCTGCCAAACCGGCTGTCCGTCGGTCCGGCAAAGAAATTCAGGCACCCGTCACGCCCCAGGATGTCCGACGAAAGTTCCACCAGCGCCTCCGCCGGGGTAAAACAGAACACATCGTCAAACCCTCCATTTGACAGTTTTTTTAAATACTCCGCCGCATCTTCCAACCGGGAAGTATCGATAAAATGCAGCTCAATCCCCTCTTTCGCAGCCTCCTCCACAGGGAAAAGAGCCTCCGCCCGCTCCAGCCGTTCCCGGTTGATATCCGTGACCACAATCATCCCCGGCCTTCGGTCACAGTGGAGGGCATAAGTCAGCGCTCCCAGCCCCATGGGGCCTGCTCCGGCCAGAATCGCCGTTTTTCCGCCTTCCCTGATCCCCATCTCATGCTGATACACTCCCATTTTCGTATGATAACAGGCGTGAAACGCTCCGATGGAACAGGACATGGGTTCCGCCAGGGAAGCTTCATAATAGGCCCGGCCTTTATATTCCAAAAGGCATCCCAGTTCCATGACTTCCGGAGGAATGATGCAGTATGTACTGTCCCCTCCGAAAAATTCATAACTATATCCAGGTGACCACATGGTCCCTTTATAATTAAGCGCCGGCTGAAGGGTGAACTTCATTCCCGGCTGGAACCGGCTTTTATGTTTCTCCCCCACTTCCACAATCACTCCCGCAAATTCATGGCCCATGATCGCCGGATGGTCCGCCACATCTTCGTGAACCCGTTTGTGGGCCGTTCCCAATACCGCGCATTTATAAGTCGACATACAGATGCTGTCTGAAATCACCTTTACCAAAATTTCATCTTCTTTAATTGCAGGGAGCTCAAATTCCTCCAGCCTGAGATCAGACGCTCCATGCAGCCGCACCGCTTTTGCTTTCATCCCCTCTATTCCTCCATCATTTCTTTTACCTTAACAGCCACAGCCCGTCCAAGGCTGGGATGGCCGTCCCTTAAATAATGCTCCCAGTTCCCAGAAGCGCTCTGGCCGTGCTGACTAAGCAGCGCGCCATGCCTTCTCTGGCCTCTTCCGGTATCCGCGATACATTGACTTCATAATTAAATGTCCCCTGATATCCGGCTTCTCTCAGCCCTTTTACAAACATTTCCCAGTCTATCGTTCCGAAGAAAGGCGGCAGATGCTTATCGCAATGGACGCCTTCCCCCAATTTTCCAAAGTTATCGTGAAGATGCAGCACCTTCAGCCTGTCTTTCAATTCCAAAACCGCCTGATACAAATCCATCCCGTAAATATTGGCATGTCCGCTGTCCAGACACACCGCCCCGGAAACACCGCCGGCTATTTCCAGCAGTTCTTCCACGCCGGTGCACGACATGTTTTCAACCGCCAGCTTTATTCCAAATTCCCTGCCGTACTCCACATATTCCGCCAGCGCTTCTATGCTTTCCCTCACCAGCGTCTTTTTCTTGTCCCCGCTGACTACAGGGTGCACCACAATGTATTCCGCCCCTAAAATGGAGGTGGCTTCGATAGACCGGAGCATCATCTCCCGGCAGAACCCATAGTCCGGGTCCTCCTTATCACCATACCGGAACTGGAAAGGCGCATGGCTGTGTGAAATCACCAGTCCCAGCTCCTGAGCCAGGGTTTTTAAGCCCTGTATCCGTTCCCTCCAGTTCTCCCCGTCCAAAACAGGTTCATGATCCAGCTCTCCTTCACGGATCACCGCTGAAAAATTGATATCCACGGCCTCAAATCCCGTATCCGCAAAAAATGCCAGGGCTTCCTCCATGGGAATCCTCTCTTTTCCGGGCCTGGCGCTGTGCAGCCCCGAATTCACTGAAATCAGCATATCATTTCCTCCTCATCAGCCCTTCACTCCCGCAGTCGCAATTCCTTCCACAAAATATTTCTGGCAGAAAATGAATAAAATCACTGCCGGAACAATTGCGCTGGTCGCGCTTGCCATGGTCAGCTCATACCGCTGCAGTTCATCCAGAAGATACCAGCGAATGGCCTGGGCAATGGTATATTTATGGGTGTCCGTAATGAAAATGAGCGGCGACATGTATTCATTCCATGCGGCGATAAAAGCCAGCACCACCAGAGATACCATGGCGGATTTGGTCAGCGGCAGCATCACCTGGCTGAAAATCCTCACATGTCCGGCCCCGTCAATCTTAGCCGCCTCCATCAAATCATCCGGCAGCCCCATATAAAACTGCCTCAGCATGAAAATGGCCGTCGCCCCGAACCAGGACGGCAGTATGATGGCCCAGTGGTTATTATACAGTCCCATGGATTTAAACAGCATAAACCTGGGGATGATCGTAACCTGGGACGGGATCATCATGGAAGACAGAAACAGCAGAAACACCAGATTCTTGCCCGCAAATTTAATTTTCGCAAACGCATAAGCGGCCATGGACGCGATGGCAATCTGCCCTATGGTGCTGAAAATCACAATTTTTATGGAATTGTAATAGGATCTGAGCATGCTCACCTTTTCATCCGTCCATACCACAGCGTAGTTGTCCCACCTTGCCACTTTCGGCAGCCAGTAATAGGGCCTTGCAAATACTTCGCTGGTGGTTTTCAGCGAAGAACAGATCATCCAGACTAAAGGCAGAATAAACAATATGCTGAGAGCCCCGATGAGAACAGTCTTAATCAGAGCTGTTATATAATAATTTCTTTTCATCTCGTCCCTCCCCTAATAATGAACCCATTTTTTCTGGCCCCAGAAATTAAACAGGGTGACAGCAAGGATAATCGCAAACAGGACCACAGCTTCCGCCGAAGCATATCCGAACTTATAGGAACCAAACGCGTCCGAATAGATCACCGTAACCATGGAAGTATTTCCCTTGGCCGAGGTTCCGGTTGTCATGATGTTGATGGCCGAAAACACTTTAAAAGAGGCGATCAGGCGCACGATTACCAGATAAAATGTGGTAGGGGAGATCATGGGAAATGTGATCTTCCAGAATTTCTGCCAGCTGGATGCCCCGTCGATCTCAGATGCTTCATAAAGGTTCACCGGCACATTCTGGATTGCCGCCATGTAGATGATCAGCTCATATCCAATGGCGGACCAGATCAGCAGAATTATGATCGGATATCTGCACAGGGAGGAATCCGTCAGCCACTTTATGGGCTGGGAAACCATATGCAGATTCATGAGAACCGTATTTATCACGCCCTCTTCCCGGAACAGAAACTTAAAAACTGCCGCCAGGGCCACCGCACTGGAAATATAGGGAATGAAAAAGCAGAGCCTCAGGGTCCGTTTGAAAAATACCCTTCCATTTAACGAATACGCCAACACCAGCGCAATGATGATGGACACGGGAACGGTTGTAACAGAGTAGACGAATGTATTGATCATCGCCTGTTTGAACAAACGGTCCTTCCCCAGATCTTTAAAGTTTTCCAACCCCACCCATTTGATTCCATCCAGACCGGAAAGGAAATTCCATTCGGTAAAGGATAAAAAAATAGAAAAGAAAAACGGAAATGCCACCAGGGTCAGAAAAGCAATCAGCGCCGGGGCGATAAACGCATACCCCATCAGATTTTCTTTCTTCTTATTCATAACTTCCATTCCTTTCCTGGTTATCCGCCGCCCCTCTGCTTGTGAAAGGGGCGGCAGACAATCATCGCTGCTCTTTTCTTATGGCTTCATTGGCAATTTCAGCCGCTTCTTTCATGGCCTCTTCCGGGGTCATTTCGCCGTTAAACGCGTACATCGCATATTCATTGATCGTATTGGTCACATCCGTATAGGCTGCCATCTGTGTCTCCACAAACGTCGGATTAGTTGGAACTCCCACTACGCGTTTAAATGATTCCACATCGATCAGTTCCGCCGCTTCTTCTTCTGACCCAAATATCAGGGATACCAGATCATCCGCAACGGTTCCTCTCCAGGTGGACTGATGGCCTGCGATCACCAGATATTTAGAACCGTAAGTGGAATACCATTTTAAGAAGGCCCATGCGGCCGCCTCATCCTTGCATCCCTGAGTGATTCCAGCATGAGAGAAGCTTGCAACTCCCGACATATAGTTGGTCTGTCCCTTTTCTTCCACCGGGAATGGAGCAAATGCCGTCTTAAAGTCCACCGGATAGTTTTCCCTGTCACGGATGAAGCGGATCATATTGGGATTCACCGCGCTGGCCGCCTGGCCGGACATATAAGTCTGCTGTGTCTGGATGCTGTCGGAACGGTATACCGACTTAGGATACCAGATCTTTTCAACATTTTCCGCATTGATCTCTCTCTTCAGGGAATTGACGATCAGATCGGAATCGAAGGTGGACAGCCCTGTTTCATCATCATAATACCGGTCCGTACCATAAACCTGCTGTTTCGGATAGGTAAAATAGTCCACGGAGTGGTAGTCTGTTCCGCCATAGACCAGCACGTTTTCCCCGTCTTTCTTCGTCATTTTCCGGCTGGCTTCCAGATATTCGTCCCATGTCCATTCTTCCGGAATATCACCGAGCCCAGCCTCTTCCCATGCGTTCATATTGATGCACACATAATAGGAAAGTCCGCCGCAGGGGAATGTGTAGATCCTGCCATTATACTGATATACATCCGTGCTCCAGTTATCGACCAGACTGATTCCTTCTTCAGTTACCTTGTCCGTCAGATCCAAATATAGGTCATTGCTCCATCTTTTATAGGTATTATTCAGATCAAATGATCCCAGTACATCGATTTCCCCCGACATGATGGCTGTATTCACACTCATATTTCCGTCCGCATTATTACTGTAGCTGGTCAGTTCCACCTTAATATTGGGATAAGTCTTATTAAACTCCGCGATCATATCATTCATTCCCGCATCCCCTTTAAAGGGCATCCAGAAACGAACCGTTCCGCTCATATTGGTATCATCTTCTAAAATCCAGCTTTCGATATCACCCGGATCAGTCTTTTCCGCCCCGTTCTCCGTTTCCGCTGCTTTGGCGTTTTCCTCTCCTTTTGTGTTTTCCTCTCCTTTGGATTCCCCTTTAGCGTTTCCCCCGCCAGTTTCCTCCGTTTTCTGTGTTTCCGCCGCTTTCGTAGTTTCCGGCGCCTTGCTTCCTCCGCCGCATCCGCCAAGTAGGCCGGCGATCATGACTGCTGACATTAGTGCTGCGATTTGTTTCTTCATAAAATCCCTCCATGCTTATTTATATTCAATCCATTCTGTGGATTGATTTGCTCACCCCAGATACACCTGATTTTCAATCAGCCTCTCTTTTAACATTTCCCTGTCTATGCAGCGCACCTCTTTTCCTGTTTTCACGGAAACCGCCGCCGCGATTCCGGCCGCCTGGCCCATGGCCATCACCGGAGGCATGACCCTGACAGCTCCTGCTGCCTGTGATTCCGCTGAAATGCACCGTCCCGCCACTAAAAGCCCGTCCACGCCGCAGGGCACCAGGCATCCATAGGGAACGCCGTAATACTCTCCGTTCTCAATAGTCAGGTACTCATTGCTTCTCGGCCCGTAACGGCCATGGACATCTACCGAATTAGAACATACCAGCACCCGGTCGTCCGTCAGCTTTCCCTGAAGGATGTCCTCCAGCGTCAGGCGGCTCTCTCCTCTGATATGGCGGCTCTCCCGGATTCCCAAGACAGAGGCGGTGCTCATCAGCTTCGCGTCCCTGCACCCAGGAATATAGGTGCGGATCATATGCAGAATCTCCTGGACCTGCCTGCGCCCTTCCATTTCTCCCTTAGAAAGGCTTCTGTTGTCTGTGGAATCAATTCCCATAATCCTCGAAGTGTTCACATACCATTCATCCTTCTTCACCCCCCGGTACATGCCGATGGAAACCCGGTCCAAACTCCAGTCTCCCCGCTTCCTGGCCTCCGATACCCACCAATGGAAACTGCGGTAATTCACACCGTCTTTCCTGTAAAAATTCTCCCTGTTTTTTGTAATATCCCCTTCCACCGCATCGGAGTCCACATTGCAGATGCGGAAAAATAACGTGGCCGGCTGTATGAGCTTCAGCTTTTCATCACCCATCTCCCAGGAAACCCCGGCCCGGCAAGCCACATCCCCGTCGCCGGTGCAGTCAATCACCGCCTTTGCATTAACCCGCTCAAACCCTGATTTGGAATGAAGGATAACCCCTGTTATCTTCCCCTTCTCCATCACCGGCTCCGCAAATGTGGTATGGTACAGGGTCTGTACCCCAGCCTCTTCCAGCATCTCGTCCAAAACCACCTTTAAAATTTCCGGATCAAAGGGCGTTACATGGTCATGTCCGTCCCGGATCCAGGAAGTAAACGCAGTCCCCTTTCTCACCTGTGAAGGGTGGATGGCGCCCCCCTTTTTAACAAGGCGGTCCACAATTTCAGAGAACAGGCCTTTGATGATCATATTCTCCCCGTCTTTGTCATAGCAGGTCATAAACGGTCCTACCAGGCCCTGTGTCGCCATACCGCCTGCGCAGCCGCCCTGTTCCGCCATCACCGTAACCGCTCCTTCTCTTGCGGCTGCAATGGCCGCGCATACCCCGGCAGGCCCTCCGCCAGCCACGAATACATCCGCATCCATGGTGTTCATCACGTCTCTGCCGGTCCGCTGTTCCATCATCCGATCCATTCCCCCTCATCAAAAAGTTCTGCTCCAGAATCCATAAGCGCCTTCTGCACTTTCCTGTAGTCCAGTCCACCAGTTCCTATCCCGTCCATGGCGCAGACTGCCGCCGCGATTCCGGCCGCCTGCCCTGTGGCAAGGGCAATCCCCATAACCCGGTAGGAGCCGTGCGCCCTGTGGCTGCCTGAAATATTCCGCCCGGCCAGAAATACCCCGTCCAGATTCCTGGGTATCAGGCTCCGCAGAGGAATATCATAGGGAACCGCCGGTTTAGAATGGCCTTCCGCCTGTCCTCCGCCCTCAGGATTATGAATGTCGATCAAAAACCATGCTTTATGTACCACCACATCCGGGAATCTGGCGCCTGTTTCCACATCCTGGTCCGAAAGCACGTATTCTCCCGTAAACCGTCTCGTCTCCCTCACGCCAAGGGCGCTGGCCGACGCTTTTACATAACAGTTTTCATACCCCGGTACAAAATCCTTTAAAAATCTGACTACGGAATCCATCTGCCGCCTCAGTTCCAGCTCTGCGTCCAAGATCCCTTTTGCATCCAGCGTCTCACAGCCGTTGGCCTGGGTGGCGTTGACCTGCCGCTCGCCGGGATAGAATGTGCGGTGCAGCCGCACAATTGAGACATTTTCAGGCAGAACGCCCTTCTCGCAAGCCTCCCGGCACAACTGCGAATATTTTTTCCCGTCAGGCAGAGTGACCGGATCGCTCCCGCCGTAACAGGCAATGGCTTTCGTCTCATCAACTCCCCCAACCGTAAATTCAATCGTCTCCGGCTGCCTTAACCCGTCGCCTTCCCTGCCGGTTTCAAAATGCGCCCCGCCGCGGTAAGCCACATAACCGTCGCCCGTAGCGTCTACAAACATGTTTCCTTCCATAATGCAAGGGCCTGTTGGAGATGTAACCAGCAGCCGTCTGACCCTGCCGTCTTCTTTTTCCACATCCACAACCGCCGTCTGCAGATAAACGTCAGCTCCGCTGTCAACCGCCAGTTTCAGAAGCCGTCCCTTGGCCTCCTCCGGATCCACATGGATTTCACTTCCGTTTCTCGTTATGATCCGCTCCGCCTCTTCGTGTCCCTGGTTTAAAATGCCGCACACCTCATGATACATGGTATAAGGCGCTGTCCGCCCCAGTATGGGCTGGACATGTCCGGATGTCATCATCCCCCCCAGGACGCCAAACCGTTCGATCAGAGCTGTTTTGGCTCCCAGCCTGGCCGCTGATACGGCGGCCCCAATTCCCGCCGGTCCGCCTCCCGCCACCACCACATCGTACTGTAACACCCGTTCAACAGTTACCTTCATTTCTTTTTGCATACCCCTCCCTCTTTTCACTTTTGGACCGATCTAAATTTTAGATTGTAAAAAACGCTAAAAAGCGTTTTTACCTCGGCTTCACACTCTGCCGTTCAACCATATAGGGTTCAATCACAATGTGCTCCACCTCTTTATCCGGATTCTGAATCCGCTGCAGCAGGCACTTGGCCGCCTGCTCCCCCAGAGCTTCCTTACGGATATTCACCACAGTGAGCCCCGGCGTGGCGTAACCGCAGAGGGAAGAATCCTCATATGCCACAATGGAAACGTCCTCAGGCACCCGGATGTGATTCTCATACAAATACCTCATGACACCTAACGCAATCTGTCCGTTGGCGGTTATCACTCCGTCCGGCCGGTTCCCCGCCTCCCAGAATTCCTTAAATGTCTCATAACCGCTTTCCCCCCGGTTCGATTTACAGAAAATAACCCAGTCAAAATCAAACTCAACTCCGTTCTTTCCCACAAATTCGCTGACAGCTTTTATACGCGTATAGGATGAGTGGAAATTCTTGGGGCTGTTCACCATACAGATCTTCTTGTGCCCCGTATCTAAAAGATGCTTCAGTTCCATCACAGTGCCCACGCCCGGATCCGCATATACGGAATCGATCTCATCTTCATAGCTGTCTACACCGGCAATCACCATGGGAATACCGGTGGCCTGCATCTTCTTCATCAGCTTGGGGCTGTAGGGATTCCCAACCAGAAACACACCGTCCACCCTCCGGTTTTTTACAACCCGGGGCAGTTCATCCGGCTCGTCCACCGAACAGAACCGTTCCGTAATGACGCCATAATCCGTCTCCGCCAGCCCCAGCATGATTCCATTGCTGATGCTGTAGGAACACATACCGGTGCTCTGGTTAAAATCATAACTGAACTGGTCCGGGCTTCTGCTCTTATCCACAAATACCACAAGGCCAAGGCTGTTATTCGTCTTGCTGCTCAGGCCTCTGGCATTGTTATTGGGAACATAATTCAGTTCTTTTATCACTTCCAGCACATGACGGCGTGTCTCATCCTTCACTAACGGGTTATTATTCAATACAAGAGATACCGTACTCCTGGATACGCCTGCTTTACGCGCTACGTCCCGTATCGTTACCATCTTCACACCACCTTTTTGGATCGGTCTAAATTATATTTTCAGCATATACCATAATTGTATCATTGTCAATATATCTAATAAAAATATTTTTTCTATATACAACAAGGAAAATACAATGCATTTTACGATATAAAAGCCTGGGAAAAAGAATAAAACCATCCTTTTCCCCAGGCTTTTTATATCCTCTAATATTTTTAAACCGTTCTATATAACTTCCTATTGCCCGGCGCTCTCAGCTCCTGCCATTTTCACTTTTTCCCTGCTTCCGTTTTCACTCCAACCGTTTTCGTCACAACCACGTCGCTGTCCGTCCCAAGAATCCCTTTTATCACCACATCCCCGGCCATGACCGGAGCGGCTTTCCGGATCTTCCTGATCTCTTCCATGGCCTTCATAATCTCTTTCTTGGGGATCGGTTTCGTCAGCCTCACGCTGGCTAACGGGAGTTCGCCGCCCTCTATGAGGATGGAAGACGCGATTGTCCGGCGGGGATCATTCAATTCCTGGATCAGGTAGTCCCCGCCCTTTTTGCAGAGATTCCCCTTTATGGACAGCACTTTGCCGTCCTCAACTTCCGCCTCGATCTCACAGCCATTGGGGCAGATTATACATGTTATTTCTTTCAGCATATCACCTTCACCTCCAGATTTCCTTCACCTGCAAGTTTATCCACCTTTACCGGAATCTGTATCATCTCCGCAGGAACGGCTTTCTTCATCTTCTTCGACGCCACAGTCACTCCATTCCTGGTCACAGCTATGGTACAGTCTTTAAAATAGCCGTTCACTCTCATGGAACAGTTCACGTCCCTCTTCCCGCTGATCTTCTGGGGGATCACGTGGCCGATGCCAGCTCCCGCCTCCACCGAAATGGGACACTCTTCCAGAGTTCCGTTTTTAACATATTCCGCTGCGCTCTCCGCCAGGGCCTCCGCCTCCAGAGATACGAAATCCACCAGATCATGAACGTGAAGCACATTGCCCGCCGCGAAAATTCCGGGCACATTGGTCTGGAAATGTTCATCCACCAGGGCGCCGCTTGTCTTTTTGTCCAGCTTAACCCCTGCATCGATAGAAAGTTCATTTTCAGGAATCAGGCCTACGGACAGAATCAGCGTATCGCAGGAATATTCTTTCTCAGTTCCCGGTATGGGCCTTCTGTTTTCGTCCACCTGCGATACCGTCACCCGTTCCAGCCTGTTTTTTCCATGGATTTCAGTCACGGTATGGCTTAAATACAGAGGAATATCGTAATCTTCCAGACACTGTTTGATATTCCTGGCAAGACCGCTGGGATAGGGAAGAATTTCAAATACAGCCTGTACATGGGCCCCTTCCAGGGTGAGACGCCTCGCCATGATGAGACCGATGTCGCCGGACCCCAGAATCACCACTTCCTTTGCCGGCATCCGGTTATAGAGGTTCATATAAGCCTGGGCCACTCCGGCCGTAAACACTCCCGACGGACGTTCTCCCGGGATTCCCAGAGCCCCCCTGGTCCTCTCCCTGCATCCCATGGTTAGAATAACCGCCTTTGCTTTCCACTGTCTGAGCCCGTCTCTGGACGCTGCGGTAACCACCTTATCCTCCGTCACTTCCAGAACCGTGGTGTCCGTCAGACATTCAATCTGATTGTTTTTCGCTTCGTCAATAAACCGCTGGGCATATTCCGGCCCGCTGAGGGTCTCTTTAAAACGGGTGAGCCCAAATCCGTCATGAATGCACTGTCTTAAAATGCCTCCGGGCTGTTTTTCCCGTTCCAGAACCAGAATATCCCTGATCCCCAGCTCATATAGTTTTACAGCCGCCGCCAGACCGGCAGGACCGCCGCCGACAATAATCACATCCTTCTGCTCCATTCCCTTATTCCTCCCTCACTTTTCCGTTCAGCACCCAGGAACCCTGTCTCGCGTATACAATGTCCGTCTCCTTTTTGCCCAGTTCCTCTTCAATCATCTGCTCAATCCTCATCTGGCAGTAACCGCCCTGGCACCTGCCCATCATGGAACGGGTTCTGTATTTGATGCCCACCATGGTACTCACTCCCAGCGGATTATGAATCGCCTGCAAAACCTCAGCTTTGGTCACCTTTTCACACCGGCAGATCACTTCGCCGTAATCCGGATTTTCCCGGATCAGTTTGGCCTGTTCTTCCTTGGGCAGCCCTTCAAAGCGCACAATTCCCTTCCTTCTCGGATTGAAGTTTTCATTTTCCTCCAAATGCTCCCGTTCCTTCATGAGGCCGATGGCATATCTGGCAATCGGAACAGCCGCTGTCAGGCCGGGGGATTCAATTCCCACCAGATTAATGGCATTGGGCGCTGTTTCATCTTTGATTTCGATCTTAAAGTCCTGGATCACTCCATTTTCATCCACCCACTTGGGAAGAATTCCGGAATAGTTCCTGATCTGGTCGGCTTTTCGGATGTGGGGCCACAGTTTCGACGCGCTTTCCGCCAGATAGTCCATGTTCTTCTGAGGAACTCCATAATATGTAAAATCCTCCACCATATCCGCATTAGGACCTACGGTAACATTTCCATCGATGGTATTGGTGACATGGATTCCCATGTATGTGTTGCTTGGGACAGGATATACCGGCATGGGCAGAAGCTCTCCCAGACGTTTATCCAGAATGATGTAGTCCCCCTTGGAGCCGATCACCCGGTATCCCGTTATCCCCAGCATATCGGAGATTTTCTTGCAGCCCAGCCCGGCTGCATTCACCACCCATCTGGTCCGGTACACGTCCTGAACCGTTTCAATCCGGTAGTTGCCGTCCTGGTCCCGGCTGATGCCGGTCACTTCATTGTCAAAATAATAGTCCACCCCGTTTTCATGGGCGTTCTCCGCCAAGGCCACCGTAAAATGGAACGGGTCCATGATTCCGCTGTTTCTGGAGAACATGGCGAATTCCCCCACTACGGCAGGAACCAGCTGGTGAAGCTGTTCTTTATCCACCAGCTCCAAACCGGAAGCTCCGTTTTTCTCCCCCTGAACCATAGTCCGTTTCAGAGTTTCCATATCTTCCTTTGTATTCCCCACCAGAACCTTTCCGCACCGGAGAAATGGAAAATCCAGTTCTTCAGCCAGTTCCCCCATCATCCGGTTTCCTTCCACGCACAGCTTGGCTTTCAGCGTTCCCGTATCATAGGCAAATCCCCCATGGACGACGGCAGAGTTGCGGCCGCTGGTCTCATAACACACATCCAGGTTCTTCTCCAGCACCCCGATCTTCAGCTTGTACCGGGCCATCTCCCTGGCAATGGCGCTGCCCACCACTCCGGCCCCTACTATCAAGACATCATATAACTGATCCATAGCACCTTCTCCTTTTTGTTATTATTTTGAAACAGTTCAGACGGCGGGAAACGTGATAAAGAAAGCTGCGTCAAGCTGGCTTGTAAGCAGTTTTCTTTATCACTTTTCACATCGGATGGACATCCGATGCTTCTTGACCGGCCTTTTCGGTCAAGAAGATGAGCCGTCTGAACTGTTACATTATTTGGCTTTGTACTTGTATGATATTTCGTTTTATGTAATATATAACACTATATGTATAATATATCATTTCGGGGTGAATAGTCAATAGAAAACTCCTAAAAAATGGATAAAATTGTTATTATTCGTAACAGTTCAAATAGGTCTGCGCATTCACTGCGCAGACTGTACGAAAACCTAGCGGCTGCAGGCATCCAGCCCCTCGCCGCAGGCGAATTCAATAGGCTGGATGCGTAACAGTTCAGATTCGTCTGAACTGTTACTATTATTCACAGTCCCACATCGGCAAAGCCGCGGGCTGGTTTTTATCAATAAAGGACGGCAAAAAGCACCGGCAAAAGAAATTAAACTATCATTCAATCTCTTTTCCGATGCTCTTCTCATAACCTGTTAAAAGATAATTCTTTTAACTTTCCTTATCACTCCTCCCAAAACGTTCTAAATAAGATACTGCATGTTCATGAGCCAAACCAAAACGTTTTTGAAGTTTTTCCACAATTCTCTCAGCGGAAACGCCCTCTTCTAAATTGTCTTCGACGAATGCCCGAATCCCTGTTTCCAGCCCCTCTTTCCGTTCCATGGCTTTTTCTTCCCACAATTGCATATACCTCACCTCACTATTCACTCATCTTCACAATCGCTTCCCACAGCCCGTTCAGATAAGTCGCGCCCAGCGCCCGGTCATACAGCCCGTATCCGGCCCGTCCGGTCTCGCCCCAGATCATGCGGCCGTGATCCGGCCTCACATATCCGGTAAATCCGTTGTCATGAAGCGCCTTTAAAATGGCAAACATATCCAGGGAACCGCAGGAAGAGAGGTGGGCTCTCTCCTCGAATCCATTGTCCAAAACCGCCACATTCCTGGCATGGACAAAATGAATCCTTCCCATGGCCGCATACTTAGCCGCCATCTTCACCACATCATTTTTGCTGGAACAGCCAAGGGAGCCGGTACAGAGGGTGAGGCCGTTATGGGAATCATCCACCAGTTTCAGGAACCGGTCCAGATTCTCCTCACAGGTGATGATTCTGGGCAGGCCGAAAATGCTCCAGCAGGGATCGTCCTCATGAATTGCCATGTTCACATCACATTCAGCCGCAACCGGAATGATCCGCTCCAGGAAATATTTCAGGTTATTCCAGATATCCTCTTCCGTCATGGAATTGTATTCCCCAACCACCGCTTTTAAGCCGTCCCTGGTATAGCTGGAATCCCAGCCCGGAAGGGTTAAATCACTGTCGCTTTCCAGCGGATTCACCAGGTCTACCTGCTCCTGATAGTATACAAGGCTGGTGGAGCCGTCTTCCAGACGGTGGTCAAGCTGGGTCCTGGTCCAGTCAAATACAGGCATGAAGTTGTAGCAGATGCATTTTACTCCTGCTGCGGCCACCCGGCGGATGTTCTCGCAGTAATTGTCAATATAGTGGTCCCTGGTCGGTTTTCCCAGCTTAATGTCCTCATGAACCGGAATGCTCTCAATGACTTCGAATTTAAGCCCTGCGTCCTCAGTCAGCTTTTTCAGGCGGGAAATGCTCTCCTCACTCCAAACTTCCCCTACCGGCACATCATAGACAGCCGTCACAATCGAATCCATCCCCGGAATCTGTCTGATCTGCTCCAAAGTCACTTTATCATCTTCTCCATACCAACGGAATGATAATTTCATAAACACCTCTCATTCTGCCGCCAGAGACGGCATTATTTTTATTATTTGCAACTGTTCAGAACGGCTGGACTGTAATTATTATTTCTTATAATCCGCATTCTCTCTGTAAGCCTCATACATGGCGATTACATTGTCAGCCGGCACTCCCGGCTGTATGTTATGAACCTGGGTGAACACGAATCCTCCTCCGGGTTTGAAAATTTCAATATTCTCTTTCACGGAACGCTTCACTTCCTCAGGAGACGCCAGATTCAGCACGCTCTGGGTATCCACGCCGCCGCCCCAGAAGGTGATATTCTTTCCAAATTCCTTTTTCAGTTCCCTGGGATTCATGCCTTCTGCCGAAATCTGCACCGGGTTAATGGCATCCACCCCGATTTCAATCAGGTCGCCGATAATCGGGCGGATCGCGCCGCAGCTGTGAAGCAGGATCTTTTTATGGTATTTCTCCTTCACATGCTGGTACAGCCTGGCCTGATAGGGTTTTACCATCTTCCTGTATGTTTCAGGGGACATCAAAAGGCTCTGCTGGGTTCCCATATCGTCCGCATATTTCACGATATCGATCTGATCTGCAAACCGGTCCATCACATAGTCCACCAGCTTGATCTGGTATGCCAGAATCTTTTCATGAAGGGCGTCGCAAAGCTCTTCATTGGCCAGAAGATCCACATAGAAATTCTCTATGCCCCTGAGCCAGGACGGAAGTCCGAACATGGTCTCCCTAAATCCCTCCAGGATACAGAATTTATCCTTATTGGCCTCTAACCGTTCAGCAAGCCCTTCAATCATGTACTCATTGGGCTCATCCCAGACGAGCGCGTCCAGGTCTTCCGGTTCCTCCGCGTCCTCCAGCGGATGTCTGCACATGTTGTAATAATATCCGTCCGGGTTTAATTTCTGCCCCACTCCCCACATATCCGTAAATGTGCCGTCCCCGTTATCGATCCACGGTCTGGTTTCATTAATATAGATACAGCAGGTATCTGCTCCGAAATAGTCCACCACGCTCTGATCCGGCACCACCACGCCCTGGTTGATGGCTTTGATAAAATATCCATGGTCTTCAAGCCCCAGCTTCTCCTTCAGTTCCTTTTCCACCAGCCGGTGCATCATGCTGTTGTTGATCCCGCCAATATCCAGCGGAACCCGGTCAGCCTCTTCATGATTCAGCGCAGCGAACACTCTTTCTTTAGACGTCATTTTGTACCCTCCCATTGTGCGCCAAAAATGTGCCTGAAAACTGATTTCCAAACACATCCCGGCAGATCCGGCCTTCGGCCGGACCTAATCTGTCCACAGTTACCTGTTTACCATTTTTTAGAATCCACATAGCGGAGGATCTCTTCTGCTTCCTCCGGAGTATCCGATATCATATTGATTGCGATTCCCTGGTGGGGAAGATTGTCATAGATGGCATCGATATCATCTTTCACAATTGGCCCCATGCCCAAAACCAGGCGTTTTCCGCTTTCCAGCACCTTCTGGCACTGAGGCAGCATCTCTCTGACAGACAGTCCCACCACATCCCTGTTGATCTGAACTGCCTTTAAGTCCTTAATCTCCAGCATCTGATCCAGATGCATGAAGCTGGCTGAATGAAGGTGAACCAGGGAATAAGGATATCCTTCGATCACCTTATTGGATGTCTCAAACAGGTACTCTCCATAGTGGGCAGGCGACATCAGCGCCGCCAAATCCTCCTGATACCACATGATCCGTTCCGGGGTCCATATATGGTAAAATCCGATGCCGTATCCTCCATGGCTTCTCTTCGTAACCGCGTACTGGTCGGCGATCAATTCACGCTGGGCATCAGTCACAGCGTTAAATGCTTCGTGCATCAGTTCCGGTTCATCGATCAGGCCGCAGGCCATTTCCACCTGGCCCGCCAAAGCGCCTATGGTATCCGTAACCCCTCTTAAAATCGGCTGTCCTACGGCAAACCTGCCTTGGGAAAGCTCGGTAAGTTTACTGGAAAACTCCAGATACTTCTGATACCATGGATTATTTTTATCCAGCTTCAGCCCTTTCAGTTCTTCCAAATCCGAAAATACCGGTTTGGTCACCACGCTGACCGATTCACCATAAGCTCTTGCGCCCATGATGCATTCCATCCAGGGGAGCCCGGTGCAGGGCTCCGCCACAAAAAATGCGTCATGATTGATTTGCTCCAATTCCTGATACATCCGCTCATAATCAGGCAGGAAATCATCCACGATAATCTCTTCCGGATGAATCTCAGCCCTGCGGTCCAAAAGGGGGATCAATGCCTGAAACGCCCGGCTGAAAAACACCCCTCCCAGCCTGGCGATCATGAGAGGCCTCTCCTGATGGTTCCCCTCCCAGAAATCCAGGTTTCTTTTTATTTTTTCGTCGGCAGACAAAGACATTTTCTCAGCTCCTCACTCTATCAATCAAAGGTCAGTGTGATCTTGCATACCTGATCCGGATGTTCCATATTCAGTTTCATGGCTTCTTCCGCCTTTTCAGCCGGGAAGCTGTGCGTGCGTATCTTCTGAGGCGTTAAAGCCCCGCTCTCAAATCCTTCGATTACCTCAGGGAATCTGTAATTGCTCAGTCTGGATCCCACAACGGTCAGTTCCTTCTTGGTGAAATCAACCTGGGCGATCTCCGACGGTTTATTAATCAGGCCGAGAGTTACCACACGGCCCGCCGGGCAAGCCAGATCCATGGCCTCAGGTACGGAAGTTAACGAACATACGCTGTCCACTACCACAGGCATTCCTTCGCCGTCCGTGAAGTCCAGGACCGCCTGTTTCAAATCTTCTCTGGAAACGTTGACAACGATGTCCGCTCCCATTTCCTTTGCCCGTTCAAGCCTGGCGTCCACAAGATCGGTCATCATAACCTGGGCTCCTCTGGATTTTGCCACCTGCATAACCGTGAGGCCGATAGGGCCGCTGCCCATAACCAGAACCTTATCCCCTTCATGGATGCCGGCCCGGTGGTTTACCTGTACGCCGATGCTGTAAGGCTCTACCAGGCAGATCAGGTCTTTATCGATTTTATCCACGTCAATTTTGTAAACATCAGCCGCAGGGGCAACCACATATTCCCTGCATCCGCCGTCCTGATGGACGCCGGTCACTTCCAATGTGGTGCACACGTTGTGCCTGTTGATCTTACATGCATAGCAGTGGCCGCAGGAGCGCACCGGGTCAACGGATACGTAATCGCCCACTTTAACATTTGTCACCGCCGAACCAACTTCCACAACCTGGCCGCCGTATTCATGGCCGATAATTCTGGGATACGTTGCCAATGAGTTGGTTCCTTTATAAATGCCGATATCAGAGCCGCAGATGCCCACACATTTGATTTTAATGAGCACTTCGTTATCCGCTTTGATCTCCGGTTTTTCCACATCCACCACTGTCACTTTAAAAGGTTCTTCTACCATAATCGCTTTCATATCATCCCTCATTTCTGCGCTGCCGTCTGTTTTTCCCAAGTCTGCGGCAGCAGCGCCGGGCACAGACTCATGTTTCCTGCATCCCACGTTTCAGATGCAGAATTCTGTGTTAACTTACTGAAAATCCTTTTATTCACCGCCCAGGTATGCTTTCTTTACCTCTTCATTGGCCATCAGGTTTTTGCAGGTATCGGTCAGGATCATCTCACCGGTCTGCATCACGTAACCGCGGTCAGCCGTCGCCAGGGCGATCTTTGAGTTCTGTTCCACGAACAGGATCGTCGTTCCCTCCCTGTTGATCTCCTTAATGGCTTCGAAAATCTCCTTTACAATAATAGGCGCCAGGCCCAATGAAGGTTCATCCAAAAGGATCATCTTAGGACGGGCGATCAAAGCCCTTCCTATGGCCAGCATCTGCTGCTCGCCTCCGGATAAGGTTCCGGCCAACTGGGTACGTCTCTCTTCAAGTCTTGGGAAACGTTTAAAAACTCCCAAAAGGTCCTGTTTCACAGCAGCCGCATCCTTCCTCAGATAAGCTCCCATCATGAGGTTTTCCTCTACCGACAGCTTGGAAAATACATGTCTTCCTTCCAGTACATGGGAAAGGCCCATGGCTGTGATCTTGTTGCCCTTCTTACCCTGGATCTGTTTACCGTTAAACCAGATTTCGCCCCGGATGCCCTGAGGTTTTGTAAGTCCCGATATGGTCTGGAGAGTGGTGGTCTTCCCAGCGCCGTTGGCGCCGATTAAGGTTACCATTTCTCCCTCGTTTACATACAGGTTGATTCCCTTTACGGAATGGATGTTTCCATAATAATAATGAAAATCTTTAACTTCCAATAATGGCGCCATACTATTCACCTCCTAAATAAGCACGAATTACTTCAGGGTTGTTCTGAACGTCTTCCGGCACGCCTTCCGCCAGCAGTTTTCCATATTCCAGTACATACAGATAATCACAGACATTCATAACCAGTTTCATATCGTGTTCAATCATCAATATCGTAACGCCCCTTTTCAGAATCCTTTGGAGCAGTTCGTCAAATTCTTTCTTTTCCTTCGTATTCATACCTGCTGCCGGTTCATCCAAAAGGATCATCTTAGGATCGCTGGCCAGTCCCCGGACAATCTCTAAAAGCCTCTGTCCGCCATAGGAAAGGCTCCCTGCCGGATCATTGGCAAACTGCTCCAGACCCACGAATTTAAGCAGATCATAGGCCTTTTCCACCGCTGCCTTTTCCTCAGCCCGCTCTGCCGGCGTCTTCAAAAGATCGGAGAAAAACCTGGATTTCAGCCTGGGATGCATGCCTACCATAACATTTTCCAAAACGCTCATATTCCAGAACAGGTTGATAACCTGGTAGGTTCTGGAAATGCCGGCCTTATTGATCTGGTACGGCTTTTTGCCTTCCATATGCTCCCCGTCAAAAATGACGGAACCTTTATTCGGTACATAAACTCCGCTGATACAGTTGAAAAATGTAGTCTTGCCCGCGCCGTTGGGCCCGATCAGACCAGTAATTTTATTCTTCTGAACATGAAGGCTCACATTATTAACAGCAATTAATCCTCCGAACTGAATGGTCACACCTTCTGTTTTAAGCATTTGCGCCACCTCCGACTCTTCTTCTGACCTTTGCGGCCAGTTTCTTGCCTTCACCGAAAATACCGCCCGGCATCGCAACAATAACAAGAAGCATCAAAATACCGTAGATAAACATCTGATAATCCTGCAGGGCACGAAGTGATTCGTTAACCAGAAGTACGGATGCCGCGCCCAGGATCGGTCCCCATAAAGATCCGGTGCCGCCAAACAGCAGCATGGTGAGGAACATAACGGACTGTTTATATAAGAAGGTATCCGGGTTGATGTATCCAACCAGATGGGCGTACATAGCGCCTGCGAACGCGGTATAAAACGCGCTGACGGTAAATGCCTGAACCTTGTATAAGCGGACATTGATGCCCATACCGTCGGCCGCATGTGAGTTTTCACGGATTGCTGTAAACGCCCGCCCTGTTTTGGAATTAACCAAAAAGGTCTTAGCCAGCAGAAATATCACCACGCATACCAACGCAAAATAATAAAACTGTGTATTGGTGGCGACTTTAAATCCAAATAAATTAACCGGGTCCGTATACATGCCCACGTAGTTTCCTGTGATGTTGTTCGGGGAATGGGAAACCAGAATATAAACGATCTCACCAACCGCCTGGGTAGCCAGGGACAGGAAATGGAACACCAGCTGGGAACACGGATAAGCGATGAGCGCACCGATGGCCGCGCTGATGCAGGCCGCGATAATCATTGTTAAAATTACGGGGATACCAAAATACTTATGTAACACAACGGAGCCATAGGCGCCGATTGCGTAAAATGCCGCGTGGCCCAGTGAAATCTGGCCGCAGTAACCGAATACAATATCCAATCCGGAAACACCGATGATATAAATCTCAATAAAGCAGAAAACCAGTATCAGGTAATTGGATCCCTGCATGAGTAACGGCAGAGCGAGCAATAAAACGGCAAATAGGATTTTCCACAAATTATTCTTTCCCATAGCCTTCTTACTTATATCCTTCAAGGTTGTACCTCCTATTCTATAGATCTTATATACGTTTTATCAGTCTTTGATGGCTTTTTCATTGAAAATACCCGTCGGTTTCAGGAACAGGAATACTAAAAGCAGTCCGTATGCGATCAGGTTCTTATAAGTGGAAGAAACCAGGCTGGCTGAAAATGTTTCCACAAGACCCAGAATCAGGCCGCCAACCATAGCGCCGTACATGTTGCCGTAGCCGCCGATTACTGCGCTGGAAAATCCCTTACGTCCGATAACCGCGCCCAATGTGGTATATACGCCATAGATCGGCCCGATCAGGATTTCGGCCACCGCCGCAAGACCTGCGGACAGGCCCCAGGAAAGCCCTGTGCTCAAAGAAACGTCGATACCACAGGATTCCGCCGCCATGGCGTCCATGGAAGCAGCTCTCATGGAAGTTCCAAGTTTCGTCTTTGTCATATACAAATGGAGGATGAACATACAGATGACAGCCACCACGAAACACATGAGTGCTTCCGGCTGCACGCTGATGCTGCCGATTTTAATCGTCGAGATTCCAAATATAGAAGGGAAATTCAGTGCGATAGATCCCCACACAAGCATCGATCCGTTCTGTACAATATAAGAAATCGCTATCGTTGCCAGAACGATGTAGATTGCCATAACATTCTTATCCAATAATTTTCTGATTACGCCCTTTTCAAGAGCAAATCCAAGTAAAACCGCACATAAAACCGTAAGAAATAACGAAACAACAAATGGAAGTCCAAGATAGGAATAAAAAGTGAGACCGAGAAATGCGCCGAGCGTCATGATATCGCCCTGTACAAAGCTCAGTAAGCCGGACGACTTGTAGATCAGGCTGTATCCCAGAGCGATCAGCCCGTAGATGCTTCCAATAACAAGTCCGGATATTAACAGCATTCCATACATAGATGTATCTCCTTTCAAAGATATCTTTTATTTCTTTTTTATCCAATACAGGCCGGGCTTTTTTTCATTCCCGGCCTGCCTCTTCATAATTGATAGCTTAATTATTTTTCGTTGCCTGTAGCTGTTTTGTATTCATCGTAGCCGCCGTTAGCAATCCAGTCTTTCCAAAGGATGTTCTTGCCGTCGATCAGGATAAAGCTGTTAAATGTGTTGTATCCTTCCCTGTTGCCCTTTGTATAGTCCAGAATACCGCCAAGACCCTGAAGGCCTGAAATCTTGTTTGTAGCGTCTTTTAAAGAATCGGAATCATTCTTGCCTGCGATCTTGCTGGCTTCCCACATAACCATAACGGTATCCCATCCACGGTAGGAGGAGTCAGTCTTAGCGATCTCGCCGTATTTCGCCTGATATTTTTCCAGGAATTCTTTTACTTCCGGAATATCACACTCATCAATTGTGTTATATGTAACGTATGGGTTGGCAAATGCGATATAGTTGGAGTTCTCTGCTCCTGCAATGGCTACCTGTGAAGCCATGAAGGATTCTTTATCAAAGATGATTCCTGAATATCCATACTGTCTTAACTGTTTTACGATAACCGGTCCGGTCTCACCGATAACGGAAATGTAAATGCAGTCAGGTTTTGCAGAAATCAGGTTTGCAACCTGTGCTGAGAAGTCGGTATCGCCCTGGTCGTAGCTCTCGCTCTTAACCACTTCAATTCCTCTTGCTTTACACTCTTCCATGAAAGAGTTTCCGGTTGCCAGAGACGCGTCATCCTGTCCGTAGAATACCGCTACGCTCTTCATCTCTAAATCTTCCAGCATGTTAACTGTGATCGGAACTGCGAATCCATTGTTCATGGCCGCTCTGAATACGTATGGCCAGTCCTCTTCCATCCATGACGGAGACGTTCCCAAACCGATGGTATAAATGCCCTGTTTGTTCAAGCTTCCTGCCGCAGCAAAAACTTCACTGGAGTTAACAGAACCGATAACCGCGTCGGCTTTTTCCACTTCTACTAACTTAGAAACAATCTTTACTGCCTCTTCTGCGGAACCCTGGGTATCATAAGGTACGAATTCAACCTGCGCTCCGTTGAAGCCGCCGTTTTCATTCACATGGTCAACTGCCATCTGAATCGCGTTACGTGCTTCAATACCGTAAGCCGCGTTGCCGCCTGAAAGCTGAAGGTATGCTCCCAGTTTAAAAACCTCCCCGCTCGCCGCAGCTTCACCGCCTGCCGCCGCTGTGGTGGTATCGCCAGCCGCTTTCGTATCCCCCGCCGGTGCTGCTGTCGCTGCCGCTGTTGTTCCCGCTGCCGTAGATCCTCCTGCCGGTGCTGATCCTCCTGAACATGCTGCCATCGTTGATACCATTGCTGTTGCCAAAACAAGTGATGCGATTTGTTTCTTCATAAATACGTTCTCCCTTTCTCTTTTATAAATTTTTTAAAAATATGCTTTGCCTTAAAACTGTCGTGCCCTTTTTATCATCTCTGATATATCACTGACTTCACTTTAACACCTTTTGTGCATTATGTCAATATATTAATTTATTAGTTTTTATTTTTAAGCACTTTAACAATTGCCTTTCCACAAATTGGATATTTTAACGTATTTTTAACATTTTTATCAGTATATTTGTATCTATTTTATGCATTTTATCTTGTTTTTTATCCCTATACCGTTTTTTTCGTAGTGTAGAAAGGGGCTGGCCCAATCTTTTCCAAGGGTTTATTCTTTGATATTTTATCATTTTGCACATATAATAAGCTTTTATTTTCAATCATATTGACATTTTAACAATAAAAGCTATATAATGACTAATATATTACTTTTTATACCAATGCGATCTTAGTTAATTATTTATCACACATTTTCTATTGTTCAAGGGGATTTTTTGTTTTTGATATATTACGTCCCTGACTTTAGAAACCAGAAAGGAGCAGTATATTATGAAAACATTTGAAGTGTTCACAGGAATGCGCAATGTTGAAATCAACTTAAACGACGAAAATTTCCTCTTTTTTGCAGAACACGCGGATCACACGCCCACGGTTTCACAGGATGAGCTGATCGAACAGGCCCTGGATCATCCCTTCGGTGATTCTTCCCTGGATCAGATTGAGGAGAATGCCAAAGTTGTCATCCTCATTGACGACGCCACAAGGCCCACACCGACTAAATCCATCCTTCCGCACCTGATAAAGCGGATCGAGCCCCGCACACAGGATATCACTTTTGTGACCGCCCCGGGCACACACCGTCCGCTGACAGATGGGGAACTGGAGATGAAGCTGGGCAGGGAATATAAAGAGAAATACAAAGTTGTCAATGTAAATTACAGAATCGCCGAGGATTATGAATACATCGGTGACAGCGACATGGGAACTCCGCTTCACATCCATAAAGAGGTTCTGGCCGCAGATTATAAAATTGCCGTTGGCAATATCGCTCCCCATAATGTTGTGGGCTGGGGCGGCGGCGCCAAGATCCTGATGCCCGGCGTCAGCGGAGAACTGACCACCTCTACCACCCATTTGATCGGCTCCCATTTCCCGCTTCAGAATATTTTCGGCAATATTGAGTGCGATATGAGAAAAGAAGTGGACGCCATAGGCGGAAGAATCGGCCTTGATTTCATCCTCAACACGGTTTTAGACGCGGAAAGCCATATTCTGGGCCTGTTCTGCGGACATTACATAGAAGCTCACCGCGCAGGCGTGGATTTCGCCAAGAAGACCCTCTGCCCGGCTATTCCGGAACTGGCGGATATCGTAATCGTGTCCGCTTATCCATGCAACATGGATTATTGGCAGGGATTTAAGCCTTTTGGCTTCTCCATGTGCGGAGTAAAAGAAGGCGGAACCATCATCTACATTCTGGATCCAAGGGAAGGCTTCTGCAACAATTCCCCGGTCCACAAAGAGATGCTGGTGAAATATTTAAAATCCGATGCGGAGACCGTTTACAAAGATGTGGAAGACGGAAAGGTATCTGATAAAGTTGGTGTGACCAACCCGCTGTGCCATTTCCAGGTGCTCAATTATGTTAAAAATGTCATTTGCCTGACAAACGGACTGACCGAGGAAGAATGTGACCTGCTCTCCTTCAAGAAAGCAGAGACCATGGAAGACGCGCTGAAACTGGCCTTTGAAGTTCAGGGATCAGATGCCAAGGTGGGGATCATACCGCTGGGCGGGGAGACGTTGGTTCGGGTGGAAAAATAATTTTTTTAGTTTTGATTTGATTGGTGAACGTTACGCAGGAAAGCGGGAGGAGGGGGCGGAGGTCGGGCTGGGCGTTTGGAAGGGGCCGGGCTGGCCGGAATCCAACGGCACCGGAAGGCCGCTTCCAAACGCCCAG
>NZ_WQPN01000122.1 GCF_018785315.1 Clostridium sp. MCC353 | reverse complement strand
CATTTCCCTTTTTTCAGCCTAAGAGCTGCCGACGGCCTCCACAAATCGCTGGAACCGCAAACCGCGCCCCGGCCTCCTGCGGATCCAACGCCCATCCGGTGTCCCCTCTCCATCCGCCTGAACGGTTTCGGGCCTCACATTCCCTGGATCCCCAGCTGTGTACTGCCACGAATAAATGAAAATAAAGATTTTAACAGTAAAGCGTCAAGGCTTTTTCGAAAATGCCTTCAGGGTTGATGTTAAATGGTATGGGACTTTACATTAAAGGGTGAAGCCATTTTCGAAAATACCTTCACCCTTTATGTAAAAAATTTGCTTTTAATTCCTTGCTCCAGAGAAAACCAGCAGAAAAGCGGGACGAGGGGGCGGTGGCCGGGCCGGGGCTTGAAACCTGCGGGGCGGGCCGTGTTCTGACGGTGTGGGAAGTCGTCTGGAAACCGTTAGTGGAACTTAGTCTGCAGGCATCAAAAAAGACGGGCAGAAACTGAA
>NZ_WQPN01000121.1 GCF_018785315.1 Clostridium sp. MCC353 | reverse complement strand
GCAAGAGCGTCTGGAGAAGCGGAAAAAGCTGATCCAGCCGTTGCTTGAGGACTTTTGGACGTGGGTGGAAGAAACCAGCCAGAAGTACACCACAAATGAATCCTTAAAAAGAGCCCTGCAGTACAGCCGCAACCAGAAAAAATATTTAAATACGTTTATGGAAGACGGAAGACTGCCGCTTTCAAACAATGAATGTGAATCGTGTATCCGTCCATTTGCGACGGGCCGCAAATCGTGGCTGTTCGCAGACAGCCCGGAAGGAGCGAAAGCCAGCGGAATCGTGTACTCCCTGGTAGAGACAGCCAAACTAAACCATCTGGATGTATTCCAGTATTTAAAATATTTATTGGAACAGATGCCGGGACTGGAATACCGGTATCAGAATGCCCCATCCATGTTAGATCCCTATCTGCCATGGTCCATGGAACTGCCTGAATCCTGCAGAATGAAGAAAAAAAGAAGATAAGCTGCCATGGAGAG
>NZ_WQPN01000120.1 GCF_018785315.1 Clostridium sp. MCC353 | reverse complement strand
GAGCTGTTAAAACAGCTGGCAGATAAACTGGGCGGAGTGATCGCATCCTCAAGAGCGGCGGTAGACGCAGGCTGGATCGACCACGCATACCAGGTAGGCCAGACGGGAACCACAGTAAAACCGAAAATCTACTTTGCATGCGGAATATCCGGAGCGATCCAGCATGCGGCAGGAATGCAGAATTCCGAGCAGATCATAGCGATCAACACCAATGAGAACGCGCCGATTTTTGAGATCGCGGATTATGGAATTGTTGG
>NZ_WQPN01000119.1:368-3304 GCF_018785315.1 Clostridium sp. MCC353 | reverse complement strand
AGGGCAGAGGTGGAAGCATGGCAACATGTGGAGCTGACTGTTACTAATCGGTCGAGGGCTTAACCAAGTTGGTTTAGGAAGAGGAACCGGTGTGAAACCGGAACGGATGGAACGGCAGAATTGCTGTGGATGATATATAATTCAGTGTGTGGTTTTGAGGGTACATATACCTTAGTTTTTTGGCCTGGTGGCTCAGCTGGTTAGAGCGCCGCCCTGTCACGGCGGAGGTCGTGGGTTCGAATCCCATCCGGGTCGTTTGTATATAAATTGTGGGATCTTAGCTCAGCTGGGAGAGCATCTGCCTTACAAGCAGAGGGTCATAGGTTCGAGCCCTATAGGTCCCATTTATATACGCCGATGTGGCTCAATTGGCAGAGCAGCTGATTTGTAATCAGCAGGTTATCGGTTCGAGTCCGATCATCGGCTTGGGTTTTATCTAATATAATATGGGGGAATTCCCGAGTGGCCAAAGGGGGCAGACTGTAAATCTGTTAGCTGTGCTTTCAGTGGTTCGAATCCACTTTCCCCCACTCAGTTTTAAAATTAAATAATTATTATCGCGGGGTGGAGCAGTCTGGAAGCTCGTCGGGCTCATAACCCGAAGGTCGTAGGTTCAAATCCTGCCCCCGCAATTTCGCGTTACTACCATCACTGAGATGGAGCACGCTTTATGTGTTACAGCGCTTAATAAAGTGCAAATACACGCTCAACGTGCCTTGGTAGCTCAGTTGGTAGAGCAGAGGACTGAAAATCCTCGTGTCACTGGTTCGATTCCGGTCCAAGGCATATTTCAAAACAATATGGGATATTAGCTCAGTCGGTAGAGCACTTGACTTTTAATCAAGTTGTCCGGGGTTCGAATCCCCGATGTCTCAGTTAATCAGCACTGTATATATGCAGTGCTTTTTTTGTTGTATTGCAACATTTAATATTCTCTGATAGAATGGATAAAGTGGAAGAAAAGGGGAGATGATATGCGGGATTCTTTGTTAAAAAAAGTATTGGATTCTGCCAGACAAGGCGAATTGGATGGTTTTGAAAAATTTTACATATTGACATATAAAGATGCATATCGTCACGCTGCGTCTTTCATTAAAGAACCGAATGATATTTGGAAAATCCTTTGTGATGTATATGTGAAATTATACGAAGATCGGGAAAAAATTCCGGGGCCTAATGAAATTAAAAAGAAAATATTTGAACTGGTAGATGATATTTCAGCGGACTTATTGGGTGAAGAGGAACTTTATAATGGAGACGAGCCGGAAAACTGTGAAATATCGGAAGAAAAAGCAGCTACAGTTTTATCTCTTATAGAAGAAAAAGCAGGAATTACAGATAAGGAATCGGAGAATCTTAAAACCAGAGATTATATATTCAGCGGATTCAGGGCTATTATAGCATTGGCTGTTGTAGGTTTAGCAGTATTTATTGTTTTAAACGGAACCAGAAAGGTTCAGTCATATAACTCTAAAATAAAGACTATTTTGGCGGATACTGTGATAGGAACCCTTGCGGAAACAACTAATGCTTCAACGGCTCAGGAAACGGTCATAGAGGCAGAAGTGGTGGACATGGAACCGGGCCTTAAAGAATTTGCAGAAGGAAAGAAGTATTTAGAAGAAGATAAAACATATTTAAAAGATTCTTGGAAAGATGTGGATGGTAAATTATATTATTTTGATAGTGATGAATATGCGGTTGCCGGAACTATGGTAGTTGGTGATCAGGTGTTTACTTTTGGTGAAGACTGTGCTCTGCTTTTAATTGAACGTGTGGAACCTGATGAAATAAGCGCTGCTAAATCGGTTCAGGATGTAGATGGAGTGATATATTATTTAAAGGAAGTTATAGATAATGAAAATCCGCACGTGGTAAAATATGATTTATACCGGATAAGTGAGGAAAAAAGGGAGCAAGGAAAAAAGGAGTTGATTATTAGTAATATACAGGATTATTTTATTTTCGATGATATGCTTTATTATATGCAGGATAATATTTTACATAAACGAACGATATTAAATGAGGGATATGCCATTGAAGACATTAAAACGGAAGTTCTGAATAAAGGAGATGCGTTTTATCTGGTAAATGAACTTGAAGAGCCGGTTAGCAGCGAAAATGGCATTGTTGAGATTGAAAGACGTCAGTACCGGGTGGATAATGGAAAAATTAAGTATGTTAAGCCGGGAGAAATGCGGACGCAAGGTGTCACGTATTATTTTAATGGAAGTACACCCCAGACAAGCAGGGGTATTTATTGGAAGTATGCAAGCGGAGAAGGCAGTATTTTGGTAGAAGAGGGATATTGGATTGATAGTTTTTGTATTGTTGGCGATTGGATTTACTATAGTGTTTATGTAGGAAAAGCTGATGGATACAACCGATATAGCCAGCTTTATAGAATTAGTGTGGATGGTACTCAAAAAGAGGTGTTGTCTGAAGTATTTAAGGGAAATATGATGAATATGTATTATTATCCAGACAAGCAGGAAATCTATGGAGAGTATAGGCCAAATACGGATAATAATTATGGCAGACTGGCTGCTATCTCTTTGACCGGGAAAATTGAGTTGATTAATGACAGCGCTGTAAGAATAGGAAAAGATACTACGGGAGAGGATACGCTGGAATTAATTATGGTTTCAGGCGATAAGATTAGCTGTTATTGGCATGACTGCGATTGGTATGCTGATGGTGGGGTAAAGATTTTATGGACTGTGCCAATTGAATTGTCTGATAAGGAGAGGATTCCTTTGCAGTAAATGGTTTTGAGTATAAATCTTTATTTAACATATTCGCGAAAGTAACGCCATGAATCCTGGGAATGGGGACGGATGGGGGTGGAGGCCTGCTTGGAGGTTTGGCGCCGGGCGGAGCGGAATCCGTTGGCGATGAAAACCGGCTTCCAACCATAAGTGAAACTAAGGCTCCAT
>NZ_WQPN01000119.1:0-133 GCF_018785315.1 Clostridium sp. MCC353 | reverse complement strand
CAACGGATTCCGCTCCGCCCGGCGCCAAACCTCCAAGCAGGCCTCCACCCCCTTTTTTTTTTTTTTTTTTTTTTTTTTTTTGTGTACTGGTCTGATGAAGGATAAATAAAGATTTGGGGAAAGGAAGTAGTAA
>NZ_WQPN01000016.1 GCF_018785315.1 Clostridium sp. MCC353 | reverse complement strand
CTTTATGGGACTTTACCGTTCAGTGGGCATCTCAGAAACTGATTTGGTTTTCAGTTTCTGCCCGTCTTTTTCCATCCCTGCAGCCTAAGTTTCACTAACGGTTTCCAGATGGTTTCCTGCACTGTCAGTCACCCCACGGCCTGCCCGGCCCAGCGCCAAAAGCCAAAAGCCCCTCCGCCTGCTGCCGCTCCCCGCTTTCCTGCTGGTTTTCTCTTTCTGAGATAATATTTACATAAGGTGTGAAGGCATTTTCGAAAATGCCTTCACACCTTATGTAAAAACCTTATGTAAAAACCTTATGTAAAAACCTTATGTAAAAACCTTATGTAAATACCTTATGTAAATACCTTATGTTTGTTTTCTTGTATATCTGAGCTTATAAAGACATATTCCATCGTGAACTGCCAGCAAACAGCACAAAGTATCAAATTCTGTCATAAAAACCCGATGAAAAAAGGTTCCGGTTTATGCTAAAATAGAGGCAGCCAAGTATTTGGAGGTTTTTTATATGAATATTGCCATCTGCGATGACGAACAAGAAGAGTTAAACCAAATTAAAAAATATACTGAAATTTTTCTGGAAAGAAATATGTTTGAAGCTTCTGTCTTCTGTTTTTCCCGGGGTGGGGAATTAATTGAAGCCATTGGGACAAGGTCTTTTGAGCTGGTTCTTCTGGACATTTATATGGACGGAATGAACGGAATCGAAACAGCAGAAAAAATCCGGGAACTGCTTCCGGGCTGTGAAATCATCTTTATCACCATCAGCACCGACCATGCGCTGGAGGGCTACCGGGTGAAAGCAATCGACTATCTGATCAAACCCGTACTGGAAGAGGGGCTGCAGGATTCCCTGGGCCGGTGTTTCCGCCACTTTACCAATGTTTCCCGCATGGTGACTGTCAAAAGCGGAAGGAGGGAACTGTGTATTCCGGCCAGAACCATTTTATGGGCGGAAATTTATGGCCACCAGCTCACCATCCATACCGCTCATCAGGACATAGCAATGAACGGCTCCATGGAAGAACTGGAGAACCTTCTGGGCGGGATGCCGTTTTATAGGATCAGCAAAAGTTATCTGATCCAGTTAAAGGCTGTCGATAAGATGAAAAACGGCAGATTTTACATGACAGACGGGTCTTTTGTCCCCATCCCCTGCCATCCCCGTTACAGAAAATCAGTTGAAAAAGTATATAACGATTATCTGTTTGGCCAAAGCCAGGCAAACGGGCTGTCCTGGTAAAAACCGCCCGGCTCCTACAAATCAAACAAGCTGAGCTGGGAAATCTCGTATTTTCGGCGGTATGCGCAGATGATATCTTTCATATCGTACAAAATTCCATATTTTTCGCACTCCGCCGCATATGCTTTCCAGAGCGCCGCAGCTTTCCTGCTGCGGCACTCATATTGGTTCCCATACGTTTTAAGATACAGCTTCGCCAGCCCTTCCCCCGGAAAGATCCGTTCCAATTGATCTAAATACCACTCTCTCTGATTATTTCTGAGTGTCATTCCAAAGGCGGCATAGATGAATTTAGCGCCTGCTTCATGGGCTTTTCTCACGATAGCCAGCACATTTTCCTCTGAATCCTCCAAAAATGGAAGAACCGGCATCAGTAAAATTCCGCAGAATAATCCCTGACGGCTGAGCTGCCTGAGCATCTCAAAGCGCTCAGAAGAAACCGGCGCGCCGGGCTCCACTTTCTTTGAAAGCTCATCGTCCGCGGTCGTAATGGTGACCTTTAAAAGTACAGGAGAATGTTCTTTTATGGAGGAAAGAATGTCCATATCCCGCAGCATCAGAGTGCTTTTGGTGGCGATGGCTATGCCGAATCCAAAGGCGTCCACCAGTTCCAGCCCGTGACGGGTCAATTGAAGTTCCTTCTCAAAGGGATTATAGGGATCGCTCATGGCCCCTGTCCCCACCACTCCTGTTTTGACCTTTCTGCGCAGGTCGTCCCTGATGATCTGCAGGGCATTTTCCTTGGCCTTTACCGTATCAAAATCCTTAATCTGATAACAGTCCGACCGGCTGTCACAGTAAATACAGCCATGGCAGCAGCCCCGGTAAATATTCATGTTATAATCAATTCCAAACCAGCCGGAACCTTTTGTTTTGGTCACTATGGTCTTTGCCGGTACATATTCCATAATCTTCCTCATTTCTCCTGTCAATAGTTTACATCTCCACTGTCTTCGTCGCGATTTTCCGTGCAAATGACGCGTCATGCTCCACAAACAGCAGGGTCGGTTTCCAATAGAGCAATAGTTCCTCAATCTGCATCCTGGAATAAATGTCGATAAAATTAAGGGGTTCATCCCATATATATAGATGGGCTTTTTCGCATAAGCTTCTGGCAATCAGGACTTTTTTCTTCTGCCCTTCGCTGAAAGATTCCATATTCTTCTCAAACTGGACCCTGGAGAAATCCAGTTTGCGCAGCAGTGCTTTTAAAAGCCGTTCCTCCACTCCGCATTTTTCGGCATAATCCTTTAAATTCCCCTTTAAAAAGGAGGTATCCTGGGACACATAGGAGAGTTTTAAACCGCTTCCTACTGAAAGTTCCCCCTGAAAAGGAATGTCCTCTCCCATCATCAGCTTTATGATGCTGGATTTTCCGCAGCCATTTTTCCCCTTCAGGCAGACCCGCTCCCCCTGTTCCACGGTAAATGAAACCGGATCGCAGACCACATGGTCCCCGTAATAGATCTTCAGATCCGATACCGATGCCAGCCTGTCCTTGTGATAGATCAGCGGCTCCAGTTTCAGGCTTTCCGTATTCTCAATATTCTTTAAAAGTCCGGTTTTTTCCTCCAGCGCCCGGCTCTGGCGCCGCTCCAGATTCTTCCGCCTCATCTGCATCCGCCTGGACTTTTCGCCGATATATGCCCTGGTATCTTTGCATTTTTCCAGGCTTACGGACTTTTTCCCGATTTTTGTGCTCTCCACCTTGTCGGCCCATTCACTGCTCTGTCTGGCCGCCGCCGACAGCCGCCTGATGTCCTTTTTCAGCCTTTCATTTTCAGCCGTTTCAAACTCATCCCGCATCTGCTTATTCTGATACCAGGAAGAGAAATTCCCCTTCTGTACCTCAATATCCGTCTTATTAATGGACAAAATATGATCCACGCAGGAATCCAAAAATGTCCGGTCATGGGAAATGAGGATGAAGCCCTTTTTGGAATTCAAATACCGGCTCACCACTTCCCTGCCCTCCAGATCCAGATGATTGGTGGGCTCGTCAATCAGCAGAAAATGATTCTCCTGGGAAAACAAAGCGGCCAGCAGCACCTTGGTTCTCTCCCCATTGGACAGGGTTTTAAACGGCCTGAACAGCACATCGTCCGAAAGCCCCAGCTTGTGAAGCTCCTTCATCACCTGCCAGCTTGATATCTCCGCAGATATCCCCGCGATGATATCAATGGCATCCTGAGAAGGGTCTTTCACCGGAAATGGGAAATAATCAAAGGCAGCGCCGGATGTAATCTTCCCGCTGTATTCATATTTTCCCATCAGCAGATTCAAAAATGTGGTCTTCCCCCGGCCATTACGCCCGGTAAAACCTAATTTCCAGTCTGTGTCTATCTGAAAAGACACATTTTCAAAAATCATATCGTAACTGTCTTCATAGGAAAAAGACAGATCCGTTACCTGTATCAATGACATAGATATCCCTCCTGTCATGGCCGGTGGAAACAAGCATTAATCGGCTGTTCCCCCGCCAATAAATAAGAATCCCGCTCGCGGGATTCTCCGCCTGCGGCGGGTCGCTTCAGCGACATGATTCCCTTCTGCCGCATTATATGCGATACGCAGTGCGATCCTCCGCGGAGCGTTTTTGTTTCATAGGACGAACTTTCCTATGAAACAAAAAACGGCTGCAAGAAAGTTCATTCCCACAGCCGTCCGCCATCACAATCGATAATACCGCCTCATGATATATCACAGCATAAAATGCCGCCTTATGATTTACAACCGCATGAAATACGGTTATATAACCGTTACCACCGGCGTTGGAGCGTATTCTCAATCTATGTCAGGTGCAGGATGAAATAACATTCTTGCAAAACAAGTACGACAATAAAAGCCTGATACAGGCTGTTTCCATTCATCGTCATACAGTTACTCAAGCAAGAATCATTACCTCATCCTTTCACCCCTTCCGTCTTTTGGCATCAGTCTATCATAATTTCCTGCTTCCGTCAACGGATAAAATTCGTCCTGATCCTCTTTTCCTCCTGGGGTTTATGGATTCCGGCGGCTTTTCCAGCCTCAATGCATTTTAACAGCCAGGCCATGTTCTGTCCCAGGGTCCGCATGATCTGAAGCCCTTCGCCGTCCTGCTTCACCTCTTCCGGAGTATTTCCATGAACCATGTTCCAATACTGGGAGGATACCACCGGCATTTTGGCAATGGTGAAGTATTTGTTCAGCACGTCTAAAGAAGCCGTTGTGCCCGCCCTTCTGGCAGAGGCTATGGCAGCTCCTGGCTTATAGGCAAAGGTATCGCCGTCAGCGGCATAGAACAGCCGGTCCAAGAAGGAAAGGATTCTTCCGCTGGGATGGGCATAATAGACAGGGGTTCCGAAGATAAAACCATCCGCCTCCTTCGCCTTTTTCAGCACCTCATTGACTAAATCGTCTGAAAATACACATTGATTTTCCAGTTTGGCACATGCGCCGCAGCCGATGCAGTCCCTGACCGCCTGTTTTCCAAGCTGGATGATCTCGGTCTCCACCCCTTCCTGATTGAGCGCCTGCGCTGCTTCTGTGAGAGCTGTATAAGTGCATCCATGTTCATTGCCGCTTCCATTTAACAATAATACTTTCATATCTTCCCTCTTTTCTGCGCCGCCCGTCATTGGCATCCATGATCCGGCCCGGCAGCGCGGATGCCGTCCATGGAGTTTTTCTACCTTTTGTTATAGCCGAAATCCAGAGCTTTTTTAAGGGCCTGGTCAAAGAAATACCATCCATGCTCTCCTTCCCACTCTTCAAAGGTGAAGTCAAAGTCCCTGTTCTTCATATCAGCGGCAAATTTCACATTGGAATCCCTCAGATAATCGCCGTAACCACAGGCCATATAAATTCTGGGCTTTACCTTCTGTTTTTCAGCTTCGTCCGCCAGACACAGGATCTCATTTTCCTGTTTCCACTGAAGGTCTTCTCCGTGTATGGAGAGAAAATCCATGACCATCTGGTCGCCGAACGCAGCCCGCACCTCGTCCCATTTTCCCTTGGGCCTGTATTCATCCAGATATTCTTTCAGATAGAGGCAGGCCGGGGAAAAGGAAGCGCAGAAGCCGTATTGCTCCGGTTTTGACAGAGCGCATTTCAGGGCCCCGTAACCGCCCATGGACGCGCCGATCACGGCGGTATCACAGGGTTTTGCAGATATATGGAACACGCTCTTACAAATGGATGGGAGTTCCTCTGTCACGTAAGTAAAAAACTTCTGTCCATATCTCATGTCCGTATAAAAACTTCTGGCGGCTTCGGGCATGATAAACACGGTCCTGTAGTCCCTGGCGTATAAGGTGAGCAGGGTGTGATCCACCCAGTTTCCGCTGCCGCCGCCGAGCCCGTGCAGCAGATAGGCCGCTTTATAGTCCTTCCCCTCCTCATATTTATCAGGTATTACTACTGTAATCCCCGTATCCATCTGAAGTACCTGTGAAAATACACTACCTCTCAAAATCATGTTGTCCGCCTCCTTCTTCCTGCACTGGAGTGTGTTTGAAAATTGCTTTCTGTCAGATGTGCGTCACAGTTTGTGAGAGATTTGTCCCGAATGACGGGCGCATAGCGGGCTATGTAACCTGAATTCGGGGCAAATACACCGCAAAGTGGGACGTGCAGATGGCGGAAATGAATTTTCAAACACGCTCTAACATCTTCCGCTTTTTCATCATACGGTTTACAAAAAACGCTGAGACAGTTCCGAGAACCGCTCCGGCCAAAATATCAGTTGGAAAATGCACAAACAGATAAAGTCTGGAAAATGTGATCAAAACCGCCAGCAAAAGAGCCGCCATCCCCCACTTTCTGTTCTGTAAATAAATACTCACCGAAGCGGTAAATGATGCCAGAGTATGTCCGGACGGAAAGGAATAGTCCTTAGGGCTGTCAATCAGCAGCGCCACGCTGTTGTCAATCCAGCAGGGGCGGCTGCGGCCGATCATATTTTTCAGAAGGACATTGCCCATCAAAAAGGACAGGGCCATGGCCCCGATCATTGCAATTCCTATTTTCCTGCTCTTTTTAAAGCAGAGGAAGGCCAGAGCCAATGCAATCCAAACTTCACCATGGTCGGATAAGCCGGTGATTCCCACCATGAACTGATCCAGCCATGGCGTGTGCAGCTTCTGTAACAAATACAGCAGTTCAAATTCCCAACCCATAAGAGATTCTCCTCATCATATAATCCAGCCAATTGAATCCGCCTGCGGCGAGGGGCTGGATGCCTGCAAACGCTATGTTTTCATAGGATCTGAGCTGTAAATGCGCAGACCTATCTGAACGGTTCCACGATCACATCTTCCGCGTAGTTTACGGAGGCCATGGCGTCTTTGCAATACCGGTCCGCTCCAATGGTCTGTGAATATTCTTCCGTCATAACCGCTCCGCCTACCATGATTTTCACCCATGGGGCAGATTTTCTCAACTGTTTTATAGTCTCTTCCATACTGGGCACTGTAGTGGTCATCAGGGCGCTGAGGCCCACTAAAGGCACATTGAGCTCTACCGCCTTTTCCACAACCGTCTCCGGCGGCACGTCTTTTCCCAGGTCAATGACATCATAGCTGTAGTTTTCCAGAAGCACCTTCACTATATTCTTTCCAATATCGTGAATATCCCCTTTCACTGTAGCCAGAATCACCCTGCCTTTTTTCTCCTGTGTCCGGCCTGAAACAGCCATCTGCTCTTTTATCACTTCAAACGCCGCCTTGGCCGCTTCCGCGCTCATCAAAAGCTGGGGAAGGAACATGGTTCCCTTTTCAAAACCATTTCCCACCACATTCAGGGCGGGGATCATCTCTTCATTGATGATCTCCAGGGAATCTCTGGTTTTTAAAAGCTCCTTCACCGCATCTGACGCCTGGTTTTTCAGCCCTTTAATAATGCTGCTGCCAAGATCTGACACAGAAGCGCTTTTCCTGTACTTCGGATCGTTATTCCGGGCGTTTTCCGTGGAGCTGCCGTTTCCTGCGGTCTGGACGCTGCCCGCAGCATGGTTTTTTCCTGCGGTCTGGACGCTGCCCGCAGCATGTTTTTTTTCTGCCGCCTGGCTGTTTCCCGACGCCATGCCGTTCCCTGCTGCCTGCTTATTTCCCGACGCCGTGCCGCATCCTGCCGCCATGCCATTTCCCGACGCCTGGCCGTTCCCTGCTGCCTGCCCATTTCCCGACGCCTGGCCGTTCCCTGCTGCCTGCCCATTTCCTGACGCCGTGCCGCTCCCCGACGCCATGCCATTTCCCGACGCCTGGCCGCCGTACACCTCGATATAGTCTCCGCAGTGCGGGTCTAAATCAGCCAAAACCCGGTAACTGTAATAGGAACGCATCATGGCTTCCGAATTGGGATTGATGATCGCCGCATTCAGGCCGCTGTGAAGGGCCATAGTGAAAAAGGACGCGTTGATAATCTCCCTCTGCGGAAGTCCGAACGAGATATTGGATACCCCGAGAATGGTCTTGCCTCCCAGTTCTTCCTTCACCCTCCGCAGGGTTTCCAGGGTGGTTAACGCCCCCTTGCTGTCCGAACTCACAGTCAGGCAGAGGGCGTCAATAAGAATGTCCTTCTCTGAAATGCCGTACTCAGCCGCCTTTTTATAAATCTTCTTTGCAATCCGGACCCGGCCCTTTGCCGTTTCCGGAATTCCGTCTTCGTCCAGGGTCAGGGCAACCACAACCCCGCCGTATTTTTGCACCAGAGGGAAAACAGCCTCCATAGATTCCAGCTTTCCATTTACGGAATTGATCATCGGTTTTCCGTTATAAATGCGCATCGCCCGCTCCATGGCCTCCATATTGGAAGTATCGATCTGAAGGGGCAGTTTAATGATGCTCTGCAGTTCCACTATCACCTCTTCCATCATGGAAGGTTCGTCGATCTCCGGCAGGCCTACATTCACATCCAGCACATGGGCCCCACGTTCTTCCTGGGCCACTCCTTCATCCAGAATATATTCCAGATCGTGATCCCTCAGGGCCTGTTTGAATTTAGATTTTCCGGTGGGATTGATCCGCTCTCCTATGATAACCGGTTTATTATCAATCACAACCGCATGGGAATAGGAAGAAATAACCGTGCGCTTTTTATCTGTGACAGGCGCCATTGGCAGATCCTTACACAATTCCACTGTTTTTTGAATATGTTCCGGCGTTGTGCCGCAGCATCCGCCGATCACACGGGCACCCATTGCGGCAATTTCCTTCATCACCTTGGCAAACTGATCCGCATCGATATCATAAACCGTCTTCCCATTTACGCTTCTTGGAAGCCCTGCATTGGGGTTGACAATTACGGGAATGGAAGCCACTTCCAGAATATCAACTAAAATCCCTTTCATCTGCACAGGGCCAAGCCCGCAGTTAATTCCCAGCGCATCCACTCCAAGCCCTTCCAGCAATGCGACGGTGGCCGCCACGTCGCCGCCTGTGAGCAGTTTCCCGTTACCATCAAATACCATGGATACAAATACAGGGAGATCACAGTTTTCCTTAGCCGCCAAAACCGCCGCCTTGGCTTCATAGCCGTCGCTCATAGTTTCGATCAGAACCAGATCCGCACCTTCCTTGGCTCCGCAGACCACGGTTTCCCTGAACAGTTCATATGCCTCTTCAAAAGGAAGATCCCCCAGAGGCTCCAAAAGTTTACCCGTAGGACCCAGATCCAGGGCGATATATCCTTTTTTTCCGGTCAGCCCTTCCGCCTCATTTACGGCCTGTTTCGCATTGTCCAGAGCGGCAGTCACCACCTGCTCTACCGTATAATCCTTTTTTTCATTGTATTTTAACCGGTTTGCTCCAAAGGTATTGGTGGTAATGATGTCGGCGCCGGCCTCTAAATAACTCTTATGGATGCCGACCAGTATTTCTTTATGGGTAATATTCCAGGTTTCCGGCAGTTCCCCGGCCTTTAAGCCTTTTTCCTGCAGCAGGCTTCCCATTCCTCCGTCACAGAACAGGATGCGCTTGTTCAGCTCGTTCAGCAGTCCTGATTTCATCTTATCATTTCCTCCTACAATTTTGTCGTACTCATATAACTCCCCCATTTTTTATATAATCTCCGACAAACTCTCTTTAATTCTGGCCGCCACCTCAGGCTTATTCATGGAATATACGTGGATGCCGTTTACTCCATTGGCGATCAAATCGATAATCTGCTCCGTAGCATAAGCGATTCCCGCCTGTTTCATAGCCGCCGGGTTCTCTCCAAACCGGTCCACAATGGCTTTAAACCGGGAAGGAAGATAGGTGCCTGACATAGAACAGATCCTCTTAATCTGGGCCACATTGGTAACCGGCATGATCCCGGCCACCACCGGCACCGTGATCCCCTTTTCACGGATCCGGTACAGATAATTATATAGAATATTGTTGTCAAAAAACATCTGCGTAGTTACAAAATCACAGCCTGCTTCCACTTTTTCCTTTAAATGCTGAATATCCGCGGTTTTATTCACTGATTCCACATGGCCTTCCGGATAACATGCCGCGCCGATGCAGAAATCTCCAGACTGCTTGATCTCATAAATCAATTCCGACGCATAACGGTAATCCTTCGCAATGGTCCCGTCCGCTGGAATGTCGCCGCGCAGCGCCAGCACATTTTCAATCCTCTTTTCCTGTAATTCAGACAGTACGTGATGAACCTTATCCTTAGTAGACGAAACACAGGTCAAATGGGCAAGGGGAGTTACATGGCACTGCTCCTGAAGCGCGGCAGCTATATCCACCGTATATCGGCTGGTGCCCCCTCCCGCCCCGTATGTAACACTCATAAATGCAGGAGATAATTTTGCGATTTCCAAAGCCGCTTTCTCAACGGATTCATATTTATCTTCTGTCTTTGGGGGAAACACTTCAAACGAAAGAGTGGGTTTCCCCTGCCCTAAAATGTCTTTTATTTTCATAATCATTGATCTCCTTCTGACTGTTTCTCCCCATTATACTAAAAAATTCCAAATGTTGCAAAATTTTTTTAACCATCGTATGCCTGAAAATTGCTTCCTGAACGCTATGCCTCATAGTTTGCGGGAGATTTATCCCGGATGGGTAACTTAATTCGGGACAAATATACCGCAAAAGGCAGTTTGGGCTATATAACTTTCTATGAAATAAGAAAGACTTTTACCGCCGCTTCCCAAGCATCAGTAAAAGTCCTGATATTTCTCATTTTTACACATCCTCTGAAGGCGGATCGTCTCTGTCACATGGGTTTTAAGTTCTTTTCTAAACGCTCTATCATCCACGCCAGCCGTTTTTTGCGCCCTTCGTCCGTCTTGGCATCTAAATACGCCCTGGTATACGTTTTCTTCACAGACGGAGACATGCCCTGAAAATTAGTATATGCCTCCTCATTTTCCTTCAATAAACCGCTGACCATTTCAATTTGGTCTTCCGTCACTGCAGAAGGTTTGCCAGCCTTATCCCATTGGCCGTTTTTCTTAGCCTCTTCTATTTTCTCCCTGCCGGATTCAGTCATCAATCCCCGTTTTTCCAAACTGACGGCCAGCGTCTTGTTCTTTTCAGACCATTTGCTGTTATTGCGGCGTAAAGAAAAATATTTCACATAAGAGTTCTGGTCTACACGTTTCATCAAGCCGTCGATCCAGCCGAAACACAAAGCCTCTTCCAACGCTTCTCCCGCTTTTATGGTGGTCAATTCCTTAGTTTTTCCAAATAACAGCCAAACTCCCTCACTGGACCGGCAGTTATCCGAAAGCCAGTTTCTAAATTCTTCCCGTGTTGTAAAGCACAAAGCATCATTCACGCTTATTATCCCTCCATTTTCCGTCTCTTGCCACATCAACCAATCATTAGAATAAATGTCTGAAAAAATATGTAATTGTGCCGATCAGCGAACCAAAAAGCGGCATGATCACATAGATAAATAAAAACAGCCATAAAACCAGGCGCAGTCTCGATCCCGGCTTTCGTTTTTCCATCTCCCCGCCCGGCTGCTGCCGTTCTCCGGCGCGTGTCGGTGGCGGTGCTGCCGGCTTTTCAGAAGAATAAAAGGTTCCCGGCGGCTTTTGCGTGCCCGGAAATACCTTTGCCGGAACCGCGCCCCGGCCAGCGGGAGCCGGATTCGAATCATTGTGATAGCTGCAGTCAGTCTCCTCTTTTGGATGTGTTTCATTTAGATAATACCTGACTTCTCTTATGTATGGCTCCTTTACCCATGACCTGCAGATTCTGCAGTAATGTGCGGAATGCATTTCATGATCACATACCGGGCATATACGTTTTTTCATTCTGACCTCCGTCTGATCTGCTCTGTTATCTGTTTTGTTATCTGTTTTGTTATCTGTTTTGTTATCTGTTTTGTTATCTGCTCTGTTATCTGCTTTATTATCTATTTTGTTATCTATTTTGTATCCCATTCAGCAAATCTGTCTCCGCTCTCATAATCAGATCCTTGTTTTCATTGTAACATATACATCTTTATAATACTATGCGTCATTTTCCCCAATGATTGTTATTTTTTTAACTATTTTATGCTTTTTTTATAAAAAAGCTAGGAATTTTTAATTTTCTATGCTAATATATGTCTCAACTGCTTTGACTAGGGAAACAAAGGGAAGAAGTTCTTCTCTTAGTAGTCAAATGTGTGCCCGTATATCCCATATATGATCTTTATTTACCTCATAAGAGGCAGTTCCCGCGGACCGTTTGCAGCAGCCGGTTCATCATGTACGCATGAAAGGCCATCCGCCCAAACGCCGCCCGGGAGTAAAAGTAAAAGGAGAGTTACATATGGAACAGACAGGCGTAAAAGGATTCTTAAAACGGAAAAACGTAAACATCACAGTCAAAACGTATCTGATCGATGCACTTGGAGCGATGGCATTTGGTTTATTTGCCTCCCTGCTGATCGGTACAATCTTTGCCACTTTAGGCGAAAAAACCCACGTGGAACTATTTACAACAATTGCAGACTACGCAAAAAGCGCTACCGGTGCTGCTCTTGGCGTGTCCATCGCTCATGCTCTTGGGGCCCCTCAGCTGGTGCTTTTCTCGGCAGCCACAGTAGGAATTGCAGGAAATGCGTTAGGAGGGCCGGTAGGCGCTCTGGTTTCCACCATTGTTGCCGCTGAACTTGGAAAAATTGTCTCCAAAGAAACCAGGGTGGATATTCTGGTCACTCCCGGCGTGACCATCATCTCCGGCGTGCTCATGGCCCAGTTTGTAGGCCCCGGCGTTTCCGCATTCATGACCGCATTCGGCAATCTGGTAAAAACCGCCACCGAAATGCAGCCTTTTGCAATGGGCATACTGGTATCCGCGTTAATCGGCATCGCGTTAACCTTGCCGATCAGCAGCGCCGCAATCTGCATTATGCTGGGGCTTGACGGCCTTGCTGGAGGCGCCGCCACCGCAGGATGCTGCGCCCAGATGGTCGGATTCGCAGTTCTCAGCTTCCGTGAAAATGGAGTTGGCGGCCTGCTGGCACAGGGGCTGGGAACTTCCATGCTCCAGATGGGCAACATCGTGAAGAATCCCAAAACATGGATTCCTCCGACCTTGGCTTCCATGGTCACCGGGCCCATTGCCACCGTGGTATTCCAGATGCAGAACATCCCCACCGGAGCCGGCATGGGAACCTGCGGGCTGGTAGGCCCCATCGGCGTCTATACCGCCATGGGCGGGGGAAGCCGCATGTGGACAGCCATTCTGCTGGTATGTTTCGTGCTTCCGGCCGGACTGACGTTGGTTTTCGGTGAAGTGCTCAGGAAGATGGAATGGATTAAGCTTGGGGATTTGAAATTAGATTTATAGAGGATTATAAGTTTGACAGGATCATTTCCTGGGACCAAAAAGGCTGTTCTGAACGCATTATTCAGAACAGCCTTCTGTCTCCATTAAAAACTCGGATAAGCCCCATCCCAGACAATTTTCCGGTAATTCTCCTTATCCGTATCGCCTTCGGTGGAAAAGCATAGAATTCTGGAATGTTCATCCAATTTCAACTGTTCTTTCAGCCAGCCCAGGCTTTCGTTCTGAAGCGCCTCCGCCACAAGCCCTAACGTGGACGCGCCGCTTTCCCCGGAAATCACCTTTGGATCATTTCCAGTGGGATTCCCTAAAATCCTCATCCCCTTGGCCGCGATATGATCCGGCATGGAAACAAAATTGGATGCATAATCATTCAGTATATTCCAGCCCATTGTACAAGGTTCTCCGCAAGCCAGCCCGGCCATAATTGTATGCATATCTCCTGTCACGAAGTGTAATGTTCCATCGTCCGCTTTGGCAGTACGGTACATGCAGTCAGCCTGGTCCGGTTCTACAATGGTGATGACCGGCATTTCTTCATTTTTGTAAAGTTCTGCAAAGAAACCTGTCAAAGCCCCCGACATCGCGCCGACTCCGGCCTGAAGGAAAATGTGCGTAGGTTTTTCATCCCCCAACTGTTCTGCCGCTTCATATGCCATTGACGTATAGCCTTCCATAATCCAGCCCGGAAGCTTTTCATATCCTTCCCATGATGTATCCTGAACCATAATCCAGCCATTTTTCACAGCCTGCTCACTGGCAAATCTCACTGTGTCATCATAGTTCCAATCCGTAATGAAAGCTTCTGCTCCCAAAGCCTTAATGTTATCCAACCGCTCCTGGGAGCTTCCTTTTGGCATATATACTACGCTTTTTTGACCGAGACGGCTGGCTGTCCATGCGATTCCGCGCCCGTGGTTTCCGTCGGTTGCCGTCACAAATGTGATCTCTCCCAATTTTTCTTTGACCCAGCGGCCTGAAATCTTCTCAAAAGGCAGTTCCGAAAGATCCATTTGCAGCAGTTCGGCAATATAGCTGCCAATACAATAGCTTCCGCCCAAAACCTTAAACGCATTTAACCCGAAACGGTAACTCTCGTCTTTCACATGGATGGATTGTACCCCCAATGCTTTTGCAAGATTCTTTAAATCCGCCAGCGGGGTAACCCGGTATTCCGGAAAGCTTTTATGATATTCTAAAATTTTCCCGGCATGTTCAGGCCCGAACCGCACGGTCAGGCACTCATCCCCTTTTCTGTTGATTTCCCTATGTAATGCTTTAATTTCTTGTTTCAAATCAATTTCTCCCTTCTCTAATATGCGATATATCGCATGTAATATACCAATATTAGTTTTAAAAGAATGTCTTGTCAACAAATCCTTTTTATTTCTTAAAAATTCAGCATTTTATCCCATTTCCCAACTCTTTTTTGGAAGTAATTTTAAAATTGTATGCGATATATTGCAAAACTTCTTCGAATCCGATATACTATATTCAAAATAAGCACAAGGGAGATTCCATATGCCGATTCCATCAAAAAGTTTACCGGAAAAGCCGAAAACAGCAAAAGAAAGGGTTTATTCCCAAGTCCGTGAGTGGATCATCAACGGCACACTGCAGCCGGATGAGCGGATTTCCGATCAGGAAATTTCATATTACTTTTCCGTGAGCAGAACCCCTGTCCGCGAAGCCATGCAGCTTCTGGCAGATCAAAAACTGGTGACGGTTTATCCGGGAAAAGAAACGCGGGTTTCTCCAATCGATCTGAAGGAAGCCGGGCAGAACTACAGGATCATGGCAGAACTTCAGTCTCTTGCCGTAGAACTGACCTATCCGCATATCACGCCTCAAACCATTGACCAGTTAAAAAGGATCAATAAATCCTTTGCAATCGCCGTAAACACCCGTGATATTGAAAATATCCAGAGATTCGACGACCAGTTTCATGATATATTCCTCCATGAAATTAACAGTTATTTTATGTCTGAATTTACAAAAATCCTCAAAAGCCATCTGCAGAGGATTGAAATTCTCTTCTATAAGGAAAAAGAAGTCATCTCCTCTCAAACCCACGAAGAGATCATTGCCGCATTGGAAAATCAGGATTTGAAACGAGCAAAAGATGCGATGCGGAACAATTGGCTTTATACATTGGAGAAAATTAAGAAGTGATACGAACTGTTTTTTAAGAAAATGAGCGCGGCAGGTCCGCGCTCATTTTTAATTCAGCATGAAGCTGATCTCCATCTTTATTTATGTTTGAAATCGGTGTACCAGGTCTGATAAGCCTGTTTCACGCTTTTCAGCAGCATGGTTTCCTCTTTGCTCAGCCTGGTATTGGCCCGGTAAATCAGGTGCATATAACGGTGATAAGCCCGCTCAGGGCGGCAGACCACCAGTTCCATATCCCTGGGAACGCAGTATTCCGGCTGAATGGAAATGCCCATTCCTTCCCGCACCATCTGGCTGATGTCCCGGGTTCTGTTAATTTCAAAAAGAATCTCCGGTATTATGTTATGGTCATTGAACAGCCGTTGGATGATCTCCGCCTCAATGGTGTCGGATGGCGCCAGAATAAAACCGGCGTCCTTAAACACAGAGGCATCAACCCTGGGCGGATGGTCGTAATCGTCGGAAGCTAAGGCAGCCAGCGGATGGTTCTTTGAGAGAACAAAGACCAACTCTTCATCTTTTAACAGTTCACAGTGATGGCTGATTCCGGGATGTTCCTGAGTGGATGGAACGATAATACATTTCACTAACCCTTCATTTAATTTGGTGATCAGAGGTTCTGTCCGGCCGTCGGTTACACTGGCCTTGAAAGCAGGGTGGCTTTTTTTGAAATCAGATAATACCCGCGTAAACATGGTTACAGCCAATTCAGAACAGATTCCTATGGTAAAAACACCCCTGCCGTCAGGCTTGATTTTGTCGAAAAGGTCCTTTTCTAACTTGAGGATTTCTTTTGCAGTATTTACAAACATCTCACCCTCAACGGTAGGCGTCAGCGTATTGTTTTTGCGTATAAATAACTCTACCCCCAATTCCCGTTCCAATTTTTTCAGATACACACTGAGCGCAGACTGGGAAATAAACAGCTTCTCTGCGGCTTTACTGATGTTGCGTTGTCTGGCAATTTCCACAATATAATTTAGGTTTTTATATCCCATGGATTCCCCCCTGTTTAAGTTTGATCTGCTGCGGCCCGGCTCCGTCAAAATATACAAAATATTATAACAGCAGGTATTCATTTTATCAATAGTGACAGAAATTTAATGAATTGGTGTTTGGAAATTACTGATGTTATAATTTTCTTACAAGCGCTGCAGCGGATAAAAAAAGACAGGAGAGGGTTTTATAATGAGCACACAATATGAAGCAATTGACAGCTATATCGAAGCACACAAGGAAGAGATGAACCAGGTGTTAGTAAATCTGGTGAACTTGGAAGGCAGATATGATGAAAAAGAACATGTGGAAAAAGCAATGGAGTATTTTTGCGGACTTCTGCAAGATGAAGGGTTTGAGCTGAAAAAATTCGACGTTGCGCCTGACAGGGCCGGAATTGTTTCAGCGGTTTTGGGTAAAGACCGTCCCGGTGAACCCATCCTTTTATCCGGGCATTTTGACACGGTTTACCGCACCGGATCTTTCGGGACTCCGGCGTGCCGGATTGAGGACGGGAAAATTTATGGTCCCGGGGTCATCGATATGAAGGGCGGGGATGTGATGGCCCTCTATATCGCAAAAGCCTTAAATGCAATCGGATATGACAAACGCCCTGTCAAAATGATTCTGGTAGGGGACGAAGAAGCAGATCATGTAGGCAATCTGGCAGATCAGACGATTATTGAAGAGAGCAAAGGCTGCTTTTGCGGATTTAATATGGAGCCGGGGGATATGCAGAACCGGCTGGTGGTAAGCCGGAAGACCCAGCACACATTTTTTGTTTCAGTTGAGGGAGTAGGCGGACATGCGGGAAATGATGTGCTTACGGGAAAAAATGCCCTTCTGGAAGCGGTTCTGAAAATCGCAGATATGGCCAAACTTCAAAATTTAGACAAGGGCAGTTCTGTAACCCCCAGCATTATGCACTGCGGCACCCAAAGCAGCGCGATTCCGGATCACTGTGAATTTGCAGTCGATATCCGTTTTAAAACCCTGGAAGAGGGAGAACGGCTGCATAAGGGAATCATCCAGGCAATTGAACATTCCTATATTCCGGGAACGGCCGCTTCCTACCGGCTTGATGTGGCCAGATTTGTACCCTATGACGAGACAGAAGAAATTTCAAAATTATGTGATTTCATGAATGAACTGGCGTCAGAACTTCATATGCCGGAATTCGGGAAAATCCAGAGAGGCGGCGTATCAGATTCTGGCAATATCGTGGCGGCCGGCGTTCCAACCTTAGACGGGCTTGGAATTGTAGGGGAATTTGCCCATAACCGGAAAGAGTATGGGATTTTGCAGACAATGTATGACCGGACAAAACTCCTGGCCTATGCAGTGACCAGAATAGATGAAGCCGGAATCAGCGGATAAAGGAAAGAAGGGGGAAATGATAATGAGCGAAACAAACGAAAAGAGAAGGCCTTCCTTTGGATATGCATTATTCACCATGGTGTTAATTCTCGGGGGAATCATGCTTTTGGGAGCAGTATATAAATTTAAAATGCAGGTATTGTTTTTGCTGGCCTGGCTTGCAGCCTTTCCGCTCTGCATGAAAATCGGCTTTACCTATAAGGAACTGCAAAAAGGGATGTTCGCATTTATGCCCCGCTGCCTATTGCCCGTGGTTTTTACGATCACCATCGGGGCGTTGATCGGCGCCTGGAACGCCAGCGGAACCATTGCGGCTGTTACCCATTTGGGAATGAAAATTATTAATCCGGGCTTCTTCCAGTTGACCGCATTTGTCATCTGTGTTTTATTTTCCATGATTACGGGAACATCCTGGGGAACCTGCGGAACCATTGGAATCGCTCTCATGGGCGTAGCCCTGGGAATGGGGCTTAATCCAATGGCTGCGGCAAGCCCTATTATTTGCGGTGCTTTCGTGGGCGATGGTCTCTCTCCTCTGTCAGATACCACCAACATCATCAGCGGCGCAGTAGAAATTGACTTGTTTGACCATATCAAATACCAGTTGAGAATTACCATTCCAACGATTGTAATATCAATAGCCATATTTTTTGCTCTGGGTTTATCCAATGCCTCCGGGGCGTCCTCCACAGATGAAATTACCGGTATTATGAATGGAATTGCAAATAATTTCCGCCTTGGAATTGTACCCTTTCTTCCGGTCATATTGGTCATTGCCCTGCTCTGCGTAAAGGTTCCCACCATCCCCTCGCTGCTCTGCGGAGGCGCCGGAGGGCTGATTGTGGCCGTCCTGTACCAGGGAAATGGGGCTCAGAATGTGATTCAGAACATGTGGGACGGATATGTGTTAAGCTCAGGAGATGTGTTTATTGACAAGCTTTTCAGCAGAGGCGGCATGTCCAGCATGACGGGCACTGCATTTATGATTGTGGTAGCCTTCGGGCTTTTTGGAATTTTAAATACAGCGGGCGTGCTGGATTCCCTGGTGGAGCCGCTGTCAAAACATATCCACACTAACCTGGCTGCTACCATCAGCGCTCTTCTTCTCGGCTCCCTGGGAAACCTTTCTTCCTCAACTACCTTTGCGGAGGTTTTTACCAGCAATGTACTGAATCCGGTGTATGACCGTGCCGGGCTGGACCGCCGGGATTTGGCTAATGCGATGACCGTAGGCTGTTTGATACTCGGATTGTGGATTCCATGGAACACCAATCCGGTTGCAGTTTCCGCGTCCCTGGATGTGGATCCGCTGAGAATGGTCCCCTACCTGGTAACGCCTTTTGTTTACATTGGAGTACTGCTGATCTACGCTGTACTGAAGCAAAAAAAGCAGACAAACCGGACGGACAGGGGGATTAAGACAGAACAATGATAACTGATTTATTAGAAGCGTTTATGATTCTCTGTTTTGGGCTTTCATGGCCGATTTCTATCAGAAAGTCTTGGATTTCCCAGACAGCTAAGGGGAAAAGCCTCTTTTTTGAATTTTTTATATGGTTAGGGTATATCTTTGGAATTTTGAGAAAGATAATTCTGTTTCGTCAGGCGGACGGACCGCCGGGATTCCTGTTTTATCTTTCCTGGATCTTTTACGTGTTGAACATTCTGGAGATTACTATTGATATGCTGTTATATGCCCGTAATGTGCGGCTGGATGCACAACGGGAATCATATAACTAAAAAAGGAAACATTTAAGGCGGTAGAATCCCTATCAATCATTCTGCCGCCTTTTTTACACAGCTTATGGAGACGGTGTGAAAATGTCTTCTGCTACATTTTCCTAACGGTCCATCACCTTCAATACCATCTGTTTAAATTCATCCTTATAAGCGTCCATCCCACTCTGAGGCATACCGGAAATCAGGCTGATCACTTCTTCATATGACGCGTTCCCCTTAAACTCGCTGTCCCTCAAAAGCATTCCAAATTCCGCTACAGCGCCTGCAAATCTCAGGTTGTTTGGAATATCTTTTTGGTAACTGCCTGTTTCCACGGGAACGGAAATCAGCTTGCTTTCACTGCCGTTGGGGGCTTTATAGCGGATGTTGACTGTTAACAGCTCATTTCCGAATTCACCTGCGGCCTCTTTCGGTGTTTGCGACGGCTTATCCTGGGCAGCTTCATCCTGGCCGGACGTTTTTTCTGCGCCGTTTTCCTGGTATTTAAGGCTATCCGTTGGAACTTTACTGCCTGCGCGCACGATCTCATAGAGGGCTGTCACCCGGTGGCCGGAACCGATTTCCCCAGCGTCCACAGTGTCGTCATGAAAGTCTTCGTCAGCCAGGACCCGGTTTTCATAGCCGATCAGACGGTATCCGGATACCTGGGCGGGATTGAATTCCACCTGTAACTTCACATCCTTCGCTACGGTTATCAGGGTTCCGCCCATCTCATCCACTAAGATCTTTTTCGCTTCCATCAGGTTATCGATATAGCCGTAATTTCCGTCTCCGTTATCGGCCAGGGCTTCCATCTTGTTGTCCTTGATATTTCCGGTTCCAAATCCCAGAACGGACAGGTGGACGCCGCTTTTCCGTTTCTTTTCAATCAGTTTTATCAGTTCTGATTCGCTGCTGATTCCTACATTTAAATCTCCGTCTGTGGCCAGGATCACCCGGTTATTGCCTCCGGCAATAAAATATTTTTCAGCCAGTTCATAGGCCCTGTTAATGCCCGCTTCTCCTGCGGTGGAACCGCCTGCGGTCAGGCCGTCTAAGGCTTCACGGATCTTAACTTTTTCATCCCCTCTGGCCCCTTCCAGCACCACCTGCTCGTATCCTGCATAGGTGACGATGGATACCCGGTCATTTTCCGTCAGTTCATCGGTTAAAAGGCCAAATGATTTCTGAACCAGGGGCAGTTTATCCGCATCATACATGGATCCTGACACATCCAGAAGAAATACCAGATTGGACATGGGACGGTTGTTAAAGTCGATCTCTTTGGCCAGGATTCCAATGAGCATCAACTGGTTTTCCGGATTCCAGGGACAGTCGGAAAGCTCTGTGGTGACTGCAAACGGGACATCTCCGTCCGGCGTCTTATAGTCATATTTAAAATAATTGATCATTTCTTCAATCCGCACCGCATCTTCCGGGATGTTTTCTCCCCGGCTGATCATCCGGCGGATGTTGCTGTATGCCGCAGTATCCACATCCACGGAAAATGTGGAGAGGGGATTTTCCGCCACGCTCTTGAACCCGTTTTCCACGATAGCATGATACTCTTCCGTGTTCCTATACTCTCCGCCATAGGCCTGCTGATATCGATCCGCCATACCATCCCTGGGGGCGGCTGCATTTTCCATGGGACTGTAACCGGCCGCCTCTGTCATCTGGACTGCCGCAGCCGTCGTTCCTTCCGCTACCGCAGAGCTTTTTCCGCCTGCGCATCCCGCCAATGCGGATGCCAATAAAATACCTGTTAAACCAACTGCTGTGATCTGATTTCGTTTTTTCATAATTTCCTCCATTCCTGAAGCGGCCGGCTCCAAGAAGGCTTTCAGCCGGTGTTCCCCGGCCTGTGGGCCGCTTCTACAAGAACAGTCAGATTAGAAAGAAAAACAGGGTCTTCCCGCATTACCATGCGGTCATAATAATAGTCTTCCGGTGATTCGGCCTGCTTTAAAACCACGGCGGTCTGGTCGTTAACCAGGCTCTGCCATCCGGTATGGAACACATACCTGGTATCCTCCGTCACCTCGATCTGGGGGGAATTGGGATATAACAGCCAATACGCGCTGTTTTCATATTTCAGCGGCAGTATATAGATTCCGCCTGCCTTTAAGGAATACAAAAGGCTGTTGTCTTCCCCATTTCCCACCAACGGGCTTTTCACCTGAAGGCTCTGCTTTTCACTCACATAGTCCTCCGAATACAAAACTTTGTCAACCACCACATCATAAACCACTGAAACCGCCCGGCCGTCGGACCCGTTTTCATAAGACACGTTTTCCACTGTCACCTGACCCAGGAAACCTGCGTTTTTTAAATCCGCCTCCGTAAAATAATAATTATTTCCAGGCACATAAACCGCATTTTCCGGCGGCAGGGGCGACGGAGTTCCTTTAAGCGCCAGGCTGTCGTAGGATACGGGGCGGGGGGTGTTTCCATATTGGGAAACCTGGTTCTTTTCTTCCCCTGAACTGTCCCCCGGCTGCGTGCTGGCTTCTGCCCCTTCCGCCTCAGGGGCCATTGGCCCTGTCTCCGTTCTTATGGTATCCCGCGGCCCGTCCATTGCCGTGTCTGCGGTAGTCTCCATGGCCAGGCCGGCGGTGGTCTCCATAGCTGCCATCGTCGTTTCCATGGTCCCAGCCATTTCAAACCCCTTTTGCCGCCTTCCCGCCATGCCTCCGAATACCAGCAGCGCACAGCAGGCCGCCGCTGCCAGACCGGCTTCGGCGCGGTAATTCGTTCTCTTCTTTTTCTTCTTTTTCTCTTCTGCGTGGATAATAACAGGCTTATCTTCTTCCGGCACGTCTTTGGACGTCAAATTGGCTTCGATGCGGTTCCAAAGGTCAGGCGCTTCCTGAATCTGTAAATCTCTGTATGCTTTTTTAAGTTCATTGTTCTTACTCATATCGGCACCTCTTCAACTTACCTAAAGCAGCTCTGTATTTCCATGCAATGGTTCCAAGTGGTTTTTTCATGATCCGGGAGATTTCCTTAAAGGTCAGTTCTCCCATGATTTTAAGGCTGACAATCTGTTTCTCTTCCTCCTCCAACGTTTCCAACGCTTGTTTTAAGGTCAATTCACTGCAGATCAGTTCTTCCTGGGCATTAAAATCCTGGACGTTTCCTGTGGATTCCGGTATCTCGTCCACCAGTTGTTCCCGCTGGTATTTCCTGAGATAGTCGACAGCCATATTGCGGGCAATTGTGAGCATCCAGGCCTTATGTTTTCCTCCCTGCCTGTATTGCCCGGCAATGTCCCACAGCTTGATAAAAAAATCAGCCGTCACATCCTGGGCGCTTTCCTCATTATGTAAAACAGCGTTGACGGAAGAATAGACGGCCGGAAGATATGCTTCGTAAATAGCCCTCAGTCCTTCTTGTTTCCCCTGTTGGATCAGCCCGATATTTTTCTCAAACTCGCTGTCAGTCATACTCAACGGCTGCGCCCTCCCTGCGTAGAATTTCCCTTCTATTATAGATACGGATGAAAGAAATCATTTTTATGGTGGTTTTTAAAATATTTTTAAATAAATATCAGTTTTGACGGCGCGCCGTCCTAACTATAAATAGAACTCGTTCTTTTTCGGCTCAGAACATGCCTTTTTCAGCATTTGGACCGAACCAGCCAGCATGATTTTGTTCAGGCTGCGGGCCCCGCTAGGACAGATGGAAATGCACCTCATACAGGAAATGCATTTTTTATCGTCGGTCAGCGACGGGTCTTCTTTGGAAATAGCACCTACAGGACATTTTTCAGCACAGAGCCCGCATTTCATGCAGGTCTTATCCGCATGAGGCTTTAGCGGGATTCCATGGTATTCTTTGTAGGGGGTGCTGCCCGGAAGTTTCAAATCCTCTTCCTTTGTTCCAGCCCCGGACAGAATCCGTTCTTTCAGCTTTTCCGCAAATTCCTTCAGTTCTTTTTGGTCCGCTTCATCCGGGCGTCCTGCACCGAACTGGTGCATAATATTGTGCTCCGTCACTGCGGCGGCCCCGCCCACCACATGAAAACCTTGTTTTTGGGCCGTCTCTTTTAATTCCAGCAAGGTATCTTCATAAGCCCTGTTTCCAAAGGAAACCACAACGACCGCCAGGGCGCCGTTTCCCTTCATCCGGCTTATGCGCTCTGTGGCTGTTGCCGGAACCCGTCCGCCATAAGACGGAACCCCTATGCAGACCAGATCATCCTGCCCGAATTCATACTCTTTTTCTGCGTTTTGGTAATCGGTGAGATCAATTTCGCAGACTTCCTGATCCCAGACACCGGTCAACAGTTCCATCACCTTTTTTGTGCTGCCCGTTGGGCTGAATACTGCCATATAATTCATAGTTTCCTCCTTCCGGCCGGTTCCCCGGCCCTACAACTTAAATTTTTACCCTTCTATAAATACCGTATTTTCATTCTTAACCAGTTGTTCATACATAAAGCAGTCATAAACATGGTCATTGATAATCCCGCAGGCCTGAAGATGGGAAAATATGGTGATAGAACCCGCATATTTAAATCCACGCTTCTTCATGTCTTTGCTCACGCGGTCCGACAGTTCGTTGCTGGCCTCCGGGAACCCTTCCCTGTGTTTTTTATAGACATAGGACTTCCCTTTTGTGAATCCCCAGATGTAATCATCAAAACTGCCGAATTCCTCCACCACCTTTAAAAACTGCCTGGCATTGTTAATCACCGCTTCGATTTTCCGCCGGGAGCGGATCATTCCGGGAACCAGAAGTATTTTTTCAATTTCCTCTTCCCCGAAATCCGCAATCCGGCGAAAATCAAATTCCGCAAAACACTCCCGGAAAATGGACCGTTTCTGAATCATCATATTCCAGTTTAATCCGCACTGCATCACTTCCAGCAGCAGATATTCGAAATGGCGCTTATCGTCATGGACGGGTACGCCCCATTCCTCGTCGTGATATCTGGTCATCGGTTCATTGATCAGGCACCACTGGCATCTTTTTTTCTCCTCCAACCTAAAATCCTCCTCCATAGTTCTTATCCCTCCAGTTTACGTTCTCATGGGTGAAATGTCAAATATGGGAGGACATCATTTATTTAACAGCCGGGAGCTGATTCCTTCTTTACCATTTCCACCAACTCTTCCAACGTCATCACAACATTTTCCCCAGAATCCCTGTACCTTACGGACACATTTCTCTCTTCCTCTTCCTTCCCCCCTATAATAACCATATAAGGCACCTTTTCCAACTGTGCTTCCCTGATTTTATAACCGATTTTTTCCGCCCTGGCGTCGTATTCACATCGGATCTGGCTGCTGCAAAGCTTCTCATAAACCTCCTTGGCATAACCGGCGTTCTTATCCGAAATAGGCAGCACCTTAACCTGAACCGGCGACAGCCAAACCGGGAATTTTCCTGCAAAATGTTCCGTCAATATGCCGATAAACCGCTCAATGGAGCCAAATACCACACGATGGATCATGATCGGCTGATGCTTTTCTCCATCGGCTCCCATATATTCCGCCTGAAAACGCATGGGAAGCTGGAAATCCAGCTGGATGGTGCCGCACTGCCATGTTCTTCCGATGGAATCTTCCAAATGGAAATCAATTTTAGGTCCATAGAACGCCCCATCGCCTTCATTTACCACATAGCTAAGCCCCAGCTCATCCAGAGCTTTTCTAAGCCCATCCGTAGCCATTTCCCAGTCCTCATCGCTGCCTATGCTGTTTTCCGGCCTGGTGGAAAGTTCCACATGGTATTTAAATCCGAACAGGCTGTACACTTCATCGATCAAGCGGGCAACCCCTTTTATCTCCTCCGTTATCTGATCCTGAGTCATGAAAATGTGGGCGTCATCCTGAGTGAAACAGCGGACTCGCATCAGCCCATGAAGCTGTCCTGACTTCTCATGGCGGTGCACCAGTCCCAGTTCGCCCATACGGAGCGGAAGATCCCGGTATGAACGGGGCTGTGATTTATAGACCAGCATTCCGCCCGGGCAGTTCATGGGTTTTACGGCAAAGTCCGTATCATCGATCACCGTTGTATACATATTTTCCTTGTAGTGATCCCAATGGCCGGATGTCTCCCACAGGGACCGGTTCAGCATCATCGGCGTGGAGATTTCCACATAGCCTTCTCTCGTATGGATCTTTCTCCAATAATCGATGAGAGCATTTTTCAGCACCATGCCTTTGGGAAGGAAAAATGGGAATCCGGGGCCTTCTTCCATAAATGTAAAAAGTCCCAGTTCTTTTCCAAGCTTTCTGTGATCCCGTTTCTTTGCCTCTTCCATCATCTGCAGATACTGTTCCAGATCGGAGGCCTTGGGGTAAGACGTTCCATAAATTCTGGTCAGCATTTTATTCTTTTCGCTGCCCTTCCAGTAAGCCCCTGCCACAGAAGTCAGTTTAACCGCCTTTACCTGTTTGGTGCTCATCAGATGGGAGCCTGCGCACAGGTCCGTAAACTCTCCCTGGCGGTAAAAGCTGATCTCTTCGCCCTCCGGCAGTTCCTCGATCAACTGCACTTTATATGGCTCGTCTTTCTCCTTCATCAAAGCAAGCGCCTCTTCCCTCGGCAGGGTAAAACGCTGGATTTCCAAATCCTCTTTTACGATCTTTTTCATCTCCTTTTCCAAGGCTTCCAGATCTTCAGGAGTAAATGCTTCCTCCCTGTCAAAATCATAGTAAAAACCGTCTTTTATGGACGGGCCGATGGCCAGTTTTGTCTCCGGGAACAGCCGTTTTACCGCCTGAGCCAGAATATGGGAGGCAGTATGGCGAAATGCCGCCCTTCCCTCTTCCTCCTCAAAAGTCAGAATCTCCAGGGAACAGTCTCCTGAAATCCTGGTGCGCAGATCGGCAGGCTGTCCGTTAATTCTGGCCGCACAGGCGTTTCTCGCCAAACCGGAACTTATGGCTTCTGCCGCCTCCATTGCCGTCACATCCTGGTTAAACTCTCTTACTTCTCCATTTTTTAAAGTGATCTTCATAGCTTCCTCCTTCATTACCGCTGCAATGCGGCATTTTCTTAGAAATTGCTCTTTAAATTTTAATACAAAAAGCGCCCTTAAACGGAATGATCACATTCCATTCAAGGGCGCATATATACGTTCGGTATACAGCTCGGTTCCACCTTAATTTTTACTCCGGCTCCAACAAGCCTTATCCCTTAACGCGGGAAGACGTCAGCATTCCTCATGCCGCAGCTCCGGAGTGGTTTTCACTGTCAACCACCGCGAAGGACTCTCAGCCTCTGTCCTTCTCTCTGTCCGGCATCCCACAGTTACTCTTTCCATCATAGCTTTCTCTCTTTATTTTCCACAGTATAGACCTAATCGAAACTTTTGTCAATACCACTACGATTCTCTTACGAAAAAATTAACTGTATTGACCCTGGACTAAGTCCAAGGTGTAAGATCCTGATGAACACAGAAAAAAGGAGGGTTTTCATATGAAATTAAAGAAATTGGCTCTTGCAGCCGTAGTTTTAACGCTCAGTGCGGGAAGTGCCTTTACATCATTTGCAGCAGGTTTTGTAAACACATCAGAAGGCACCAAATACCAGTGGGGCGACGGAAGCTACTGCACCAACAACTGGGTTCGCTATAAAGACCACTGGTTCTTTTTCGGTTCCGACCAGATCATGAGAACCGGATGGATTCAGCGTGACAATACCTGGTATTTTGCCGCTGATTCAGGGGAATTGCAGGCAGGTTTAATCAAAGTCAACGGAAATGCCTACTACATGAACAACAAATGCCAGTTAATTCAGGGTGACGTTGCCGTAGACGGCAAAACATATCACTTTACGGAAAACGGACCATCCGGTGAACAGCCCTATGTTTATCAGGAGTGGAACAGCAATGGGACGCTGAAGCGCGGAGTGAAGTTCGGCGTGAGGTAAATTAAATTGTTCTGAGGATCACTCTAAAAAGGCCATGTTTTTTCTGCATGACCTTTTTAGACCATCCTGTTATAGACTCATTCAACTAAAGCCGCGCGGATCATCGCTTCATAGTGGCTGTCCGGCACGTAATCCGGTACACTGTTTCCGGTTCCCAATGCGTATCCGCCGTAACGCATAGAAGCTTCTACTAACGTTCGCGACCGGTTAAATATCTCTTCTTCATCCGCGCAAATCATGAAATTCAAATCCAGCCCTCCTAATACGGCTATTTTTCCCCTCCAGGCCTCATATGCCTTTTCCACAGGAATAATATTGTCTTCGTATGAATGTTTTGCATCGTATTTCATATCGTTGATAATATCCTCTTCAATTTTTGAATAATTTCCGCAGGAATGGAGAATCGCATATTTCCCCGCCTGATGGGCCCGTCTTACAATCTCTTTATGCCACGGAAACACCAGACGTCTCATATCGTCAACTGAAAGCATGGTCTGGGTATTAAAACCCCAGTCATCATTTGACATAACCGCCCCCACAGACGGATACTTTGACACTATATCGTAATATTGTATAAAAATAGTTCCAACTTTTTCAAACACGTCCTCCACTAACTGAGGATCGTCATAAAGAAGCATACAAAGATTCTCATATCCAAGCAGGGTTATAACATTTTCTAAAACTCCGCCGGCTCCAAAAACAATCAGCTTCATCCCTGAAGGCATGAAATCTTCAGCCTCTTTCAGGCGGGAATAGTCATATTCTTCAGGATCGGGCCATGGAAATTTATTAAAACTTTCTCTGTCCCAAATTTTAACATTATCATTTAATGAAATTGTCCTTTGAGTTTTTTTGCCCAATGGCTTAAATGACAAATCACATCCTTTTATGGTAGCATAATCATACCCAAGGTTCTTGTATGCCATAATCATCCCTTGGTATTCTGGGAATACATCATTATCCCTTTCCTTAAAATAAGGACTTCCATACTTGGAATAAAGCCGGTTGTTCAAATAAAATTCAAATAAAGTTGGGCGGGAAGGTATTCTTTTCTCCAGTACCGCCTCTATGTTTCTAAAATCAGGTTCCCTGTTTATTTTCATTTTTCTCCCCTCCCGGAATCATATCTGCCATATTTTAATACAGTTTCAATCATCGCTTCTATATTTTCCGGAGGCACACCATATTGGGTATTGTGAATCGGTGTGAACACAAAGCCGCCGTCTTTTCCCAGAATTTCTATTCGTTCTTTCACATGAGCCCGTACTTCTTCTGCTGTACCATCGGGGTATATATGCTGGGTATCAATTCCTCCTCCCCAAAAAATAATCTTATCTCCAAATTCTTTTTTTAATTCCCCTGCATCCATTCCTGCCGCTGATATTTGAACCGGATTCAGAATATCCACTCCCGCTTCAACAAAATATGGCAGAATATTTCGAATAGATCCACAGCTATGGAAAATGATTTTATACTCACTGTTCCCATGTATATAATCATTAATTTTTTTATAGCTCGGAAAATATATTTCTTTAAATACATCCGGACGGTAAAATTCCGCGTTTTGAGTTCCAAAGTCAGTTGAAGACACAAATATGGTATCAATATTATTTCCTACAGCCTGACGATAGAGTTTGAAATTTTCAATTGTCCTTTCTGCATATGCCTCAACTAAAGAAACAGCATAGTCGGGCTCCAGCATTACCACACACATCCACTGGGTAAACGGGTGTCCCGCAAAAACACCGGAAGTTCCCAAATTTCCCTTTAGAAACTCACCCAAAACTGAAAGTTCTGTGTTCTTCGCAAAAAAATCCCCTCTTTTTTCGATTATCTTCAGTTCCTCATCCGTATATAAAGGTATTGTTTTCTTAAATTCATCCGGATCCATAAATTCGATTTCATCCATCAGATTTATTTTTATATTCGGAAAAATTCTGTCAAAATACAAGCCGCCTTTTGGCATCCGGCCAGCCGTTTTTCCATCGCAGTCTTTTAATTCCAGACTTCCATTTTCCAGTCTTTTGACATTAAATTCCCCAGGAACCAATACATTATTTCCAGTCTCTGTCCTCCACGGTTTCCAATTCCGGTTTTTGTATCCCCAGGATACCGTTGGATTTTCCAGGCATATCACATCGCTGTGAAACCAGTCCCGGATTGGCCCTTCTACCCGTGCCAGCATTTGATATTGATCCACCACCTTTGGCATTTCGCAGTCAATTCCCAAATAATCGGCAACTTCAATATATTCATCCACACTTATCCCAGTCAGTGTGCTCCCGCCAATATCAATTGGAATTCGATCCGGTATCTGTCCATGAATTACTGCTTGTACGCGTTCCCTTGAGTTCATATCTTTTCCCCATTCCTTTCAAGAATCCATTGATATTCATAAGGTTTTAAAACCACTTCAAATAATCCCTGCTTTAATTCAATTTCGAAACCGGAAAACGCTTCATAAAAACCAAACTGCTTAATACTTCTGCCAATTGACTGTTCCAGCTCCTCCACAGAAAACTTTAACTTCTGACTATTTTGTGTCATATTACAGACTGCTACTGCTGCCTGTTCTTTTTTCCTATCAATTCTCAGAACAGCAAATACACAATCCCCCTTGTCCAGCACCTTCATTTCACCATAGGGATCAAATGCCTTAATTTCTCTCCTAAGCCGGATCATCGTATCAAACCCCTGCATAACGGGCCGGCGGTAAGATGAGAAATCATTTAAATCTCTTTCAATCTCTTCCAAATCAAACTTTTTCCGGTTAATGGAACGTTTAATTCCCGTGTTCAAAACCTCTTCCGGTGAATTATGGGATCCCAAAAGAGCATGAATATATAATCCCGGAACACCTTTCATCGCCATTATGACTGCATATGCACATAAAAAACGTTTGGTATTGGTATCCTCATCAGCAGATAAATCCCGGACAGCATCCCTGTAAACAATATTCAGCTCATAAGGGCTTTCAGTACCGTCTTCATTAGACTTGTAAGATACATCCCCGCCTCTTTTCTTCACCTCTTTTGCCAGCCACAGAATTTCCTCTTCAGGCAGAATCCCTCTGGCCGGCATTACACCAATTCCATCATGACATGCCAACAAATTAAAAAATGTTACGTTTTCCCCAGGTGTTTCAACTGTCTGTGCCCAATTTCTCAATTTTTCCGTATTCTGTTTCAGCATACTATAGAGTACCAGCGGCGCCAGGGGGAATTGGTAAATCATATGACACTCATTATTTCCATCTCCCAAATAGGACATGTTTTTTTCATGAGGCGCGCTCACTTCAGCCAGTATCACGCCTTCAGGCATCACATATTCCGTCAGAGCCCTCCATGTACGGATTAAAGCATGGGTTTGAGGCAGATGGACGCATTCCGTGCCAAGTTCTTTCCACATATAGAGAATGGCATCTAAACGGATAAGGCTGGCTCCATGCAGATAATATTCCATAAGGATCTGAGACATTTTTAAGAATACTTCCGGGCTGGAATAATTAATATCCACCTGATCCGGGCTGAAGGTAGTCCAAACTTTAACAGGCCCTCCGTTCTCCCTTTGAAACTCCGTCAATAAAGGGTTCGTCCTGGGACGTGTTACTTTTTTTAATTCAGGAGACTCTTCAGATATAACAAAATAATTCTGATACTGGGGATTTCCCGCCAGAAACTCCTCAAACCACATGCTTTTTGCCGAAATATGGTTCGCTACATAATCGAACATCAACCGGAAATTCTCTGCCATTGCATCAATGTCCTGCCAGGTTCCCATATCCTCATTTACTTCGCAATAATCGATTACAGAAAAACCATCATCTGAAGAATAGGGAAAAAATGGGAGCAGATGGATAATTGTTATTTTTTCCTTCAAATATTTATCAGAAAAACGTTTTAGATTTTCTAAAGCTGAATGTGACGCATCCTTCTTAAAATTATCACCATATGTAATCAAAATCACGTCTTTTTCATCCAAATCACCTGCTAAAACAGGGCCGTATCCTGCTTTACTTTTTCTTTCTCCAATTTTATTCCGATATTTTTCAGCCATATCCATCAACTGCGGGAACAGCTTTTCAGCCGCCTGCTTCCCATACACAAACTCCAGATTTTCATAAATTCTTTTGCTTCTGTCCATATCTCCCTCCTGTTTATCTTCCAATTTCCCTCTTCACCATGTCTAACCACGAGAAAAGGTTTTCTGGCTTTTTATTCACTGTTATCAAATCTTTCATAATAATTTCCATATGACAGTCTTTTGTTAATTCCAGCGCACGCCTGATGTCTTTAGCTGCCCGGTCCTTATCAAAACCGGAACCAACAATTGTGGGATTCGGTTTCCATGAGATTAAGTATCTGTCTTCCAATGCCTGGACCGCCAGTTTTAAATCAGACCATGGGCTTACCGAAACCCTGCGCAGATTTTTGATACTTTTAATTATCTCATATTTACCATCCAGAGATTCGCAGCAGGCAAAGCAGTTTAACCCGAATAAATTTAAAACCGGTTTTAAATGTTCCACAGCAAATTCCTCATACATGGAGGGTGATACCAAAGCTAACTCCTGTGCCTCTCCAAATCCCCACATATTAAGGCAGCCAGGACTATTTCCGCTCTCAGGCTCCAATTTCCTGCAAAAACCAACGCCTCCTGAACCAACGTAATGATTTCTGTTGTTCGGCGCTATTAAATGTTCTCTCTCCATTTTTTTAATTAATCTAATATAGCTGTCTGCCATAAAGCTCAAACCTTCATGAACTAATTCCGGATCATCTACCAAATCGTACATCAATTGTTCCAATCCCCTTAATTCTGCCAAGTCGCGCAGAAGCGCAGGGCGTATAGGTATACAGGTATCCTGTCTAACGCAAATACTGTCACCGAACACCTCTTTGACGGCTTCATAGTTCTGTCCGGTTTTTTTACGGTCGATCAAAACATCAATATCTTTTAGTTTCCTTACTTCTTCTAACGTTTTCAACGTCTGGCAGAATCCCCATGATCCACCCTTTCCGGCTCCTTCCTTATGCTTTTTTTGTATTCCCCAGCCGGTAAAATGAAAGACCAACGGCACTTCTATTACAGGTTCTATCACATAATCATCGTGAATATATTTTCCCCTGTAAATTAAACGTCTTAAATATAACTCATAGCTCCTCCAAAACGGGTCTTTTATTTTCATAGTGGACTCCGGCAGAATTTCTTCCCAGGAACCTTTATCAAGGAAAGCCAGAAGTACAGGAGTATCCGCCTGAAGCATATTGTTTTTTTGATGCAGTTCTATCTTCTCCTTCTGCCTGGGGCTGCTGCCTATTTCCATAACCTGTGAAGCAAGGCTCCGGATTAAATCTTTTTCCTCCTGATTTATTGTGCCTATTGTTCCAAACATGGTATCTTTACGTTCATCAAAATATTCAATCATCTTAGGCCCCTCATCCGATTCCTTTTAGAACAGCATTTGCTTTTTCCTGATCCATTTCGTCAAAAAAGCGTAAAAATATTCCCTTGGAACCATATCTTTCAGTCAGTCTTTTAATACCTGCTATGGATTCCTCCGCAGGATGATCATCAACAAACAAGTATAAGGATTTTCCTGCATTGATCACTTTATCATGAACCTTACTAAACCATCCATCCCAAAGGCCGTCTGGATTTCCTGCCCCATGGGACCATTGGATCGCCTTGATCGCTTCGATCCCCAGTATCTGATCCAAATGCTTTATGGCATCAGGACCATCCAAATGATAAAACGCATAATCCATATGCTCCGCCTGCTTTTTCAACGCTGGGACAGCCAAAGCCTTAAACTGGTCCGGGCTCATCAACGCACAGAAATCACACTCCAATTTGGCCGTTCTGCCCGGCGCCCAGACCTTGAATGCTGTAAAAACGCTGCTGCCATCCGTATCTCTTACCAAATCATAAAACCGGTCATAAATCCGGACATAATACTCTGTAAGCCTTTCTGATGCTGCTTTAACTTTATCAAATTCATCCATTAATTCGTAACATAGTTCTTCGGCGCCCAATAGAAGTGACAATACATCCATACTCCCTCCTATATCAGGAATGGTCAAAAGATAATCTTCTCCGGCATATTTTTTACCTTTCTGAATCATCTGAATATGCTTCTCTAACCATTTACCCTCGTAATTAACGCCCTGCTGCACTAATTCCTCCCAGCATTTTTTTTGAGCCGGACGGTACCACATCGTATCCCATCTGCATTCAGGTTCCGCTCCACAGTACAGCGCAATGGAAGTTGTTCCATAATTTAAATTAATATTTGGAAAGGCTTCTGCCATAAAGTCATGAGTTTCACAGTAAGATTTATAATATTGACACATCCGCTTAACATTAAAATAGTAATCATCAGGATTTTTAAAAAACTCCTCTTTCGGTAAAAAATCTCTAATATTATCTCTTTCAGCACTGATATATATCAGAGGTCTTCCGGTATTGTCCTGTATCCACCAATCTTTAAACCTCTGTTTTGTTTCTTCCCAGTTTTCTTTATGAATCATAACCATCCTCCCAGCCTATAAGATAAAATCATTTTTATAGAAATAAGGAATTGTATCAATACCTGCTGATACGGTAATTTCTCTTCCTCCTGTATACTTCATGCCGCTTCCTGCATCCGTCCAGATACATCCCTCCGGCAGGTATACGGTTCGCTGTGTTTTTCCCGCTTCTATAACAGGAGCCACCAAAATATCAGGGCCAAACATAAACTGATCTCCAATCAGATAGGTTTTTTCATCTGTATAAAAATCAAAAAACATAGGACGCATCACCGGCACTCCTGTACCGGATGCCAATTTCATCTGCTGATCCAAATAGGGAATCAGCTTTTCCCTTAGCATAATACAGTTTTTCAAAATCCCATACGCATAATCACCAAAACTCCAGATTTCATTTGGTCCACCGCTGAAGCATCTCCCATTTGGATTCTCAAGTTCCCGTCCAATATAAGGCAGCCTGTAACCATGGAGCCTTAAAATCGGACAGAAAATACCATACTGAAACCATCTGATTAGCAGCTCCCTGAATTTTTCGTCCTCCGGATCCCCGTTTACAAACCCACCTATATCGGTTGTCCACCAGGGAATTCCGCACATTGCCATATGCAGTCCCGCCTTCATCTGCTTTTGCAGGCTGTCAAATGATGACTCCACATCACCGGACCAGATTACTGCTCCCAGGCGCTGAGATCCGAGCCACCCGCACCGAACCAGATTAACCACTTCATCTGCGCCCGCCTCTTTTGCACCGTCATAAAATGCCTTAGCATGATAAAAAGGATAAATACTGCTCACTTCCATTCCATTTCCCGCATAATATCTGACATTATCAAAATCATAAGGTCTGTATTCAGGCTCCGCTTCGTCCAGCCAGTAGTTCTTAATCCCCAATTTGAAATAATTTTCTTTCATCTTGGACCATATGTATTTTCTGGCGCCTTCATGAGTCGCATCATAGTAGGTTTCCGGTCCATAGAACATAAACTGAACGTTAACCCCTTTTTCCGCCTTGATTAAATAATTATTTTTCTTCATTTCCGTGTAATTTTCGCTTCTGGGATCCACAGTCGGCCAGACGGAAACCATAATTTTCGTTCCTAATTTTTCTGCTTCTTTTACCATCCCTTCCGGATCTGGCCAGCATTCCGGATCAAACTTCCACTCGCCCTGTTGGGTCCAATGAAAATAATCAATTATGATTACTGACAGCGGTATTTTTCTTCTCGCATATTCTCTCACCACTTCTAAAACTTCTTCCTGGTTCTCATAACGTAATTTAGACTGCCACAATCCCATAGCCCATCGGGGAAGCACCGGCGCATATCCGGTAATCCTGGCATAAGCCTTCAATATGTCTTCCGGCGTATCACCGGCGATTACAAGATAATCGATTTGCCCACAGGCATTGGCATGCCATCTGGTATGATTCGTTCCCAGCTCTGCCCGGCCCACGGCAGGATTGTTCCATATAATCCCATATCCCAACGAAGAAAAGAGGAATGGAATGGTACACTTTGTATTTTTCTGTACCAATTCTACAGACGCGCCTTTCAGGTCAAAACATCCGTTAGGTTCCTGCCCCAAACCATAAAAATGCTCATTTTCCCTGGGTTTAAAGTATACGTCCGTCTCAAAGACGTCTCCTGCCAGCACATTGTATTCCCTGGCCCGTCTTAATGGGGCAGTATTTACACGCCCGTCAATCCAGGATTCCTCTAATAAAATTGTTCCTTTTTGATTGTAAAACGCGATTGTTCCGTCACCAGTTATGGATCCCGTTATTTTCCCGTTATACAGCCTTCCTTCTGATTTATCTTTTACAACAAAAGCGTTTTTTGCATTCTCCGGCGGCAGAAGCGTCCAATTTTTGCTGCCGTCAATCCTTAAACTGCGGCTGGCTCTCACCCTTATTACATCGCTGCCGTAAGGTTCCATCCAAAGGATTTCACCTTCGTCTTCCCATATTATTTTCTTTCCATCTGTTTCGCCTGTAAATTCCGGAATCTTATAATAAGCCATACATTCTCTCCTCATCCTTTAACTGCGCCCTGACTGATTCCATCCAAAATAAATCTTTGGAAAATAAAGAAAAACACAAAAATCGGTAATGATAAAAGAATGGCGGCTGGAAGCAGCATAGGCCAGTCTTTCATCGATTCTCCAATATACCGGAACGCCTCTAACGGCAGGGTACGCTTTTTCCCGCTGTGTATCATGAGCATTGGAAGAAAAAAATCATTCCAAAAATTGAGCGCCAGCAAAACAATTATGGTAGAGGTGATAGGTTTCAGCATTGGAAATACAACTCTGAAAAAAATCTGAAAACTATTACAGCCGTCAATTCTGGCAGCTTCCTCAATGGATACCGGAACATTTTTAATAAAGCCATGGTAAAGGAAAATGGTAAAAGGTGTCTGATAACCGATATAAATGAGGATCATCCCTATCAATGAATCCGTTAAACCAACCGAGCTCATTTGAGTCATTAATGGAACCATAATAACACTGATGGGTATCAACATAGTCGAAATCATCAGATAAAACAAAACCGCTGACAGCCTCGTTTTTACACGTACCATTTTATATGCTGCCATAGAACCAAAGATCAGAATAAAAGGGAGCGGCGTTAATGTGGTAATCATAGAATTTCTGAATTTAACCATGTAATTCATTCCCTTAAACACTTTTACATAATTTTCGAAATGCCATTCAGACGGAAGATTAAATGGCGTTTTATAGATATCCCCATAGCTTTTAACAGAGTTTATAAAAACCAAAATAACCGGAGCAATAAATATGATGCCAAGTAAAACAATGGCCGTCTCCAATACAATTTGATATTTTTTGTTTTTTCTCATCTTTACCTCCTCAATGGTACCCTTAATGCTCCACTTCTTTTTTCTTCAAAACCAGCAGTTCCAGCATCGTAATTACAAAAATGATGAGAAACAGCACAATTCCTTTCGCGCAGGCATAACCGTATCTGGAATACTGATAAGCAGTAGAATACATATTCATGGCTAAAGTTTCCGTGGTACTGGAAGGTCCTCCTCCTGTCAGAACATAAGGAAGATCAAAGCTCTTCAGGGAATACAGCGTGATCCAAAAAACACAGATCACAACAGACGGCATCAAAAGCGGAAGTTTTATCCTGAAAAACAAGTTCAGGCGGCTGCAGCCATCTATGGATGCGGCTTCCAGCAGGGACTGGTCTATTGCATTAATTCCCGCCACATAAATAATCATCAGATATCCTGATGTTACCCAGGCTGTTACAATAAATAAAACCAGCCTTGCATGAAAGGTATTACCAAACCAATCAATATTAATAAAATTCCATCCTGTAGTTTTAGCTAAACCGGCTGTGGCGGTTGAAAATATAAACATCCAGATCATAGCCGTAACCACCAGCGAAATCACATTGGGCGCGAAAAAGACAGTACGCATGATGCCGCCAACTTTTAAGTCTTTGGAACTCAGCAGCTCCGCTAAGAAAACTGCAATTATATTGATAAAAATGATATTAGTAAACGTGTAAATTAATGTATAGCCAAAGGCTCCTCTGAAAAATGAATCGTGAAACAAATCAACAAAGTTACGCAGCCCAACAAAAACCGGATGATTGGAGACACCGTCCCAATCATATAAAGAATAGCTGATACCATTCCATAAAGGCAGGTGAACAAAAATAAACACAAACACGATTGCCGGAAGGGAAAACAGTAATAGTTCCAGATTCTGTCGTATATTTTTTTTCTGTATCCTCATATTTTCCTTCATTCCTCTCTAAAAAAGGGTACAAAAAGGGAAGGCGAATTCGCCTTCCCTCAATTTTCATGTTACTGGGCGAAATTTTCCCATTCCTGGCTTATCGTTTCAATTACTTCATCCTTAGTTTTATTGCCTAAGATAAAATCATCCTGTATTGAAGGAAATTTAGCAAACAGTTCCGCGGGAGCCAGGCTCTTTCCCCATGGAGCAATACGTTCTTTATTCTCCATCAGTTTCAAACCATCTTCCAGAATCTGAATGCTGGGATCAGCGGGAGCAACGCCTTCAATAGGCGCAATACAGAGAAAATCTGTATTATACCACTCTTTAACCCAATCATCCGTTACGAGCCAGTTCACAAATTCCAGAGCCTCCTCCTCATTCCCGGTATCCTTACCTACAAATATAGTTCTGGCCGCATATTGTGTATAAATTTTAGCATCCGCAGGGTCTTCCGACAGCGGCAGATACATAATACCAATATTGGTATCCGGATTTATCAGCCTGGCAGCCGGTTCTGCCCAGTCTCCCTGCACGATCATGCCTACTTCACCGTCAGCCAGCATCTGATACTGCATCGTAGAATCTGAGTTAAATGGATTCTGCTGGCAGTTATCTTTTACAATTTCAATTAAATCCAGAATTTTACCCAGCCATGTATCATCGGATACCTTGGCCTCTTTATTTGTATACTGCTCAAATCTGGCCTGTATCTCTTCATATGATCCAATATCATTGCCAAATGGATGATGCAGTAACTGCTGCCCAACCCATGCATCTTTAAAACCGGCTCCAAACGGAGTATATCCTGCCTTCTTTAACTGTTCACAGACTGCTTTTAATTCTGACAATGTTTCCGGATGTTCTGTAATACCGGCAGCTTCAAAAACATCTTTATTATATAAAAGCCCCCATACATTCGAATTAAAAGGCAGGGCAATCCGTTTTCCATCATATGTAATCATAGGAATTACATTCTCATCGATTTTATCCCACCAAGGCTCACCGCTCAAATCAAGAGCCGCATCTGCCCATTGTCCCATGGAAGGCCCGCTTTCCACACTCATAAACAGATCCGGAGTTTCCCCTGACGCGATCCTGCTTTTCAGCACCGTATATCTCGCATCCGCTTTCAATACTTCCTGCTCAAAGGTGATTTCCGGGTGCAGTTCAGAGTAATGATCCGTAAGCCTGACCATACTTTCATAGTAGGGAGAGTTCATCAAATGGACAAACTGCAAAGTGACTTTTTTCTTTTCTTTCCCCTCCAACTGGCTCTCCTGTTTAACAGCTTCGTCCTTCGCAGGCGCTTTGGCCTGTCCTTTTGGACTGCAGCCGGCACACAAGGCAGCCAGAGTAAGACAACACATGATTTTCTTCCATCTCTTTTTCATTCAACCTTACCTCCGCTTCACATATTTGATATCTTAATGATAAAAAAATGCATTGTCTTTTTATAGGATTTTTTTTACTATATATTAAATTTATTGACTTTTTTTGTGCAAAAATTATATTTACAAAGTTTTAATCTCTTTTTTTTATTCATTATGATACATATTTTGATATTCTCTCGGCGTCGTTCCGGTAATTCGCTTAAAAACCTGTGAAAAATAAGTATATTCATTGAACCCTACCATTCTGGCCACATCAGCGATTTTATTCTTAGGATCACGAAGCAGCTTTTTCGATTGTTCAATGCGGGTATTTGTAAGCAGTTCTGTAAAATTCTGATTCGTCTCTTTTTTCAGAAGGCGGCTAAGATAACTGGGATTCAAATAGAATCTCTTAGCAGTGCTGGTCAGCGTCACGTCCATACCATATTGTTCTTTAATAAATTCAATGACGCCTTCTGTCACCGGACTAAAATTCGCTTTCCAATCACTTTGTTTTAATTTTTTTAGATATACATCCATAAAATCTGTAATTTCACCGCGGTTTCTGCATTTATTGAGATCCTCTACAACCTTCTCCCGTTTATCAATCTGGTCCGACAGGCTTTTTTCAATGATCAGACAAATTTCTAATGCCAGCGCTTTTAAGTGCGTCAGTTCATCGGCTTCTTCCGGAAGAAATGCAGTCTCTTCTTCCTTAGGGCCCAATGCGTCAGCCGCATTTTTAACAACCTGGCATAGCTCATCGTCCCGGATAGGTTTTAGTAAAAAATCAAAGGCTCCAAACCTTAATGCCTGTCTGGCATATTCAAACTCGGAATACCCGGTTATAAAGATAACTTTGCAGTTTTTATTTGTTTGACGGATTTTTTCAATTAATTCAATGCCTGTCAATCCCGGCATACGTATATCAGATATAACAATTTCCGGCCTGACAGCTTGAAACAAGGCAAGACCGTCAACTCCATTGCCGGCGCTTCCCGCTAAAGTACAGTTTAGCATCTCCCAATTGATTAATGCCAGTGACCGTCTCAGCATCAGATTATCGTCTATAATTATAACTTTAAACATACTTTAACCATCCTCCTATTCTTTAAAAGGAATAGTAATGTCTACTTTTGTCCCCTTATTTCCGCTCACTACTTTTACGCCATACTCTTTACCATATAATATTTGAATTCTTTTCTGCACACTTTTTATTCCTATATGGATATGGGATGCTTTACCGTTTTCCATTATATTTTCAGTTTTTTCAATATCTCCGTCATTAATTTCTTCCAGTTTTTCCTGTGGAATTCCTTTTCCATTATCACTAATGGTTATTCTGATATCTCCATTTAGCTTTTCTGCCCTTATTTTAATCACTCCGCAGCCGATTATGTCTTCTAAACCATGCATTATCGCATTTTCAACAATCGGCTGTAAAATCAGTTTAGGCACTTTAGCTGAATACAATTCCGGAGCAATATCGAATATAATTGTCAGCCGCTCCCCCATATTAAGTTTTTGTATTTCCAAATATTTTTTGATATATGAAATCTCTTCTTCCAACGAAAACATAGTTTCTTCCGGACGAATCCCTTCACGTAAAAGATCCCCCAGCAGACAAGTCGCATCACTGATCTCTCTCTCGCCCTGCAATTTAGCCATACTGCTGATCGTTTCCAATGTGTTATATAAAAAATGAGGATTTATGTACGATTGAAGCGCATTATATTCAAATTGAATCGCCTTGACTTCCAATTCCCGCTGTTTTATCTGACTGTTATAATTGACCTCTATTAAACTTTGTATCTTTTGGGACATTTTATTAAATTCAACCATAATATCAGAAATCTCATCCTGTTCTTTTGGTATTTCTATTTTTTTATACCGGTCAATATTAAAATCTTTTATATGCGCTATCAATTTATTTATATTTTTTGTCATGGACTTGGTCAAATAACCTATGGTAAGGGATGCAGCCAAAATCGTAGCTGCACAGATTAAAGCTATGGTCTTCCCAAGTTTCCCGATATCGGTAAGGATATCCTCTTCTTTCAAAATATAATACAGATCAATTCCCAAGTTCTTCAAAGAATTGGAATAAACCAAATACTTATTATCCTCATAAATCAGTTCCTCTTCCTTTTCTCCCTGCTGTTCAGAAAAAATTTCTATAATCTCAGACTGTGGTCTCATTGATTCCGAGCACACAACTCCATTCTGGTCGCATAACACCACGGTTTGGCCTTCCCGGTAATCGTCTCCCAGGCAGTCTTCTATCAGTTGATCTAAATTAATTTCTGTAATCTGGGTACCGACAATTTTATACTGCCAATCCGCTGCTACGACAGCTTGTTGTAATATCAAAGCATTCTCATCACTGGCATACCATTTACTGCCCCTTTTTTCATCTCCATAGCTGATCCTTTCAAAAGCGGCGGCCAGCCGCTCTCCCTGTTCTTTATTCTGCAGAAAACGGCTTGGTTCAAAAACATCGCCTTCCTTTGTATATAAAATACTGGAAGACACATATGGATTCGTAATATAATATTCCAGGTATGATGTCATTTGGTGTGACAGAGAGACCTTATCCCCCATTTCCACTAATTCATTTCCCACATTATAATTCCACATGGCATTAAACTGCCGCTCAGATATATCTTCTAATTCCCTGCTTATATTATCAGCCAGCTGCTTGCATATATTGCTGCTTGAAACTTTTGCATTATGAATAATAATACTTGAAGCAATCAAATAACTCATCAGACAAATTATAAGGGCCGAGACAATGGTTATTGTCATCATTGCAGTCATCAACCTGGTTCTTATTGAATATCTCTTATTCTTCCGCATGATAATATTCCTTTTTGTGAACAGACTATGTAACAGCTAAGACTTTAAAATCTTTTCTGCTGTTCGGTTATTGTGGGGTGAAAATGGCATCAGGCAGACATGAAAATAGAAAATGTGGTTATGACCTGATATAGAATATATTATCTGAGGCAACTGATGATTGCAAGGTATTAAATAGTTTTTTAGTTCTTAAATTAAAAATATATGAAAGGGGCCGTCTCCCGACAGCCCCTTATAAAAGTTTGTAACTCACGCCGGAACAATCCCGGCCGGAACGATGGACTAAAACCATGGAAACAGGGCTTTCATCCCCCGCCAATCCGTTTCAACGCCTTAACAGCCAAAACCAGCACATATACAAATCCCCCCAGCAGCAGCAAATTGATAACCGTAATGGCAAAATCCGCCATAAGCTGTCCTCCTACTAAAAAGCACAGAAAAAGCCCGGCCACTAAAACCACCAGAATCCCAATAAAAATCCGTCGGACAGAGCTCTTCTTTCCAGGCGCCTGTGATTCACTCACCGCTGCCTCCGCTGCCTCCTCTGTCTCCATGCCAGCTTCTGCCGTCATCCCTGCCAGCTCATCTAAGCTGACACCCAGAATCCCGGCCAATTGGGCCAGGTTTTTCGTGCTGGGAGAGGATTGGCCGTTTTCCCATTTGGTCACAGCCTGGCGGCTCACGCCCAGTTGTTCCGCTAATTGTTCCTGGGACAGATGTGCTCTCTTTCTGTAAATCTGAATCTGCGTACCCAATGACATAGTCTCACCTCCAACTTAAACCGTCCCTATACTAAAGTAGCATAGGGACGGTCATCCGTCTACCAACCCCGTGGCAACTATTGGTTGCAAAAGGGTTATTTCACCCTTCCAGGCTTAGGGAAATAGCGGAACTGTACTTTCGCGATAATTTTACTCTCAGGCACATAAGGATCCGCCCAGCCCCTTGCGTCGGCGGAAAGGTTCCGGTTGTCTCCCATCATAAAATAACAGCCTTCCGGTATTTCAAAATGCAGATTTTCCAGTGGATCCATATCCTCTTTCAGGTACGGTTCCTCCAGAGGTGTGTCCGAACCATTGATATACACATGGCCATCCTTGATATCCAAAGTTTCTCCGGGCAGGCCGATGATGCGCTTCACATAATGGATTTCTTCTCCCGCAGGGCCATTTTCATGGTCAAAGATCACGATATCACCGCGTTCCGGCTCTCCAAACCGGTACGACAGCCTGGATCCTATGATCCGGTCTCCCGGCATAATCGTATTCTCCATGGAACCGGAAGGCACTATGCTGTTAGCGATCAAAAAATGATTGACCAGAAACGCGATGACAGCCGCCGCCAGTATTATCTTAATCCATTCCCATATTTCCTTTTTCCAGTTCATCTTCTCTTCATTCATAATTAATCCCTCTTACTTCTCTGCTGTCCTTCTTCATCTTTTAAAAGAAACTATGAAATCACCGCCCGGAGCAATTTTTCCAAATCAAACCGGCCTTTTTCCAAAAATATCTCTTCCAGCCGTTTCAGATTCAAGTCCGAATGTTCCACTTCCTTGGAATACCGGTGGGCGATTTCCACCATATCTTCGAGTTCCAAACGTTTTTTGCTCTCCTGCCAGAATGCCCGGGCCATTTCCCGGATCAGCAGCGTGCTGACAGCCGCCAGTTTTATTTTGGCAAATGGGCGGCCATCGTATACAGCGCCACAGAAATAGGTGAATATGAAATACACCATCAATTGTTCACCCCAGAGCTGCCACTGCGCCAGATACCCCTCATCCATGGAGAGTTCCCTTTCAAATGCCTTTCCGGCACTCTCATATGCCTCCGGCCCCTCAGCAAACAGACTGCGGGCCAGCCTGTTTTTGTAAGCCGGCCAGTCCTGTTTCAGCACTTCCAGCTCATCCAGAACCTGAAACATCTGTTTCATGATCCCATACCGTTTCTGCCCGTCAATAAAATACCCCTGAAGCTTCTTTTCGAACGCCTCCCCGGCTCCTTCTCTCTGATACCGCATGAGCAGGCTGTCCACAGAAAACAATTCCGACCTGCTGATCCTCCTCTGAAGATCATGGGCCAGGGCTAAAACCATCGCAGCCCTTGTTTCAAATCTCATCGCCCGGTTCTGCATCAAAGCGATCATCACATCCCTGGCGTCCGTCAGTTTTGTGTACAGTAAAAAGTCAAACTCTGGGTATTCTTCCTGCCCCGGCCCCTCTTTTGTGAGAAAATGAACCGGTTCTTCACACCCCAGAATCAGCCTGGCCGCTTCCATACAGGACAGGGACAGGGATATCTCCCGGCATCCCTCGAATTCTTCCATATGTCTCGGATAATTGCGGCAGGTCCGGCAGAGCATCTTAGGCCCCGCCTCTGTATAGATATCGCATAAGTTGTCTTCATTCAAAAAAGCGCATCTTCTGCGGTACTGTTTAAAGCTGGATTCCTTCCAATCGATGGAATTGTGGAGCCGGTTCCCAAATGCGCCTCTCATGTTCCGGTACTTTTCCAGCGTCTTTTCGTCTATCATAATCTGCCATCCCGCGCAGCAGGTATCCTCACAGCCTGACGCGGTGCAGCGAAATTTGTTATAATAATGTGGTACTGTATATATCATGTTCTATCTCCAAAAAAGGAACGGCGCCCCTGTATATCAGGCGCCATTCCCTCAATTTAGTGTTTGGGGGCTCGCTTTTTAGTTCTCAGAAACAGGAGGGAGCGTTCCGCTCATCAAATGCGGCAGGTTCTCCCTGACCTTTTCCCTGGGCCAGTCCCACCATTTCAATAAAAGCAGTTTCCGGATTTTTTCGTCGTCGTATCTTTTTTTAATTGGTCTGGCAGGAACTCCGCCCACAATCGTATAGGGAGGAACATCCTTGGTAACCACTGCCCTGGTTCCTATGACGGCCCCGTCCCCAATGCGGACGCCGGACATGATTACCGCCTCATATCCGATCCAGACGTCATTTCCGATCACAATATCGCCCTTGTTGTCCCAGGCCTCTGTCACATGCTCAGGCCCTAACTCCCATTCTTCCCAAAACAGGGGGAACGGATAGGTGGACAGGGACTTCATGGTGTGGTTTGCGCTGGTAAACAAAAATTTCGCTCCACAGGCAATGGAACAATATTTCCCGATTATCAGCTTATCTCTATTAATAGGATAATGATACAGCACATTATTTTTTTCAAATAATGTGGGATCATTGACAAAATCGTTATACATCGTGTACTCCCCAACAATAATATTGGGGCCTGTTATCACATTTTTTAAATAAACCGTCTCTCTATCGATGGTTCTTGGATAGATTGCATTAGCTGGAATAGTCATTTAAGTCCTCCATACCGAAGCGTTTTGCACCGCTTCTGATTTTTAATGATTTTTTATCTGTTAACTATTCCAGCTTGGGCAATGCAGAGTTTCACCTTTATCACCTTCCTTTCTAATAGGATATCATTATTTTCTAAAACTTTAAAGTTCTTTTATAAAAATGCTATAGAAATGCTATAAAAATTTCAGACCCGTAATCCTCATTCTTTGGTATACTTTTATACTATAACTGCAGCGAATGGAGGACATATGATACTGAACTTATTAGCTTATATTATAATTCCCGGTTATACCATACTGTTTGTAAAGGGCTATAACTGGTTTACCACCAACTTTTCCGTCATCGGCAATATTATCCACAGAAAAGACGCCTTTGTCCTATGGGGAATCCTGGTAGGCGCCTATTTTTATTATACCCTTAACGCCATTGTCCGGCGGATGAAAGAAAAACCGGGAGGAACTTTTTTAATCCCGTTCTCTCTCGGCCTTCTATTTTGTGCCATCACCACGCCCTATCTGCCGGATGAACTGCCGTTAAAATCATTTCTCCATATTATATTCGCATTTTTGGCTGCCGCCTGCCTGGTCTTCTGCCTGTTTTTAATCATATGGCAGCTCTGGCAGACGGAACCGGAAACTTACAGGCCCTGCATGAAAGCGCTTCTTGGCATCACGGCCGGATCGGGATTTCTGCTGGTTCTTGTGGGAATTGTCAGCAGCGCCCTGGAAATCTTTTTCACCATCTCCACCGTGATACTGGTGCGCCGTCTGCTTCGCCTTCTCTCCCAGGGAGAAATCTCCTGCAAAAAAACGGCCGCAGAAAACGGAACACGTCATTGAAAACAGATTTCAAACAGGCGTTCAACCACACTCCGGCACAGAATCCGGTATCAGGACGGAAACGCAAAAAAACGGCGGTGGAACTGCAGGTACAGCACCACCAATCCGCTGATCACTAAAAAACTGTAAAAACTGATGCCCCTGGCCATGAGCATGACCGGAAGGACCTGCCCCGGGGTAAAAAGACTTCCGAATAAAATCAGGAAACTGCTCTCCGACGCCCCAACCGATCCTGGAAGAGGAACCGCCGATACGGCCAGGCTGAGAACCGCCTGCATCATCAAAAAGCGGTGAACCGGCACCTGGGCCAGCCCCAAAGCCAGACAGGCACAATAGGAACTGAGATATAAAAAGGTGAGCTGCAGGAACGTATAGACCATCACCTTTAAAAATACCAACGGATTTGATCTGAGATAAACCCCGCCCTGGGAATATTCCTCCATCAGCTCTTCCATTCTGGCAGCCGCCTTTTCCCGGTCCTTCACCAAATGCAGCCGGTGCAGAACAGACAGAACCTTTAAAACCCCCTTCTCCACCGGCCTCCTGCTAAAGATCACCGCGAGAATAAACAGGGCCGCCAGCCCATTGGCCAGAATTCCCAAAAGGATCAGCCAATGGATAATGGAAGGCAGCCCTTTGATGTACTGGTAGTTTATAAAAATGGACAGAGTTCCGTAGACCAGAACCGCCATCTGGTAACAAGCCGTCACGGTCAGCAGGGTAAATGTGGACTGGGCCCCATTTAACCCGTCTCTGGTCATATAATAGAACTGCATGGGCTGGCCTCCCGTGGCAGACGGGGTGATGGAGCTGAAATAAAAACCGGCGAAAGAATACTGCCATGCCCTGGACCACGGAATCCGGCGCCTGAAAATCCGCAGGAGCCCCCGTATAATTGCCGCTTCACATAATGTAAACAGGCACATAAATCCGATTCCGGCCGCCGCAAACCACAGGTTTGCCCCCTTGATCACGCTTCTGATCTCCGAAACGGAACTGTCCTTAAAGAGCACAAAAAACGTAACGCCTGCCAGAGCAGCCATTATCACGGCATATATGATCATTCGTTTCCAGTTCATCTGTTTTTGTTCCATATGTACCTCATTTCCGTCAAACAGGAAGGACAAAGCGGTATCCTTCCTCCTTTAATTCAGGAATAATACGCTTTAACGCTTCCAAGGTCTTTAAGGGAGCGCCCGCCGCTCCGCCGCTGTTTTCTCCTCCGTCGTGCAGGCAGATCACCGACTGGTCCTTCACCCGCTCCATGCATTTTCTATAGATGGAATCGGCTGTCGCCCGCTTTTCCCAATCTTCTGCCATCACATCCCAAAGAACCATTTTCATCCCATATTTTTTTACATAATACCAGGAAAACAGGTTGGTCAGCCCCCAGGGAGGACGGTAAAAGATCTGCCCAATCCCATATTCCGTCATAAATCTATGGCCTTCTTTCAAATCGCGCCTTGTGTAAAACCAGCTCCGCAGCATCGCATTCTGATGATCCACGGAATGGAATCCCACCACATGGCCTTCTCCGATCATCCGCTCTATGATATCCCGGTTTTTCACCGCTTCCCGCGCCACCGTAAAAAAGACCGCCTTAACATCCTGTTCTTTCAAATAATCCAGAATAAGTCCGGTATATCGGGAATCCGGCCCGTCATCAAAGGTGAGCATTACCGTTCCCAAAATCCCGGTCTTTTTCATCACATAGGGATTCCATCTTTTGTTGTAAACCGCCGGAATGAGGGAATGCAGCGCAAATACCCCGGCAGCCCCGGCTCCAAATGCTGCCATCCTGCCCGCCTTCATATCACACATGCCTCCTCATTTTTACAGCCCACACAGGATAAAATATGGTCGATGATGCCCTGGTCGTACTGCTGTTTTAACTGCTTTACATTCCTTTTCATGCTGTTTAAAAGGTTGTCATCCTTCATGATCTGATCGATTTCCCGGACGCAGACTTCCGGGTTTTTCTTTAAAATGATCCCGATTCCATTTCTTACGATAAAACCGGTATTGTTGATCTCCTGCTGGAGGAACGGCTCAAAAACTAAAATCGGAGTACCTGAGTGGATCGTCTCAAACAAGGTGATGCCGCCGGGCTTTGATATGACCACATCGGCTTCCTGCATATAACGGTACACCTCATCCGTATATCCGATCACCTGGATATTCTCATATCTTCCGTGAAGTTTGTTATAGATTTCCTTGTTTTTTCCGGTGATAACCGTCACCTTCATATGGCCGCAGGCGTTCAGTTCTTCATAAAATCCGGGGTCTTCCGGAAGGATTCCCAGACCGCCGCCCATGATCAGAATCTGTTTTACCCCGCTGCTTTTTGCAGACCGCTTCTCTCCTTCATCGAATTCAGGGCTGACCGGAATCCCATAAACACAGATCCTGCGGCTTTCCACCCCTTTTTTCACCAAACCAAATTTCACATTCCTGGACGGAACCAGATAACAGTCCGTATTGGCGTTAATCCATTCAGAATGACTGCTGATATCCGTAATGCAGGTGATGAGAGGTATCCTGTCTCCGGTCCTGCTTTTATACCAGGACACGATCTGGGAGCAGATGGGCAGGGTGGAGAGCACCGCATCCGGCTTCTCCTCTTCCAAAAGCTGTTTCATTTTCTTTAAAAAATACGGCAGAAATGCGGGCCTTAAATCAGGGCCTTTCTTTTCCATCCGGTTATAATAACTGTTATAAGCACCGCTGCAATGAGTCACCATCAATCCAAACGCCTGGTAAACGCCATTGGAGCAGGCCGGAAATACATATTCGAACAAATCCAGAATGGCTGCTTCCGCCTGTGGATTCGCCTTTTGGACTTGTTTCGCAAGTGAATGGGCCGCTGAAAAATGCCCCATGCCAAATTTGCCTGTCATAATAAGGATTTTCATGTTCATACCTCATTTCATTCAGATACTATGGTTATAGTATGAACCTTAAATCTTTATATTTGGCTGTAAAATTTCTAAAGTTTTCTTCAGAATTTCCTATTTTGGAAGTATAGGCAGACAGATAACCGCCTGAAACCGGTAATTTTTGCTTCTATACGTAAAACTTCCACCCATTTTTTCAATAATTTTCTGAGACGCTTTAATTCCGATCCCGTAGCTTTCCACCTCGATCTCCTCTTCCCTCATGGGATTTTCCTGGATCAGGCGCATATACCCTCCCTCCAGGCGGACCCAAAATTCCACAGTTTCTTCCTTCACTGCATATTTTCCCACATTTGTACCCAGATTGTCAAATACTCTTCTCAACTGGGCTACTTCTGCCTGAAGGGAAAAAGGCTGTTCCACCTCATAATGAAGTTTTGTTTTAAATCCCCGTTCCTCCAGGGCCTCCAAAAGATCTCCTAAAAGCTGGACGATCAGTTCATTTCCATCGTAGACCTCCGACTTGTCCGGCGACGCTTCCCATACCGCATAGGAATAGGAGAACAGATCATCCATCAGTTTTTTCATGTGATATGCCTGGCTCTTGGCTTTTTTCATATAGTTTTCCGCCTGTTCGCCGGAACATTTTTTATCGGTTATCATGTCCAGATAAAAGAGGACAGAGGTGAGGGGCGTCCGGATGTCGTGGGACAAGGAGGTGATCATCTCGTCCCGCTCCCGCTGGATCCTGTCCTTCTGCTCGATTTCCCGGTGCAGGCTGTCGCTCATCTGGTTGATGGTGTGGGCCAGGGAATAGAGTTCATCTCTGCCGCACTCCGGGATCCTGTATTCCTCGGTGCCGTCTTCCAGAATCCTGATCCCCTTTTCAATCCTGGTTATATATTTTAACTTTTTTCTGACCAGCATGAGAAATACAGCCACAAAACAGGAGGCCGTCACTCCTGTGCTGAAAATCAGGATCAACGTCCGGTATCTGACTTCAAAATAGGCCCTCACTGCAATCTCGCCGTCTCCATCGGAAAATGACACCGGATAACTGAGGGACTGGTCGTGCCTGTAGGCATACCCCAGTTGAAGTTCCCTCCCCCTGCTCTCCCTGTCCATCGTGGTATAGCAGATCTTTCCATCCTTATATACGGTGAGGAATACATACCAATTGTCGTAATTCCAGTTTTCAATCCGCTCCAAGTCCCCGATGGCCACATCATTGTCATCGATGTAATTTTGGAAATCTTCCACCACGCTGCGGATATGCCTCTGGTAGTAATTTTTGTGGTCCATGAGTATGCCCACAACCGCATTCAGCCCGTTAAACACAACCGCCTGGCACACGAAAGCGGCCAGGGCGGAAATAATCACATAATAAAGAAATGCCAGACTGAGGCGGGAAGGGTTTAAAATTTTCGATAATAGTTTATTCAATATAATACCCTCTTCCCCACATGGTTTTGATGTATTCAGGATTCTGCGGGTCTTTCTCAATCTTTTTCCGGATGTTCCGGATATGTACCATCACATTGTTGTTGGCAGAATAAAAATAAGGCTCTTTCCACACGCTTTCATAGATATTTTCAGAGGAAAATACCTTTCTCCTGTTTTCCATCATCAAAACCAGAATCCCATATTCCCTGGCGGTCAGATAGACTTCCTTTCCCTCCAGCGTGACCGTTCTGGTATCCTTATCCACCGCCAGTTCACCCAGGCAGAGCCTGCTGCTGTTTGAGACAGTCCCCTTCCCCTGATAGACACAGTACCTGCGGATCAGGGATTTCACCCGGGACAGCAGTTCGGAATAGGAAAATGGTTTGGTCAGATAGTCATCTCCCCCGGCAGAAAATCCCATGGCTTTATCCGAATCCTGCATCTTCGCTGTCAGAAACAGGATCGGGGCCATGGTCTTCTGCCGGATCTCGGCGCAGGCCACATAGCCGGATTTCAGCGGCATCATAACGTCCAGAATGATCAGGTCAATGGTCTCATCCGCCAGCCGGACCGCTTCGTCCCCGTCGGAGGCGGTTATCACCTCATATCCCTCTCCTGTTAAAAGTATCTGCAGAATCTCGATGATATCCTGACTGTCATCGGCAATCAGAACCTTCTGTCCCATGCTGCCACCTCCTTTATATGCCTATTGTAACCCAGACAGGACTTTTTTGAAAGACCTGAAAAAAATGGTCACCGTAACGCATACGGCGCAGAAGTCGGCAATCGGTTCCGCCAGAAATACGCCGAAAACCTGGTTTTCCATAAACTGCGGAAGGATGAAGATCAGCGGAATCAGCAGAATTACCTTACGAAGCAGAGCCAGGAACACGGAAACCTTGGCATTTCCCAGGGCAATAAAAGTCTGCTGGCAGGCAAGCTGGGCGCCAAACAACAGGGATACGGCCATGTAAATGTGAATCGCCCATGAGCTGTACTCGATGAGCGCCGCATCGCTGGAAAAAATCAATATAAATACCTTAGGACAGAACATGCACACCGCCCACAAGAGAGTGGCATAGGACACGCTGGAGATCAGCAGGAGCTGGAACGCCTTTTTCACCCGTTCTCCATTTCTGGCGCCGTAGTTAAAGCTGATAATCGGCTGGGCTCCCTGGGTCAGACCCTGAAGGGGAAGCAGGGAAAACTGCATCACGCTGGTGAGTATGGTCATAGCTCCCACCGCAATATCGCCGCCGTATTTTAACAGGGAAGCGTTGAAGCAGACGGATAAAATACTCTCAGTGAACATCATAATAAACGGAGAAAGCCCCAAAGCGAGACACGGCACCACGATCTTGCGGTCCAGCCTCAAATTCTTTCTCTTAATTTTCAGCAGGCTCTTTTCGGAAGTCAGGAATTTCACAACCCAGATGGAGGAAACCGCCTGTGAAAGAATCGTCGCCAATGCGGCTCCTCTGACGCCCATATGGAATCCAAAGATAAAAATCGGATCCAGAATGATATTGCAGACCGCGCCGATCAGCACCGTATACATGCTGGTTTTTGCATATCCCTGCGCCGTGATGAATGCGTTCAGACCCAGAGCAAGCTGCACAAACAGGGTTCCCACGGAATAGATCTGCATATAAGCCCACGCATAGGGGATTGTATTTTCACTGGCTCCAAACAGCATTAAAATAGGTTTGCCGAATACCAAAAATACACCGGTCAAAATGATGGCAATCCCCACCAGCATAGTGGTACAGTTTCCCAGTATCTTTTCCGCCCCTTCATTGTCATTCTGCCCCATCATGATAGAAGAACGGGGCGCGCCTCCCATGCTGACAAAGGATGCGAATGCGGCGATGGCCATAATAATCGGCATGGTTACGCCCACGCCGGTCAATGCAGCCGTGCCCACTTCCGGTATATGCCCGATATACATACGGTCTACCATATTATACATTACATTGATGATCTGGGCTGTGATGGCCGGAACTGCAAGCTGAAACAGCAGTTTCCCCACTTTTTCCGTCCCCAGGTTCGTCTCTTTTCCCTTTACTGAACTCATTTCATTTCACTCCTTTTAACATTTCATCTAAATTCTGATTCATAACGGAAGTAGCCCGGTCCATGGCCGCCAGGTCCTCCTCCGTAACCCCCTTTTGGAGCTGTTTTATAAATTCCCGTTTACAGCTTTGCAGCCTCTTAACCACATCGTCGCTCTGCTTTGTCAGAATCAAATGGATCAGCCGCCGGTCCTTCGTATCTTTTTCAGTTTTTATAAAACCTTTGTTATACAAAGATTCCACCGATTTCGCCACCAGTCCTTTAGATATGTTCTTATAAAACGCGATATCCGAAGCGCTGTCCATTCCAGGGTTATTGGATAAAAACATCATCACTTCGATTTCATTGGGCGTAAAATGGTATTCTTCCACCGCCTGGTAACATATCTTGCGGTAAACCTTGTTTACCTTAGCAAAATGAATAAAGTATCCTTCCTGTATTTTGTACATATCAACCTCGATTCTGCCGTGGAGGCGGCATTTATTAATGGTAATTTTTCTCGTTTGATGGGGATTTATAGTTCTTTTTTAAACAGTTCAAAAGTGAATTGTTCAAAAATGAATTATATAACAGTATATGTGGGATGTCAAGAAAGTTTATTGAGGGGATTTGGGGGGATTTTTCCGCAGGATTTAGGTATTACCGGAAGTTACGATGGATCACGGCTGGGGATTTCCTGCGCTGGAAATGATTTTAAAGCAAAGGGTGAAGGCATTTTTGAAAAAGCCTTCACGCTTCATGTAAATATTCTTTTAACCCAAGCCATAGAAAACCAGCAGCATCCCCAGAAACACCAAATTCGCCCCGGTAAACACCAGCAGATACCTACCTCTCTTTTCCGGGAACTCCCTCGCCACATATTTATAAGAAATCAAACTTGCCATGGACGCGATCAAGGTCCCCAGCCCGCCCAGGTTTGTCCCGATTATCAGCGCTTTCCACTGATCCGTGAACCCGGATAACAACAGGGCCGCAGGCACATTGCTGATGACCTGGCTGGAAACCACTGCGGTGATCACTTCATTTCCGGTGACCATCCGGCTGATGAATTCATAAAAGGCCGGAACCCGCTTCATGTTCCCGATAAAGATAAAAAATCCTGTAAATGTCAATAACAAAGAATAATCCACACGACAAAAGAGTTGCCTGTCAACCGCCAAAATTGATATGACCACCAAAATCAGCAGCGCCTGCCACGGAATCATCTGCGCAACCGATCCGATGCAGGCAAAGAATAACAGAAGGTAAGTCAGGAAAGCTCTGCCCAATCCCGGGTCTGCCTCCGGTTCCCGTTTTAAGGAAACCATTTCAATCTCCTTATTCCTGACTGCCATCAGCCATGCAAGCAGAAGAACCAACGCCACCGCCGCAAACGGAACCATCAGCCTTATGAAACCCGCAGGCGGGATTCCCGATAACGAATAGAGATATAAATTCTGGGGATTCCCTATGGGCGTCACCATACTCCCCAGATTAGCCGCAATTGTCTGCATCACGACGACCGGAACCAGCAGTTCTTCCAATGCTGCCATTTTAAGCACCGTGATGGCAAACGGTACAAATGTGATCAAAGCCACGTCATTGGTTATGACCATGCTGGAAAAGAAACACAGAACCACCAGAATAAACGCCACCTGCCGGCTGCCTTTCACCTGTTTTAACAGCCCTTCCCCAATCCTGTGAAATATGCCTAAACTCTGAAATCCCGCCATAACCGTCATAAGGCAGAACAATAATGCCAGCGTTTTATAATCCGTATATGTAATATAAGTCCTGTCCGGCGCTACCAAAAACATGGACAGCACCGCCAAAAGCAGAGCCGCCGACAGCACCGCCTCCCGCCTGATAAAAGTAATAATTTTCGCCTTCATCGCTCTTTATGATTTCCTCCCTTTTTCTTCCATTCCAGATTATATCACCTTTTGTGATTTTGTCACTGAAAATATTTCGTTTTTCCCCTATACTCATTCACATAGAAAAAAGAAATGGGGTCATAAGTGATGAAATACAAAGCAATTGTAAATCAGGATGAATGTGTAGCCTGCGGCGCATGTGTTAAGGTGTGTCCGCGAAAGGCCATCAGTATCTATAAAGGAATCTTCGCAGCCGTCGATTTCGCAGCCTGTGTCGGGTGCGGGCTGTGTGTCGGCACATGTCCGGCCAGCGTAATAGAAAAAACAGAGGTGAACAGTTGATGAAACAAAAACATTGGTATGATTATTTATGGATTGCTTCTCTTTTATATTTGATTTTAGGATTTTTTAACATCCTCTTCGCATGGCTGGGGCTGATCTGTTTTTTAGTCCCCCTCGGAATCTCCATCATTGGCGGCAATAAATCCTACTGTAACCGGTACTGCGGGCGGGGCCAGTTATTTCAGCTTTTAGGCGGAAAGCTGAAACTCTCCAGAAATAAGCCGATTCCTCCATTTCTCCGGTCCAAATGGTTCCGTTACGGGTTTCTGGCGTTTTTTATGACCATGTTCCTGAATATGATCTTTTCCACCTATCTGGTGTTCGCAGGCGCAAAAACCCTGAAGGAAGTGGTTACCCTCCTTTGGACCTTTAAAGTGCCTTGGCATTTTGCAGGCACAGCTTTGGATGTCCCCCATTGGGTGCAGCAGTTTTCCTTTGGATTTTACAGCGTAATGCTGACCTCAACCATTTTAGGTACCATCACCATGCTGCTGTTCCGGCCCCGTTCCTGGTGTGTCTACTGCCCGATGGGAACCATGACGCAGATGATCTGCAAAGCCAGACATCATGACAGCCAAACGAAATGATCTGGTCAAATGACCGGGTCAAACGATCAGGTCATAACTTTCTGCAATCATCCGTTTGATATCCTGTCCGGGAATCGTGCCGTCTAAAATCAGGGAATTCCAATGATTTTTGTTCATATGATAAGCAGGCACCACTGATTCCCAGGCATTTCTCCAGAATTCAATCCACTCGGGGCTGCATTTTACATTCACCCAGACAGCCCCTTCTCTTTCATATATGTATGCAAAACATTTCTTGTTCTTCCGGTATCTCATGACCGTCCAGTTTTCATCGTGGAACGGGTAGTCCTCATATACGTCCGCCAGTGTTTTGCAGTAAGTAATTACTTCTTCTCTTGTCTTCATACTTTCTTCCTTTTTTCCCTTTCCTCTGTTATAATACCCCCATAAACATATGGAATCAAGGGGGGAACTGCCATGCCAAATACCATGTTTTTCAGTCTGCTGCTCAATATCGGCCTTTTGGTGTTAATCGCCACACTGCTGACCAAAATCCCCGTCGTCCGCCGCCTTCTGCTGGAGGGCAATAATTCCGTAAGCTGCCGTGTCGCGCTGGCCTTGATTTTCGGCGCTGTGAGCATCATTTCCACCTATACCGGGGTCAGGGCGCAGGGAGCGATTGTCAATACACGGGTTATCGGGGTTTTGGCCGCCGGACTGCTGGGCGGGCCCTATGTGGGAATGGGGGCTGCTGTCATCGGCGGAGCTCACCGCTATCTTTTCGATATTGGGGGATTTACAGCCGTATCCTGCGCGGTTTCCACATTTTTTGAGGGGCTGATCGGTTCCGCATTTTCCAGAAGGTTCCGCAGGGGGAAACTGGACAGTACCGGGATCTTTCTCATCACAGCCCTGGCGGAAATCGGCCAGATGGTCATCATTCTACTGATTTCAAAGCCATTTTCCGCCGCCCTTCAACTGGTGGAACTGATCGCATTTCCCATGATTGTCATGAATTCCCTGGGCATGGTCATATTTATCGGCACATTCAATATGGTATTTATTGAAGAGGACAGCGAATTCGCAGGTAAAATGCGTCTGGCTTTAAGCATTGCGGATAAAAGCCTTCCCCACCTCAGGCAGGGACTTCACAGCAGGAAACATATCGAAGATACGGTGAAAATCATCTACGATTCCATCACCTGTGACGCCGTAATGATCACAGATGACAAAAAGGTGCTGGCATTTTGTTCCGATGGGAAACATGAAGGGATTCAATCAGATGCAGTTCTGACACCGATTCTGAACTCCATACAGAATTGTCAGACCACCACTTTTTCACAGGCGGACAGAGACGACCCGCTCTACCCGTATTTAAAAAACCATACCATCATCGTGGCCCCCCTCATTGAACTGGACAATCCTATCGGCAGCCTGACCATGGTCGTAAAAAAACAATGGCACAGCGCCCAGGCCAATATCAGCTTTGTGGACGAACTTGCCAAATTATTCTCAACCCAGCTTGAGCTTTCCGATCTGGATTATCAAAAACGGCTCAGGAGGAAGGCGGAATTTAAAGCCCTGCAGTCCCAGGTGAATCCGCATTTCCTCTATAATGCGCTGAATACCATCTCCTATGTCTGCCGGGAAAATCCCGACAGGGCCCGGGAACTTTTGCTCACCCTGTCCACCTATTACAGGCAGACCCTTGAAAATGACCGTTATATGCTGAATCTGCACACGGAACTTTTTCATGTAAAGAGCTACCTGGAACTGGAAATGGCCCGCTTTGAGGAAAAACTTCAGGTGGAAATCCAGGTATCCGAAGATTTAAATTGTATGGTCCCGTCATTCATCCTTCAGCCTTTAGTGGAAAATGCGATTCGTTATGGGGCGGATAAATCAGGCCGCCGTTTTGTCCGGATCAGCGCCGCTCTGGCCGAAAATGGCACCGAAATCGCAGTAGAAGACCACGGCTTTGGTTTTCCGGAAGAGGTGATACAAAATCTCTATTCCGGAAAAAGCGAAAAAGGGGTGGGCCTGGAAAATGTACATAAACGTTTAAAAAGCATCTATGGCGGGGAACACGGCCTGCGGATTGAGAGTTCGGCCGCCGGATCAAAGGTCAGCTTTCTGATCCCGCAAGATCCTGATGATACTGATACCGGAGAAATCATGCCGGAAAACAAGGAAAACCTGGAGTGTGCAGCATGGAGGAATTGATATGAAAATTGCAGTTATTGACGACGAACGGCCTGCCCGCCGGGAACTGATCCATCAAATTCTGGAACATGTGCCCGACAGCGATATTATGGAGGCGGACAGCGGGGCCGGTGCGCTGGAACTGTTGAGCGCCCAGTCCTTTGACCTGCTGTTCATCGATATTAATTTGAATGATATGGAGGGCACCACCCTGGCGGCGGCGGCCCAGAAAATGATGCCCAAAGCCCAGATTGTATTCGCCACCGCATACTCCCAATACGCGGTGAAAGCATTTGAACTGGGAGTGAGCAACTATATATTGAAGCCATTTGATCCTGAACGGGTAAAACGTGTGCTGGAAAAATGCCGAAAAGAGATGGAGGCCCCCAGGACGCCTCTTCTCCAGTCCGATAAACTGGCCATCAATACCAATAAGAAGATTCTGCTGGTGGACATCCATCAGATTGTCTACCTGGAAACCGAGGGCCGGGGCTGCATCATCCATACCGCGGCCGGGGATTATACGGATAATCAGCTTTTGGGAGAATTCGAGAAAAAACTGGCCTCCCACAGCTTCTACCGCATCCATAAGAGTTATCTGGTCAATTTAAACTATATATCGGAGCTGTTCCCCTGGGCCAACAACAGCCTGGCCGTCAAAATGCAGGGCTTCGAGCAGAACATCCTGCCGGTCAGCAGAGATAAAGTTAAAAATCTGCGCCAGCTTCTCGGGGTTTAACCCCTTACCATTCATTCATGGATTCCTGCATTTTGTGCACATAGCACTACTGTTCATGTAAAATCTATTTTCTTTTGTCTATTATTCTATATAATGGGGCTATAAAGAAAAGGAACAGCAGAAAATGAACAGGAGGTATTGAGTATGGTAAGTTTCTTTGTTTGTCTGGCAATTTTAATTGTGGGGTTTATGGTTTACAGCAAAATCGCTGAAAAGGTATTCGGTCCGGACGACAGAAAACCGCCGGCATTGACTATGACGGACGGCAGCGATTACGTTCCCATGGGAACTCCCCGCATCTTTTTGATCCAGCTTTTGAACATCGCCGGTTTAGGCCCGATCTTCGGAGCGCTGGCAGGCGCCTGCTGGGGGCCCAGCGTATTCTTATGGATCACCTTCGGCACGCTTTTAGGCGGAGGCGTTCACGATTACATGGTGGGAATGATGTCCATGAGACACAAAGGCGCCAGCGTTTCCGAACTGACGGGAACTTATCTGGGCAGCACCATGAAGCAGGTAATGAGGGTATTTTCCGTGGTGCTTCTGGTTTTGGTAGGCGTCAGCTTCTCCACAGGCCCGGCAAATCTGCTGGCCATGCTGACCCCCAACGTGCTGGATACAAAATTCTGGCTGGCTGTGGTTTTAATCTATTATTTTATCGCAACATTTGTTCCCATTGATAAGGTAATCGGTAAAATTTATCCGTTCTTTGGCATTTGTCTGATCGTGATGGCCCTTGGCGTAGGCGGCGCTATCATCCTCGGCGGATATACCATTCCTGAGATTACTTTGGAAAACCTGCATCCTTCAAATACACCAATCTGGCCTACCATGTTCATTTCTGTAGCATGCGGCGCCATCTCAGGTTTCCATGCAACCCAGTCACCGCTTATGGCCCGCTGCTTAACCAACGAAAAAGACGGCCGAAGAGTTTTCTACGGCGCTATGGTGGCAGAAGGCGTTATCGCTTTAATCTGGGCTGCGGCAGGCGTAGCTTTCTACAATGGAACCGGCGGCCTTTTAACTGCACTGGGCAACGGACAATCCAGCGTTGTTTACGAAATCTGCTTTAAGCTTTTAGGCCCGGTAGGCGCTGTAATCGCAATGATCGGCGTAATCGCCTGTCCTATTTCTTCTGCGGACACCGCTTACAGAAGCGCCCGTTTAACCCTGGCCGACTGGTTTAAAATCGACCAGAAACCGATTAAAAACCGTTTGCTTTTAACAATTCCACTGTTAGCAGTGGGATCTGTCCTGACCCAGGTGGACGTTCAGGTTGTATGGAGATATTTCTCCTGGAGCAACCAGACATTAGCCATGATCGCCCTGTGGTCTGCAAGTGTTTACTTATTCCGCAGAAAACGGTTCTACTGGATGACCGCACTTCCTGCAACTTTTATGTCGGCAGTATCCTGTACCTACATATTGATGGCCAAAGAGGGCTTCCAGCTCTCCACTTCCATCGCTTATCCGGCAGGAATCCTGTTTGCAGCGGTATGCCTTGGAACGTTTGTATTCACTTGTGTGCTGGGCAGAGGCAAAAATGCTCAGGCGGCTTCCATGGAGGAGGAGTATTCCGTTTAATTTTTGGAGTTAATTTAGTGGGAGTTACGCAGGAAAGCGGGAGGAGGGGAGGAACAGAGGGACGGATTTTTGGAAGGGGCCGGGCCGGGCCGGGGGGCATCCGTCGGGGATGAAAGCCATCTGGAAACCGTTAGTGAAACTTAGGCTCCAGGGATGGAAAAAGACGGGCAGAAACTGAAAACCAAATCAGTTTCTGAGATGCCCACTGAACGGTAAAGTCCCATAAAGAGTTTACCGTGAATGGGCATCGGACCGTCTTTTTGTAAGCGATACAAAACAAACCGTAGTGCAAAATAATAGCTGTCATGGTATACTCTCCATGGCAGCTTATCTTCTTTTT
>NZ_WQPN01000118.1 GCF_018785315.1 Clostridium sp. MCC353 | reverse complement strand
GGTGAAGGCATTTTCGAAAATGGCTTCACCCTTTAATGTAAATCCCCACACCATTTAACATCAACCCTCAAGGCATTTTCGAAAAAGCCTTGACCTTTTACTGTTAATCCCCACGTCAGTTACTTTAAACCTCTATGTCATAATCTGCACGAAATACCAAACAACATCCCAGTCAGACTCTTCTTTGCCTTTACTACTTCCTTTCCCCAAATCTTTATTTATCCTTCATCAGACCAGTACACAGCCATGAATCCTGGGAATGGGGACGGA
>NZ_WQPN01000015.1 GCF_018785315.1 Clostridium sp. MCC353 | reverse complement strand
GCCTTAGTTTCACTTACGGTTGGAAGCTGGTTTTCATCCCCGAAGGATTCCCCTTGGCCCGCCCCCATCCAAACATCCAGCCCGCCCCCTCGTCCCGCTTTCCTGCGTAACTTCCTCAATTAAATCCCAATTTCCCCCTCCACCTCAAAGGCCTTCCCCTCCATTTTCCAGGCCAGCCGTTCAAACTCCTCTACCGGCATAGGTTTTGCAAAAACATATCCCTGGATTATGTCGCATCCGGCTTCTCTTAAAAACTCCACACTGTCCGTCTGCTCCACGCCTTCTGCGATTGTTTTTATTCCCAGTTCCCGGGCCATGTGGATGAAATTGGATATTACCACCCTTTCCCTGTGGATGTCTTTCGTCTGGCGGAAAAACATGATGTCAAGTTTTAATACGTTGATCGGCAGGTTTTTCAATAAGTTGAGGGAACTGTATCCTGATCCGAAATCATCCAGGGAACAGATGAAACCGTTCTTTTGGAGATTCAGAACCACATTTTCAAATACGTCCGTATCCGTGGACAAGACGCTTTCCGTAAATTCCAGCTCCATGCAGCCGTCCGGTATGCCGTATTTATTCTTAATATTGGAATAGTATTCAATGAAATCTGCCTGAAGCAGCCCCACTTTAGAGACATTTACCGCGATATTGATGCGGCTTCCTCCCTGATCCAGATAGCGTTTCAGCCATTTACACGTCTGTTCGAACATATACCGGTCCAGGTGTATGATCATTTCACTTTTTTCAAAAAGAGAAATGAACCGGTCAGGCGGTATCATGCCCCTTCTGGCGTTCTGCCATCTGACAAGGGCCTCCGCTCCGGCCAAACGGTTCCCATTTTGAATATTAATTTTAGGCTGCATGTAAACCTTAAATTCTCCGGTCTGCAAAGCATTTTTTCCTTCCGCCTCCAATGCGCTGTCCTCCAGCGCTCTTTTCCGGACCTCTTCGTTATAATAGAAGCAGTTGGAACCGGCCAATTTTTTCGCCTCTTTTTTGGCCATATTCGCATAATTGGTCAATACATCGATGGAAACCTTTTCATCTCCTGCTTTCAACCGGTAAATCCCTACCGAAGCCTCAATAAAAGGCTGTCCCTCATCACCGCCCTGTTTCAGATATTCCAGGATCAGCCCCATCCCCCGCTCAATATAATGATCGCCTTTATCACGGCAGATTCCCACAAAATTATCCGCAGATATCCGTCCCGTAATAAAACATTCACTTTGAACAGAGCTGAAATAATGAGCGATTCTCTTCAGAATCCGGTCGCCTTCCTCATATCCCAGCATGTCGTTGATGAATTTAAACCGTTTCAGATCCGCATACCAGATGAGCAGATCCGACACATCGTATTTTTTAAGGACAGCCGCCGCATCCAGCTTAAAACCATCGAAGTTGCGCAGTCCCGTAAGCTGGTCGTCATAAGCCAGATTCAACAGCACCTTCTGGTTTTTCACCATCATATATCTCTGCTGCAGCCCGAACAGCACAAACAGACAGCAGGCAGCCGAAATAATCACAATCATGCCGACGGCTGTTTCCACATATCTGGCCCTGAGGGCGTTTACAGGGACAGCAGAAAGCAAATACCACTGTCCGTCTATTAACGGCGTCAGAACCGCCTGTTTTTTACCTGCACGGTCATTAAAAAAGAACTCTCCTGTTCCGCCTGACAATATAATAGAAGCGACACTTTCACTGAACTCTTCCGAAATCTGTCTCAGGATGTCTTTCAGGTTTTCGCCTTCTCCTACTCCCGATATTAAAAATTCTGGACACAGGACAATATCCCCCTCTTCATTTAAAATGCAGGAATATCCCTGATTATTGAGCAGCGGAGCGTCGATAATCCTGCGGTAGATCGAGGAATCATGAACCGCTATGAGCACGCCTATAATTTCTTCCTCCAGATTTCTCATCTGGATGCCATAATAGTTTACATAATTATCGGATCCGACCTGGCCGTCGATGGCCTCTGATATGGAAGGGGCCCCGTTTAACGCGTTTTCAAAGAATTCTTTCCCCCTTAAATCAGCATGAAACACTTCCCCTTCCATATCCACCAAAGTCAGATTGCCTTCCGTATCCGCAAACCCCATCTGAATGAAGGAATTGTCTTTATTTATCTTCTTCAAGATATGAAGAATCCGTTCTGCGTCCGTCACCCCGGAATCACCCAAACTGACGGCCAGCGCCGCCAGCGTCTCATAATCTCCCTGAATCTGTTTCCAGATCGTAGTCCGGTTCTGACCGGCCGCATTATACAGATACTCCAAATTTTCTTTTTCGTTCTTTTTAATCATATGCAGAAGAAATATAACGCTGCTTGTAATAAAACACAAGCATAATATCAGAGGAATTACCATATATCCCCAGTTCTTATGTCTGCCTCTCATAGCCATGATATACACCGTTCCCGTCCATGTTAGTAAAATGCCCCGCTCCAGCCACAAAATTTCTGTTCATTTCAATTCAATACCGGAATCCATAACATTTTTCCATTAACAGTATAACATCCCGATGTAATCATGACTACTGATTTTCATCATATTCTCAATCAGAAGCCGTCTCCATCATCCAGCTCTCAAACAGTTTCCCAAAATAATCCCTGAATCCGGCTTCCTCCACCGTACCGTCCGTCAAAACCGGCACCTCGCCCAGCGCTTTGCCGTTCAGGCTGTATCTCAGCGCCCCGGCCACCTGCCCCGGATCTACAGGAGCTTCCAACAGTTCGCTCAGAACCAGTTCCCGCTCGATATTATTAAAATCTTCCCCTTTCAGGCTCAAGTAAGAAAATGTGCCGCCATATTTCAGAGGGACTGTTTCCTCCACCCCGTTTTTCACCATCATTTCCGGCAGCGGGAGCATTTCTTTGTCTTCATATAACTTGCAGTTGGCATATCCGTAATTTAACAGGGTCTGGGCGTCCGCAAATCTGGCCTTGAAGTCCGGGGCAGCCATAATCGTCGCGATCAGGCGCACGCCGTCCTTTTCCGCGGTGGCGGACAGGCAGTATTTAGCCAGGGATGTGGAACCGGTTTTTAAGCCTGTGGTGGTGAAGTTGGTGGCCATTTTCAAAAGTTTATTGGTATTGGAAAGGCCGAATTCCTTGGTTCCCTGCTTTGTCACATGGGTGATATTCTCCATCCATATGGTGGAATAATTATGTATCTGGGGATATTTGTTGATCAGCTCCCTGGACATGATGGCGATATCTCTGGCCGTTGTCAGATGGGTCGGTGAATCCGTAAGGCCGCAGCAGTCTTCAAAATGGGTGTTGTTCATGCCCAATCCCTTTGCCCGTTCATTCATCATCTGGACAAAGGTGCCTTCATCCCCCGCTATGTATTCCGCCATTGCCACAGAAGCGTCATTTCCCGATGCCACCACAATACATTTTATCAGCGTTTCTACTGTCTGTACCTCTCCTTCTTCCAAAAATACCTGTGATCCGCCCATGGACTTGGCGTGGGCGCTGGTGACCACTTCATCCGTCATTTTAATTTTCCCCGAATCAATGGCATCAAAGATCAGGATCAATGTCATGATCTTTGTAATGCTGGCAGGGCTCCTCTGTTCATCCGCATTTTTCTCATAAATGACCTGGCCGGTGGAGGCTTCCATCAAAAGAGCCGATGGGGCCTGGGTTTCCGGTCCAGAGGCCGTTTCCTGCGTATTTTCGTTCTGATTATAGATTACATTGCCGCTCACCACCAGACTCGGCTCTTCTGCATGGATCACCTGAAGCGGATAAGCCAGGATCAGCAGACACGTACACCAAATAGCTGCGATTCGTTTCATAGCATCCCTCTATTCTAAATTCTATTACTAATGTATGGGAAATTTAAATTTTTTATGATATACTATATAGGCACATTTAAACACACTCTAAAATAAGAGATAGTAAGGGGCTTTATACATATGGGAAAAATGGACTACAGAAGACGCCGCCTGAGAAGAGGAAGGCGGAAATTCATCAATTATATGCCGATTATTTTAACAGTTATGGCGCTGCTGGTCGTTCTTGTTACCGGCGGTCTTATGATAAAAAAACAGTTCTTTGGCAGCAGCAAAACAAAAACAGCATCCGAACCGGCAGTTCCGGTTCAAACATCAGACCAGGTTCCGGCTTCTTCCGAAGAACCCATCGATATCGGAAATTCCGAGCTGGAACTTCTGATCGAACAGGCTGATTTACTGGCCATGGGATACGACTATGACGGAGCTGTCTCCCTTTTACAGGACAGCGCATTTGCTTTGGACCCTCAGGCGGCAGAGGCCATATCCCGGTACGAAGAAGCCAAAAAGACGCTGGTAAAAGTGGATAATTCCAAAATCACCCACATTTTCTTCCATACCCTGATCATGGATACCAGCAAGGCATTTGACGGGGATTCCATGGAAAAGGGTTATAACCAGATGATGACCACAAAAGACGAATTTCTGAAGATCATTCAATCCATGTATGACCGCGGTTTCGTTCTGGTCCGCATCCATGACATCGCAGAAGAAGTCATTGGAGAAGACGGGGTTCCCCGTTTTGTCAAAAAGGACATCCTGCTGCCGGAAGGAAAACAGCCCTTCGTCATGTCCCAGGATGATGTCTGTTACTACGAATACATGGAAGGCGACGGCTTCGCATCCAGAATGGTCATCGGGGAGGACGGAAAGCCGGCCTGCGAGATGAAGATGGCGGACGGAACCGTATCCACAGGATCTTATGACCTGGTTCCTCTTTTGGAAGATTTCATTCAGGAACACCCTGATTTTTCCTATAAGGGCGCCAGGGCCATCATCGCCTTCACGGGATATAACGGCATTCTGGGATACCGCACCGCGGCTTCCTACAGCGAAAATCCCACCTACGAACAGGACCGGGAAGAAGCGGCCAAGGTCGCCCAGTGCCTTCGCGACAACGGATGGGAGCTGGCTTCCCACAGCTGGGGTCACCGGAACATGGGCGCCATCAGCTATGAAGATTTTAAGAAAGATACGGATAAATGGAAAGCCGAAGTGGAGAGCCTGATCGGACCCACGGATATCATCTTGTTTCCGTTCGGAAGCGATATCGGCGACTGGCACCCATATACCAATGATAACTCCCGGTTTGAATATCTGAAATCAGCAGGATTCCGCTACTTCTGCAATGTGGATTCCCATCAGTACTGGATTCAGTTTGGAGAAGACCATCTGCGCCAGGGACGTCGGAACGTGGACGGCTACCGGATGTACTATGACCTTCCGGAGACAAACCCCAGCAATCCTAAACTCAGCGACTTGATCGATGTGGAAAAAGTGTTTGATCCGGCAAGGCCAAAGCCGGTGGCGCCTATGGGGAAATAATACGTTACAGCTGCATCATTTTCAACTGTACAATCTATAAAAAGGTACGCCGTGACAAGCAGAATACGGCGTACCTTTTTCATCCATATAACAATTCTATTCTAAAACCGATTTCAAATACTGTATGGATTTTGTAAAATCCTCATCCAGATGGGGTTCACATTTGGCTTCCAATGTGAGGGTTCCCGCATATCCGTCGGTTTTCAGGGCTTCGATCTGTCCTTTAATATCAGTCACCCCTGTCCCCAGGTGCTGCCAGTGCATCCGGCCGCCGATGATGCGCCCATCCTTTAAATGCACATTTCTGATATAGGGCTTCAGTTTTTCATATCCGGCCCTGAAATGGGTCTGTTCCGCTTCATAAAAATTCCCGGTATCCCAGATACATCCAAAAGCAGGATGATCCACCTCCTGAAGCAGCCTCAAACAGTTATCGCTGGTATCGGCCCATGTCCCAGGCAGGTTTTCCAACTGAACCGTGAATCCGTTGGCGGCCGCTTTCTCTGCGGTTTCCCTCATCAGGCCGGCCACCCGGTAAAAATCATCCTCCCGGTCCCGGGGATCCCGTTCCACTCCAAATACGATAATGGTTTTTACACCGATTCGATCGGCCAAATCCATGCTCATGGACAGCAGATAATCTCTGTGCAGAGGCATCAAGTCATTATAAAGCCCCGGTTTATAGAGTCCCGGCGATACGGCGGAAAAGGTGATGCCGTATTGACCCGCGAAGTACTTCATCCGGTTCCAGGCCTGGGCTTCCGACAGTGGGAACCGCTTGGCCTCCACCATCCGTATCTCAAAATTAGTCACACCTTCTTTTCCCGCAGTTTCAAAAATTCTCGGAAACGCGCCGGCAGACCGGTCCGGCAAAACTTCGTCCGTAACAGTAGATAAGATCATATGATTTTCCTTTCTTTCATCCGTTTTTGTCATTTATTAACCACGTTAACAGGGCTTCCTTTTAAAAAGCCAGCCAGATTCTCCACCGCAATATCCATCAGCCTCTGCCTGGATTCTTTAGGCGCCCAGGCAATATGGGGCGTTATGATGCAGTTTTTCGCCGTAAGCAGCGGATTATCCCCTTTTACCGGCTCTGTGGAAACCACATCCAGGCCTGCGGCCGCCACCTTGCCGCTGTTTAAGGCGTCGGCAAGATCCTGCTCCTTGATCAGCGGCCCTCTGGAGGTGTTCAAAAGAATGACCCCGTCCTTCATTTCATATATGGTGTCCTTATTAATGATTCCTTCCGTGGATGGGAAAAGGGGGCAGTGAAGGGAGATGACATCCGAACGGGCCAGCAGCTCCCCTAAGCTGACATAATCCGCATTCAAATCTTCCGGTATGCTGCCTTCAACCGCATCATATGCTAAAATTTTCATTCCCATAGCCTGGGCAATCCGCCCGAAGGCCTGTCCTATTTTTCCAAAACCGATGATTCCTGCGGTCTTTCCGGCAAGCTCAATCAGGGGATAGTTCCAAAAACACCAGTCCGCATTGTTTTCCCATTCCCCCTGATGTACTGCATGGCTGTGGGCTCCGATATGATGGCAGATTTCCAGCAGAAGCCCCATGGCGAACTGGGCCACCGCAGCCGTTCCATATGTAGGAATATTGCAGACCGGTATCATTTTCTCCGCAGCCGCGGCCGTATCCACAACATTATAACCAGTGGCCAGAACACCGATAAATTTCAAATCAGGACAGTGTTCCAAAGTCTCCCTGGTAATCGGCGTTTTATTGGTATACACCGCTTCAGCGCCCTTCACCCGCTCTTCAATGAGCCCGGCAGGCGTTCTGTCATATACGGTCAGGTTCCCCAGGCGCTCCATTCCTTCCCAAGTGATATCTCCCGGATTTAAGGTATATCCGTCTAATACAACAATGTTCATATTCTTCCTCTCTTTCCTGCGGCAGTGAAAGCCGTCATTGTTTAATGTTTTTCAGTTCAATGCCTTCCCCGGCCAGCGCCCGGCATATTTTTTTGACAAATTCCATTGCCTTGGGCCCGTCCCCATGTACACAAAGCGTATCCCCCTTTATATCCACATCCTTTCCTCCAATGGTTGTTACCTTTCCTTCTTTTATCATGCGGATGCTTCTTAAAACGGCCTCTTCTTCGTCCGTAATCATGGATCCCGGCCTGGAACGGGGAACCAAAGAAAGATCCTCTTCATAGGCCCGGTCGGCAAATATTTCCGAGGCGGTTTGAAGCCCCATCCGCCGGGCTTCTTGTCCCAGAACCGCGCCCGCACAATAATAGATCATCAGCTCCTTATCCACTTCACAGACCGCCTCGCAGATGGCCCTGGATATCTCCCTGTCGTATTGGCAGGCATTTCCCAGGGCTCCGTGGGGAGCCACATGCTGCATCTTCAGCCCTTCGCTCCGCACAAACGCATCCAGGGCCCCGATCTGGTACTTCATATAATTTTTAATTTCCATCGGGCTGAGTATCATTTTTCTTCTTCCAAATCCCATCAAATCCGGATATCCGGGATGGGCTCCGATACCGGCGCCATATTTTTTAGCCAGTTTAACGGTGCGGTCCATGACCATGGGGTCGCCGGCATGCCATCCGCATGCCACATTGACGCTGGTTACGTATTTGATGATCTCCTCATCCCCCTCCATCCGGTAAGCGCCGAAGCTTTCCCCCAAATCACTGTTTAAGTCTATTCTGAACATCCCAATCCTCCTTATATGCCTGTGTAAAATCTCTGTTCCAGTTCATTCAAATAGTTAATCTGCCTTATGGCCGCAAGCTGTGCCGTATCAATACCCACTTCCACAAACATCAGTTTATCCCCGGGAACGCATTGGGAAAGCAGCGTAAGATCCGGCGTTATCACAGTGGCAATCTTGGCGTATCCTCCCGTGCTCTGCCTGTCCGCCATCATGATGATGGGATGGCCATTGGTGGGAACCTGTATGGAACCAAATGCAATACCGTCCGATATGATATTACCGTCCTTTTTATGTTCAATTGCCTTCTCACACTCCAAACGGCATCCCATGCGGTCAAACTGGCTGGTAATGGTGCCGCCATGCCAAAAGAACTGTTTCAGCCCCGCCTCTGTAAAAAAATCGTCCTGTGGGCCCTTTACCACACGCAAAAAGACTGTTTTCGACGGAAATATTTCTCCGGGCAGTTTCCGTTTTTCCATATCGGGAAGTGTTTCCCTGGGATTTTCAAATTCCAGACAATCCCCTTTTTGTAATTTCCGCCCATCTGCACCGCCGATTCCATTTCTTATCAGTGTGGATTTGCTTCCCAGAAACAAGGGGATTTTCAGCCCTCCTGCAAATGCCACATAAGACCTGCATCCGTTTTTACAGCCCGTAAAAGCCAGGGTTTCTCCCTTTCGGACTGTCACGGCCTGATACATGGGAACCGGACGGCCGTCTATCTGCGGACAAAGATCCCCGCCGGTTACGGCGATCACATTGGCCTGTCCAAATCTCATTTTCACCCCCGCATATGTCAGCTCCAGCGCTCCCTCTTCCTTTTTGTTCCCGGCCAGCAGATTGGCCAGGTAAAAGGATCTTGGATCCATTGGGCCGGCCGGCGATACCCCGTATTTCTGATACCCCAGCCGTCCCCCGTCCTGAATCGTAGTGAGTATTCCGGCTTCTTCTATGTAAATGCTCAATGTTCCACCACCTTTTCAAGTTCCCTGCACTTATAATTCCCCAGTTCTGCTTCTCTCAGAATTTCCTTATACTCCGGTTCGCTTACCGGAATAAACCGGATCCAGCGGCCCGCTTCCAGAAGAAATGGTTCCGGCTTTGAATAATCACAGAGTTTTACAGGGGTATTTCCGATCACATTCCAGCCGCAGGGCTGGTCAAATGGCAGTATATTGGATAATTCCCCAGATACCACCACCGATCCCGCCCCCACTTTAATTCTGGGTTCCGTCCTTCTTTTGAAGGAGAAAGGACGTTCCATTCTGGCGCAATACGGGTGGCCGGGAGCGAATCCCAGCATATAAACATAATAGTCAAAACCGGAATGGATGGAGATCAGCTCCGGGACGCTGATCCCTTCCATCCTGGCACATTCCTCCAAATCCATCCCCGTATCCCCTCCGTATAGCACGGGGATTTCCGTTATCACAGCCTTGTCCTGTTCTTTTTTCTCACCGCTGTCCAGGCACCGGCTCACCAGCTCTTTCAATTGATAAATATTCATGAGTTCCGGCCGGTAATGGATCATCAGGGACGCATATGCGGGCACTGTCTCCACGATTGCGTCCGTTTTGCAGGTTTCCAGCGCCGCCATCAAAGCCCTGACCTTTTTGCTGGTTTCTATATTGATTTCCGTTCCCAGTTCCACGGAAACTGCCGAATCTCCGTTGAGTAAAAACCGCGGGGCCATATGTTCACCATCCTTTCAAACTTTGCATTAACTATATCACAGCCTGCTCCGGCAATAATAATTGATTCTGTTACTATTAATTATTAACGATTTCTATTAATTTCACATTCCTTCCGGCTCTCCATCAAACGCCTGGGATCTAATTTTTCCCGGTCCAGATAAGGCTTCATCAGGTCGTCCAGAATGCCGGATGCCTTTCTGACGGAGGCATTTGCATTCTTATGCCGGATCTTATAGGTAATCCTCTGCGGGGGGCTCACCTCATTGGCAATCCTGCTGATATAGATGGGGAGTTCCCGGGCCAGGCACAAAACTACGGTTTCAGGCGCTATCATCCACAAATTTTGATTGGCCATCAGATTTTTTACCAGTCCATAGCTGTCCACCTGGATCCGGGGCACATTTTTCCGGTTAATCCACTGCTCATGCCAGATATGGTAGTTGGTCTCCCAATTAAAGAACAGTTCCCCGGACGGATCCAGTTCATCGGTGTGGATGGATTCTTTTCTTATCTGCCTGCCCGGCGACTGCACCAAATACATGTTCTCCACCATCACAGGCGTGGTAATGATGTTTTTACAGTATAGATTGTGATATACAAATCCCACATCTATTTCATGCTTTTCCAAAAGCCCGTACAGCTCATAGGACTGGTGTGTTTTTATGCGGATGCTTATGGACGGATCGCTTTCGATCAGTTTCCGGTACAGCGGCGTAAATACGGTTGTGCTCAGAGTGTCAATGGCGCCCACCGTTAAAAATGTTTTCTCTTTCCCCATGCAGAGCATCTGGGTTTCCTTCCACAGGCTGATCCATTTTTCCGCAATGGGAATGAATTCTTCTCCCTGGGCAGTCAGTTCAATGGACTTATGGCCTTTTTTCCTGGTTACAAGCTGCATATTCAGCTCCTCTTCCAGCATTTTTAACCGATGGCTGACCGTGGGCTGGGAAAGAAATAACTGTTCGCCGGTTTTCGTAATGCTCTTCGTCTCAACGATCATTAAAAATGTTTCGATCTCCATATAGTTCATACAATTCCACCACCTAATATAAATTTTGTTAATAAATTACAATGATATTATTCATTTTTCCTCAATTCCTTTCCATGCTACAATGCAGACATGAGATACGAAACCAACCAAAGGAGGAAAAATCATGAGTATAACATTTAATGAGGCCGTCGAAAACTTAAAGCCCTCAGAGTCCATCAAATATATTGAAAAAGCCAAACTGATGAAAATGGACGGCATTGACGTCATCGGCCTCGGCGGAGGGGACCCGGATTTCCCCACTCCCAAAAAGATCTGCGACGCGGCCTATGAAGGCATGACTGTAAAGGGAAACACCCATTACACCCTGGGAAAAGGGATCCCGGAACTGTGCAAAAAAGTGGCTTTAAAACTTCAGAATGAAAACCACATTTCCTGCACGCCCGGAAACATCTTAATCACCCCCGGCGGAAAGATGGCCATCTACAATGCGGTGAGGGCTCTTTTAAACCCCGGAGACCAGGTGCTCTGCCCGGAACCCTGCTGGGTTTCCTACGCCCCCATCGTACAGGCCTCCGGCGGCACCCCTGTTTCCATCGGCCTTTCCTATGAGGATGATTACCATCTAAACGCCGCCCTTTTGGAAGCGGCCACAACTGAAAAGACAAAGATGATCATCATCAACTACCCATGCAACCCCACAGGCCGGATTCTTCATGAAGACGAAGCCATAGAACTGGTGAAATACCTTACAGCCCATCCCGATGTGGTGCTTCTTTCCGACGAAGTCTATGAAAAGATCATTTTTGACGGAAACCAACACATCAGCCCGGCCAGCTACCCTGAAATCGCAGAACGCGTAATCACCATAAACGGCTTCTCCAAATGCGCAGCCATGACCGGCTGGAGGCTGGGATACGCCTGTGCGTCCGACCAGATCATGAAGCGGATGGTCAGCTTATGGCAGCACATGATGACCTGCACCAGCGGCTTTATACAGGACGGCGGGGTTGCGGCCTTAGACTGCCATGAGGAAATGGAAGAGATGCGCCGCTGCTACGACGAAAGGCGGAAGGCCTTCATCGGCGCTTTAAACCAGATCCCCCATGTGACCTGCAAATATCCGGAAGGCGCGTTTTACGCCTGGGCAAAATTCAACATACCAGGAAAAACCTCTTATGAAATCTGCGACTACCTTTTGGAAGAGGCCCGCGTTGTCGGAGTTCCCGGAGACGCCTACGGTTTAGGCGGTTCCCAGTGCATGCGGTTCTCTTTCGCCAACTCCATGGAAGACCTGATGGAAGCGGCTGCAAGAATCAAAACCGCCCTGGAAAAACTGTAACCGTTTCATTCACAACGAAAAGAAAGGATGTTTACCATGTCAAATATCGGATGCCGAATCTATACAAAAATCAACCGCCCCTCCCCTTCCCTGATCGAAGGATTCAAGGGACTTCCCGTCGCTAATATCGATGACTGCATGAACCGTATCGCAGCCTGCGACAGCACTCTTCTTCCTATGAACCGGGTTCCTCTGCTGGGCACCGCATTCACGGTGCGTTGTCCGGAAGGGGACAACCTGATGTTCCACAAGGCCCTGGAAATGGCCCAGCCCGGAGATGTTCTCGTAATCGCCGCCGGAGGCAGCATGCACCGTTCCCTCTGCGGGGAAATCATGAGCCGCACGGCAATGGCCGCCGGAATCAAAGGATTTGTTGTGGACGGCTGTATCAGGGATAAGGATGAAATCGCGGAATTTACCGATTTTTCCGTATACGCCAAAGGCGTCACCCCCAACGGCCCTTACAAAAACGGCCCCGGTGAAATCAATGTACCCGTATCGGTCTGCGGCCAGGTCATCTGTCCCGGAGATATCTTAGTGGGCGACGGAGACGGCCTTTTAGTGATCAAACCGGAAGAAGCGGCGGAACTGATTGAAAAAGCTTCTAAAGTTTCCGTCATGGAAGACGGACAGAAAGCGGATATCGCCAGCGGCAAAGGCTTATCCAAGCCATGGCTTCAAACGAAATTGGACGAACTGGGCTGTGAAATATTTTAACGTATATCAAAGAGAGGAGAATTATCATGAGCAATCAGGCTTATAATCCATATGACAACATGCTGTCCGTTCTTTCAGAGGCAGCTTCCCTTCTGGGATTATCCTATAACGACTATGCAACCATGTGCTATCCGGAGCGGGAATTAAAAGTTTCCATCCCCGTCCGGATGGATGATAATACTATAAAAATCTTCGAAGGATACCGGGTGCAGCATTCCAGCGCCCGGGGCCCCTACAAGGGAGGAATCCGCTTCCACCAGGACGTGAATATCGACGAAGTCAAAGCCCTGGCCGCCTGGATGTCCTTTAAATGCGCGGTTGTGAATATTCCCTACGGCGGCGCAAAAGGAGGAATCAAAGTCGATCCCAAACAGCTTTCCAGAGACGAACTGATCCGCCTCACCAGACGCTACACCACCAGAATCCTGCCTCTCATCGGACCGGACCAGGATATTCCCGCTCCGGATGTGAACACCAACGGCGAGGTGATGGCCTGGATCATGGACACCTACAGCATGTTCAAAGGCCACTGCGTTCCCGGCATCGTAACGGGTAAACCCATTGAAATCGGCGGCTCCGTAGGCCGGGTGGAAGCCACAGGACGGGGAACCACCATCATTGCCTATGAGTGCATGAAAGCCTGCGGCATGGACGATAAAAACGCCAGAATCGCCATCCAGGGTTCCGGAAATGTAGGCGGTACTGCTGCCAGAATCTTCGCTGCCAACGGTCAGAAAGTTGTGGCCCTTAGCGACTACACCGGCGGAGTTTACTGCGAACATGGCCTTCCTGTGGAAAATATCCTGGAATTCCTGTCCGATAAGAACCACACTCTGGACCAGTACCTGGACCCGGGCGTCACCCATATCTCCAATGCCGAACTGCTGTCCTGCGGCTGCGATGTACTGATCCCGGCCGCCTTAGAAAACCAGATCACTGCTGAAAATGCAGGAGACATCAAAGCCCGGATCATCGTGGAAGCGGCCAACGGCCCCACTTCTGTGGAAGCGGATAAAATCCTGGCTGAAAAAGGAGTGATCGTCTGCCCCGACATTTTATCCAACGCAGGCGGCGTGGTGGTATCCTATTTCGAATGGGTGCAGAACATCCAGAACCTGACCTGGGAGCTGGATGAAGTCAACAGCCACTTGAAAAAGATCATGCTGAACGCCTTTAATGAAGTATACCAACTGAGCGTTGAAAAACAGGTTTCCCTGAGAATGGCCGCTTACATGGTGGCAATCAAGAGAATCAGCATCGCAGGAAAACTGAGGGGCGGCCCCATCTCCCTTGCATAACGGTCTTTCCTTCCTATCATAAAAAGAGAAAAAGGGGAGCTGCAGATAACAGATGCAGCTCCCCTTTTATTACCGCTCCAGCGCCTCTGCCATTTCCCTCATCAGGAGAATATCTTCTTTTTCCAGCTCCAGTCCGGCCGCCTTTACGTTCTCTCTTATCTCACGTTCTTCGCAGGCCCCGCTGAGAATGGTGATAAAATCACCCTGGGCCAGCACCCAGGCTAAGGCCAGACTGGGGATGGTGCATTGGTATTTTTCACAAAGAGGCTTCCACTGCTCCAGCATATCGATCACCCGCTCCATATTTCCCGGCTGGAACCATTTTTTATTGCACTGGGCGCCCTGAGGTTTGGATTCCTTCGTATAGGTGCCGCTTAAAAGGCCCTGCTCAAGAGGGGAATAGGCCTGGAGGACAATTCCGTTCTCCCGGCAGACAGGGAGCAGTTCCTCTTCCACCTGGCGGTCCAAAACACTGTATTTGGCCTGCACAATGTCCAGATCCCCGTATTTCAAATACTCTTTGATATGGTCCGGGGTCACATTGGCGGCGCCTATCGCCCTGATCTTCCCCTCTTCCTTCAACTGGTTTAACACTTCCATGGTCTCTGAAACAGGAGTAAAAAATGGCTCCACCGACTGCCAGTGGGTCATATATACATCCACATAATCTGTCCCCAGCCGTTTAAGGCTTAAATCGATTTCCTCCCGGATGGATTCTCCGCTCAGATTCTTATAGAGCTGCACATCTCCCACCTTGTTAAACAGACTGCCCTGACGGGTCCACACGATCCCGCATTTGGTGATAATATGAACCTCTTCCCGGTTCATCTGTTTTAATGCCTGTCCCAGAATCTTTTCGCTCTGCCCAAAATTATAGCCCGGAGCCGTATCGATCAGATTGATGCCAAGCTGGGGACAGCTTGCAATGGTGCGGATGCACTGGTCTAACTCCTTATCCCCGCCCCAGGCCGGACCGCCGCCAATGGCCCAGGTGCCCAGGCCCATTCTAGTTATTTCCATTCCCGATTTTCCTAATTTCAATTTCTTCATTCTTTTTCTCCCCTCACCTGTTTCAGATATTCACCGTACCGCTTATCCGCCGTACTCCGGTCCTTCACTCCGCCCGTGGCGCCCATGTGTTCCACCGACACGGAAGCCACCGCATTGGCGTATTGCCCGCAGTCTCTTAAACTCCATCCATTTAAAAATGCACTGATAAAACCAGACGCAAAGTTGTCTCCCGCTCCGGTAGTATCAATGCAGGCCGCTCCGGCATAGGCCGGAATATGTAATGTCTCCCGGCTGTTTTTGATGAGACAGCCTTCTTTTCCTGTTTTTATCACCACATGTTTCACACCGCACTCCAGAAACACGCCGGCAATCTCCTCCGGGTCTTCCTTTCCCGTCATGTGGGCCGCCTCTGAGAGATTGGGAAAGAAATAGTCCACATAGGAAAGGGCCTCCCTGATATCTTCCAGATTCTCCTTCAGCCTCGGTTTTACCATGTCGGCAAAAATGACCATGCCCTCCTCTTTAGCCCTGGAAAACAGCTTAACCAGGGTTTTCCCGTCAAACAGAGGGTTGTTAAATATACTGGCAAAAGACAGGACCCTGGCCTGTTTAAACACAGACAGATCCAGATCCTCATAAGAAAACTTCCAAAGACTTCCCTGGCGGTTGGTAATAAAGGTCCTCTCCCCATCCGCCGCCACCAGGCCCACGTTGATGGAGGTGGCCACATCCGTCCGCCTTTTTATATAGGAAGTGTCAATTCCGTCCGCCTGGCAGTGTTCTAAAATATAACTTCCTATGGGGTCCTCCCCCACACAGCCCATCAGACAGACCTTGTGTCCCAGCCTGGTGATAATCGTGGCTTCATTGGCCGCATCTCCCCCGATGGTCATAGGCATGCCGTCCACCGGATAGGAGTCCACATCAAATACTTCTCTGCCCACTGGGCGCAGCAAAAGATCTACAATTGCTGCGCCGATAATCAAAACATCATACATTATTTCACCCTTCCGTCCGTTCCAAAAAGTATGATTTTTTCTTCCACCCGTTTTTTAACCGCCTGTCTTACGTACCGCTCCAGTTCCAGGAAGGAATCGTCTGCATGTTCCCGGACCGCGTCCATGGCCGCCAGACAGAGTTCCGTATGTATGTTGATTTTTGTAATTCCAAGGGAAATGGCGGTTTTGATGTCCTCATCCCCGATTCCCGATGCGCCGTGAAGTACCAGGGGGATGCTCACCGCATCTCTCACCTTTTCCACCACTTCAAAGTTTAATTTCGGTTCCGATGTGTACACCCCATGCTGGTTTCCGATAGCCACAGCCAGGGAATCACATCCGGTTCTCTCCACAAACTCCGCCGCCTGGCTGGGGTCCGTATACTTATAGTTTGCCAGAGCTTCTTCATAAACGGTTTCATTGCCCACATGGCCTAATTCTGCCTCAACCGGGATTCCCAATGGATGGAAATAGTCGACCACCTCTTTGGTAAGCCGGATGTTCTCTTCAAAATCAAAGGCAGAAGCGTCTCTCATCACGGAATTCATGCCGTGGTTGTAAGCATTTAACACGATCTCCATGCTTCTTCCATGATCCCAGTGGGTGATCACCGGAACCGTGGCCTTTTTTGCCATGGAAACCATCATGTGGCTGAAATCTTCAAACGAAGTATTTCCCACAAACCCGGTGCCGAAGGAAATGATGATTGGAGCCCTCAGTTCCTCCGCAGCGTCGATCACTCCCATTAACATTTCCGCATTCCACACGTTAAAATGAGGAATGGCATACTGTCCTTTCTGGGCCATTTCTTCCCAGTACTTTATATTTGCGAGCATATTTTTTCTCCCTATTTTTTAATTTTTATCCCTGCATTTTTATCACTGCATTTTTATCACTTCATTTTTATAACGCCCTTTACGATCTCGGCTTTTCTGCTCAGAGATTCTTCAAACGCCCTCTGGACGTCTTCATAGTCGTAGATATCCGTAACCATGGACTTCACGTCGATCTTTCCCGAGGCCACAGCGTCAATGGTCATGGGATAATTATTGGCGTAGCGGAAAACGGTCTGTATCTTCACTTCCCGGTTGATCTTTAAGAAATTAATGGGCGTATCTCCCGATATGGTACCCACGATCATGATCTTTCCGCCTCTCATGACCATATTCACCGCCTGAGACGCCGTCTTAGCCGATCCTGCGGTTTCGAATACCACATCGGCTCCCCAGGGGCCTAAAATCTCCTTCACCCGGGTTTCGGAATCTTCCTTTTTAGCGTCGATCAGCGCCATGGCCCCCAGTTTTCCAGCCATGTTAAGCCTTTTTTCTATCACGTCCACCACCACGATCTCAGACGCTCCCATGGCCCTGCAGGCCTGCAGCGTCATGAGGCCGATACAGCCGGAACCCAGGATCACAACTTTATCCCCAGGCTTGATTCCAGCCTCCGCCGCGGCGTGTATGCCCACGGCGGCCGGCTCGATCAAAGCCCCTTCCATGGTGTCCATATTTTCAGGAAGAAGGTAAGTCATATCTTCAGGATGGACCAGATAATCGGTTAAAGCGCCCCGGTAGTTGGGCTGTGTTGCCATGAAATCCACATCCGGGCAGATATTGTATTTTCCCTCTTTGCAGTATCTGCATTTACCACAGGGAACCCCAGGTTCAATGGTAACCCGGTCTCCTTCCTTGAATTTGGTCACGTTTTCGCCCACCGCGGTAACGATGCCTGCGCATTCATGTCCCAGCCCGATCTTCTGGGACGGATCTTTTGGGGGAATAAATGGGCCGTGCTCAAACCCGTGGACATCGGAACCGCAAATTCCCACGTATTCCACCTTTAATAAAACCTCATTTTTACCGGGAACGGGCATTGGGGCCTCCAAAATCTCCATTTTACCCGGAGTAACCAGGATTGCTTCCGTATTTTTCATGTCCGCCCCTCCTTTAGTCGTCAAAATCATAGGTCATGATAACCTTGATGGCCTCTTTATCCGCCATAGCCTGGAATCCCTCTTCCCACTGGGACAGACCGATCCGGTGGGTGATCATGGGTTTCACTTTTATCTCTCCCTTTTCCAAAAGCCGGATGGCATTTCTCCAGGAAACGGAATCATAGGCCATATGGCCGATGATGCTCTTGTTCCAGGCTGTGATATCGTTAATGGAAAACTCCAATGGCTTAAATCCCATTCCAACTCTGACCACTTCCCCGTTGGGCCGCAGCATTTCAATGGCCTGCTTTAACGCGATATTGGCCCCGGAACACTCGATTACAAGGCCCAGATTGTCCTTGCCGCAGATTTCGACACAGCGTTTTACCACGTCTTCCCTGCTGGCGTTTACCACATGGGTGGCTCCCAGCTCTTTGGCGACGGCAAAGCGGACTTTGGTATCCTCTTCCAAACCCACCATCACGATGTTAACGGCTCCCATAATTCTGGCGATCTGCACGGCAAACAGACCTAATGGACCGGTGCCGAACACAACCACGTCCTGTCCCGGAAGAAAATGGGACTGCTGCGCCATGGCCTTATAGGAATTACAGATGGGGTCTAAAACCGCAGCCTCTTCATAAGACACGCTGTCAGGAATTTCCCAAATGGCGTGTTTGTGGATTCTCAATATCTCCCCCGGCACCAGGCAGTACTTGGAAAAGCCGCCGCCCCACCGGTTATTGTCCAGTCCCAGATTCACCTTTTCCGGACAGCAGAGGAAATCTCCCATCTCACAGGCCGGACAGGTTCCGCACACATGTCCGCTATTGTCGGATACTACCCGCTGCCCCACCTTCCAGTCCGTTACCTTTTCTCCCACTTTCACAATTTCCCCGGCGAACTCGTGGCCTCTGACGGAGTTAAATTCATCGGAACCGTTTTCCACCTTAAAGTGCTTCATGTCCGCTCCGCAGATGGCCGCCGCCTTTATCTCTATTAAAATGTCCTCAGGTCCGCACTCCGGCACCGGAATGTCGATCATGCGGTAACCCCCGAATTCTTTTCCATATCTCGCTAATGCTTTCATTTTCCCTCTCTTTCCGCCGGTCTATCTGTATTTCCCCGGCGTAATTCCTTCATGCTGTTTGAATATCCGGATAAAGTTCCTGGCGTTTCCCCAGCCCACTTTTTCCGCGATTTCATCCAGTTTCATATCCGTGGTTCTCAAATAAATCTTGGCCTGCTCAATCCGGATGCCGTTTAATATTTCCATATAGGTCTTGCCCGTCACCCCTTTAATCACCCTTGAAAGGTGTTCCTGGGAGATTCCCAGGGCATCCGCCATGACGCCAAGACCAAAATTATTGTCACTGTAATTTGCCTTCATATAGTCAATGGCCTTCTCCGCCACCCGCTCTTTGGTATCCAGTTTGTTTTCATTGAGCAGATAGCCGATATGTTCAAATATCTTATCCATGGCGTTTATCAGCTCTTCCCAGCCGGATGAATCCAAAAGGTGGTCGATCAGGCCTGCCTGGCCTTCAAAACTCCGGCTGATATCAACTCCATCGTCATCCATAGTGATTAAAACCATATCCACCACGAACAGAAACAGGCGGTGAACCTCGGCCAGCGACAGGTTTTCACAATCATTTTTTGTATAAATCTCATTCAGAACCCGGTTCCATCCCTGCTTATCCCTGGTCTTTATCAGATTTATCAATTTATGCTTTTCCTGGGCCGAAAACTTAACAGAGCCCTGCCGGTAAGATTTCCACACGCTTTTATTCTGCAGGTTTTCTTCCAGGCAGTTGTAGTCATCCAAAGCCTTCTGGTAGACCATTTCCAGATCCTTATGCTTTTCCAGCACCAGGCAGAGGGACTGTTCCAGATAGTCCATATCGCTTTTTCCCTTTTCCTCCCGCCGATAGCCGGATTCCGAAAAAATGCGCAGCATTTTCTGTATGGGCATATAGCTTTTTCTGGCCCAGTAGTAGCAGAGAGGCGTTCCGAGGATCATCAGAAGCAGAACTCCGGTCACAATCAGCCGGTTGATCCAGTCCGCATTCTCAGTCACATATTTCATAGGAAGGTAGGAGGTATAGATCCATCCCGTCTTCTCCGAATACACACTGTTGACTAAAAGTTTCTCTCCCTTGGAGTTGATGATTTTCCACCCTTCCCGGTCATAAGCCGGAAGCTCCGCATCGATCACGTCCTCCGTCTGGCAGTACAAAAGCTGCCTGCCCTCAGAATCCGTGATCTTCACGGCTCCATGGCGGATTCCCACCTTCAGCTGGCTGATGATCTGTTCCGCATCCAGAAGCAGCACAACCTGGCCCAGGCCATAGTTACCGGCCTTCTGCATCTGGTAAATATAAGTTAACAGTTCCTTTTCCGTGCTGTCCTGCTTCATGACCTGTCCGCCTATAAATACTCCGCTTTCCGTCTCATTGAGAACCCGCTCTTCCCACTGCTCTCTCGTCATGTCTTTATATGACCAGACCAGATCATAAAACTGCTGTTTTTTATAGAAGCTGTTTGCATTGGCGATACGCCCGCTTTTTCCAAAATACACATAATAATCTTCAATCAGCGGATCATTGCTGTAAAATCTCCGGAGACGGTCCACCAGCTTCACCGAATAAAACAATTCATCCGGCGTAAACGGCTCCTCGATATAATAAAACCACTGAACGTATTCATCCCTGGAGATATCGATGGCTTTCTTTATCACCTTTTCAATCTCCTGGTCCGTGGCGTTCATCGCCTGTTTCATCACGAGAGCCTGCTTATCCGCCATCTCATTGGTCACGTAATTCCTGATCCTGTATGAAATACCGACAAATACCATGACTGCCAGAATTAATATGGTAAAATGAGAAATTATAAATATCAGCCTGCTGGAATACCGCTTCATCAAACAACCCCCCGTTTATTTATTGGGCGTTTTTCATCCTCGCCTCCAGCCTGTCATAGGCATCCTGCTTAATCTGAATCGCCCGGTCAATGTTCATACTCTTAATTGTTTCTACGAATTTGTCGTAATTATCTATTGATTCAGACCCTAAAATAAATCTGACAACATTTTCATCCCGATAGGTGGTGATATCGCTCAATATGGCAGCCAGTTCAGCTCCCTCTTCCGGCGTCAGGCTGACGGTCGGCGGATAACGGTAGCTGAAATCCGTAGCGTTCCATATTTTAGACGCTTCTTCCTGGGACGGATAATTCCACATGCGGATGGCCTCCACCCTGTCGTCCTTTGCAAATGCCTCTAACTGGGATACCATGGCGTATTTTCCCAACGCCACGTCTACGGAAAGGCCTTCCGGGTTCTTCATAACCAGATCGGTAAACTGAGGCTCCCCTTTGTCGTCCAGTTCATAGCTGACCCCTTCGATTCCCCAGTTCAAAAGCATGCTTCCTTCTTCGCTGTAGTGGTAGTCCAGCCATTTACACGCCGCTTCCACATCTTCACACTTGGTGGTAATGGCGATACCAAGACCGATGAAAGGATAATTATCGGCGCCCGTATATTTCGGCGTATCCCCTTTCTCTGTCACAGGGAACTTGATTCCGTCGATCACGGTGTCGTCTCCGCCCAAAGCAGTGATATAAACTCCCATTCCTGCTCCAAGGCCCGACAGCCAGGCTCCCGCCTGTCCGGTGGTAATCAGGGCGTCATGCTCTTTTCCGCTGTAGGTGGAAAACTCCGGCGCGATCAATCCTTCTGTATACCACTGGTTCATGGTTGTCAGAAATTCTTTAAAATCCGGTTCAATGGGTCCGAATTTCACAACTCCGTTGTCCAGGTAAAAATCATAATCCATCCCGTTCCACGCATTGGCAAATGATCTCACCAAACTGGTTTTCTCAGATATTTTCCTGGAAATCATAGGTACGATCTCAGAACCGGATTCCGTGGTCCCCTTATTCTTAAATGCAGTCAGAACCGTATGCCACTCTTCCACCGTTTCAGGCGCTTCCAGCCCCAGTTCGTCCAGCCAGTCTTTTCTTATTTGAATTCCCCGGTTGCACATGATGGCCGGATCTTCCTGAAAATAAGGATAGACATTGGGGAAACAGTAGATCTTTCCGCTGTCTGTGGTCATGGCCGCTTTGATCTCCGGATACTCTTCCAAAAATGCCTTCAGATTCGGGCAGTTCTGTTCAATCAGATCAGTCAGTTCCAAAATCACCCCGTCTTCAATGGCCTTATCCGGTCCGCCGGAAACCGCATTTCCCCAGTCATAGTGAATCATGTCCGGATACTCCCCTCCTGAGATCATCAGGCTGAAAGAATCCGTCTCCTGGCCTACCGGCGGATGAATGAATTCCACATTGACGCCCGTATTTTTCATCATTTCCTGATAGCACAGGATGGTGCCGTAATTGGATGTGGTTGGAGCGATTTTAGATGAATCCATTTTCACCCAGTATGTAAGGGAAGGCGCTCCGCTCGCCTCTGTGCCGGCCGCACTGCCTGCTGCTGCGCTGCCACCTTCGGATGAACTTTCCTGGCTGCCGGACTTTCCGCTCTCTGCGGAAGATGACGGCCCGGAACACCCTGCCGCACTTACCAGCACTGCCGCTGCCATGGCCATGCTGACGCTTCTTTTTATTAAACCGTTTTTCCTCATAAATTTGCCCTCCAAGCAATCTTTAACCTTTCACAGCACCAACCATAACGCCCTTCACAAAATGCTTTTGAAGCAGCGGGTAAATGCTGAGAATCGGAACTGTTGACACTACAATCGTTGCATATTTAATCACTTCACCGATAACTGCGCTGGTTCCCGACGAATCCACTCCGCCCGCAGCCATGCTTTCCGTTGAATTACCTATAAGAATTTCCCTCAGCACCAGCTGAAGAGGATATTTTTCCCTGGTCTGGATATACATCAAAGCCTGATACCACTGGTTCCAGTGGGCCACGCCGTAATAGAGCACTAAAACCGCGATTGTGGATTTTATCAGAGGGGCCACGATCTTAAACAGAATATCGAAGTCATTTGCCCCCTCTAAAACCGCCGCTTCCTCCAGGCTGTCCGGCAGATTCTCTATGGCAGTTCTCATGATAACCAGGTTAAACACATTGATAGCCGTGGGCAGAATCATAGAAAGCCTGCTGTCATAAAGCCCCATGGATTTCACCACCAAGAACCTGGGAATAATGCCGCTGTTAAAAAACATTGTAAACACAATCAGAATTACAATGGGTCTTTTTAATAGAAAATCTTTACGGGAAACCGCATAAGCGGCCAGCAGCGTCAAAATCAGGTTCAGGGAAGTTCCCGCCACCAGATTCACCACCGATGTAATATATCCCGTTAAAATGGATCTGTTTGAAAACACCGCCTTATACCCCTCCAATGAAAATCCCAGGGGAGCCACCAGCAGCCCTTTATGCTTCACCAGTTCCCACGGATCGCTGAACGATGCGAAAATAACATAAAGGAAAGGATACAAACAGACAATCATCAATAAACTAAGGATAATGCCGTTAACAATTTCAAATAAGCCAAGCCTTTTTTTCATCTATTTTCACCTCTTACCATAATCCGCTGCCGCTGATCTTCTTGCAGAGCTTATTGGCCGCTACTAAAAGCCCGCAGTTGATTACCGAGTTCACCAGATCCACCGCAGCCGAATAGCTGTAGCTCTGCTCCAAAAGTCCCTTCCTATATACAAAAGTTGAAATAATATCAGAAGTTGCATACGTGCTTTCGTTGTACATGAGCAGGACTTTGTCCGCTCCAAGGGTCATCATTTTACCCACTCTCATGATGAACATGACCGTAATGGTAGACGCGATACAGGGAAGAGTTATGTATAGAATCTTCTGAAACCGTCCCGCCCCGTCGATCTCCGCCGCTTCATATAATTGATGGTCAATGCCCACAATGGCGGACAGGTATACGATGGACCCCCATCCCACTTCCTGCCAGATTCCGGAACCAACATACAGAGGCCGGAACATATCTTCCCTCATAAAGAAGTTAATACGCGTTCCCAAAACCTGGTTGATCACCCCATCCATAGCGAAGAAATTCCTTAAAAGCGCACATACGATTACAATGGATATAAAATGGGGAAGATAGGTAACGGTCTGCACCACCCTTTTAAATCTCGTATTCTGCACTTCATTGATCAAAATAGCCAGCAGAATCGGCGCCGGAAATCCAAACAAAATATTATAAGCGCTCAAAAGTATGGTATTTTTAATCAGCCGTCCGAAATAATAACTGTTAAAATAGGCCTTAAAATGCTTCAGCCCCACCCAAGGACTTTCCGAAATCCCCTTGGCAATGCTGAAATCCTTAAAAGCGATCTGAGTGCCAAACATCGGAATATAATGAAATGCTACAAAATAGGCAATAACAGGAATCAGCATGATATAAACATACCGGTTCTTGATAAAATCCCTTTTCATGGCAGCCGCATAATTTCCCAGATTGAACAACTGACGGCCGCCCTGATTCTTATTTCTCGTCTTTTTCAATGAAAATATCCCCTCCTTCCAATTAAACAGTTTCTTTCACTAATAAATTTATCCAAATAAACACGCGTGTTGATATAAAAATTATACCCTTTACACAATAACCAAGTAAATTACCAATATTTGATTGCAGTAACCCATTTTTGATATTTGTGTAAAAAACTCACTATTTTAGATATTTCCCCAACACTTCCGCCCATCCGTCCATACCTCCCAAAGGTTCTATACCCACCATCCTTCACCACCGCCGTTTCACCTCTTCCTCCTCCTAACCAAAGTGCAATATAGTAGGTTTATATCCCCAGAACAGCCAATGCACAGCCGGGAAGAAGGGGAACCCTGGACCGGCGGGAGGAAAAAAAGAGAGAGGGGATCGTTTGCAGCCCCTTAGAAGTACTTGGCCCGTAAGGGCGAAAAATGGCAGGCAGACACTGAATACCGAATCAGTGTCTGAGGCGCCCCTGAACGATGAAGTCATCAAGAGTTCATCGTGAATGGGCGCCGCCCTGCCATTTTCCGCCCTTACGGGCCGTAGTACTTCTTAGGGGCGAAACTCGAATCCCCTCTCTCTTTTTTCTCCTCCCGCCGGTCCAGGGTTCCCCTTCTTCCCGGCGTTACTTTCTCAATAAAACCTACCCTTCCACTCCATACACCTCAATCTGGCTCAGCGCCGGAAATGGCGACGGATCATCCGCTTTAATCAGTTCACTGACCTTAATCCACTCAATCCCCTTTTTCTCAATGCAGAATTCATGAGGCTTCACGCTCTTTACCATCTCCACAACTTCTCTCGTTCCATCGGAAAATGTCAGCGTCGCCTTCACCCACCAGTTGTCATGAGGAAAATCAGCCCTTGTATAGAGCAGAATCTTATCGAAATCCACCTTTCTTCCAAAATCCAGCGTAATCTCCGCATCATCCTGCTTATTAATTCCCCAGGATTCATAAGGCCATTTTCCATGGGATTCGTTAGCCAGCACGCCGTCAATGGCATTGCGGGCTGCGAACACCGCTTCCCCTCTCGTTTCCACGTTGGCATATGCGTGTGGGAAACATCCGGTATCACCATGCTGGTCCATCACATTCTTAGCCAGGTTTTTATATGCTTTGATTTCAAATTCCTTTGCCAGTCTGAAGGTCAGATAATGCTTATCCCCGGTAAATGATTTCGGATTATAGGAAACCCTCTTCTCCTCGAACGGAATGACATAATCCACCTGTGGTTTTGTTACATAAACAAATGCCTCATCCATGGTATCATCAATTCTCACCACATAATAAGCATTGATATCCTCTGTTTCCAGAACAATATGATCACCATTCTCATATTCGGCTTCATATACGGCGATTATATGTTCATTGTCTTCAACCTGAAATTTTACAGCGTTGTCCTTATCCAAGATACTCAGCTTCAACATAATAAAATATCCTCCTAATATACATTTGATACTACATAGTATATCAGGAGGATGGACAAAACAAAATATTCAATTTCAATGAATTATGTACTATTTTACAGATTATTTCCCCTCTTCCCTGGGAAGCAGCACATTCAGCACGATTGCGACAATGGCTGCCGGCACGATTCCGGAGCCGCCGAAGATCAGCTGTACTCCCTGAGGCAGGTTTTGAAGGGCCGCCGAATTGGCTCCAAGTCCATATCCAAGTCCGATGGCAACGGAAACAATGGTGATGGTTCTGGAATTGATCTCATCCTTGGTGATCAGCTGGATACCGCTGACAACGATGGATGCAAACATCATAACTGCCGCGCCGCCCAGCACGCTCTGAGGCATGATGGAAACCAGAGCCGCCAGTTTCGGGAACAATCCGCAGGCGATCAGGAAAATGCCGCCGATAGAAATTGCAAACAGATTTACCACCTTAGTCATGCCCACAAGCCCTACGTTCTGGCTGAAAGAAGTGTTGGGAAGCACACCGAAAATAGCCGCAAAAGAAGATCCCAGGCCGTCACAGATCACGCCGCCGGAAAGTTCCTTGTCTGTCGCTTCCCTTCCCATACCGCCTTCTGTGATACCAGAAAGATCTCCCACCGTTTCCACCGCAGTTACGATGAACATGATGCCGATGGGAATAATCGCCCGAGCGTCAAATACCAGCGGAACCGGCATGAGTTTTGGAATGGATATCCAGGGAGCCGACGCCACTTTATCCCAGTTGAGCACCCATGATTTGGTCAGCTCAACCGTAGTTCCGGCTGCCGCATCCGTAAATTCAAAGGTGTGAGGCAGGATGAGCCCCATAACAGCCGCCACAACATATCCGATGATAACGCCGGTCAAAATAGCCGAAGAACTCAAAAATCCCTTGCATTTATGCTTTAATACCACAATGATAACCAGCACAATGGTACCCAGAAGCAGATTCTCCAAAGATCCGAAATCCTTCACGCCGCTGCCGCCGCCAAAGGAATTAATTCCCACGCCGATTAAAGAAAGACCGATGGACAAAACAACCGTACCGGTAACAACCGATGGAAAATACTTTCTCAGCGGTTTTAAGAACATTCCCAGCACGCCTTCAAACAGGCCGCCGACAACCGAAGCGCCGAGGATCGCCCCGTAGGCCACGATACCGCCTCCCATCACACCGGCCACACTGCTGCATACACCGATAAAGCCCGAACTGGTTCCCATAACAACCGGAAGGCGCGCACCAACCGGCCCGATGGTAAACAACTGCACCAGCGTAACAAGACCGGCAACCAGCATGGCGTTCTGAAGAATAGCCACCTGCATTTCACTTCCTGCCGTAATTCCGCATGCGCCTGCAATCAGAATAATCGGCGTCAGGTTTCCTGCGAACATGGCAAGTACATGCTGAAGTCCCAGAGGAATCGCAGTCTTTAAAGGCAGCCGTCCTTCCAGTTCCTGGGGTGAGGAATAAACTTTTTCCGTACTCATATAGTACCTCCTGGTTAATAAATTTTTCATAAAATAAATAAAAATTTTATGAACATATTATAAGATTACCCATTTTATGGAAAATTGTCAACCTTGTTTTTTCTTTTTTCAGCATTTGCGTAACAGTTCAAACGGCGGGAAAATTGATAAAAAAGCTGCGTCAAGCTGGCTTATGCCGTACCGCGCCGGAACGGACCGCAGCTTCCGCCACGCGCTTTGCCACATGGGCGGCTGCTCTCTTATCGAAAACAGAAGGAATGATATATTCCGGGCAAAGATCCTGTTCTCCAACCAGTTCCGCAATCCCATAAGCCGCCGCCACCTTCATCTCATAATTGATATCCCTTGCCCCGGCATCCAGAGCTCCTCTGAAAATCCCCGGGAAAGCCAGCACGTTATTGATCTGGTTGGGATAATCCGACCGGCCGGTTCCCATCACTTTAACACCTGCTCTGACGGCGTCCTCATACATAATCTCCGGCACCGGATTCGCCATGGCAAATACAACAGGATCCCTTTTCATGGTTTTTACCATCTCCGCCGTGAGCGCCCCCGGCACCGATACGCCGATAAACACGTCGGCTCCAGCCAGCGCATCCGCCAGGCTCCCTTTCCTGTCTTCCGGGTTGGTGATTTCACAGAGCATCTTCTTATGATCCCTGATCCCCTGCTCTCGTTCTCTGTAAAGGATTCCGTATTCATCACAGGCCGTTATATGCTTCACTCCGGCCGCCAAAAGCATTTTAATGATCGCGGTTCCCGCTGCTCCCGGACCGTTTAGCACAACTTTAATCTCACCTATCTCTTTTCCCACTACTTTCAAGGCATTGATGAGAGCCGCTGTCACCACAATGGCTGTCCCGTGCTGGTCATCATGGAAAACCGGGATATCCAGCTCTTTTTCCAGCCGTTCTTCGATTTCAAAACATTTCGGTGACGCGATATCTTCCAGATTAATGCCTCCAAAAGAAGGGGCCAGATACTTTATGGTTTTAATCAGCTCTTCCGTATCCTCAGTATCCAGACAGATTGGAAATGCATCCACATCCCCAAATATTTTAAAAAGGGCCGCTTTTCCTTCCATCACCGGCATGGCCGCTTCCGGCCCGATCTTTCCCAGTCCTAACACAGCCGTACCGTCGGAAACCACAGCAACCAGATTTCCCTTAGCTGTATAGCGGTATGCATCCTCTTTATTCTCCGCGATCTTCCTACAGGGCTCCGCCACTCCCGGCGTATAGGCGATGCTCAAATCATCCCTGTTCTCCAGCGGAACCTTACTCACCACACTGATTTTTCCACGGTTCTTTTCATGCATGATAAGCGCTTCTTCATAGTAATTTCTGTTCATTTCAGATTCTCCTTTATAAACCGCAGGATCAGTTCCATTGCCTTTTCATGCTCCGCCAAACGGTAGACGGTAAAGCCGTGGGAAGCTCCCGGAAAACGTTTCAGCGTCACTTCATTCCCCGCCTGGGCCAGTTTCAGGGCAAATGTTTCCGCCTCATTACAGAGGTCATCCAGCCCGGCCGTAATCACCAGCGTTTTCGGAAAATCCTTTAACTGCTCCTCCTCTGCGAAAACAGGCGACGCCAGATAGTTGGACTGCTCCTCTTTCTCACAATAATACAGGTTATAGAGCCTGGCCCGTTCAGCAGGGACGCCTCCGCCCCGCACCTCTTTTTCCTCAGGATCCGTAAACAGGTCCATGGGCGGATAATCCAGTACCGCCAGCAGAGGTTTATGGGTGTTCTCCTTCCGGGCAATCATACAGATCCCCGCAGCCATATTGCCTCCTGCGCTGTGGCCCGTCAATATAATCCGTCCGGTATCGATCCCCAGCTCTTTCCCATGGGCAAATGCCCACTGAACCACATCATAACATTCATACAAGGCCGTAGGAAACGGATATTCCGGCGCCACACGGTAATCCACATCCAAAGTTTTGCATCCGAGAGCGTGGACCAGCTTTCTGCAGTACAAATCGTCGCTGGCCGTCCGTTCCCTGATAAATCCGCCGCCATGCAGATTGATCACCAGGGCCGCCCCGTCATTTTGTCCGCAGGCCTGGGAAAAATACACGGTGGATTCACCCGACCTGACAGGCACTTTAATCACCTGGATTTCAACCGGATATTCGTCCAGTTCCTCCTGCGTTACCACCGCGGAAGTCACCCTCTTTCTCGTTTCCTTTGCCATCTGTATCATTTCTTCTCTGCTTATCTGTTCCATAACAAGCCTCCATACCGGAGCTTTTTATTGTGCAGGCACGCTCTGAGAATTTTAAACTCTCAGAGGTGATCCAAATTCGTGGCTCCGTCACAAATCTTGGCACTGCCTGTTTCCTGTTTTTTCTGTGCTGCCTGCTTTTTAATAGAATGGAAATATAAACGGCAGCCAGACGATAGAAAATGCGGTTATAATCAATACCAGCGGCAGACCGCATTTTAAATAATCCTTTAATTTATAGCCCCCCGGCCCCATAATAATAGTCTGGGCCGGACAGGCCATGGGCGTCAGGATTGACGCGCAGCCTGCAATGAGCACTCCCATAACCGCTGCTCTGGGATCCACTCCGATCTTAACCGACGCCGCGCTCACAAGGGGGACGAATATGGTAATTGTCGCAATATTGGACATCACCTGGGTCAAAATGAGGGGAACAATAAAGAAAACAGCCATTATAATATAGGGATTTGTGGTATTGCCTAAAAGCATGATCATTTTCTCAGCCACCACATCCCCGGCCCCTGTGATCTTAATGGCATCAGAAAGAGGAAGCACACCGGCAAAAAGGAATACGGTGGGCAGATGAATGGATCCCAGCGCCTCTTTTTCATTTAATATTCCGAAAATGACCAGAAGACATGCGCCCATACACGCCAGTATGTACATTTTAATTCCAATGACATCCGCAAATATCATCGCTGTTATGGTTGCCGCGATGATGAGGATGGCCGCCTTTTCTTTCGTAGGATTTAACTGCGCCCCCTTTTCCTTTTTCTTAATATTGTCGTCAAAAGAAGAGTTGTCAATATCAGGAAGCAGCCTGCCTGCGGCCACCGCCACATAAATCAAAGATATGATCAGAATCGGGATACGGGCAATGGTAAAAGACCAAATATTAAACGGCGTGCTTCCTCCAGCCTTCAGCATCACGTCACTCCATGTCATGTTGCTGGCGCCCTGTCCTAAAAATGTCATGCCCGTGGCGATATTTGCCGCCACAATGGCCGGAAACAAGAGTTTGCTCCTGCTGGTCCCGATTTCATTTCCGATTCCGATCAGAAGCGGCAGCATGATTGCCGCAGTTGCCGTAGCGCTGGTAACAATAGCCAGAATAGCAGCCACAATGCTGGCCATGAGAATCAGCATTCTCGGCTTGCTTTTATAACTGGTCACCAGCACCTGGGCACGGTCCAATATGGATGTCTTCGTAATGGCTGCCCCCACCACAAACATGGCGCAGAACATCACAACATTGGTATTGGTAAATCCGGAAAATGCCTCAGACGGGGACAGTACCCCGGTTTGAATCAATGCAAGAATAATACAAGTTGATATAAGGGAAAAAGGAACCTTTCCCGACATAAATGCAACGATGGTCAGCAACAATATAATCAGTGTAATTGTTAATGGACTCATAAAAAACCCCTCCTACTTTTATTTACAGTTCCTACGCGTATCACCTGAGAAAACTCTATCATATCTGCAAATAACTGTGAAATACTTGTTTTTTATAAGTCCATAGCTTTAATTTATTGCAACAGTTCAGGACGGCGGGAAAATTGATAAAGAAAGCAGCGTCAAGCTGGCTTGTAAGCGGCTTTCTTTATCAATTTTCACATCGGATGGACATCCGATGCTTCTTGACCAGCTTTTTCGGTCAAGAAGATAAGCCGTCCTGAACAGTTGCACTTTATAACGTATCAGCCGGATTCAAAATATTCATGGATGAAATGAATACATTTTTTAGCCGCTTTACTCAGCACCCGGCCTTTCTTCCACACAAACCCAGCCTTATACCTCACCGGGCGGCTGAGCGGAACCGCCTCCATCCCCTCACTCCTGATCAGCGACGCAAACTCATCCCCCAGCGCAAACGACACCCCCACATTGTTGGCCACCAGATTATAAGTCGTGACCATCTGTTCCGGAGTGGACAGAATATTGGGCACAAGGCCGCACCGTTCAAATTCCGCGTCTATCTTCTGCCTGATATAGGAATGGGTGGGAAGATAGATTAATGGCACCCCTGCCAGGTCTTCAATGGCAATAGTTTTGTATTCAGAGAGCGGGTTATCCTTATGCACCAAGACCTTCATTTCCCCCTGCCTTATTATAAATGTCTCATAATTTCTAAGGATTTCCCCTTCTTCTCTTAAAACCATATAACCCAGTTCGATCTCGTCCGCGTCCAGCGCCTCCATGATCCCATAACTCCCCAGCTCCATCACCTGCAGCCGCGCCATGGGATAACTCTCCATAAAGTCCCGGTACAAGGCCGGTGTGACAAATGCTCCGTTGATCGGGGTCACGCCGATATTCAGGATCCAGTCATTGGCTGCGGACATTTCCTGCATCTCCTTCACAGAATCCTCAATCCGCCCTAATATGTCCACCACCTTTTCCAGAAATATCTTCCCTTCACAGGTCAGCATCACGCTTCTTTTATCGCGGACCAAAAGCGCCACCCCCAGCTCCTCTTCCATCCGCTTGACTGCGGTTGTGATCGTGGGCTGGGCGACGCAGAGTTCTTCCGCTGCCTTGGTAAAACTCCCCGTCCGGGCCACCGCTTCAAAATACTCTAATTTTCGAAACTCCATCCTTCTCCCCATTTCCCTCTCATAAAGACGCCTGTGCCTCTTTAATCACTTCAAAAGAACGCGCCAGCTCCTCCAGCTCGGAATCCGTCAAATGATACTCCACAAGTTCCTTCACGCCCTGGCTGTTGATCACAGCAGGCACGCCGGCGTAGATCCCATTTTCCCCATATTCCCCGTGAAGCATGGCGGATACGGGAATCACTTTATTCTCATCCCTTAAAATCGCATTCACAATCTGTACGGTAATGGATGCGATTCCAAAGGTAGTCGCCCCCTTTGCATTCACAATCCGGTACGCGATCTGCGCCGTATTCTCTTTCACCTTCCCGATGTCGAACTCCTTCAATCTGTCCCGGTTGTCCTGCAGGATCTCTAAAAACTTCTTTCCTCCCACTGTCACCTGGCTCCACGGGATCATCTGTGAATCCCCATGTTCCCCCATACAGAGGGCATAAACGCTCTGGGGATCCACATGCATCACATCCGCCAAATGATAACGGAGACGGGCGGAGTCAAGCGCCGTTCCCGTTCCAATCACCCGCGATTCCGGCAGACCCGAAAGTTTCTGCACATACCAACTGATCACATCCACCGGATTTGTAATCACCACAATACTTCCGTCAAACCCGCTGCCCATCACAGCCGGGATCACCCCGTTCATAATTCCGGCCGCCTTTCCAAGCATATCAAGCCTTGTCTGCCCTTTGATATAGGGAAGCGCAGCCGCAATCACCACCACATCCGCGTCCCTGCACTCCGCGTAAGTCCCCGCCTGCACATGCATCTTGCTTCCGCTGTACCCCATGGAATGCTGCAGGTCTGTGGCTTCCGCCCAGGCCTTTTCCTCATTCAAGTCAATCAATACCAGGTCGTCACAAATCTGCCCCATAACCAGGTTAAACGCCACGGCCGCCCCCACGGAGCCGATTCCCACAATCACTACCTTGCTTCTTCCAATTGCCATAAATACCTCCTTTTCATCCTGATCCTTTCCAGCCATCTGTCACCGCATCACAGCCGTTGGAAAGAAGTTTTTAACACAGTGCTAAAACATTTTTAAATAATAATAGGGCAAAAACAGCCTTTGAACTACTTTAATCTCCGGCAGCCACTGTCCCACGTCCAGAAACACAGGACAGAGGATCAAGCTCCCTACGATAAAAAATGGGATCAGACAACAGATCACCGCCCCATTTCCCACCACGCTTTTTAAAAGGAACGCGAACACAGAAACCAGGACCACATAAACCGCCATACAAGCCAGCTCGTATCCAATATTCCCCATATTTCCAGTCACCTTTAACGAAACCAGGCCGGAAACCGCCGCCAGAACCACCAAGGCCGATACGGATGCCGCCTTGCACCACAATTTCTGAGAATAAGGCACAGGGATATAAAGCCCTTTTTTCTCATCCTCCAAAAGCATAACTGACGCGAAAATACCGGCGATAAACACCATGACCGCCGCCACTCCCCGCACCGGAAATCCCGTTTTTACCGTAACATCCTGCATATCTCCCCCATCAATGGTATCGTAAGCGAATGCAAACGTGCTGTGGTTTGTCCGGTACATGTCAAACAGCTCCGACAGTTCTTCCCATGCCTGTTTCCCGTCAAGCGGTTCAAATGCCTGCTCTTTTACCGCATAATTTTCCAGAATCACCCGTCCGTACTGTTCCATTAAAGCCGCAAACACCACTTCGGAAGCCAGAGGCGAAATCACAGTGGACGGAGATGTGCACAAGCCGATGCTGCGCCTGTATTTCTCTTCATTCAAACACTCTTCCAGGTCTTCATAGAATATATAACCGCATTCCGCCTGTTTGGACGCTACTTCCCGTTCCAGTTCCTCCAAAGAATCACATTGGTAGAAATCAAAAACACTGTCCCCTTCCACCAAAGAACCTGCGGTCCGTTCAGCCAGATCGCCGCCCTCCACATAAAGAGCGACCTTTACGCCTTCCCCGCCTTCAGCTTCCATTTTCGCCGCCCCATATAAAACCAGAGGGAGAAACAGCAGCAGGATTAAATATCCCGGACGTTTCAACTGTCTTTTGCAGGAAAGGCAAAACCATGTCCATATTCTCATAGCCGCCCTCCAATCCGCTTCTGAGCCAGGGAAGCAGCCACATAGAACACTGCGGCAGCCAGAATCAGACGCAGCACGGCCCGCCAGGACAACGCAGACGCCATCACCAGTTTAACCGCATCCATCATCCAGCCGGCCGGCATATAGGGCGCCAGCTTTGCCAATCCTTCCGGCAGGAACACAGCGGGCACAATGCCCCCTGCAAGGAACATCATTCCCACAGAACAGAGGAAAATCCCCATCACTCCGGCCATCCGGCTTCCTCCCAGCTCATAGATAAACACAATCATGGACGCCGCTGAGACACTGACAAGCAGAACCACTCCGGTAAGCTGGAGATTCCAGTCCGTAAAACCAAGGGCCCAGGCAGTTCCTGCCGCCAAAAATGCCGCCGCCATAAGCAGCAGGGATACGGCCAACACGCTCCCCAAGGTCTGTTTCCAGCAGCCGATTCCCATGATTTCAAGCTTCTGTCTGAGAATCCGGTCCTTTTTCTTAACGATCATAGATGCAGGAATCCCGCATAACAGAAGGAAGAGTATAAATGCAGAAATTCCATAAAACTCCAGCACCGGGATATCCCCCACAGCCGATACCTGATAATCCTTAAAATAGGTGTTCCGCGGCAGGCTGTAATTCAAAAACATCTTATTCAAGTCCGCATTTACCGGATAAATCCGGTCAGTCAACCCATACCTCACACACAGGTTATCCGCCGCGTAAATGGCGGCCTGGGCAATTCCGAGAATAGCGGCCCCAGCGTCCGCCAGTTCCTTAAACACAGCCGCCTCTATCCCCGTGGATTTGGGAAATATAATCGTGGCCGGAGTATTGGTACCGTCGATGATCCCTTCTATCATATGGTCCGGGACCACAATCAGAGCCGACAAAATCCCCTGTTCCAGCTCCTGTCTGCCCTGTTCCATATCCACATACCGCAGATCGCCGATGCTCTGTACGCTTTCCATCTCTCCCAGAATACCCATGACTTTTTCTGCCAGTTCATCCTTTTCAGGCAATACAACCCCAATTTCAATCCGCCCGGCCGCGCTGCCGCCATAAATCATATTACTGGCAGAAAAAGCAATTGCGCCAAGCACAACCGCCAGCACAACTGCTCCTCCTGCAAAATATGGCAATTTACGGCAAGCTTTTTTCAATTCAAGCTGTAAATAGACCAAAAACATCTTCATTCTTTATCCTCGTTTCCACACCGGTTCTTACTCGAACTTGCTGAGAAGCCCCATAACTCTGCCGTATGCAGACATGATGAGCATACCCCATTCATTTTCCGTCGCGCCCAGCACGTCAAATTCTGTCCCCTCCAGGTCTTCGATCTCACCATCCATCGGCGCAATCGAATAATAACCGGAAAGCTCCAGCATTTTCATTCCTTCTGAAGAAATGGAGATGGTATCCGCATCAGCCCTAAAGCCCTTGCCCTTTTCCAGATCCTCAATCACACCGGCAACAGAAACTTTAAATATCTCGCTTCCGTCATCGCTTCCGGCCAGCATCAGATCGTAATCACCGTTCTTTCTGTCATAACTTCCGCTGTAAGCGATTTCCACCAGTTCATCATCAAATTCTAACCCTAAATCCACATCGCAGGTAAGGGTTTTATCATCATACTTTCCTTCTTTTACAAATGTAATTTCTCCCTTTTCACCGTCTGCTTCCACAGTAAACACAGCATTCATATTCTGTGTCAGATATGATCCGCCGTTAAACTCCAGATTCAGGCCAAGCAGTGCGGTGGAATCATCTTCATTCGTCAGTCCGGTTTCTGCCTCTAAGGAAATCAGCCTGCCCTTCTTATCCAGATAAACCGTGATTTCAATCTCGTCATCCATAGCGCTGTCGAGCGCAGTAATTACCTCTTCGATTCCCTGGTTCATCTCATCCCACATCTCATTGACCATGGTTTCTCCGTCATATACCTCAGGATCCCCATAGATGGAAGAGCTCATCATCTGATTTGACATGTTCATGATCTGGCTGTAGTAGTCGATCAGTTCCTGTTTTAAAGTCTCGTCTTCCAGGAAGAACTGACATGTTTCATCCACAAAATCCAGCAGATTGTCTTTAGAAACAACCATTCCAAAGCCCCGGCAGGAAACATCCGAACCGTCTACTTTAAAGTTCTTCTTTTTAGAAATTTTTGATACCTTGATGCTGTCCTTTAATTTATCAAAAGACTTTGTTTCCTTATTAAACCGCTCTTTCAGCCCCAGCACATCGATGGGACCTGTGGAACCTGGAGCGTAAAGGCTCTGGCAGTATTCCATGTAGCTCTGGAACGCATCCATATCAATACCGCTCATATCAATATACTGGCCCAAATAAGGTGAATTTTCAATCTGTCCGGCAAGATCCTCCGCATAGTTCAAAACAAATACCTGGTCAAACAGATCCGGTATAGAAGCTTTAAAATATGTATCATCATAGTACATTTTCAGCGTTGTAATATCAATGCCTTTATAAAGGATTCCAAGATCCAGGGAACCAATGTTATTCTTCAAATCATTCTTTTCAAAAATATCGAACCCGGCGCCTTCGAAACTGCTGAGGCCCAGTCCTCCCATATCCTTTTCCAAAGTCAGGCCAAACCCGTAATCCGTGCTGGCCGTCTGGGCATTGGCAAAAATATCGCCGAATCCGAATATCTCTTCCACAGGCTTCACCTGCTCCGACGAATTCACACTCTTGAACGCATTAAATACCTCTTCCTTAGGATCTTTCTGCATACCGAAAAATACTGCTGCTGCGATTCCCACAACTGCAACCGCGGCAGCTGCCGCAATGATGATTCCCTTGCCTTTTTTCTTCTTGGGAACGCTCACTACATCCGCCTGGCTGTTAATCACCGGAGCCTGTACTACCGGAGTTGTATTTCCCGGCGCTGCGGCCTCCGGCGTATTTGTTTGTATTCCTCCGGCAGATGGTGAATTCATTCCGCCAGCATTTTCAACAGCGGCTTCTTCGTTCACGGATTCACGGGCCGTTTCCTCTTGAGCCACATCTTTCTTGGCCGGCTCTTGCACAACCGCGTCTGCCTGTGCCACATCTTTCACGGCTGGTTCTTCCTCAACCGCGTCTGCCTGTGCCACATCTTTCACGGCCGGCTCTTCCTCAACCGCGTCTGCCTGTGCCACATCTTTGACGGCTGGTTCTTCCTCAACCGTGTCTGCCTGTGCCACATCTTTCACGGCTGGTTCTTCCTCAACCATGTCTGCCTGTGCCACATCTTCGACGGCTCCGTTTTGCTGCGCCGCCCCTTCCTGATCTTTCCCTTTGTCATCCGGGCTGTCCCAGTCGATTTTTCTCTCAGTCAAATCCGGCATTATAGTTTTCTCATCCTTCTTGGCCTGATCTGCTGTTCCATCCTTTTCAGACGCGTTTTCCGCCTGACTCCGGGTTTCAATCAGCCTGTTACCGCAGGAAGTGCAAAATTTCGCATTTTCATCATTTTCCATGTTACAATTCGGACATTTCATAGCTCATTCTCCCTTTATCATTTATTTTTTCGCAATAGTTCAGGACGGCGGGAAAATCATTCACGAAGATGGGCCGTTCTGAACTGTTACTATTTTTCAAACCGGCTCACCAGTTCTCCGGCGCTCAGTCCCGTGGGCGCCTGTTCCAGTTTACCGTGATTCAAAACGTACAGTTTGCTGCACAATGACAATTCCTCCAGCTCGTGGGATGCCAGAAGCACAGTGCCGCCTGCCGCCATATACTTAACGAGATAATTCCTGATCTCTTCTTTACAGATCAGATCCAGGGCAGCCCCCGGCTCATCCATTATCAGAACAGGCGCGTGATTGGACAGGGCACAGGCGATGCTGAGCCTCTTTTTCATGCCTCCCGATAAACGGCCCACATCCGTTCCCAGAAAGTCGCCGATTCCAAGCATTGCCGCGGTTCCATGATCCAGATCCTCTTCCATCTTCTTCTTATCTCCGCGGTAATATAATCTCAGGTTATCCTTAGCCGACAGCTCTTCCATCAATGGATTTTCCTGTGGGACATAGGCAATGCAGTCGGAAAGAATCCTTCTGCTGCCGAGAATTTCCTGCCCCTGATACTTCATGCTGCCTTTATCCGCTCTTACGGTTCCCGATAAAACAGAAAAAAGCGTCGTTTTCCCACAGCCGTTTCCACCTGCGATTCCCACACATTCACCGGGAGCCGCAGAAAAAGACACTCCTTCCAATACGCTTTTATGTTTATACCGTTTCCAGATGTCTGTCACTTCTATCATGCTACTCCTCCATACCGGAGCTAACTCCTAAACGTAGTTATATGAAAACTTTACTACAAAAAAAAGTCATGGTCAAATGAAGTTTTCCTTAATTTCCCATGACTTTTTCTGCTGTTTCAGACAGATTTATTCTGCTGCTTCTTCCTTATTTTCAGAAGCGGGTTTCAGATCGCCTGGCTTCATGCTCAGGTTAATCCGTCCCATCTTATCAACTTCAACCACCTTCACAGTAACTACATCGCCGATATTAACAACATCCTCCACTTTAGCCACCCTCTTATCAGAGAGTTTGGAAATATGGATCATACCGTCTTTCTTAGGAGCCAGTTCAACAAACGCTCCGAAATTCATAATACGGACTACTTTACCCGTCATGATCTGTCCGGCCTCAATATCTGTAACAATGCTCTTAATAATGCTGATTGCTTTTTCAATCATAGCCTTATCCGTACCGCAAACAGCTACATTGCCTTCTTCGGAAATATCAATCTTAACGCCTGTTTCATCAATAATCTTGTTGATCACACTGCCCTGCTTGCCCACAACATCGCCGATCTTGCTGGGTTCAATGCTGATCTGTTCAATCTTAGGCGCGTATTTTCCAACTTCTTTTCTCGGTTCCGAAATAACAGGAGCCATGATTTCATCCAGAATATAAAGTCTTGCTTCACGCGTCTTCGCTATCGCTTCTTCAATAATCGGTCTTGTCAGTCCATGGATCTTAATATCCATCTGGATTGCGGTGATTCCTTTATGAGTACCGCCTACCTTAAAGTCCATATCGCCGAAGAAATCTTCCAGGCCCTGGATATCGGTCAGAACGAGATAATCGTCATCCGTATCTCCTGTTACCAGACCGCAGGAAATACCTGCAACCGCCGATTTAATCGGAACACCCGCTGCCATAAGTGACAGAGTGGAAGCACAGATGCTGGCCTGTGATGTGGAACCGTTGGATTCCATGGTTTCGGATACGGTACGGATCGCATATGGGAATTCCTCTTCTGAAGGAAGCACCGGAATCAATGCCCTCTCAGCCAATGCGCCATGTCCGATTTCACGGCGTCCCGGTCCTCTGGACGGTTTTGTCTCACCAACAGAGTAAGACGGGAAGTTATAATGATGCATATATCTCTTTGATGTTTCCATATCATCAATACCGTCTAATTTCTGACGCTCAGATAAGGGAGCCAGCGTACATACATTTAAAATCTGTGTCTGTCCACGTGTGAACATGCCTGAACCATGAACGCGGGGCAGCATATCGATTTCTGCAGCCAGCGGACGGATTTCCGTAATTCCACGGCCGTCAGGACGCTTATGGTCTTTTAAGATCATCTTGCGCACAGTCTTTTTCTGATACTGGTACACGGCTTCACCCAAAACTGCAAGCCATTCCTCATTCTCTGCAAATGCCTCTTCCAGTTTTTCTGTGATCTGGCGGATATTCTCTTCTCTCGTCTGTTTATCATCTGTAAATACCGCAACTTCCATCTCTTCCGGAGTTACGATCTCTTTAATGGCATCGAACAATTCTGCCGGAACAGCGCAGCTTGTATAGGTATGCTTTTCTTTTCCGCATTCAGCCACAATGGTATCGATGAATCTGATCACTTCCTGGTTTACTTCATGAGCTTTATAGATCGCATCGATCATGGTCTGTTCAGCCACTTCATTTGCGCCCGCTTCGATCATAATCACCTTATCTCTGGTAGATGCAACGGTAAGCGCCAGGTCGGAAACCTGTTTCTGAGCCTGAGTTGGGTTGATCACAAATTCTCCGTCCACTAAACCAACCTGTGTTGTCGCACAAGGGCCGTCAAACGGAATATCAGAAATAGCGGTTGCAATTGCAGATCCCAGCATTGCAGTCAATTCCGGGCTGCAGTCCTGATCTACAGACATAACCAGGTTGTTCAGCGTAACATCGTTGCGGTAATCCTTTGGGAACAGAGGACGCATAGGACGGTCGATCACACGGGAAGTAAGGATCGCGTTCTCAGACGCCTTTCCCTCTCTCTTATTGAATCCGCCGGGAATCTTTCCTACAGCATATAATTTTTCTTCATATTCCACGCTTAACGGGAAGAAATCGATTCCCTCTCTCGGTTTATCAGATGCGGTTGCTGTGGAAAGCACCACCGTATCACCATAGTGCATAAATGCCGCACCATTTGCCTGTTTTGCAACTCTGCCGATATCAACAGTCAATGTTCTGCCGGCAAGTTCCATAGTAAAACTCTTGTACATACGCTTAATCTCCTTTTAAAATAGAATTTTTCTTCTGCGGAAGATGCCGAAACTACTGAAAAACACACGAATCTTCATGCCCTTTTCAGCGGTCTCGGGACAAATCTTCCACATGAATTGCCGATTAGACGGCTTTCCTGCCCTCAGAATCCTCTCTCCTGAGAATCAAGAATAGGGTGGAGATAATCTCTCCACCCTAATGTTCAAATTTACTTTCTGATTCCTAACTTTTCAATTAAAGTACGGTATCCTTCAAGATCTGTCTTCTTTAAATAGTCAAGAAGACCTCTTCTCTGACCAACCATCATCAGAAGACCTCTTCTTGAGTGATGATCCTTCTTGTTCTGCTGTAAATGCTCTGTTAATTCAGCAATTCTGGCAGTTAAAATAGCAATCTGAACTTCCGGTGAACCTGTATCTCCAGGTTTTCTACCATATTCTGCAATAATAGCAGCTTTCTTTTCCTTTGAAATCATGATGATTTCCTCCTTATTCTTATAAACTGACCGAGAACTAAGCTTCAGGTTGGAGCGTCCAAAAACCGGGTTCCGGCGTTAACTCATACTTTGTAAGTCTATCATGAATTGTTTGACTTGTCAAATATTTTTCATCCTTGCTTGATCCTTTTTTCATGCTTGATTGACCTTGTATTTTTCATCCTTGATTGACCTTGTTTGATCCTTTGTTTTATCTTTGCCCGTCCAATATTTTATCTTTTGCCGAATCCCAGCCTTTACCCCTGTTTTTTAATAACCTGGGCTATTTCCATCATTCTGGGAAGGCACGCTTCGAAAAACATCTCATACGATTTACAAAAATACTGCTCATACGGTGATCCGGCCTGCCGGTTCCTTCGGCAGCCGCCCCGGCAGAGCGGGTAATACCGGCATTCCCGGCATTTATCAGCGTGGTTCTTGGATTCCTCTATGAATCCGATCTTCTGCCTCATCTCATTCACCATTTCCACCGTATCACTATTAAAGTTTCCCAGTTTATACTGGTCTAATACATAAAAATCACAGGGATAAACGGCGCCGTCCGCCTCCACCACATACTGCATCCCGCAAATCCCCCTCATATCGCAGGATTCCGGAATCTGGCCTAACAGCATAGCTATGTAATTTTCAAACTGCCTGATAAATGGCTGTTTCCCCTGCTGAAGATCTTCAAACCACAGATTGAACAGTTTAATTAAAAATTCCCCATAGACTTCCGGCGTCAGTGAATAATCACGTTTCCCCGGTTCCTCCCCCAGCGGATCCAGGCAGGCAATGAACTGCAGGTAATCCAGCCCGTTCTTCTTATAAAATGCGTAGGTCTTTTCAATCTGCGGCGCAGTCTTACCATTGACCACAGACAGGATATTGAACTCCACCCCCATCTTTTTAAACAGGTCAATGTTTTCCATTATTTTATAGAAGCTTCCTTCACCCTTGGCATTTTTACGGTATAAGTCATGAACTTTAGGCCCTCCGTCCAGGGAAACCCCCACCAAAAAATGATTCTTCACAAAAAATTCAGCCCACTTTTTATCCGTATGATATCCATTGGTCTGTAAGGCATTATAAACTTTAATCTTTTTCGTATTATATTTTTCCTGCAACTCCATGGATTTTTCAAAAAACGGCAGGCCGGTCAGGGTTGGTTCCCCTCCCTGATAGGCAATGGTGCATTCCTCTTCCGCATAGGCAAAAACCTGTTTCATCACAGCCTCTAACGTCTCTTCAGACATCATCCCATAAGACGGCTGTTCCCTTTTTGACATGGTGTCATAATAAAAGCAATACTCGCATCTGAGATTGCAGTTTCCAGACGCTGGTTTAATTAATACACTGATTGGCGGCATATCTTCTCCTTTTTGTAAGCATTTTTAGTCATTTTAATGGTCAATTAATTTCCTCTGCCTGATGTAATCCCGGCTCTTCTGGATAAAACAGGAATATTCATATATGGGCCGGCAATGTTTCAATATCGGATGGTTGGCCGATAAATTAATATTGATCACCTTCACCTTTCATTCTAACATAGGTTCCCCTTTATTTACAAGGTAAGCGTCCGATAATCTCAGTTCTTTTCCGCTTCATAAGAAGCTTCCCCATTATAAAACACATAAAATTCCGGTCCCCCCTCCTCTCCCGCTTCCAGCGCCTGATAGAGTTGGGCCGCATTTTTCGGGTTGCCAAATAATGCCGTAAATACGCTGGATTTCACCTCACGGTTGCTTATCTCTTTCATTGTATTGCCAGTATCCGTACAGTTTCCTCCTAAATTTTACTTTTATTTTTGACTGAGATTCATTTGGGAAATTTCGGCGGACTGCCGGTAAGAAAATCTGAGAAATACAGTATGCCATATTTTAATAAAAAAAGAAGCGCTTTGGCAAATCTGATCAATCCAACAGATCTGCCAAAACGCCTTTTCAGTTCCCTTATGCGCCCACGTGTTTCAGCGCGTTATCCACATGTTTTTTCGCTCTCGGAATATCCTCTTCATCCAAATGTTCGATGATAATCGGAATGTTGGGATGATTCTTCATCAGACGTTCCAGGTAGAGTTCATAATTCAGCACACCCAGGCCAGCCGCCGGAAGTTCAACCGCCCCTGCCCCGCGAAAGCTGTTATGTTCTGCCGAACCGCCGCCGAATTTCTCGCCGGTATCCACCGCCCTCTTACAATCCTTTGCATGGGCCACGCGGATTTTATCATCCAGAACATAGAATATCTTCTCAATGGTTTCATCCACATGATCGATGTTGTCCTCGCCAAAGTAATTGGTGGGATCCATTAAAAGGCCGATTCCCGGATGATTCACTTCTCTTAAAAGCCTGGCGGTCTGCTCCACAGCCCCCACGATGTTGTTCACATAGTTTTCAATTAAAAATACCGCATCATGGTCATAAGCGAATTTTGCCAGATCAATTGCTATGCTCTTAAACTCCTGATATGCTTCTTCCGTCGCGTTCTTAGGATCATAAAGCCAGTCGCTCTCCACATTATAAGTGCCCGTTTCGCTCACCACATAAGGGGTTCCGAAATCCCTGGCATGAGCCAGAATCTCTTTTACATAATTGATGTTCGCCTCTCTCTGAACCGGATCCGGATGAACCAGATTGGTATAAGCGGAAATGGCAACGATGGGAAGGTTTGCATCCCGGAACGCGTCTCTCACATAATTGGCCTTTTCTTTTGTAATGTTACCTCTTGACAAGTCAATATCTTTAAACTCAAGATCCAACTGCACGCAGTTCATCCCGTGATCTTTCGCCCTCTTAATGGTCTCTTCCATCGAATACGGATAATAGCCTGTAAAAATCCCAACTGAAATCATACTTCATTCCTCCTATAAAAATTCTTCTAATTTTACTGTCCGTTCTTCTTTAATTGACCGGTAACACGCTTCCACACAAGCCAGGGTCTTCACGTTATCCCTTGCGCTGATTTCCGGCTCCGTTTTATTTTCAACCGCACACAACAGATTTGCCATGGTGCCCACAAATGCATCCGGGAACCACATAGTCTCCCACTTAGGCTCAATCCACTGGTGGGGATATGATTTACAGGCCAGCCTCAAAGAGCTTCCGGCAAACTCGGGCTCCCGTTTATGCCAGCCGAAGTCCCCTTCTGCAAATCCTTCCGTGCCTTCCACCCTCCAGTTAATATAATTATGCTTCTCACAGGGTTCTTCCGGCCATGCCCATACATCGTCAAGGCTTGTAGCCATCAGGCCGTCTGAATACTGGTAGGTGTACTGGGTGATTCCGTCCGTATGCTCAAATTTCGTTCTCGGGTCCGTTCTGCATAAAGCTGTAATCTTTTCCGGATCGCCGAACAGATATCGGAAAATATCAATATGATGAACGCCCATGGCGTATAATTCCAGCTTATTATATGCCTTTAAAAATGCCTGCCAGTCCGGTATGGCCCTCATATCGATGGTGGCAATCACCGGTTTTCCGATCAATCCCTTATCCAAAATGCATTTGAGCGCTCTCATGGACTGGTCATAACGCATATTGGAGTTTACCGCGATAGGAATCCCCGCTTTCTCTCCCAATTCCACAATTTCCTTCGCCTCATCCACAGACATGGCAATTGGCTTCTGGCACAAAATGCCTTTAATATGCGGCTTGGTACAGACATATCGGACTATCTCAAGCTGCACATGAGGCGGTACGGCAATATCTATAATATCGACTTCCGGATCATCCACCAATTGATGCCAGTCTTCATAAACCTTCTCCAAATTATGTACTGCCGCCACCTCTTTACTCTGCTCCAAATCTAAAGAAGTGATGGCATATGGGTTAAATCCCGCCTTGCGGTAAGCAGCAAGATGGCAGTTTCTTACTATAAACCCTGCGCCAATGATGCCGATTCTATAATCTTTGTTTACAGGCATCACCGGAAGCGTGGCAGCTTCCAGTTCCTTTCTCAAAAGTTCCCCACTGTCCATTTTTTCGCATCCCCTTTCTTCATGAAACGTTTTATAAGTTATTTTCATACTAACAAATCGTGGAGAACATGTCAATAGAATTCTGTAAATTATTTCCTTTTTTTCTTGTCAAAATAGAAATTGCATGTTATGATGAAACCATACCATGAATCGTTTCATGCTTTTGAAAGGAGATTATCTTATGACCGGAAAAGAAAAATTATCACTGGCAATAAACCATCAAGACGGACCGCTTCTGCTGGATATCGGCGGTATGCCCACCACCGGCATCCATTGTTCAATTGTAGAAAAAATGAGGGAATACTACGGACTTAAAAAACGCATAGTCAAAATAATCGAACCGCTTCAGATGCTGGGTATGGTAGACGATGATTTAAAGGAGGCCATGAATATCCAGACCTCTCCGCTATGGAGTGCCGGAACCATGTACGGTTTCCGCCAGACAGATCAGTTTAAGGAGTGGAAAACCCCATGGGGTCAGGAAGTATTGGTTGCCAAAGACTTTATCACATCTTCCAATGAAAAAGGAGATACTTTTATCTACGCCTGCGGCGACCCATCCTACCCGCCGTCAGGCCATATGCCAAACGGCGGCTACTATTTCGACAACATTATACGCACTCCTGAGTTTGACGAAGACGAATATGAAGTTTCAGAAAATCTGGAAGAATTCGGCCCTGTGTCACAGGAAGATTTAGACTGGCTTGCTGCACAGAGAAAAGAGAAAGAACATTCTGCCGATGTGATCATGGGAAATCTGGGCGGAACCGCTTTCGGCGACATCGCCCTCGTCCCGGGCCCACAGTTAAAGGCTCCTAAGGGAATCCGCGACATTACGGAATGGTACATTTCCACCGCCATCCGCCAGGATGTTCTTCACGAAATATTCGACTACCAATTGAACTATGCCCTGGAAAATCTCAAAAAAATACACGACACCCTTGGAGAGACCATCCAAGTGGCTTACATCTGCGGTACGGACTTCGGAACCCAGAACGGGCCTTTCTGTTCCAATGATGTATTCCGCAGCCTGTATGCCCCTTACTACAAAGCGGTGAATAACTGGATTCACGAACATACCTCCTGGAAAACATTTAAGCATAGCTGCGGCAGCATCTACGGCCTCCTGCCAGACCTGATTGAAGCTGGTTTCGATATCATCAACCCAGTTCAATGGACTGCCAAAAACATGGACCGGAACCAGTTGAAAAAGGAATTCGGGGACCGCATCACATTCTGGGGCGGTGGCGTAGACACCCAGAAAACCCTTCCCTTCGGAACCCCGCAGCAGGTTCACGACGAGGTTTTGGAATGCTGTAAAATATTCGGCAAAAACGGCGGTTTCGTCTTCAACACCATACATAATATCCAGCCCGGGGTTCCGGCGGAAAATCTGGCGGCAATGATTGAGGCGGTCCGGGAATATAATGGGGAATAAAATTGGGATTTAGTTAGTGAACGTTACGCAGGAAAGCGGGACGAGGGGACGGACTGGATGTTTGGATGGGGGCGGGCCAAGGGGAATCCTTCGGGGATGAAAACCAGCTTCCAACCGTAAGTGAAACTAAGGC
>NZ_WQPN01000117.1:17741-18236 GCF_018785315.1 Clostridium sp. MCC353 | reverse complement strand
AACATTCATCGAAGAATTTCTGAAGAAATTTTCGATTCAGGTTCTCTAAATCGCTGACTTGGAGGTCAGCGATTTCCCCTCCATTTCCCTTTTTTCAGCCTAAGAGCTGCCGACGGCCTCCACAAATCGCTGGAACCGCAAACCGTGCCCCGGCCTCCTGCAGATCCAACCGCCCATCCGGTGTCCCCTCTCCAACCGCCTGAACGGTTTCGGGCCTCACATTCCCTGGATCCCCAGCTGTGTACTGTCACGAATAAATGAAAATAAAGATTTGGGGAAGGGAAGTAGAAAAAACAGAGAAGCGTTTGATTGAGGTGGGGATTTACAGTTAAAGGCCAAGGCTTTTTCGAAAATGCCTTCAGGGTTGATGTTAAATGGTGTGGGGATTTACATTAAAAGGCGAAGCCATTTTCGAAAATCCCTTCACCCTTTATGTAAAATTTACTTTTAATACCTTTAGCCAGAGAAAAACCAGCAGGAAAGCGGGACGAGGGG
>NZ_WQPN01000117.1:0-17731 GCF_018785315.1 Clostridium sp. MCC353 | reverse complement strand
TGAAGCCATTTTCGAAAATGCCTTCACCCTTTATGTCACCCTTTATGTTAAATTTGCTTTTAATTACTTTAGCCAGAGAACACCAGCAGGAAAGCGGGACGAGGGGACGGACTGGATGTTTGGATGGGGGCGGGCCCAGGAGAATCCTTCGGGGATGAAAGCCATCTGGAAACCGTTAGTGAAAGTTAGGTTCCAGGGATGGAAAAAGACGGGCAGAAACTGAAAACCAAATCAGTTTCTGAGATGCCCACTGAACGGTAAAGTCCCATAAAGAGTTTACCGTTCAGTGGGCATCGGACCGTCTTTTTCCATCCCTGGAGCCTTAGTTTCACTTACGGTTGGAAGCAGGCTTTCATCCCCGACGGATTCCGCTCCCCAGGGCCGCCTCCAAACATCCAATCCCGCCTCCGCCCCCTCATCCCGCTTTCCTGCGTTACGTTCACGAATTAACCCCCAATTTTACACGTCCGGTTGCGCCACTTGGCTGGGTTCGATATAATAGTGTTATGGAGAAAAATATGGAAAAAACAACATCTGCGAAGAAAACTCTTATAAAGGGTCTGGCTATTTTACTGATTCCTCTTGCGTTGGTTTTAGGAATCAGTACGTATTATTCATTCGATAAATTACAGGAAACGGTTTATATATCTGTACAGAATTCCCTGAGGCTGATGGTGAATGACATGAACAGGCAGATGGACGGCGTGGGACGCTATCTTAATGAACTGGCCTTAAACAATACATATATTCATCAGTTAAGCAGGGGAACGGGAGAGGAAACAACCGATGAACTTAACCGGTATGAGGTCTACTGTAATATTAAAGAACGTATGAACTACTATGATAACCTGACTGCGGTATATCTCTATACGGCTGAAGGAAATGTGACCCTGTCCTGTATCAACAGGCTCAACTATATTACAAAAAATGAAAAAGTAAATTTGTGGCTTCATATGGACCGCTATTTTCAGGAGATGATAGAGAACGAAAAAATGAACGGAAAAGGATGGGAGGCAGTCACTGTCGACGGCCGCCGTTATTTCTGCAAAGCGGTTGAAAACCAGGGGATTTGGCTGGCTGCATTGTTTGATGCGGAACATATGGCGGATATTTCTCCTAAATACAATGAAATGAATGGAATATTGACCTTTTTTCAGGGCGATGTGCCCCAGTGCAGGTTAGACCAGTTGAACGAAGAACATATCACATGGGAAATGCTGTCCCATGGGAAGAAAAGGATACAGGGGGCAAAAGAGGCTTATTGGGCGGCCTCTGAACCCCTTCAGGATTTTACTGTGGTATATTTAGTTCCCCATAATGGAAGCGATTCCCGTATGCCGCTGCTGCCTTTTCTGTTGGTGGCTTTAGTCTGGGGCTTTGTAATCTTTATTCTCTGTGCATATAAACTTTTGAAAAAGAATTACTTTAAACCTATGGATATGCTGATTACAATGATGGATGACATCGGTTCCGGGCGGTTGGAAATGGGAACGCCATCCGCTTTTTCACATACGGAATTCAGAAAACTGGATGATACATTTAATCATATGATTGAGCAGATCAGAGATTTGAAAATCAGTTCCTATGAGAAGGAACTGGAGATGAAACAGATTCAGCTGGTTTCTCTTCAGAATCAGATCCGGCCCCATTTTTATCTTAATTGTCTTAAAAATTTATATGCCCTGTTGGAACGAAAGCGGTATGGGGAGGCGCAGGAAAATATTCTGCTGCTTTCCAGACATTTCCGTTACGTATTTTCCATACAGGATTCTGAAGTAAAGCTGGAACAGGAGATTATGTACTGCCAGAATTATGTAAAGCTGTTTTCCTCCAGTTACTCGCAGAATATGCGGTGTGAAACCGATATTATGCCGGATGCATTGGAATACAAGGTGCCTTCCATCAGTCTTTTAACCTTTGTGGAAAATTCTGTTAAATATGCCGGATGTCCGGACAGGATGTTAAAAATACAGATTAAAGTGAAACTTTTGCAGATTGAGTCAAGCAGAATTTTAAGCGTTTCAGTAGCGGACAACGGAGAGGGCTTTCGGCAGGAACTGATGGAGAAGCTTAACCAGGGAATTGTGGAGGCTGATTATGACGGCGGTGTGGGAATTGGCAATGTGCTCCACCGGTGCCGCCTTCTTTATGGGGACCGGTTCAGTTATGGCTTCTATAATGAGGATGGAGCTGTAGTGGATCTGTTTTTTGAAATACAGGGAGAGGAGGAAGAAAAATATGACCTTGCTGGTAGTGGATGATCAAAGGGAGGTAGTGGGCAGTATTCTGCACAGTGTGGATTGGGTGAAGATGGGATTTACGCTGACATTGGCCGCGTTTTCTGCGAAACAGGCCAAAGAATTGCTGAACAGATATCAGGTCGATATTATTTTATGCGATGTGGAGATGCCCGATGAAGACGGACTGTCCCTGCTTCAATGGACCAGGAAAATGGAGCACCCGCCTGCATTTCTTATCCTTTCCTCTCATGCGGAGTTTGACTACGCAAAAAGAGCTCTTCAGATGGGAGCACAGAACTATATTCTGCAGCCGGCATCCAGCGTAGAATTGGAAAATGCGGTACAAAAGGTGATCGATGATCTGAAACTGCGGCATGACGCAGACAGATATAAAAATATCGGAAAGTATTTTGACCGGCACAAAGTAAATCTGGTATCCAATTTCCTGACCTATATTATCAGAAATGACGACATAAGAAGCAAAGAGCTCATTGTCGGAAATCATGCCGAACTGGTAAATTCCGGTTATTTTCCAGATGACCGGAAGCAATGCTGGCTGGGGATTATTCAGGTAATACGCTGGACCAGCAGTGAGCCGTGGGAGCCGGGACTTTTATGGTCTTCTATGAGCAATGTGATCGGAGAGATATTGGAGGGGTATCAGTACAGCTTTTTGATGAGTCAGATAGAAACATATCAGTTTGCCATAATGGTTTGGAATCAGGGGGAAGAGTCCTGTGATCCTGAAAGTATCCAGAGGCAGCTGTCCCTTTTCTTACAGGTGTGCCGCGATTATCTGGGGTGTGATGCGGCAGTTTATGCAAAGCAGGCAGAGAACTGGAAAAACATAAGCCGGATATACAGGCAGTTGGAAGGACTGAAGCAGGATAATGTGGTTATGGCGTCAGGTATTTTTATGGAGGAAATTGTATCGAAGCGGCAAAAGGCAGCTATCAGTGGTTTCCAGTGGGAGAGATGGGCACGGCAGCTCTCGGAAGGTTATGGGCAGCAGGTGGAAAATGAATTTTGCAGTTTGCTGGATGGATTGGTGGCAAAAGGCGGTCTGAATGCCGAACAATTGAAGTATATTTATGCTGATTTTCTTCATTTGATCTATCAGGCAGATACAAAATCCCGGGATATGGTGAAACTCCTTTTAAATACAAAAGATGGATACAACAATTATATTAACGGCATGAAGTCCATTGAAACCATGAAGAAGCTGGCTCACAGTATGATTGCCCTTTTTGATCACAAAGAACCGGAGTTAAATGCCGTCGATGTTGTGTCTCAGGTGGAGAAATATGTAAAATCTCATCAGGATGAGGAGATCCACCGGCACCAAATTGCGGAATATGTTCACCTGAGCCCGGATTATCTGAACCGGATCTTTAAAAAGGAAACCGGATATTCTCTTAAAGAGTACATTATACGACATAAGATGGAAGCCGCCAGATATCTGCTGACGACTACGAATCTTCCTATTGGAATCATAGCTGCTAAGGTAGGGTATTATAATTTTTCTCATTTTTCACAGACATATAAAAAAGTATTTGATGAACTGCCCAGAACGATACGGAAAAGGTGAGGAGACAGGATGGGAAGAGCTGGTGGAAGGTGCAGGAGAATGGGAAAACAACGGATATTTTTATTGGCGGCGGTTATGTTTATGAGCGGATGTTCCAAGCCTCCGTCTGTCCGGCCGAATCTGCCTGAGATAGAGGTCCAATGCCTGTCAGAGGCGGATGAGGAATCGAAAAGAAGGATTGAGGCGGCGGTCAGCGAGATAACAAAAGAATATGGTTTTACAGTGAAATTTGATACCCTGTCTTTAGAACATCTCCCCCAGGAGGTCAGCCAAAGGGTGCTGGATGATAATCTTCCTGATGTGATGCTGTTATATGGCAATGCTCTGTTCGTGAAACTGATCAGCAATCAGGTGCTGGCGCCGGTTGACCAGTTGTCCGCACCCTATCCGGAACTTCAGAACTATATGAAAGGAATACGGCTGGAGGGCATGCCGGAGGAGGTATATTATTCTTTTGATGGAAACAACGAATCGGTATTCCGGATGGGGTTTGCCATGCGGCAGGATATATGCCGGGAGCTGGGAATTAAAGCGGAAGAGGTGAATTCATTAGATGAACTGCATCAGGCTCTGCTAAAGGTAAAAAAGGCTTACCCGGACATGATTTTAGTAGCTTCTCATGATGGCAAGCTCCATACCACTCTGGGGCAGGAAGCTTTGGGAGATAATCTTGGCGTCCTTCTTCCGGGGCAGACAGATGCCAGGGTAACGGACTTCTTTTCCAGCGGGTATTTTTATGATATTTGCAGTCAGATGCATCAATGGTATGGGGAAGGGCTGATTTTACAGAATGCTGTTTACAGTCATATTAAAAGGACTGAGTTCGTTTCCAGCGGCAATGCATTCGGATATTTTCTTCAGGTTAACAGTATGACGCCTGTGGATGCGAATATGAACTGCGGAAGAGAAATGGAGCTGGCAGTTTTTTCGAAAGCCAGTTTGAATAACGTTAATTCCCAGTTGAACTGGTGTATTTCAGCCACAAGTCTTCATAAAAAAGAGGCTGTAAAGTTTCTGCAGCTGCTTTTTACCGATCCTGAGATTGGCGGACTGTGTCAGTTTGGACAGGAAGGAATTGATTATATACGTCTTGATGGAGGACGCATTATGAACATAACCCAGGATAAAAGCAAGAGATGGTTTACTGCTGGCTGGGGATGGCCAAACCGGAAGAGCCTCCCTGTCTTGGTTCACAGCAAAAATAGCAGCGCAGCCTATGGGGAAACTGAAAACGAAGACGTTATGGTCTCACCGGCCTATGGATTTTATTTTGATCCTGAAAAGGTCCAGGTTCAGGAGGATCTCTGCACTGCTGTTTATGATAAATATTATTGGCTTCTGGTTTCCGGCATGCTGGATCCGGACGTGGGGATTCCCCTGTTTTTGGAAGAGCTGAATGCAAACGGTTATCAGGATATTTTAAAGGAAAAACAGCGGCAGCTGGATATCTGGCTGGAAACCGGAAGAAAAGAATAACCCGCAGGTTATAATAAATCAAAAAGGGCTACGAGGTATTTTTATACGCCTCGGGGCCCTTTTTGTCTTATGATAACCTGCGGACTGTTTTTAAGACACACTCTGATATGGAAAAGCGGAATTTTAATAATGATGTCTGAATTGTGACATTGAAGCCGCTCCGACAAGTCGATTTACTGACAAAGGTGGTCTGGTAACCTTCACTTTACATAAGTATCGTCTGCTAAAATAAATATAGATTAACAAAGGAGGGTGACTATGCCTAAAGAAGGTGAAATCCTGTTGGAAGTAACGGATATGTGCAAGAATTTCGGCGAAACACGGGCTCTCAGGGGCGTGGCGTTTCAGGCAAAGGCCGGAGAAATCCGGGGGCTTATCGGGGAAAACGGAAGCGGGAAGTCGACGTTAACTTCGATAATAGCCGGGATGCAGCCGGCGACCAGCGGAACCATGAGCTATCATGGAAAACCGTGGAAACCATCCAGCGTACTGGAAGGATTAAAGGCTGGAATCGGTATGGTGGTTCAGGAGACCGGGACATTAAGTGATATCACAGTGGCGGAAAACTTGTTTTTGGGTGAATACGGTCAGTTTAAATCCCATACGGTTATCAACCAGAAAAAGATGCAGGAGGCGGCAAAAAGGGCGCTTTCCCTGGTAGGGCTTGACCATGTAAACCCCGCCAGGCCTTTGCGGCTTTTGGACATGCAGACCAGAAAACTGATTGAGATGGCCAGGGTGATGAATCATAATCCTGACATATTGATTGTGGACGAGACAACGACTGCTTTAGGGCAGAGCGGCCGTGAAATTCTGTATCGGGTTATGCATGATATGGCGGCCAGAGGACACAGCGTTATTATTGTAAGCCATGATTTAGAGGAAATGATGGAGCATTGTGACACATTGACAATTCTGCGGGACGGTGAGATCATCGATAATCTGACCCGGGAACAATATGAAGCAAATCTGATCAAACGATTGATGGTAGGCCGCGAAATTAAAGGAAACTACTACCGCGTGGATATGGATGGCTATGAGGACAAGGTAGTGCTGAAAGCGGATTACATATCCACTTTGGAGGAACTGCTCTGTGTAAAGATGGAGCTTCATAAGGGGGAAATTTTAGGAATTGGGGGCTTATCGGACTGCGGAATGCACACTTTGGGCCACGCTCTGTATGGGCTGGAAGAAGTATTGGACGGAGAAGTGATGCTGCCTGAAAAGGGAATCAAGATAACTGACGCAAGGACTGCCTATCAAAACAAGATGGGCTATGTATCCAAAGACAGAGATAACGAATCTCTGGAGCAGAACGCTTCTGTTTTTGCAAATATAGCGTCTACCGGGTACAAAGTAAACCGGTGGTTCGGGCCATTTATTTCAAGAAAAAAGGAATCGGAGTATGTGGAAAAACAGATCAGAGGACTGTTAATCAAATGTTCCGATCCCTACCAGCAGGTGAAAACTCTTTCAGGTGGAAATAAGCAGAAGGTAGTTTTTGGAAAATGGGTGGCTTATGATTCTGATATTCTGATTTTGGACTGCCCCACCAGAGGCGTGGATGTGGGTGTGAAAGCTGCAATGTACCAATTGATCTATGATATGAAAAAGCTGGGAAAATCCATTGTCATGATCAGTGAGGAGATGCCGGAACTGATCGGTATGAGCGACCGGATCCTGATTATGAAAGATGGAAAAATGAACGGTGAATTTTTCAGAAAAGATGGATTCCACGAACACGATTTAATTGAATGTATGATATAGGAGGGCAGGAGATGGAACGGATGAAAAAACTTTTGCATCACAGATATATGGCTATGGCGGTTCCCTTTATCATGCTGGCTGCTGCGTCCTTGTTGTTTGGAACCCTGACTGGAGGAAGCTTTCTGACAGCTAAAAATTTGAACTCCATATTTGAACAGGGTCTTGTGGTGGCAGTCTGCGCAATGGGAATTGCATTTATTTATACCACCGGAAATGTTGATATGTCCGTGGGGGCGATCATCATGCTATCCGGTATTATAGGCGGAAAGATATTTCTGGCCACCGGTTCGGTCCTGCTGCTGTTTCTGTCGGCCTTTGCCTGCGCGGCGGTTATGCAGTTTTTAAATGGTTTAATCAGCACCATACTTGGCCTGAGAACCATGGTAGCGGCTATCTTAATGACACAGATTTATAATGCGGTAAGCCAGCAGGTTTTAGGCGCCACATTTATCAACATCTATAAAGCGGTAAAAGGCGTGGCATCCGGCAGTTTCAGGTATGTATTATTTACGGGGCTCTTCATTATATTCATAGCCATATATCACGGCACTTCAATCGGCCGGTCGCTGCGTTTTATCGGAGGAAATGAACGGTGCGCCAAGGCGGTGGGCATGGATAAGAAGATTATGATCAGAATCAGTTATATATTCGCTGCGATTGCGGTTGGAATGGCTTCCGTATTCAGCCTGATCCGCACCGGCAATGTTACGGCAACTCCCAATAATATGGGCAGTGATATTATGCTGGCCACGGTCCTTGGCGGTATGTCCATATTCGGCGGCTATAAGTCCAATGTATATTCCGGCGTCATAGGCGCATTTACAGTGATTGTGCTCAGTAACGGCCTCCTGATGCTTGGTGTGGATGCGAGTGTAATCCAGGGAGTAAAGGGAGTGATCTTTCTGGCAGTGGTATATCTGAACAGCGACAGGGAAGATCTGCTTCCTCACAGGAACCAATTTACATAAAGAAAATAAAATGAGACGGAGGAAAATAATAATGAAGAATTTGAAAAAGGCGTTGGCAGTTATTCTCAGCGGTGCAGTCATGCTGACTTCGGCAGCCTGTTCAGGCGGCGAAACGACGACGGCAAAGGCGGCGGTACAGGCTGCGCAGACATCCGATACACAGACCACAGGCGCACCGGCATTCTCCGGCATGACAAAAGAAGAAGCTGATGCAGCGGAAACCATTAAAATAGGCGTTGCTATAGCCAGCATGAATGCAGAATATCTCGGTGTACAGGATTTTTTGGACAATTATGTAGGTTCTATGTATAATGTGGAGTTCATGTATTCGGAATCGGTTCTGGACCTGGAAGATGAGGTGGCATTTCTTGAAAACTGTGTGGCAAGCGGCTGTAAGGGATTTATGAGTTTTTTGAGTTATGACTGCGAACAGATTGCGGACCGCTGCGCACAAAACGGGATGTATTATGTGGCGAATGTGCAGTATAAAGAGGAAGAATATCCGGATTTATTTGCTAATGAAGCGTTTGCAGGTACTGCCGGGGTAGGAAATGCGGGAAAAGCTGAAAAATACATTATCGCTATCAATGATTTCATTTCTGATGGGGAAGAACATGGAATTCTGATCTGTTCCGCTCTGGCTCCGCAGGGAAATGAACAGCATACGGAATGCGGTGTCGCAGTACTGGAGGCCATAGCGGACGCTTATGATCTGACCTATGAAACCTCTGATTTGACATCTGTTATCCAGTCCCCCGCGACGGTAGACGTGAAGAATGATAAGAACATAAATGTGACTGTATATCCTGGAATTCCCAAATATGACGGATGGCTCAGCGGCTTCTCTACCTTGCTGATGAGTGAAAAATACGATATCGTAATCAATTCAACCACAATGTATACTGAGTTATTTACCATTATCGGAGACGCGGAGGCAGCCATGAAAAAGGATATTAAGGTGGCTTCCATGGCAGTAGTGGGTTCTGACCTTAAAAATGCCATGGGTGATCCCGATAACCTGCTTCTCAATGCGGCTGTCATAAAACCAGGTACCTGGGTGCCGGGAACCATGTTTGCGCTTCTGTATAACGCGTGTACCGGTTATCTTTTAAGAACGCCGGAAAACAATGGGATCAGGGTGCTTGCCAATTCCTGGCTGGCAATGACTACAGAAGAGATGCTGGCAACCGAGCGTCTGGATAAGATTGGCGACAACAGCAGCTGGGTTATGCAAAAGGAAGACTTGGAAAAAATGACGGGAGTGACCAATCCGGAACTTACGGCAGACAGCTTTAAAGAAATTTATGAAAATTGTGATTTGGCGGATATTGTCAGCCGGTAAAGGAATGGTGGGTATGAAAAAAGATAAGTATTTTGTTCTGAAAAATTTCCTGTTTACTATGGCAATACCGATAATTGTGTATTGCGTCATGGAAGTGATCTGCCGCTGGGGCTATGGATCGCACTTAATCAATAATTCAGTAGACTTAAAGAATCTGGCCAGGCCATGGATTTACGCATTTTGTTTTGCCGTAGGGGTATCTTTGAACTTCTTTTGCGGACGCTTTGATTTCTCAGCAGGCGCGCAGATGCTGTTCGCCGTGGTGATAGGAGGAAATCTGGGACTTAAAATATCTAATGTTACGGGAATTAACGCAGGGGCCTGTGTACTGGTTTTCTCTGCTCTGACAGGAGCTGTTGTGGGTTGTGTGGTCGGAATCCTTTTTACCAGGCTCCGCATCCTCCCTATGACGTATGGCCTGGGAATGGCTATGATTCTGGAATGCGGTGCATTTCAATTGTCCAATGCCAATGGATTAAGCCTGTTAAATGTAAAGGGGGCTGAAAGCCTGTCAAATCTGGTATTTATTGTCGTTACCTTTGCAGTGGTAATTGCAGTGATGACCTATCTTTTTAATTATACTACGTTTGGATATGAATGGAGAGCGATTAAAGGCAACCAGCGGATTGCGTGGAACAGTGGAATTAACATTTTTAAAAACTGTGCTCTGGCTTATACCATATTTGGCCTGATGGCAGGGATCGCAGGCCCCTTCGATGCGGCGTTTAAAGGGGCTGTCACAGTTTCCATGGATTTGGGTACAGTCGCCTTGATTTCTAAAAACCTGTTCCCGCTTCTTTTGGGAATGTTTATCGGGCGCTGGAGCAATATGGTAGTCGGTATTTTTGCCGCATCCCTGTCTATCAACATATTAGCGCTGGGCCTGTCAAAAATGGGGATTTCCCAGAGTTCCCAGACGCTTGTAACTTACCTGCTTTTTGTCGCATTTTTAATCTACAACAACAGCAGTTCATCGATTGCTTTAAAGAGAAAAAAGCGTGAAAGGGCTGAATTGGCAAGAAAAACAAGAATGTGTTTAACTGCCTCAGGACAGTAAGGAGAAAAATTATGAGAGAGAAACCGGATATACTGCTATTTATGTCGGATCAGCATTCCGCCTGCCAGATGAGTCATGCCGGAGGAATTGCCGATACCCCTAATATGGATGAACTGGCCCGCAGCGGGGTGAATTTTACAGATACATACACCAGCTGTCCAATCTGCGTTCCTGCCAGAATGTCTTTTTTAAGCGGAACGCTTCCTTCTAAAACAGGAATTTTAACAAATAATGATACCCTGCCGGATACAATCCCGACATTTCTGCACACTCTGTGTTCGGAAGGATATGAAACAGTTCTGATTGGGAGAATGCATTTTATCGGGGAAAATCAGTATCATGGATTTACCAGACACCTGGCAGGCGATATGACGCCCACAACCTGGACACGTCCGGTGGAGAGAATTGCGCAGGAGAGAGGGGTTATGCGGATGGGTTACGCATACATGGGAGCTTTAAATGTTATGGGAGCCGGAGAAAGTCCGGTTCTCCATTACGATGACCATGTGATCCGTACAGCTCTTGAATATTTGTCAGAACCCCATGATAAGCCGCAGTTTATCCTTGTGGGAACGTTCGGGCCCCATTTCCCATACGTGGCGCCGCCCGAATTATACTGGAAATATAAGGCGAAAATTCAAAAGCTGGAACCGCCGGAACAATTTAACGAATCTAAACCCTATATTGAGAACAACATTTTTTTGAAAGACAGACAGATGGGAGCCGATGAAGAAGAAGCGCTGCAGGCCAGGGCGGCATACTGTGCCCTGGTAGAACGGACCGACAGCCAGATGGGGGAAGTGAAAAAGGCTTTTAAGGACTATACAGAGCAAATGGGACATTCATACATATTCGGATATACCAGTGACCATGGTGATATGAACGGAATGCTGGGGATGTATGGAAAAGAAACATTTTTCGATCCTTCGGTACGAATACCTTTTATGCTGGAAGGTGAGGAGATTCCGACCGGAAAATGTATCGGCCGCCCTGTCAGCATCATGGATATAGGGGCTACGCTGTGCGGGTTTGCCGGAACAACGTTTGAAGCCCCGGACGGCGTCAGTCTGGTTCCGCTGATCAGGAATGAACCATTTGAAAACCGCCTGGTGTACAGCCAGATATGGGAGCATCTGAATTTTATAAAATATCCTGATGATTCCAGAAATACCTATGGAGTTATGGTAATAAAAGATAATTATAAATTCATAACCTATGACGGATGCGGGACGGACATGCTTTTCGACAGGAAGGCAGACCCTTATGAGAGAGAGAATCTGGCAGAAAAGATGCCTGAACTGGCAAATGAATTAAAAGCGGAAGCTCTGGCCTGTGCAGACCCGTGTGAAGTGGCAAAAATCCAGGCTGTTAAAAAGCGGAATGCGGCGCTGTTTTCCAAATGTGAACAGGCAAGCGGAAGAATGGAAGCTTTGGATAATAAATACCGCTGGCATGGCAACCCGCCTTCAGCCAGGGAAATGCCTGCCGCAAAGTAGAAAACAAAGAAATAATGAAAGGCACTGATATGAGGAAAAGACCACATATTATTATATTTAATCCTGACGAGATGCGTTATGACACCATGGGCCATATGGGAAATCCGGCGGCGGTAACTCCGTTTTTAGACGAATTTGCGGCCGGAGAGGCAGTATCATTCCGCAGGGCTTTCTGCCAGAACACGGTTTGTGTGCCAAGCAGATGCAGCTTTTTTACGGGTCTCTATCCGCATGTCCACGGACACCGTACCATGAATTATCTTCTGCGTCCGGGAGAGGATAACCTGTTTTCAGAATTGAAAAAAGAGGGTTATCATATCTGGATGAATGACAGGAACGATCTTTTTGCCGGACAGATTGCGGGATGGGCAAAAAGCAATGCGGATGAGATTTTTTATGGTGGAAATGTTCCTAAGGCACCGGAACCGGTAAAGCCGGAACATTTTGGCGGCGGAAAAGAGGATCTTTATTCTCACTATGGGGGAAAATTAGGGTTAGATGAAAATGGGAGAAACTATAATCCTGACGATGAGGCAGTGGATGCGGCAATTGCAAGGATTAAAAGCTATAAGGGAGACCAGCCGCTGTGCATATTTTTAGGGCTGATGTATCCCCATGTACCCTATCAGACAGAGGAACCGTATTACTCCGCAATTGACCGGTCAAAACTCCCTGAAAGGATAAAACCTGAGGAGTGTTCCGGTAAGGCTGAAATGCTGGGACAGATACGGAAATACCAGGATATGGACCATTTTACAGAGGAAGACTGGGATGAGATAAGAGCTGTTTATCTGGGAATGTGTTCTAAGGTGGACGCTCAGTTTAGGCGGCTGTGCGACGGACTGAAGCAGGCGGGAATTTATAACGACAGCGCTGTTTTCTTTTTCAGCGATCACGGAGATTTTACAGGTGATTACGGAGTTACGGAAAAAGCCCAAAGTACCATGGAGGATTGCCTGACCAGAGTGCCGCTGTTGATAAAGCCGCCTGAATGGGAGAAGGTGGATTCCGGGATAACCGATTCACTGGTGGAATTGGTGGACTTTTATGCGACTGCGGCGGATTACTGTCAAATTATGCCTAAAAGAACTCATTTTGGACGCAGCCTTCGTCCCGTTATCGAGAACAGGAGCAAAAAAGTGAGGGAGTATGTGGTCTGTGAAGGAGGGCGTCTCCCGGAGGAAGAACATTGTGATGAGTATCATGCCGCCGTTCCATCCGAGAATTTTGTATATTGGCCTAAAATGATGGCTCAGACGGATGGTTTCGCTCATGCCAAGGCAGCAATGATACGGAGCGCTGAGTATAAATTTATCAGCCGGATCACAGGAGAAGATGAATTTTATGATTTGAAAAATGATCCTGGAGAGAGAATCAACCATATCAGTAATCCGGAGTATGCTGCCGAAATCAACAGTATGAGAACAGAGATGCTGAGATGGTATCAGAAAACCTGTGACGTGGTGCCCTATGAATATGACCGCCGGTTTACTGACGATATGCTATGGGCGAAGGTGAAGAATATCTGTCCGCCGGACCGGGAAAGCCAGGTGAAAGAGATGATAAAACAGGGAATTGATATAGGAAAATTACTCCAGTATGTGAAGGGACTGGAGCAGGGGGATAAGTAATATGATTTTAGAGGTTCAGTCCGTGGCTGTTATGCTGTGGTTTGAACCTCTATTTTTTCAGTAAAGCTACAAACCATAGACGAAAAACGGCAGATATGCTATAATCATATGATAGGCGAAATATGCTTAATCTTTTAGAAGAGGAGATAGCCATGAAAGAAAAGGTTAAGGTGAAGGGGCAATTGGGGATCTATATGCAGTGGCCCTTAATATTGTCTGCTTTACTGATAATAGCAAATCTGCTGATTGGCGCGGTTGATACGGTGGCCGGCCTTGTGATGTGCGGATTTACGGTGATTTATCTTCTGATTGCCCTATGGCTGTATTTCTATAAGAGAAGAAGAATGATGGCAGGTTTGGTGGAATTTTCCGCTGATTATGCATGGATTCAAAAACAACTGCTCACCGAGATGAATGTGCCATATGCGGTGGCCGACGAGAGCGGAAAAATTCTATGGATGAACAAGGCGTTCCAGGAGTTAACTGGGACGGAGAAGAATTCCAGAAGGAGTTTGATGTCCGTATTTCCCGAAGTGACCCGAGAAATCTTTCCTCAGGAAGAAGAAGGGGCCAGTGTTCACGTTTGTCTGGGGGACCGGAATTACAGAGTAGATTTAAAACAGGTCCTGGTAGAAGAAAACAGCAGCAGGGAAGCGGAAGAAACTCTGGGAGCGGAGAACTGCCAGCAGAAACTTTATGCCGTTTATCTGTTTGACGAAACTGAGATTCTGAAGTATAAACAGGAGATCACCAATCAGAAGATGGTGGCGGGCCTCATTTATCTGGATAATTACGAAGAGGCGCTGGAAAGTGTGGAAGAAGTCAGGAGATCCCTTCTGATGGCCCTTATTGACCGTAAGATCAGCAAGTATATTGCGGGTATGAACGGCGTTGTCAAGAAACTGGAAAAGGATAAATATTTCTTTGCCATAAAACAGCAGTATGTGAGCGGAATCCAGGAAAGCCGTTTTTCCATCCTGGAAGATGTGAAGACAGTGAATATAGGAAATGAGATGTCGGTTACACTGAGCATCGGTCTGGGCATGAATGGGGAAACCTATTCCCAGAATTATGATTTTTCCAGAATGGCCATAGATATGGCGTTAGGACGGGGAGGAGATCAGGCCGTTGTCAAGGACGGCGAGAAGATTCTCTATTATGGAGGCAAGTCCCAGCAGTTGGAAAAGACCACCAGGGTTAAGGCCAGAGTTAAGGCCCATGCGCTCCGGGAGCTGCTGGAAACCAAGGACCGCCTGCTCATCATGGGCCACCAGAGAGCGGATATCGATTCCTTTGGCGCGGCAGTGGGCATTTACCGGATTGCTACATCGCTTAACAAAAAGGCACATATTGTCATCAATGAAGTGACGTCCTCCGTCAGGCCGATGATGGACCGTTTTATCGGCAATGGGGATTATCCGGATGATCTGTTCCTCAATGGGGCCAGGGCTGCGGAATTGGTGGATAACAACACCATTCTTGTGGTTGTGGATGTCAACCGGCCCAGCATTGCCGATGCGCCGGAACTTCTGCACATGGTAAAAGGAATTGTGGTTTTGGATCATCACCGTCAGAGCAGCGAGATCATAGATAATGCGGTATTGTCCTATGTGGAGCCGTATGCGTCGTCAACTTGTGAGATGGTTGCGGAGATTTTACAGTACATTGCGGACGGCATTAAGATCAAGTCCGCGGAAGCAGACGCCATGTATGCCGGAATCGTTATTGATACCAATAATTTTACCAACCAGACCGGTGTGAGGACATTTGAAGCGGCCGCTTATTTAAGAAGGAGCGGCGCCGATATTACGAGAGTTCGCAAACTGTTCCGTGATGATATGGCCGATTATAAAGCAAAAGCGGAAGCGGTCAGAAGGGCGGAGGTTTTTGAAGGAGCATTTGCAATCAGCGAATGTCCGTCCGGAGACGTGACCAGCCCGACCATAGTGGCGGCCCAGGCGGCCAATGAACTGCTGGGAATCATAGGAATTAAGGCATCCGTTGTGCTGGCAGAGTATAACGGAACCGTATACATCAGTGCGCGGTCCATTGACGAGGTCAATGTGCAGGTGATGATGGAACAGTTAGGAGGCGGCGGGCACAGGACAATTGCCGGGGCCCAGTTAAAAGGCGCCACCATCGAAGAAGCCAAGGAACGCGTCAAGGCGGTCATCAAAGAGATGCTAGAGAAGGGAGATATATAAGCAATGCAGGTTGTATTATTAGAAGATGTAAAATCATTAGGAAAAAAGGGACAGGTGGTAAATGTCAACGACGGTTATGCGAGGAATTTTATCCTCCCCAAGAAACTGGGAATGGAGGCAACACCGAAAAACCTGAATGATTTAAAATTACAGAAAGCCAATGCTGAAAAAGTTGCGGCGGAACAGTTGGCGGCAGCAAAAGAACTGGCTGAAAGGATTGGAAAATCCTCCATCACCGTATCGATCAAGGCCGGAGAAGGCGGAAGGGCATTCGGTTCCGTTTCAGGAAAAGAGATTTCGGCGGCGGTTGCCAGCCAGTTGAATTTGAATATTGATAAGAAAAAACTGGTTCTTCCTGAACCGCTTAAAACATTCGGCACCCATGAAGTGGGCATTAAACTCCATAAAGATGTAACCGCAAAACTGGCTGTTAAAGTTGTTGAAGCTTAGGGAGGAAGGATACTATGGATGAAGCGCTGATTAAGCGGGTGCTTCCTCACAGCATTGAAGCGGAACAGTCTGTGATCGGTTCCATGCTGATGGATAAAGAAGCGATTATTGCCGCCTCTGAAATCGTTATGGGCAGCGATTTTTACCAGCATCAATATGGCGTGATGTTCGAATCCATGGTAGAGCTGTTTAATGAAGGGATGCCGGTGGATCTGGTAACCCTGCAGAACCGTTTGAAGGAAAAGGATGTTCCGCCGGAAGTCAGCAGCCTGGATTTTGTAAGAGATATTATTACCATGGTTCCGACGTCGGCGAATGTCAGATCCTATGCGAATATTGTAAAAGAGAAATCAGTTTTAAGAAAGCTGATTAAGGTAAATGAAGAGATTGCCAATACCTGTTATGCCGGAAAGGAAAGCCTGGAAGACATTCTGGCACAGACGGAAAAATCCGTTTTTGACCTGCTTCAGAGCCGGAATGCGTCAGGAGAATTCGTCCCGATCCGCCAGGTGGCGTTAAATGTTTTGGAAAAAATCGAGCAGGCGTCCAAAACCCAGGGAACGGTTACCGGTATACCGACCGGATTTATCGACCTGGATTATAAAACATCCGGTATGCAGCCATCGGATTTTGTTCTGATTGCAGCCCGTCCCTCCATGGGAAAGACTGCGTTTGTATTGAATCTGGTGGATCATGTTGCGGTAAAAAAAGGAATCCCCTGTATGGTATTCAGTCTGGAGATGTCCAAGGAGCAGCTTGTCAACCGTATGCTGTCCATGGAAACCAACGTGGATTCTCAGAAACTCAGAACCGGTTCCCTGACGGATTCCGACTGGGATGCGGTAGTGGAGGGAATCGGCGTGATCGGAAGATCCAAACTGATCATAGATGATACTCCCGGTATTTCCATTACGGAACTGCGTTCCAAATGCAGAAAGATGAAGCTGGAGTACGGCCTGAACATGGTAATCATCGATTACCTTCAGTTGATGTCAGGGTCAGGCAAAACAGGCGAGAACCGGCAGCAGGAGGTTTCCGAAATCTCCCGTTCTCTCAAAGCTTTAGCCAGAGAGTTAAGTGCGCCAGTGATTGCGCTTTCACAGTTAAGCCGTGCCTGCGAAACCAGGCAGGATCACAGGCCCATGCTTTCCGACCTTCGTGAATCCGGTTCCATCGAGCAGGATGCCGACGTGGTAATGTTCCTATACCGTGATGATTATTATAACAAAGACACAGAAAATCCCAATGTGGCCGAGGTTATCATAGCAAAACAGAGAAACGGCCCTATTGGTACGGTCAACCTTCTGTGGAGACCGGAATACACGAAATTCGCGAATATTGCGAAGCAGTAGAATCTTTATTTAACATATTGGCGGGGGTAACGCCATGAATCCTGGAAATGGGGACGGACGGGGGCGGAGGCCTGCTTGGCGGTTTGACGCCGGGCGGAGCGGAATCCGTTGGCGATGAAAACCGGCTTCCAACCGTAAGTGAAACTAAGGCTCCAGGGAC
>NZ_WQPN01000116.1 GCF_018785315.1 Clostridium sp. MCC353 | reverse complement strand
GTTTGTTATGTTTCCATAACGAGTTGTTTGGAATCTATTATCTCTAATAAATTCACCTCGGATGTCTTGAATTGTTCCGTCATAATTGCTTATGACTTCACATTTCTTGATATATTTCAATATGTGGTTTTCAAGGTACATACCATAAGCTTGACGCTTATGCCTGACTGACGTTTATCAGTCATTAGCAGATTCGACCCTCGAATCCACTAATCACTGGTAAAAACCAGTTATATGGAACAGCACTACCCTGCTGAAGTAGGTTAACACATTTTTTCTGAGAGTGCTCTTTACTCTCTGCACAGGCTTCGCCTTTATCTCCACCCATTAAAACGTGTCCGTTCTATATAAAACACTCTTTCGAGTGAGTTTTCTTTTTTAAATCCGGCAGCCACCTGCTCTCCCATATCGTTTCCAATATAGTACCATCGGCCGCTCAGGTCTTAACCATCGTGTTCGGG
>NZ_WQPN01000115.1 GCF_018785315.1 Clostridium sp. MCC353 | reverse complement strand
CAGTGGGCATCTCAGAAACTGATTTGGTTTTCAGTTTCTGCCCGTCTTTTTCCGTCCCTGGAGCCTAAGTTTCACTAACGTTTTCCAGACGGCTTTCATCGCCAACGGATTCCGCTCCGTCCGGCGTCAAACCTCCAAGCAGGCCTCCACCCCCGTCCGTCCCTATTCCCAGGATTCATGGCTGCGTACTGGTCTGATAAAGGGTAAATAAAGATTTTGAGAAGGGAAGTAGTAAAGGCAGAGTAAAGTCTGACTAGGATGTTGTTTGGGATTTAGTGCAGATTATGACATAGCGTTTTAAAGTAACTGACCTGGGGATTAACAGTAAAAGGTCAAGGCTTTTTCGAAAATGCCTTGGCGCTTAATGTTATATTACTTGAACCAGGGAAAACCAGCAGGGAAGCGGGGAGACCGGATGGCGGGAAACCAGGCCGGGGACCGGGGCAGGGAAAACAAACGATACAGAGTTCGTGTGGAAAACGTTTAGTTGAACTTAGGTTTCCAGCGTGAAAGAGGGCGGGCAGAAACTGAAAACCGAATCAGTTTCTGAGATGCCCCTGAACGGTGAAGCCATGAGGAGTTCACCGTGAATGGGCATCGGACCGCCCTCTTTCATGCTGGAAGCCTTAGTTCAACTTAACGGTTGGAATCAGATCCCTGTATCGTTTTTTTCCCCTGCCCCGGTCCCCGGCCTGGTTTCCCGCCATCCGGTCTCCCCGCTTCCCTGCGTAACTTTCACCAATTAAATCCCAGTTATCCCCGGCTTATAAGTATCGGCATATTCCGCCGCCAGCCGTATGGCCTCACACATGCTTGTCTCACAGGCCAGATTCTTTCCCGCTATGTCAAACGCTGTCCCGTGATCCACCGATGTGCGGATATACGGCATCCCCACGGTAACTGAAATCGTACGGTCAAAATCCACCATCTTCGTGGCGATATGCCCTTGGTCATGATAGAGGGAAATGACCGCGTCATAAGCCCCTTTCAGCGCCAGATGGAATACGGAATCGGCGCCGATGGGCCCGTCCACCTGTATCCCGTCCGCCGCCGCCATCTCCAGGGCCGGTCCGATTTCATCCACCTCTTCCCAGCCAAACAGCCCGTGTTCCCCGCTGTGCGGATTTAACCCGGCGATGGCAAGACGCGGCTTTTCGATTCCCAGCATTTTCATTCCCTGGTGAACCCTGTGGATATAGCGGTACACATGGTCTTTGGTCACATAATCAATGGCGGCTTTCAAAGACAGGTGCCGGCTTAAAAAGAACACCCTCAGATTTCTCACCTGAAACATGGTCATCGGATCCGCAACGCCCAACAGCCCGCCTATGATCTCCGTATGGCCGATATATGGGATATCCGCCGCCTTCAGCGCCTCTTTATTAATGGTGGTGGTGGCAATTGCGTCCGCCTCCCCGCTTTTTAACAATTCAACTGATTTCTCAATGAATTCGAAAGCTGCCCGGCCTGCTTCCTTTTGAACCTTGCCGAATTCAATGCGTTCGGAATCCACATTCTTCAGATCGATTAAATTTATCATTCCATGCCGGTAAATGCCTTCCTCCGGCGTTTCCACACAATGGATTTCCAGTTTTGAACCTGTCACGGCCGCGGCCCGTTTTACAGCCGCCTTTTCCCCTACCACCACAGGGCGGCACCAGTCATAAACTTCCGGGTGCTCCAATGCCTTCACCACAATTTCAGGCCCTACGCCGGCAATATCCCCGATAGGGATCACTACTACTCTCTTCATTCTCTCTCCTCCTCATTAATCCGATTCATCATCTTTACGCCGGAAAGCATCTTGTATACCGTATCCCGTTCACCGATCATGCCGCCTTTTGTCAAAATCCGCATTCCGGACGCCGTTCCGCCGATGATAGTTCCGTAAACCGCCAGCGGGCTCATTTCTCCCAGGGGTTCTATGCCTTCCATACCCGCCCTTTCGGCAAATGCCATGGCCACATCGCCGCCGCTTACGTAGACCAGGCCGATCCTCAGAGCTTCCAAACTCAAAAGATCCAGGGCCATTTTTGCTAAGGCATCTGCGATCCGCTCCGCCGTCGCCCTGCCTTCCTCTGAATCCGATTCCACCGCTATCCGCTTGGAATAAGCCGTAGTGATGCCCAGATGCGTATCCCTCCCGCCTTCTCTCTCCAGAAATGTTCTTGCCCTCTCCGTCTCTCCTGCAGAATCCAGGAGCAGGTTCTCCAGATCGATCCGGTACAGACAGATATCCTTCCGTTCCTTCATATAATCCAACTGTTCCCGCGCCTGTTTTGATAAACTTCCCACAACCAGTAAGTTTCTCTTATCTGTTTCACCATCCAACTTGTATCTGAGCCGCGCCGTCTCCACTGTGAAGTCCCCCGGGTCCACACAGATTACAGGCAGTCCCGATTCCATGCAGCCCCGGGCGATCTCCCGGATGTCGTCCATATCGGCCGCATCCGCAACTACGATGGAGCATTCTGTCTCCCTCAGCCGTTTGGCGACTGCCTCCGCTTTTTGATGGACGCATTCCAACGGAATGTATCCCACGGCCCGCTCCGTCTGTTTCCGTATAATGTCCACGGCCTTCTCTTCCCTTACCGGGGTTCTCGGGTCCCTGGCCGCGTCGCTTTTGGACAGCGGCACTCCATGGACCAGTATGTATCCGCCCACACAGATACGCCCCGCTCTGGGGCTCACCGGCACCACCACGGCTTTCCAGCCTTCCGGCACGGCCTCCAGCGCCCCTTCAATTTCCTTTCCCACATTTCCTCTCAAAGTACTGTCTATCCTCTTGCTGATGAGCATCCCCTCTTCAAGATACCGCTCTGCCGCCTGACGCACCCTTTTCCCCGCTTCAGACGGATTAGCGGAACGGCTGTTGGTGCAAAGGCACACCGCCTCGTAATTTTCCCTGGTTTCCCGGGAAATCTCATTCCTATGTGTAGAAAATGTCCGGAATCCCTTCTCCCTCAGCAAAGATCCGGTATCATTGGCGCCGGTAAAATCGTCTGCTATCACGAGTACCTTAACCATCCCTTCCCCCTCCTTTCTGCCAACCCCGCTTCAACGAAGCCTGGCTTTCAAAAAGCTCTAAACCTCAATGATATTAATATTCAGCTTCCTGATCAGTTCCCACTCCTTTTCGCTGAACTTCCGGTCGGTGATTACGCCGGCAAACTCACTTAAAGAACCGGCCAGACACATGGCCTGACAGTAAAATTTGCTGGAATCCGCCACCAGATAAACCTGGGAAGCAAGCTGCAAAACCATTTTCTTTAAGTACGCTTTATCAGGCGTTGGCGAAAACACTTCAAAATTACGGCTGACAGAGGAAGTTCCCAAAAATGCCTTTGAAAAGCGGAACTGTCTCAAAAATTCTTCTCCCGCATGACCGATGACGCTTTTTGTTTTCTTATGAACCGTTCCTCCAAGGATTGTCAAATCCACCTGGGAATCGGTCAGTATGGAAGCAACATTGAGATCATTAGTCACGACTGAAAGATGTATGGAATCTTCGCAGATCAGCCGGGCAATTTCCCCGATAGTCGTGCCGCTGTCTAAATATACCGTGTCATTTTCACCGAGAAATTCCATGGCCTTTTCAGCAATTCTCCACTTTTCTTCCCTGTGATATTCTTTTTTAATATTGTAATCGATCTCTAAAACCGTATCTTCAGGAACCCGCGCACCGCCGTGGCAGCGCTCCAGAAGATTCTGCTCACAAAGCGTATTTAAATCCCTTCTGATGGTCATCAGGCTCACCTTCAGCAGCCGGGCCAGCTCTTCCACCGTAACAAAATGCTGCTCCTGTGCCTTGTTTAAAATGATCCGCATACGCTCTGCCTGCAGCACATCACCGCCTCCTGTTCTATTTTTATCGTTTTTGTTTTATTTTGTTCTAATTTTATCGAATCAGGAGGCATATGTCAACCCCAAAAAGAGCATTGTATGAGAACTTACCACTTAAAACTTCTCATACAATGCTCTTTTTATACAAAGGACTTTACTGGTTGGAATCTGCATTTAATTCCGGAGTTTTTATCCTCTTTAATCCAAACTTGGCACAGATCGTATTCATTGCCAGCTCTCTGGCATCCCGCCACTCTGTTCCCATACAGCGTACATAAAAACCATGGTCACTGTTCTTAAAACGCTGAAGAATAATTTTAGATCCGGAGGCCGCCAGCAAACCGGCAAAACGCTCACCACCGTAACGTAAATAATCTTTTCCTGCTGTGATAACCAGGGTATCCGGAAATTTCGCCAGCTGCTCTTCCGTTGCCAGCCCCAGATTTACATACGGCGAACCAGCCAGCGAAGGATCATTATCCGTATAAAGCGTATTATACAAAACCCCCCGCACTCTCAGATCGGACAGATCCGGTTCTTCCCCATCGTTCAGAATGCAACTCTCTTCCGGCGATAAAAAGGAATCTGCGCCCGGATAGATGAGAAGCGTCATCGCAGGAACCTTCCCCCCTTTTTCCTGTGCCATAATACAGGCTGATGCAGTCAAAGTCGCCCCAGCGCTGTTTCCTCCCACAATTACTTTGTCCGGATTAATTCCTAATTTTTCTCCATGATTCAGTACCCATTGAATTACTTCATAACATTCTATCACCGGGATAGGAAATGGCGATTCAGGAGCGACCCGGTAATCAATATCCAAAACTCTGCAGCCCAGTTCCAGAGCATACGTTGCGCATAAAGCTCTGTCAAAAAGGTTATGAAGCTGTACAAATCCTCCGCCGTGTATATTCACAAATAATACATCATTCACGGCGCCGCTGTTTTTTTCAAATAAATAGCAGGTACTGTCTCCCACCGAAGTTGGGATCATTAACGTTTTTTCCGACACATCGTTCAGACAGCCGAGATAGTTTTCCGGCGCTTCAAACGGCAGGTTCGAGGGCTGGCGCAGCTTACGCGCCCATTCTATTTTTTCTTCCTTTGTCATTTTCATTTCCATTGCCTCCTATGTTTTAATGTAACCGTTCAGACGGCTTATATTACTGACCGAAAAGGCCGGTCAAGAACCATCCGACGTCCTGCATGCCTGGAATTTCAACTTGATTTTTTCGCCGAACAATGACCATAAAAGGCTGAGAACAGCGATAATTATCAGAGTGAGGCTGATCGGGCGCAGGAAAAATGACCGCCAGCCGTTGGCATCCATATTACAGCCCCGGCGCAAATAAGTCTCGATGTTGTTTCCCAATACCACTGTGAGGATGAGCGGAGCGGAAGGAATGCGAAAATACTGCAGGATAACGCCAAGCAGAATCGCTCCAAGCATGACAAATACATCAAACATATTATTAGAAGCCATAAATGCTCCCGCAAATACCAGTACCAAAATAGCCGGATATAAAAAATGATATGGGATCTTTAACAATGCCGGAAATACCGGCATACCTATGATTTCAGCTATGAAAACAAAAATTGCCGCCAGTGCCGCCGAAAAAAATATAATGTTAAAGAGCACCGGATTATTTGTGGAAAACAGTGGTCCCGGCTGTACCCCCTGAAGGGTCAGCGCCGCCATAAGAAGCGCTGTCGCACCATCACCTGGTATTCCTAAAGAAACCATTGGTATGATGGCGCCGCCTACAGAAGCATTGTTTGCCACTTCGGGAGCAATCACTCCATCCACACATCCTGTCCCAAACTCTTCCGGGTGTTTGGAAGAACTTTTAGCCTGAGCGTACGCTACCATATTTGCAAGCGTACCTCCCATCCCCGGCAGGAATCCGATGACCAGACCAATGATCCAGGAACGGATTACATTCACTTTATTTGCCACAAAATCACTCACCGGAAGCTTAAACCGGGTAACTTTAATAATGTCTCCCTGGGCGCTTTTTGAGTTTCTCGCATATTCCAGCAAAATTGTGGCCCCTGCAAAAATTCCCATCATAATTGATATAAAGCTAAATCCTCCATACAGATAGTAACTGCCGAATGTAAAACGCTGCGTGCCGCATATGGGCGCATATCCCACACAGCTGATCAGCAGCCCTAATCCCATTGCAATCATACCTTTGGCTAAATTCCCCTTTGACAATGTAATAACCAAAGTCAACGCGCAAATCATCAGACTGCAATACTCCCACGGTCCAAGCTGCACAGCCCAGGCGGAAATCCAGCTGGAAGCGAATAAAGCGATGAGGACTGACGGCGCTGTTCCAAGAAAGTTTGCTGTTGTAGCTGCGGACAGGGCGCGTACCGCTTCCCCCTTTTTCGTCATCTCATATCCATCAAAAACTGTCGCAATCGAATTAGTTGTGCCAGGAATTCCAAGCAGAATAGAACCGATATAACCGCCTGAAACTCCGCCTATATAGATGCCAACCAGGGTTGCTACCGCAAGTTCAGCCTCCATATGGAAGGTCAGAGGCAGCATAATAACCAGACCTGTCCCACCGCTCAAACCGGGAATCGCTCCCAGTACAACTCCGGCCAGGGCCCCAAAAAACAGATAAAACAGACAGGAAGGTGTAAAAAGAGCCATCAAAGCCTGAATTAAATCCTGCATAACACCATCTCCTCTCTTCTCATTCTAATAAAAATCCGGCCGGAAGCGGAACGGAAAAAACCACTTTCAGCAAATACCAGATCGCAATCCCAAGAACCAACGCATAGAGGCCGCGAATCCAGACAGGGATTTTCTTTTCTCCCGCAAACAATGTGCATGTTATAAAAAGCATAACGATTGAAGAATACAAAAAACCAAATAAACAGATAGAAACCGCATAAACCAGAAAAATACCATATAAAATTACAAGCCGTACCCACTCGCTTTTTGATAGAAACCCTGTATCTTCTACCTTTTTCTGCATGAGAATTGACGCTCCGCATACAGCTATGAGCGCTGCAACAATGACCGGAAACAGCCAGGGGCCGGGATCCCCTTCTGCCAGGGACATGGTTGTCTTCATCCTCGTAGTTGAAATCAAAACACCAACTGACAGAATTAAGGCCAGTATGCCAAGAACTTTATTTTTCATATTCATCAGCTCCATTTTATTTTCCACTCACATCAAACCCCAAAGCCGCGCTCATTTCTTTTGCCACCTCAGCCAATTCCAGATAAGAGGCCGCCGCATCCTCATGGGATTCCCAAATATATGGTGTTTTCATCGTTTCAATAATTTTTGAACTGGTATCAGGATCTTCAGACATTGCTTTCAGCTGTTTATTAATTTCTTCTATAACAGCTGTATCCATATCCTTTGGACCAAATAAGTACATCTTTAAGATCCAGATAGACTTACCACCCAGTTCTCCCATGTTTTGAATCCCGGGCCAGTTTGTTTCATCAGCTTCATTGCTGGTAACGATTAATGCCTTAAATTTTCCAGCTTCTATGTATTGCTGTGCGGTAGTAGGCGTAAGAATTGCCGCATTGATTGTGCCGGACATCATTCCAGTAACCCAGTCCGCTTCATTTCCGGCATCTACCAGCTTAATATCGATGCCTGTATCATTGGCAAAACATTGGATAATAGCCTGTGAATTTCCTCCCATCGTACATCCTGCTATGATCTCGCCAGGATGTTCTTTCGAATAAGCGATAAATTCTTCTCCTGTATTATACGGCGCATCGGCAGGTACGCATAAAGCTCCGTTCCCCTGAATTCCTACGGAAGCGATAACGGTCAATTCTTCCGCCGGATTGAAATCCAGTTTTCCCTGGTAATAGCTCATTAAAGTCGATGTATGAAAGAATAAAAGTTCGGAACCGTCCTTTTTGGAACGCCGTGCATTCTGCACTGCCACTGTGTTGCCTCCGGCAGTATCATTTACTACATTGAATGCTGATCCCGTGCTGCGCTGAAAATAATCAGCCATTATACGTGCCATGGTATCCGTACCGCCGCCTGGAGATGCAGGAACGGTAAGAGTAACCGTATCAGTGGGCCAGTCTGCCTGAGCTGCTTTTGAGGTCTGTGTTTCGGCAGAACCGGAAGCATTACCCGTATCCGCCTTGCCGGAAGCTGCTTTGCCGCAGCCAGTTAATGACAGAATTGTAATCGCAGATGCCAGTCCTAAGCAGATTAGTTTTTTCATGTTTCATTTCCTCCTATTATCTTCGTATTTGGTTCTTATTAAATTGCTTTTTCTTTGATATAAAATCATTTTTCAATATTAATATTTGTTTATTTTGCTATTTTTCTTCATTTAATATTGACTTTTTTTATTATATCTGTTAATAAAAATATAATATAAAGCAGCGTGATTGTAAAATGAATAAATACTGTACCATTATAACCAAATACGATATTGTAGAAGGTATTTTTACTTAATGACAAAAAACAAATAGGGGGATGGAATTATGAAACGGGGAATTATGGACTATATGATTGCGCTGCAGGAATGCAGAATGATTTCTTCAGCTGCGGACAGATGTAATATTTCCCAGTCTTCATTAAGCGGTTACCTAAAAAGGCTGGAGGAAGAACTTGGAGTGACGTTATATGACCGGAAATCGAAGGAAATGACTCCGGAAGGCAATATTTATGCGGATACCGCACGGGCAATTCTGGCAGAAGACGAATCTGTACGCCAAAAGCTGCGTAAATTTCAGCCGCATACGGTCCGTTTTGGAGTGGATGAGTATATTGACCGGAAAACGGTTTCTCAGCTTGTGACCGAGCTGTTTATGATTCATCCGGAAATCACCATACAACTGGTATCAGCCCCATGTTCAACCTTACATACTTCTCTGCTGGACGGATCTGTTGACCTGGCGTTCGCTTCATTTTTCAGTTCCTCCTCCTCAAGGCTGCGGTATCAGGAATATATGAAAGAAGCGCTCCTTCTGGCGCTTCCAAAAGGTTATCCCCTTCATAACGCTCAAATACCATTACAGGCGCTGAGAACTTTAAAGCTCATCACATTGTATAAAAGAACGCAGCTTTACAGCCTGCAGACCGCGCTTCTCAGCCACTCCAGCCTCGATCCGGTCATCATGTTTGAAACTAATTCCCCTGCCCTTGCGGCCAGCATGATATCCTGCGGCGGCTGCGCATCCATTATTCCTGCCAGCAGTGCTTTCCTTTTTAACAATTGCGATCTCTATCCAATTTCATCCGCTTATCTGAACAGCGGGCTTTGGTATCTGAAAGAACAGCATTCCTTTCCTATTCAGACGGATCTGCGAAAACTTCTGGTAAAAGTCCTGCATGAAAAATATGCGGATTCCGAATACATTCATCTGACTGGTATAAAGTGTGTATGAAAATTCATTTCCGCAATTCACCAACACATTTTGGGAGGGAAACTATGTACCTGAATTCTCTGGAATATATGATCGTACTGGCTGAAGAAAAAAATTTCACCCGGGCTGCTGAGCGGATTTGTATCTCACAGCCTGCTTTAAGCAAAGCCATCTCCAAACTGGAACAAGATCTTGGCGTCGCTCTGTTCAATCGAAAAGAAAAAACGGTTTCTCTGACCGCCGCCGGAGAAATCTATCTGGAAAGCGCCCGGAAAATGCTGTCATTACGGGACACTTCTTATGAACGCATCCGCAACTCTGTCAGGCAGCCGGCCAGACGGCTGCGCATCGGCGTAAACCGTCAATTTACCCAGGACCGGTTATCCAAAATCCTCCAGCAGTTTTATAAGGAGTACCCCGGCCCTCTGCCGGATGTCTATGAGATGGATTCCATGCAGGCACGTCAAATGCTGGAAGAAGGCTGGCTGGATGCATCCATTGTTGTGGCTCTTGAAGAAGATCTTCAAGGATACCGGCATTACCGTCTGATACCGGAAAAATTAGCCGCCATATTGCCGGATGAAGAGCGGTTCCGGCCGCTACTGCAAAAATATACCGATTCCATACCGATTAAAGAATTAGATCATATGCCTGCAATACGCAACCGAATCAACAGCACATTTGACCGCATATCAAACCTATACTTTCAACAGCAGGGAATTACCCCTGACTATATCTGTGAATTTTGCGATCTGGCCACAGCAATACACGCCGTTAATTCCGGATTTGCGATGTTGTACACTCATTGGCACCGCGCCATTGCGCAGGGGGCCAAGCATGTTTTTCAAACGGATCCTCCTTTTGTCTATTATCATTATTTCTGTCTGATGCCCGATACGGAACTGACTGATCAGATTCTTTTTCTTCTGCATCTGCTGCAGAGTATAGATACATTATAAAACAGGAACATAAAAACAGCATAGGCCATAACCCAACCGGGCTATTTCCTATGCTGTATCTCATTTCTTTATGAAAGGCGCGCCTCACAGCCAAACGCCTATTATCTGGTCTTTCATTTCAGAACACATTTGAACATTCATCCCAGAGCGTAACTGAACATTCACTCTAGTAAATCGGATATTTATCGCAGATCTTCGTAACCTCGCCCCGGATATAATCAGCCTTGGCCTCAAAATCAGTTGCCGCCAGCCAGATGCATTCCGCAATCTTTTCCATATCCTCTTCCACAAGGCCTCTGGATGTAACCGCCGGAGTTCCGATGCGGACGCCGGAAGTCACGAACGGGCTTCTCGGGTCGTTGGGCACCGTATTTTTATTCAGGGTAATATACACTTCGTCACAACGGTTCTGAAGTTCCTTGCCGGATACGTCCATGCCCCGCAGATCCACTAACATCAGGTGGTTGTCCGTGCCGTTTGTCAGCAGTTTAAAGCCCTGTTTTACCAGCGCTGCCGCCAGCGCCTTGGCGTTCTTTGCCACCTGCTCCTGATAAGCCTTGAATTCCGGTTTCAGCGCTTCTCCGAAGCAGACCGCCTTAGCCGCGATCACATGCTCCAAGGGGCCGCCCTGGGTTCCCGGGAAAATGGCCTTATTGAAATTGAACTTATCAGCCTCTTCCTTATTGGCAAGAATCATGCCGCCTCTGGGCCCTCTCAGGGTCTTATGGGTGGTGGTTGTCACCACATGGGCATATGGAAATGGACTTGGATGAACGCCTGCTGCCACAAGCCCTGCAATATGGGCCATATCCACCATCAGATAAGCCCCTACTTTATCCGCTACCTCACGGAATCTCTTGAAATCAATCTCTCTGGCATATGCGCTGGCGCCTGCGATAATCATCTTAGGCTTTGACTCCACCGCAATTCTCTCTAATTCATCATAATCGATATAACCTTCGTCATTCACCCCGTAAGGAACGATGTTGAAGTACAGTCCTGAGAAGTTAACAGGGCTTCCATGGGATAAATGGCCGCCGTGATCTAAGTTCATGCCCATAACCGTATCTCCGGCTTTCAGCATAGCCACAAATACCGCCATATTGGCCTGGGCTCCTGAGTGGGGCTGGACATTGGCATAATCACAGCCAAACAGCTTCTTCGCGCGTTCAATGGCAATGGTTTCAACCACATCCACGCATTCACATCCGCCGTAGTAACGTTTTCCCGCATACCCTTCTGCATATTTATTCGTGAGCACGGTTCCCATCGCCATCATGACAGGCTCTGAAACAATGTTCTCTGATGCAATCAATTCCAGGTTTCTTCTCTGGCGGGCGCACTCTGCTTCGATGGCATTGCCAACTTCAGGGTCATAGCTTGTGATGAATTTCATTACTTCATTTACCATGATTTTCATTCTCTCCTTCTATCTGTGTGGTAGCAAATATAATAACAAGGCGCCGGATAGGTCATACTACCGGCGCCGGACGTCGTTGGAAATGATTATATTACAAACACTGTGCCAGTGTCAAGCAGTTGAATCGGATTCCTTTTATGGATCGTTACGGTCGTTACAGTTCACGGCCCCCGTGAACTGGCCGGACACGTCAGCGGGGGCCGTGAACTGTAACTTACGGTCCCGGACTGGCGGCCGTGCCGTTTTGCGCCATCCTGCACACCATGCGGTATGCATGTTCCAGAGACTGGGAAGACGCGGTTCCTTTCCAGGCAATGTCATGGGCGGTGCCGTGGGCGCAGGTGGCCGCCGGCATATTAAGCCCGCCGCATATGGTGATTCCCCGTTCAAATCCCCTGAGTTTCAGGGCAATCTGGCCCTGGTCGTGATACATGGTCACAACCGCGTGGAATCTTCCGTCAAATGCCTGTTTAAACAGGGTATCCGCTGGAAACGGCCCCTGGGCGCCGATCTTCTCCTTCTGCGCCTCATTTACCGCCGGGGCGATCACCCGTATTTCCTCATCCCCGCACAGTCCGCCTTCACCGGCGTGGGGGTTCAGCGCGCATACGCCGATCCTGGGCTCTTCAATTCCCGCGGATTTCACCGTGGCATGTGCCAGGCGGATGGAGTCCAGCACCGCCTCTTTTGTCAGGTTTCTGCTGATATCCTTTATTGGAATATGGCTGGTCACCCTGGTGGTCCATACGCCGTCCAGCATGTTGATTTCCCCGAAGCCCCGGTCCCGTCCCAAGAGCAGGGCGAACAGCTCCATTTCGCTGGCTGCCGGGCTGTGGGCCAGCTTCATGGCCGCTTTATTAAGGGGGGCATAGCAGATTCCGTGGATCTTTCCTTTCATATATAATACAGACGCATATTTTATCATCTCGATGCAGGCGTTTCCGCAGATTTCATTGATCCGGCCCGCCACAATTTCATCCGGGTTCTGCTCCCCTACATGAATGACCGGCAGGCCCTGATCCCAGGAAACCTGATCCATATCCTGGAATTGACGCCATTTTACGCAGGAGCCGGTTTCCCTCAGCGCTTTCTGCCAAAGGCGGACATCCCCAAAAACCACAGGCCTGGCTTCCTCTTCCAGAACCCCCTGGGCGGCCAGTTTTGCGGTCAGTTCAGGGCCCACTCCGCTTCCGTCCCCGATGATAAATCCTATGACCGGTTTTTCTCTCTTCATTCTGTCAGCTCACTCCTTTACCTTAAAAATGACGGCAGTAAGCAGAGGGAGACATAAATCTCCCATACTGCCTGCTGCCTTTGCATTTACTTATATTCCGGCATCCAGTCTTTATGCGCTTCGAACAGATCGTCGCACATATCCGTGATGTCATCCATGGACAATTCCGCCGCCACATGGGGATCCAGCATCACCGCCTGATATACCGCTTCTTTTTTCCTGGTGCGGGCCGCCTCAATGGTCATCATCTGGACATTGAGGTTGGTCCTGTTTAAAGCCGCCAGCTGTTCCGGCAGTTCACCGACGTAAACGGGGGCGATGCCGGAAGCGTCTGAGATACAGGGAACTTCCACACAGGCCTTTGCCGGAAGATTGGAAATGACGCCGTTGTTAATCACATTTCCGCCGAACTTGTAGGGCTTATTATTCACGATGGAATTAATGATATGGGCCGCATACTCCTTGGAAACCTCATGGGTCAGGTCGGGGGTATTGATCAGCTCCTCCCTCATTTTCGCCCACTCTTCGATGTGGCGTATGCATCTTCTCGGATATTCATCCAGAGGGATGTTGAACCGCTCAATCAATTCCGGATATTTGTCCTTGATGAAATACGGCATATACTCCGCATTGTGTTCACTGGATTCCGTCACATAATAGCCGAAACGGTGCATGATCTCGTGGCGCACTTTGTCATTTTCCGGGTAACCCATCTCTTTTGACCGTTTTTTAATCTCAGGATACAGGTCTACCCCGTCTTTAGTCACTTCCAGAAGCCAGGCCATGTGGTTAATGCCGGCGATTTTCCACTGGATCTTATCGCTGTATTCCATTCCGATCCCATCAAAGAGCTTGGGAACCGCCACCTGAACGCTGTGGCACAGCCCCACAAACCGTACATCCGTGTATCTCTGTATGTAGCCGCTCAGCATTCCCATGGGATTTGTATAATTCAGGAAAATGGCATTGGGGCAATACTTTTCCACATTCCACGCGAACATTTCCAGCACCGGAATCGTCCTTAACGCCCGGAACACGCCGCCGACCCCAAGGGTATCCGCTATGGTCTGTCTTAAACCATATTTTTTCGGGATTTCAAAATCAGAGATGGTACAGGGATCGTATCCTCCCACCTGCACCGCACAGATCACAAAATCTGCGCCGGCCAGCGCCTTGGGAAGGTTCTCTTCCTTCACATACTTTTCAATCGTTACATTTTTTCCGTAATGGCGCCGGATCGCATTCAGCATCAGATAGCTGTCTTCCAGCCTCTGGGCATCGATATCATACAGCGCAAACACCAGATCCTCCAGCTCCGGGTGGAGCATACAGTCCCCCAGCACATTCCTGACAAATACAGAGCTTCCCGCTCCTAAAAATGCAATTTTTACAGCCACGTCTATACCCCCTCATCTCTATCAACTGTTGGTTTTAATTTTCATTTAAGATTCCTGTCATGCGCTCCTGGCAGGCTGCGGCCACTTCTTCTGCCGTGGCGGAATTGTTAACTGCCAGCGGGTCCATTTCCTCATTGAAGATTTCGTTCAACTGCTGGAATGGAACGGACGTCTCGTCCGCCGCCATCTTGGGATCAATGGTAGCCACGATTTCATTGAAAATTTTCATCTCATCTGCAAAGTCATTGTATTCCACTCCGCCCTCCAAAAGGCTGGTTCTCACAGGGATGAATGCGCCTGTTTCACAGAATTTCTTCATATTTTCCGCATTGGTGATATAATCAACCACAATGGCCGCTGCCTTTGGATATTTGGTTTCCGCATATGCGAACACGGCATTTCCGCCCATATCGGAACCGGTTTTTCCGTTTCGTACCGGCATGTAGGTCACGCCCCATTTGTCACCCATGTTTTCCTGCATGTAAGCGCAGTGCCAGCTTCCTGAGAATGAAAATGCAGTCTGTTCCGCCACAAACAGGGAGTTGGTCGCAGTTGCTCCTGTAAATGCGGTGTTTGCCACTAAATCCTCTTTCCTCAAATCCTCATAAAACTTGATGGCTTCCAAAACTTCCGGTGATTCCATGGTAACCGCATCCTGGGCCTCATTTAAAATGGCGCCGTTATTCATGTAGATGAACGGCAGATACCGGTAGCCGCTGGTGTTCTCCCAGATACCGCCGAATGCGTAAGGCAGGTTATATTTTTCCTTCAATGTCCTTGAAATTTCCATCAGTTCTTCCCAGGAATAACCGTCTTCAACGCCGGTAGGAATGCGGATTCCCGCCTCTTCAAACATTCTCTTGTTATAGAAAATGGCCATGGTGTCGGCGTGGTGAGGCATGCCCACCAGCTTGCCTTCATAGGTACATGCGGAAAGGAATGCCGGGTTCACATCGTCTAAGCTCTCCTGTGATATATAAGGGGTCAGATCAAGCATAACCTCCGCCTTTTTAAACTTGCCAAGCCTCTGATACGTATATCTTATCACATCTGGCCAGTCATTTCCCGCAATTCTTGTATCCAGCATATCTCTGAAATCAGAAGACGGATAAGTCTGGCGGATAATCTTGATTTCCGGGTGGTCTTTTTCCAGATTGTCAAGCAGTTCATCCCAGGCATTCTTATCGGAAGTGGAGCCTTCCCAGTAAGCGACTTCGATCTCCGCCCCTTCTTCCGCTGCCAGGCTGTCCGCCTCTGCCCCCGCATTTTCAGCCAATGTCTCCTCTGCCTTTGATGCAGCTTGGGCCGCCGTTGTGGCTCCTGCCGCTGTTGTGGCAGGCTGCGCCGCTTCCTTGCCGCCGCATGCCGTCATGCCGCTCATCATTCCTGCTGCCAATACCATTGCCATCGCCCGTTTAAAAATTTTTTTACACATAAAATACTCCTCCTTCTATATGTTTTAACACACCTGTGTTAATGTGTTCCTAAAAAATATTTCACCCCTTGATCCCGCTGGATGCAACGCCCTGCACGAACTGTTTCTGGAAAATCAGGAAAATGAACAGCACGGGAAGTACGGATATCAGGGAAGCTGCCATCATATCATTCCAGTTCACATACTGGGCCCCATTTAAATTGGAAAGCCCCAGCTGGACGGTATAGTGTTTGTCATTGGAAAGCATGATCAAAGGCCACTGCAGGTCATTCCAGCGCCACATCACGGTCAAAATCACCAGCACGCTGATTAATGGCTTTACATTGGGAAGAATGATCTTCCTGAATATGGTGAATTCCGTGGCCCCGTCGATCCTTCCGGCTTCCAGAAGTTCATCCGGTATGTCGGAAATGAACTGCCGGGACATGAAAAGCCCCAACGCCTCCGCACAAGGCGGAATAATAACGCCCCACAGAGTATTCCGGATTCCCAGCTTGGAGGCGATAATGAAGTTTGGAATCATAGTCACCTGAAGTGGGATCATCAGCGTGCTCAATACAATAAGAAACAAAACTTCCTTATATTTGAACTTGTATTTGGCGAAGGAAAATCCGGCCAGCAGGTTGATGGATACTGTAATCGTAGTTGAAACAGTCGTCACGATAAAACTGTTTTTAAAATAAACTGCAAATGGAGCTCTCTGTAAAGCTGTTGCAAAGTTAGACCAGATAAACTCTCTGGGCCACAGTTTCGGCGGAAAGGCAAATATCTCATCCACAGGCTTTACAGCCGTTACCAGCATCCAGTAAAAGGGGAACAGGGCGATCAGCGCCGCCGCCACCATAAAAAGAAAGACCGCAATTTTCATGACAAGAAACTTTCTTTTGTCCATTCCCATACGTTCTGAACTTCCCATGTATTAATCCTCCTTCTCTATCTTAAATCTGATTGCAGTGAGCACTACCATGAACACGAAGAGGACAATGCCTGCCGCCGCCGCCCTTCCGTAATAATTCTTGGCAAATGCCTGTTCATAGACATACATGACAATGGTTTTCGTCGAATTCAAAGGCCCTCCCTGGGTCATGGTATAGACCAGGTCAAAGGAACGGAACGCGTTAATCATACAGGTAATCATCACAAACATGTGGGTATTTTTCAGCAGCGGCAGGGTGACAAACCGGAATTTCTGCCAGGTGTTGGCCCCGTCTATGGTGGCCGCCTCCATCATTTCTGTTGGAATTCCCTGGAGTCCCGCCAGGTAAATCACCATGTTATAGCCCGTCCTCTGCCACACGGTGGCCATAATCAGCATGATCATGGCAAACCGGGGATCATTGGCCCACTTGATGGCAGTCCCTCCCAGGGAAGTGATGATGTAGTTGATCAACCCCAGCTGGTCCTGGAAAATCCAGGTGAATACAGTGCCCACCGCAACCGTGGACACAACTGCGGGCGCGTAGATGGAGGAACGTATGATCCCTCTCAGCGGTATCTTACTGTTGAGCAGTACGGCAAAGAATAAAGCCAGCACCATCAGGATCGGTACGGTCGCTGCGGTATAATAGATGGTGTTGAATATGGACTTTATGAATACCTTGTCATGAAATATGTACAGATAATTTTGTATGTCAATGAATTTCGGCTTCCCCATGCCATTCCATTTTACTGTACTGTAGTAAAATGACATGATAATCGGAACGATCATAAATGTAAAAAACAATATCATATTCGGAAGAATATACAGATAGGGAACTACCTTTATATTTCTCCAAAACGGTACCCTGGTCCTCTGGGCTCTGTCATTCATAATACCTCTCTCCTTTACTTTTTCTTCTTCCCCGCTTCTCCTCGTATTCCAGTCAAGCTAGCCGCAGCTTTCCAGCACATACAGATGGGAGGTGAAATCCCCTGCATCCACGCCGGAATTCTTCTTGGTAATCTCCGCCTTCCTGACGGATGATCCCGTAAATTCCAAATCCATCAAAAATCCCATGTTCATGAGTTCATCCCCATAATAGGTTTCCCCATCCCGGCTGCACCGGTACATACGGTCGGGATCCAGCCCCTTTAACAGCAGTTTCTTCAGCTTCGGATTCGGTGTGGCCAGAACCTTATACCAGGCAATCAACGCCGTCTTACGGTCTTCTGACACCACCATCCATGCCGCGTCACCCTGATTTAAAAATGGATCTTTCAGCCGGTAAAATCTTCCGAACTGGATCAGTCCGCGGTATTTTTTATAGAACCGTATCTGTTCCTTCACTTCCTCCTGTTCTTCCGGGGTCATTTCATTGGGATCCAGTTCATAGCCAAATGCCCCGAAAAATGCCACGTTTGCCCTGAAATCCAGGCTGGTATTCCGCTTCACCTGATGGTTGGGCGCCGCTGAAACATGAGCTCCTATGGACGCAACCGGGTATGCCAGGCTGGTGCCATACTGTATTTTGATCCGTTCCGCCGCATCCGTATCGTCGCTGGCCCAGGCCTGGGGCGCGTAAAACAGCATTCCCGCGTCAAACCTGGCCCCTCCGCTGGCGCAGGATTCAAACAAAATCTCGGGGAAGGCGGTAATCAGCCGCTCATACAGGTCATAAACCCCTAAAATGTACCGGTGGAAAAATTCCCCCTGCCGTTTTGCCGTAAGCGTCCCGCCGTAAGCCTCTGTAATATTCCGGTTCATATCCCATTTTATATAGGAGATTTTCGAGTTTCTCAAAACCTTCTCCATGGCATTGTATATATAATCCACAACCTCAGGATTGGAAAAATCCAGCACGTACTGGTTTCTTCCGTGGGATACCGGACGTCCCGGCGTCTTAACCACCCACTCCTCATGTTCCCTGTAAAGGCTGCTGGCCTTATTTATCATCTCCGGTTCAAACCAGAGGCCGAATTTCAGGCCCATGGCCTCGATTTTCTCCGACAGCCCTTCCACTCCGTGGGGAAGTTTATCCCTGTCGCTGTACCAGTCTCCAAGGGAACTTCCCGCGTCATCCCGTTTCCCAAACCATCCGTCGTCCAGGACCAGCAGTTCAACTCCGAGAGCCTTCGCCTTTCCTGCTATCTCCAGGATTTTTTCTTCGTCAAACTGAAAATACGTGGCCTCCCAGTTGTTCAAAAGAATGGGCCTTTCCCGGTTTCTCCATATCCCCCTCACCAAACGCTGGTTAAACAGGTCGTGATAAACCTGGCTCATGCCGTTCAGTCCCTGGCTGGAATATACCATCGCCGCCTCCGGGGTCTGGAACTCTTCCCCGGGCCCCATAATCCAATAAAATTCAAATGGATTGATTCCCAGGCTGACCCGCACAGTCTCATACCGGTCAACCTCAGCCTGGGCCAGAAAGTTGCCGCTGTAGATCAGGCAGAATCCCAAAACCTCTCCCGCCTCTTCCGTGGTTCCCGGCCTGCACAGCGCCAGAAATGGATTGTGATCCGCGCTGCTGGCCCCTCTCGCGCTGGAAACCGCCTGGATTCCTCCGGAAAGTTTCCGGCGGGTAATATGGCGTTCCCTGGACCATGCGCCGTCCAACTGGATCATTTCATAATCACTGTCGTACAAATCCACCGACATGGACATGGCCCTGGTGAGTTTCAGCTTTTGGCAGCCCTTATTGACGAACCGGGAGCTGCGGCAGACCGCGTCATAATTGTCATATATGGTGTAGGACAGAATCAGTTCTGTTTCAATCAACTCGTCCTCAAGAACGATCTCCAGGGTAACCGCATCGTGTTCTCCCTCCGCATAGGCAGCCGGAAGCCCCTTCAGCCCGTTCTTCCCTTCGAAAATCCGGTGGCTTTTATAGGCAAATCCGGTGATCCTGCTGCCGTTCTCCTGTTCAATCTGATAAGCAGGCTCCCGAAAATCCGTTGTGCCGTAAGAAGGGTATTCCTGCCGGATTGTATCCAGGGTGAACAGAAAGTCATTCTCGTATACGTAAGCCGTGTGGCTCTGGGTTCTCATCTGCAGGAAATGCTGGAAAGATTCCCTGTGGGTCAGCCTTTTTCCAAAGTATAAATGTCCGATCTGACCGTTTTCCAATATGCATATGATGTAACTGATTTGCTGGTTTTGAAGATGAAATTCTCTGGTTGATTCGTTAAATTTAATTTGTGCCATAAGATCCTTCCTTCTTTCTTCTTTTCGCGTGTGAACGCGCGTTTATTTTGTCGAAAAGTGTATGGTTGATTGGTTGATTTTGTAGTTATATGGTTGATTTTGTAGTTATTGTTTTGATTTTGTAGTTATTGTTTTTGATTTTGAAGTTATTGTTTTTGATTTTGAAGCTATTGTTTTTGATTTTGAAGCTATTGTTTTTGATTTCGAAATTCTATTTTCTTATTTTGAAATTATAGTTTTTGATTTTTGAGGATAGAGTTGGATCTATCTATTGGAGAGTACAGACATATGGCGTACCGTTGTTTATATAACCGTTGTTTATATAGCTCTCTCTTTTCCACTGCTGCCCTTGTTTACTCAGCTTCGCTATCTTAACCGCGATTCCCGTTCCCGCAACGCCTACTGTTTCCACCCACGCTCCAGTTTCTTAAATCTCAAAATATATATGGCGTTCTATTAATAAACGCGCGTTTATATCGTAGTAAAAATTAAACCTCAGTCAGCGCTGAAACAGAAGTGCTTCTGCCCAAACAGCCTCGGACACCCCCCCGCAGGCTGTTCTGGTTATCCCGGACATCCGGCCGGGCCACACAATTTCAATCCACACAGCCCTCGCAGACTATGACACGGTTGTAGTATTGTGAGTGGTTATGTATCACGATTTCAACCCACACAGCCTTTCAGTCTGTCGGCCGCTCAGGCAGTTGCCCCTTTTATAAACTTGGCTTTGCAGATCAGCCTTTTTTTCTTCTCCATGCCAATAACCGCCCTAACTGCTGTTCTGGCAATCTCCCGCACTGATATCTCCACCGTAGTCAGATGATATCCTAAATCTTCGTAAGTAGCATTGTAGTCGCAGCCCATAATCATAATATCCTGCGGAACCTTTTTATTCCTGTCATTGGCCGCCCTCATAGCAATAATGGCCATAAGGTCATTGGCCGCATAGATGGCCGTAATAGGATTCTCAAGCAGTTTATGAGCCGCCCTTCCGGCTTTTTCACTGTTAAAGTCCCCTGCCTCAATCAAAATTTCCTCTGAAAGACCTGCCTCTGTCATGGCCTTTTTATATCCAATCACACGCTCTCTGCTGGAAAGTCTGTCATCCCCGCAGAGATGGGCAATCTTCTTATGTCCCTGCTCAATGAGATAGCGGGTAGCCATATATCCCGCCTCTAAGTTCTGGCTGTATATGCCGCTCACATTATCCGCCTGTATCATGTTGGATCCGGGATCGATGACAACCATATTAAATCCCGCGGTTATCAACTGGTTAACCGCTTCCATCTGAAATTCAAACCCGACAAAAATTCCTCCGCAGATCTCACGGTTTAAATACATGTTCTCAATCTTTGCAAAATCCGTCACCTGGGAAACCACAAAAACCGAAATCATATATCCATATTCTTTCCCCTGGGAAACCAGCTCTGCGATCAGGCGCATGAAGTAAGGTGATTCAATTCCCTTCCATCTCTTCTTAACCGCATCACAATCCGAAATATACAAAGCAATCTCCTGCTTCGCCTTCCCCGCCAAAACCCGGGCAAATGAATTCGGCTCATACCCATACTCTTCAATTACCGCCATGACCTTTTCCCGCGTCTCATCCGGCACATTTGAATAATTATTAATGACCCTGGATACCGTACTTCTCGATACATTCGCTAATTTTGCAATTTCTTCACTTGTTATTTTCATCTCTCTGCCTCATGAACGCGTGTTTATCTTAAAATCATATTAACATGGTGTGTCTCATTTGTAAATACCTTTTATATATTTTGTATATTTTTATTTTATTTATCGTTTTTATTTTATCATATTTTACTCTATGCTTTTTAAGTTTCCAAATTAACTCGCAATTTTCGTCATATTTTTTATACTTTTCGTATATTTTTTATCACATTTTGCCCTTATTCAGTTATACTCATTATTAATTTTTTTCCATGAGCCAGTAGCAGCACAGCCAGGAAGGAACAGAAAATATCAGGGATTTGGCTTTCAACTGTAAATGGAACACTAAAATGTGTTTGAAAATTGCTTTTCGTCAGATATACATCAAAGTCTATGTGGGATTTGTCCCGAATGAGAAGAAATAGCAGGCTATGTAACTTGAATTCGAGGTAAACATGCTGCAAAGTGGGACGCGCAGATGGCTGAAATGGATTTTGATACGTTCTTTTACTACATTGAGTTCCATAATATATATTTTTTATTACGGACAAATATCAATCACTAATGTAGGATTCGAGCACTATTGTTCTTAACAAGCCTTTTTATTTATATTTTCTGGTGAAATACGAATGTTCACTGTAATATTAGAAATATGTCGTTATTTATCAAATCTTGTCATCATAATCTACATCAAATACATATTACAATTACAATACATTTCTCCCTCGCAGGCTGTGAATCCTACCATTTTTTGTCTGTATATGGCCGATCTGCATTTCAACTTAAACAACCCTCACAGGCTGTGATATTAACAGGCCAAGAATGATAAAACTTATTATACATATTTCAATCCACACAGCCCTCGCAGGCTGTGACAAAGAAATAGATCGTATATGCGGAGCATTAAATATTTCAACCCACACAGCCCTCGCAGGCTGTGACCTTTACACTCTTGATATGGTATAATCTATCCATATCAATTTCAACCCACACAGCCCTCGCAGGCTGTGACAGCAATTATACACAAATCCCCCCACTCTTCTCCCACCATTATATATATAATATATACAACTCCTTACCCCAAAGTCAACCTTCTCCCACCATTCCGCACCATCCGTCTCCACATTTCAGGTGCGAATCCCCCGGGTTTTTCATGTACACTTATAATTCGCACCAAAATCCCCCATCCACACACATTCCTCCCAGAATTCCCTTCCCCGCGTTCCCTCCGCCAAAATCCCAAAAAGAATCTAATGCAGTTTATAATCCTTAATCGTCACCTGCAGACTCCGTCTCCCATTATACTCATTAACCGTCGGATAATAGATAATATCCATCATCCTATGCCCCACCTGTCTGGCCGTAAACTCATCTCCGTCTGTGAACAGCATGGCATCCATCACAGTTCCCTGATCCGTTACGAGGCAGAGCTTCACCGCATTCCGGTTCCTGCCCAAAACCCGGACACTTCGGATATGTAAATCCTTCTGGGCAAACTGGGGCTTTTCATTCCCCTGGCCGAAAGGTTCCAACACTTCCAGCTCCTTAATGAACGGTTCGCTGACATAATCCAATGGCATAGGCACGTCAATCCATATCTTTTCCACGAAGTCCTCATCCGTGAGGGCCGCATTTTCATTCAGACGGCGGCGGAATTCATCCACCTTATCTTCCTCCAGCGAAAGCCCTGCCGCCATGGGGTGTCCCCCGAATTTCAGCAGAACATCCTTTACCTCCAACAGAGCTTCAAACATGTGGTAAGCTTCAATGGAACGGCCTGATCCTTTTACAGATTCTTCCCCTTTCGTCAGTACAAACGATGGCTTATGATACCGTTCCCTGAGCCGCCCCGCAATGATCCCGGCCAGGGATTCATGGCATTGGGGCAGATATACTACCAGCACTTTATCGCCTGAATAATGCTGGTCTACCAATACTACTGCTTCTTCCAGCCCTTTCTGGGTCATATCCTTTCGCAGGTCATTTAACTGTTTCAGCTCCTGGGCCATGCGTCCGGCTTCCTCTTCATCCTGGCACAAAAGCAGGGACAGGGCCAGTTTTGCCGTCTGAAGACGTCCTCCAGCATTCAAACAAGGGCCGATCACGAAGCCGATGTGATAGGAAGAAATGTGATCCGGATCCAGGTCATTTTTTTCAATCAGTTTTCTCAGACCCAGGCTTTTCGTTTTGCGTATCTGCATCAGGCCGTATTTTACAATTATCCTGTTTTCATCCTGGAGCTTCATCACGTCGCCTACGGTAGCGATGGCCGCAAACTCCAAAAGGGCCTTCCATTCCTCCACAGGCACCTGAAACGCCTCATATACCGCCTGCACCAGCTTATACGCCACAAGCCCGCCGCAGATCCCGGAAAATGGATATGTACACGACTTCTGTTTCGGATTGATCACCGCATCAGCCTGGGGAATCAGTTCTTTCCCCTCTTCTTCAGCGATATCGTGATGATCCGTGATGATCACCGTCATCCCCAGTTCTTTCGCCAGTCCAATCTGGGAAATGGCGGAAATACCGTTGTCACAGGTGAGTATGGTGTCGATTCCGCACTCATACGCATCCCTGATAATGGATTCGTTAATTCCATAACCGTCTTTGATTCTGTCCGGTATTTCGAAATCCACAACCGCGTTCACCCGTTTCAGCCCCGTATAGAGCAGATAGGTGGAACAGACGCCGTCGATATCGTAATCTCCCACAATCCGGATCTTCTTCTGATCCCGGATCTTTTCTTTTAGCAGTTCCACCGCACGGTCCATATCCTTCATCAAATGGGGATCGTACAGATCGTCCAGGGTTCCATAGAGATACCGCCTGACTGGTTCCTCTCCCTGGACATCCCTGTTTCTTATAATTCTGGCCGTCACCGGGCTGATCCTGTATTTATCCGCGATGGCATTAAAATCTGCCTTTTTTGTCTGAAGCATCCACTTAGCTGTCATTTGTTTATCCATTCTTTCTCTTAATATCCTGCGTCTGTTTTTTCAGGTGAATCAGCCTTGAGCGCAGCCCCTCCAAAGAATAGAGGATGGGGGCGAAGTCGCCGCTGTAGGCATGTTCACATTCTGATTTCACTTCAAAATTCTCACAGCCCAGTTCCCTGAGCATCCTTTTCTGGTCGCCAATGATGGACCGCAGACGGTGCACCAGCGCATTGACCGATTCCGTCAGCACTCCCAGTTCATCGTCCGATTCATAGTTAATACTCACACTCAAATCACCGCTGGCCAGCCGCCTTGTGCCCTCTACCAGCTCTTCCACCGGCTTTTCCACAGCCCTGATAATATAGACCACCATAACGATGATCAAAAGGCTGATGAGCCCCATGGTAACCACTTTGATCTTAATCATACGGTTATACAGCGTATCGGCGTAAGCGCTGGCGGCATCCGCGCCATTTTTATTGAATTCCACCACGTCGAGGAACAGGCTGCTGACCTGGTTGAAATAATCTCTGGACTGGCCTATGATGAGTTCCCTGGCGTCATCCGTGTCATTTCTCCGGCTGATCTCTAAAATCTGCCTGCTGTATTCCAGATATTCGCGCCAGTCGCTCTCCGCCTGCCGCATCAGATGTTCGTCTGTCTCATTGGTGATCAGGGATTCATATTGGCGGAACTTGTCCTCAATATCCTGGCAGATCAGCGCCATCTCCTTTTCCAGCTCCGCCATTACGGCCTCATCATGAGTGATCACATGGTTATACTCGTTGATTCTGTAATCGGAAGTGGCCGTGTTCAATTCCTCCGCAATGATGACCGACGGAAGCCAGGCCTGCGTCATATCCGTACTGGATTTCCTGATCTGGTTCGTGGTGATCAGTGAGGACGCCCCCATCAAAATAAGTCCCAGCACGCTGACAATTCCTAATAATATCAGTTTCTTTTTCAATTTCGCGTTTCGAAAATGTTTCATACCGCCTTCTCCATTCGTCCCTTCTGCCCGTTATTCTCCGTAGTTATCTTCCAACTCTCCAAAAATTACGCCTAAATGCTCATTTTCCGCCTGTGCATCACGAAATACTCTCTTCACCTTCCAACCATACTCATAAGCCCCGGTCTCATCCCCGGGAGGGCAGAAGATCCCCACACAGATATTCTCATTCCGCTCCGTCAGCGCGTCATAAAGGCCGGTCAGGCTCTGTTCAAAGCCCCCGTCTATGTCCATCTCCAGCCAAATATATTCCAATGCCTTGTCTTCCGTCTTAAAAGGATTCAAATCCAAAATTATCCGTTTCATCCCGTCACTCCCTTACAGTCGTTTTCTCATTTGTTACATTATGTTACCTTCGATTATAGCGAATATCCTCAAATATAACAACCGACAAAATACCTAAAGGTAAAATCTTCCTTCCAGGGCCAGGTACTGATCCAGAATCATCCTGCTCACTTTTGCCCCGTATACGGTGGCCGGATGCCCCGGATAATAGATGGGATCGCTGAATTCCTTATGCATCATCACCAGCACATAGGAGCCGTAAGGCGTGGTGATGATCCCGCCGTCATTGCGGCAGGCATCCATACTTCCGCTTTTAGACGCCACGCTGATTAGTTCCTCCTCCCCCGTATCCTCACTGTCCAGAAAATACGGCGGGAATTCCCCGGTCAGCATACTGTTGTAATGCTGTTTACGGAAAATGGACAACATGGCTTCATCCGCCTTCTTACTTATTAATTCCCCTTTTGCAAGGCGGATAAACATGCCTGCATAATCTCTCGGTGTTGTGGTTCCAAGCTGTCTGTAACGGTCAAAATGGATATCGTTATGTAAAACCGTATCCATGCACCCCAGCTTCCGGATGCATTGGTTGACCGTATCCTTTCCCAGATATTCGATCATCATATTGGTGGCCACATTATCGCTGACTATGATCATCAGCACAGCCACATCCTTCACCCGCAGTTTAAGCCCCGGCTCCAAAGAGCAGAGAACCCCGCTGCCTTCAACCAAATGTTCCGGTTTCAAGGTGAGCAGGTCTTCCAGGCAGGCTTTCCCGGATTCCACCTGGTCAAACAGGCAGGCCAGAATATAGGTTTTTACCGTACTGGCAGTTTCGTATTTCTCATCCGGGTTAATGGCGATCACATTTCCCCGCAGATCATCGGCGTAGACCGCCATTTTTCCGTCATAGCCGGCCGTCTCCGCCGCAATTCTTTTTTCTAAAGTCAGTCTCGCATCCATATTTCATCCCCGTTCTGCGTTTTAGAGTGTGCCTGAAAACTGCTTTCCGTCAGAAGCAGGTCACAGTTTGCAGAAGATTTGATCCGGACCAGGGGCGCACAGCGGGCTATGCAACCTGAATTCGTAACAAATCTACCGCAAAATGGGCCGTGCAGATGGCGGAAATGAATTTTCAAACACGCCTTCGCCTTATAAAAGTTCCTTAAATACCCTTACGGCATTCTTATAAAATATCTTTTCAATCTCCGATTCATGGAACCCGCGTTTCCTAAGCTCCGCTTCCAGCATCGGAAGGCAGGAGGCATCTTTCATTTCCAGCTCATTTCCTATTCCGTCAAAATCCGATCCCAGGCCGATGATATCGATCCCTGCCAGGTTTTGGATATAACGGATGTGATCCGCCATGCGGGCCACCGTACTGCGGCAGTTCGCTTCATTTTCCTGCTGATCCAAAAATGCGGCGCAGTAATTGATGCCCAGCAGACATCCCTTCTCACCCATGGTTTTCAGCATATCATCCGTGAGGTTCCGCACATGGCCGCACATGGCCCTGGCGTTGGAATGGCTGGCTATGAAGGGACGCGTGCTGTATTTCGCCACATCCCAGAAACCGGCGTCGGAGAGATGGGACACGTCAACAACCATATGGAGCCGTTCCATTTCCTTTACAAATTCAATTCCCCGCTCCTTCAAACCATGCTCTGAATCGGGCGAAGCCGGGAAATTATCATCTTTGCTGTGGGGCATCCTGTTTGGATAAGCCAGCTCATTTTCAAAATTCCAGGTAAGGGTCATCATCCTCACACCCAGCCGGTAAAACATGCGGAGCACCGCCGGATTCCCAAGACAGGTTCCCCCCTCTTCCACAGTCAGCATGGCTGATATCTTTCCGTCCTTCCGGTTCCGTTCCAAATCTTCAAAACATTTTACCTGGGCTATGGAATCGCTGTAACGGTCCATGATCTGGTAAAATACGTCAAATTCCTCCATGGCCGTTTCCAGCGGATTCTTATCCCGTCCCAGATGGACAAATGCAGCCATACATTGAAGCAGATAATCGCCCTTTTTCAATTTATTCAAATCAATATGTAAATTATTTTTCTCAAAACTCACGGGTGCCCCGGCCTTTCTCCCATCATTTAGGGCCATCAGGGTATCGCAGTGCATATCAAATACTTTCATTTTTTCATTCCTCCTCTTCTTATTCTGTTTCTTTCCATCCCTTTTATCCTGTCTCAAAAAATACTTCCGGCCCCCAAAAGGCCGGCCGCCAAATCTTCCCGGTAATCCAAGTCTTCCGGATTCAAACTGTTAACCACCACACCGCCGCTTCCCGCTCTCCCCGTAGAGTGGATATAGCGCCCATTCCCCATATACATGGCGATATGGCCCGGAAAATACAAAAGATCACCCGGACGCCGTTTCACAAATGGAATCTCCTTTACCGGATACCCCTCCTTTATCACAGCATCCCGGTAAATCAAAATCCCATTGAGCATATATGTCATGGACGTCAGTCCGGAACAATCAAGCCCCATACTGCTCTTTCCTCCAAACCGGTACTGGACGCCCATATATTTAACCGCTGTCCTCACCAGATTTCTGCGAAATTCCGCTTCGTCTCCGATATGAACCTGCGGCAGAATCCCTTCCCACAAAAAACTCTGTTTAAACTTCTTTTCCATTAAAAACTGGGTTCTTATATATCCTCTTGCCCCATCCACAAGCCGGACCGCCGACCAACCGTCATTCTCACGTTCCGGAAGCATTTCAATCAAACTCCCCCTCAGAAGAGAAGCCAGCCTGATTCCTCTGACCTTTGGAACAGACAGCACATCCGCACAGGAGGCGTCGACTGCTCTGATACAATCCCTGTCCCAGTCTTTCAGTTCCTGCAAAGAAACCGGTAAAACAGCAAGACGCTCCACATACCCTCTGTAACCATAATGGGTTTCCACAGGCAGATACCCATTCACCTCTTCCCCCATAATCCGAACCGCCATGCCATACAGCCCCTCATCTGCAATGGAAGATACCCTCTCACCGCCTGATTCCTTCCAGGTATTGGCGTTTTCATAAATTGTAACCGCTGATTGTTTCAATATACCATATTCCATCCGCTTATTCCACTCCTGCACGCTTATTTTCCGGAAATCTGCAGCCGTATGAATGGCTACAAGGCCGTTCTTCAAAACTGCTCTGGTCATTATATTCTTCTTTGGCGGCGTCTATGTTTTAAAGTAAAGAGGGATGGCATTTTCGAAAATGACTTGGGCCTTTAAAGTAAAGGGGGAGGCCATTTTTGAAAATGACTTGGCCCCTTAAAGTAAAGCCTGAGGCCATTTCTGAAAATGACTTGTAAGCGATACAAAACAAACCGTAGTGCAAAATAATAGCTGTCATGGTATACTCTCCATGGCAGCTTATCTTCTTTTT
>NZ_WQPN01000114.1 GCF_018785315.1 Clostridium sp. MCC353 | reverse complement strand
GAATGGGCATCGGACCGTCTTTTTCTATCCCTGGAGCCTTAGTTTCACTTACGGTTGGAAGCTGGTTTTCATCCCCGAAGAATTCCCCTGGGCCCGCCCCCATCCAAACATCCAGCCCGTCCCCTCGTCCCGCTTTCCTGCGTAACTTCCTCAATTAAATCCCAATTTTGTATTACTTATTCATCAAATTCAACGATCACATAAAATCCTCGTGAATTTTCTTTGATATCTTTTACTATGCCGGATCTGGACTTGAGGCGTTCTCGGTTGGGGAAGCAGCCGGACATGGCTACGGCGGGTTCTATAATGTAGCTGTAATTTGTTCCTTCTCGTTCGATGATTTCTACGGTGTCACCTATATTTACAAGTCCTTGGCGTTCCATTTTAAATTCTATTTCTCTCATATTGAATACCCCTTATGTTAATTTTTAATGATATTATATCAGATTTGGAGGAGTTTTGAAGAAATTATTAAGACGTCAGTTGTAAACTGAAATTCCATACCTGTGATTTCAGTTATAGAGTAAACGTTTTATTTATTAGGGAAAAGCAACAGGTATGGATTTTCCTTTACAAACAGAGTTTTTGAAGATCAGCCTATCGTGTCTGGTCTTCTTTTTATGCTATCCTTATCTCTGTCGGTGGCAGGGAAGGAGCTTAATCATGTCTAAATTTTTAACATATGAGGAACGCCTTATGATCGCTCAGGGATTAAAGGAACATAAGTCCTTTGGGGCAATCGGAACGCTTATTGGAAAGGACCGCACAACCGTTGCAAAAGAAATCAAACGGCATTCCTTTGAAAAGAAGTCCGG
>NZ_WQPN01000113.1:49671-57401 GCF_018785315.1 Clostridium sp. MCC353 | reverse complement strand
AAATGCCTTCACCCTTTAATGTAAATCCCCACACCATTTAACATCAACCCTGAAGGCATTTTCAAAAAAGCCTTCACGTTTTACTGTTAATTCCCAAGTCATTTACTTCTATGTTCTTTCTACTCCTCTTCCAATCTTTTTATTTGTAGCGCGTACAGGCTTAACTTCAGCCAAGGCATCAAAAAAGATTCATTTCTATAAAAAAATCCTCTGTGAAAGATTCTGAAGAACAGAGCCTCTGGATCGTGTCAAGTGATCCGTCATCCGGCCGGACGCTGTCGTCCAGTCCTTCTTCAGACAGGGAAAAATGATATCGAGATGTTCTTTCATTGAATCCCTAACCCTGTTTTCGGAAGTATTTCCGCACAAAACCCTGGCCCGGTGAGTTTGGGCGTGAATCTGTTCGTATACCTGGCTGATATAGGGATTATCGGCAGCCGCAATTAAATGTAAATGAAATTCATCATCAATTGTATAATGAGATCCATCCGGCTGCGGGGATTCCGCAGTTGAGAAGTTCTTATACATGTCCATATAGAAATCTTCAGATAGCTTATTGCCATAGTGCAGAACCACATAAGGTTCCAAAAGAAGTCGGGTTTCGTAAACCGGCTTTAAGTCGCTGACCGATAAAGGCGCCACCAAAATTCCCTTTTTAGGAAGGATTGTTACCAGTTTTTCCTGTTCCAGGCGGCTCACCGCATCACGGATGGGGGTCTGGCTGCCGGGAACAGCTTCCAGTAATATATTTCCATTTAATAATGACCCGGGAAGATATTCGCAATTGATGATTTTCCGCCTGATGATTTGATAAGCTTGTTGTTTCAGGTTGTTTTTTCCGTAATTATGGACATTTTTTTTGACCGGGGACCGGCTTGGTTTTAAACAGGACAGAGCGGGTTCAAAAAAGGTATCCCTGTAAAGGGTCAGGACGGTTCTCAGGAGGCCGGATGCATGTTCCCACTGTCCCTTTAGACAGAAGCCTGCCATTTCCCGGTAAAACTTTAAAAATGTATGCAGTTGGCCTGATGATAGCCGGATAAGTGAAAGCAGGCGCTGCTCCTGATACCGGTACTGTTCAAAAAATTGAGACAGATATGGGTTTTTGGAACCCTCATAAAACAGACTGTGAAAAGAGGACAGAAGACGGCAGAACTCCTCTGGGTCATTTGAAACAGTAGAATCATTGAAGTGATTGTCATATGCATTTAACTCTTCCTTCGGCACATTTTTCCCATATTCATTTATTAGATAGGGTTCAAAAATAAACCTGGCTTCGAAAAGAGCGTTTAAATCTGTCAAAGTGATATCCTCGACAAATATGCCTTTAGGAGGAAAAATCCTCACAAAATGCTCCTGCTCCAACCGGCTGATCGCGTCCCTTACGGGGGTGCGGCCAAGAGACAGCATATCACAGAGCATATTTTCCGTAAGAAGCATTCCCGGAGAAAATTCACAATTTAATATTTTATTTTTAACGATTTGATAAGCCTGTTGTTTCAAACTGTTTTTATTCATTGAGAAGCGGCTCCTGACTAAATGATTAAAATTCGAATCTTGTTTACAATATACCGGATGGAATTGGTTCTGTCAAGAAACAGCAAAGAGAAAGCCCGTTTCACGATATAAGATATATACAATGAGAAATAAAAACAGCAAAATATAGCCGTAAACTGAATGCATTGACACGGAGTAATATAAATGATAGAAAAATATATAATAATATAGTTGACATATCCATGATTATACTATACCTTAATAATATACAACGTTATATACAATGAAAGTGAAGGGAGAAGGAAATGAAGGGAAGAGAAAAGCTGGAGGCCGCGATTAACCATAGGGACTGTGGCAGAATTGCCTTTGATTTAGGCGCGACTAAAGCGACCGGGATCAATGCGTCATTGCTTTATCAATTAAGGCGTTTATACGGGAGAGATGAGCCGGTAAAGATTTATGATACATATCAGATGCTGGGGCTGGTTGATGAAAAGGATGCGCAGATGTTCGGACTGGATGTGCTGGGCATTTGGAGCGACATGACTGTTTTTGGATACCGCAATAACCGATGGAAGAGCTGGACCACACCGGACGGCGTTCCGGCTCTGATTGGAGAAAAAGCCTGCATTACACAGAGAAATAACAACCTCTATATGCATCCAAAGGGAGATCCTGACGCAAGGCCCAGCGGATGTATGCCGATGGAGGGCGGGCTGTATTTTGATTATTTGACCCGTCAGGATGAATACGATGAGGATAATTTAAACGCCCTGGAAGACTACAGAGAACAGTTGGAAGTGATGGCCATAGACGATGAAACTCTGGATTTCTACCGCAGACAGGCGGATTATTATCATGAAAATACAGACTGCGGAATTGTGTTGAACGCGGAATACGGCAATTTGGGGGCCCAGACCATGTTAAATGGCGGATATGCGAAAGTAACGCCCGGAATCAGGGATTTTGCCGAATTTTTAATGGCCCACAGTTTATTTCCCGAATATATTGAAGATGTTTATGAAGAGTGGACCAAACTGTGTATACGAAACCTGAAACTGCTCCACCAGGCGGTGGGCAATAAGGCTCAGGCAGTATTTTTGTGCGGTACGGATTTTGGAACCCAAAGCAGCGAGATCATGTCCAGAACCATGTTCAGGGATTTGTATGTACCGTATTTCAAGCGGATTAACGGCTGGGTGCATGAGAACACCAACTGGAAAACCCTATACCATAGCTGCGGATCATTGGTTAATTTTTTAGATGATATGATAGACTGCGGAATTGACTGCCTCAATCCGGTTCAGACATCCGCAAAGGGCATGGAACCGGAGTTTTTAAAACAGCACTATGGCGGTAAAATAACCTTCTGGGGAGCCGGTGTAGACGGCCAGACAACCATGGCCCAGGGCAAGCCGGATGATGTGGAAAGAGAAATGCGGGAGCATATAAAGGTATTTGGAAAAGATGGAGGATTTGTATTTTCTATTGTGCATAATCTGCAGAGAGATTATGAAATCGACAATATTCGACGTGTGTTTGATGTGTTAAAAGAGTGCCGTTAGAATAGGCGTGAGAATGGGTGTGAAGGGATTTTCGAAAATGCCTTAGCCATTTAATGTAAAGGGTGAAGGCATTTTCGAAAATCCATTCACGCTTTACTTTAACACGCTTGATGCAAAATAATCCTTCAACCTTCTTTCAATCGCCCCAATTTCCTTCCCATATCCCGTATCCGCCAGATACACCAGAGCCAGATTATAAGTACTTTTACACCCGTCAATCCAGAAAAAACGGCCGGTATCCTCTCCAGGCCGGGGCTGCTTTCCAATTGTGCAGCAAAGCCCATTTTGTACCATCAGCAGTATACTTTTCATGCTCTGATAATTCTTCATAACCTGGGGCGTGATGTTGGCTTCTTTTAACAGGCTGCGGATGGTCTGACTGATCCGCATTTCTTCAGGAGGAAGGGCAAATCCCCTTCCCGTCCCCATCCAAACATCCAGTCCGCCCCCTCGTCCCGCTTTCCTGCGTAACTTCTTCAAATAAATAAAGATTTCCCTCCCCAACCTATTGAAACGATACAATTTTTGGGATACAATAGCATAAAAGGAGGGGAAAAATGGCAACGATAAAAGATATTGCGGCGCTGGCCGGCGTTTCACATGGAACGGTTTCCAATGTTTTGAACGGCAGGGGAAATGTCAGCGTCGAAAAGATAACATTGGTTGAAAATGCGGCAAAGCAGTTGGGGTACACGATTAACGCCCAGGCCAGGCAGCTCAGGAAAGGCAGTTCTAAGCGTGTTGGAGTGGTGGTCCCTCAGTTGGAATTGAAAAAATACAGGGATTTGTTTCTGGGAATTGAACAGGAGCTGAGAGAACATGAATTTGAAGTGGATCTGTATTACAGCAATGATCTGAACTACTATGAAGAAAAAGTGCTCCAAAAGATTGAAACGACCAATCCCATTGCCATTGTCATGGTCAGCTCCTTTTTGAAGGATGTGAATATGCTCCGGGGGGACAGCAGTTTGATTCTGGTGGAGCGGAAGCCGGAAAGCCTTCCGCGGGAAGCCGTTTTCTGTGGATTTGATTATGAACTGGCCGGAAAAGAGATGGCCGGCCGGTGCATTTCGGACGGACACAGGAATGCGGCCGTATTTACGGGCAATACGAAATATTCCAATTATGGCCTGTTTGTTAAAGGAATCGAAGCCGTTTTTTTGGAAAAGGGCTGTAACTGCCGCATTTTTTCCTCTGATGATATCACCCGGGGGCAGACGGCATTTGAACTTTTGACGGATCGGGATGAATTTGACGCTGTGATCACATCGGACCCGGAAAACTCGGCATACCTGAAGGCGGTTCTGGAGTACCGGCAGAAGGACGGCCTGCCGCCTGTTTATGCGTTGTCCTCCAAAGAAGTGGGCGCAGATGAGGGCGTGGTAAAATATGAACTGAATTACAGGCTCTGCGGTAAAATGATCGGAAAATACATAGAGAAACTGGAGCTGGAAGAACCGGTTCCCAGCAAAATTCCGGATCTGAAAAATGACGGGTTCCATCAATGCCCTGTCGCTGCATCGGAAAACCCGGAGGAGCTTAAAATTTTGATGCTGTCCGGCCCTACCTGCCGGGCATTAAACCAACTGATACCCCAGTTCACGCGGAAAACGGGAATCCGGGTAAAGCTGATGGAGGCAGGCTATGACGAGCTGTACCGCATGGTCAAATCCTGTGTCCAATTTTCACCATATGATTTGATCAGGCTGGATATGGCTTGGATGTCGGAACTGGGAGAGAAGCTGTTCCTGCCGCTTCCGGTAAATGAATCCTGGCTTCAGAAGATACGGGAAAATTTCTCCGAAAATCTCAGCGATGATTATTATAAAGTGGGCGCTAATTATCTGACGCTGCCATTTGATCCCAGCGTCCAGATGCTATATTACAGAAAAGACCTGTTTCAGGACGCCAGGATACGCCGGGAATTTTATGAGGTTTACCGCAGACAGCTTGAGGTGCCGGTGACATTTGAAGAATATGACCAGATTGCAAGGTTTTTTACGAGAAGATATCATAAAAATTCTCCGGTCTCTTATGGAACTTCGCTGGTATTTGGAAGTTCGGTGGTGGCGGCCTGCGATTATCTTCCCAGATTGAGGGCGGCCGGCGGCCATATTTTTGATAAAACCGGGAAAATCAGCCTGAATACGGAGCCGGTGAAAAGGACCCTGCTTTCCTACCGGGACGCGTTCGAGTATACGGACCGGGAGACCAATTCCTGGTGGCGCAAAGCGATGGAGGACTTTTCTTGCGGCCGGGTGGCGATGAACATCGTTTTTGCCAATTATGCTTCGATCATGCTGCACAGCAAAGAATCAGAAGCGCTGGGAAAGATCGGTTTTGCCCCCGTCCCGGGAGAGTGCCCCATGCTGGGAGGCGGAGTTTTGGGCATTTCCAGGCACTCGAAAAAGCGGGAAGCATGCAGGGAGTTTTTAAAATGGATTTATGATGAGAAGACAGCCGCGATGATCACCTATCTGGGCGGCTATATCAATCATAAAAAGATCAAAGAAAATCTGGATGTGTTGGAACTTTATCCGTGGCTGGAGGATATGGAGAAATCATTTGCGGTCGGCTGGAGAAGGGATTTTGAACATTTAAAGGCGGAAAATGATCCGGGCGGTCATCCGGTACAGGGATTCAATGAATTTGTATTTGAAGATATTTTGGGCAATGCGGTCCGGGCTGTGGTATCCGGAATTATGAGCCCTGAGGAAGCGCTGGAAGCTGCACAACAGCGGTGCCGGCAGGAATTTGGCGGTAAATGAAACAGGCTATATTGTTAAAAAACAGATCAAGGTTCTGCAGATAAGGGTGCTGCCCAATCATCAAATCAGATGATTGGGCGCGCCCTCTTTTCTGCTTTTTGCGCAGGCGGCACGAAAACATAGGGGCTATAGGTATCCAGCCCTTCGTCGCAGGCGAGATCAATGGGCTGGATGCAGGTAATTGTAACAGTTCAGACGGCTCATCTGTTACATGTAATTAAATTAAATTCTGTGTAAATTTTGAAGGGAATATTTCTTGATTTTAATCTATTTCCATGATAGAGTAAAAGAACTTATCTCAGGAGTTTCCGCTCCTGAACAATTCTGGCAGTTCTGCCAGCGATCCCATTTTTATAAAATAACACAAGGAGAAACTGCATATGGAAGAAGGAAAAGACAGGGTATTTTTGACTGCAAATTTAATGGACAGGAAGGAAAAAGAACGGATCATCCGTGAGCTGGCAGAAAGTGAAAAAGAGCTTAACATTTGTCTTACCAATGATTTTGCTTTTAAAAAGACCTTTCGCAATAAGACGGCGCTTACGGGGCTGTTGAGTGCGCTTTTAGATATGCCGGCGGGGGATATTGAGGAATTGGAATTCCCGGATACTTATTTACATGGAGAATATGAGGAAGACCGGGAAGGAATTCTGGATGTCAGGGTTCATTTGAACAATGAACGTAAGATAAATATTGAAATACAGGTATTGGAATACCTGTTTTGGGAAGAACGCTCCCTGTTCTATTTGAGCAAGATGTATATTGATGATTTTTCAAAAGGGGAGGATTATTCCAAACTGGAGGAGTGTATCCATATAGGGATTTTAGGGTTTGACCTGTCACATACGGATCATTATTACTCGGTCATCCGGCTGATGGATGAGAAAACGCACGTCATATATAGTGACAAGCTGAGTTTGCGCATGTTATACTTAAATCAACTGGATCTGACCTCCAAAGAGGAGGCCGAAGAAGAGGTTTATAAGTGGGCAAAGCTGATATCGGCTAAGGATTGGAAGGTGTTGAGAGAGATGTCTGAGAAGAATGAGTATATGAAGGTTGCTGTAGATGAGATGGAGAAGATCAATTCGGACCGGGAACTTCGGTACAGATATCTGAAAGAAGAGATGAGATTATCGGATGAGACAACGATCAGGAATGCTTATACTAATAAGGGGCGGGAAGAAGGGGAGCAGTTTATGCTGCAGTTGATTAAATTGATGTTGAAGAGCGGTTTGGGTCAGGAAGAGCTTGACCGTCTGGAAACAGATGATAGATTTAAAAATGAGATGATTGAAAAATATATTAAATGATATTATGGAAGTGTGTAGAACTATTGAAAAAGACCGGTTTGGGCTGTTTTCCATTTGAAAACAGCCTGTTTTTATACCACAATAGAGCTCGCCCTATATAGGGAAGGAATTACAGAAAATAGCTGTATTCTGATAGAAATATCTCTTGATTTAAATTTATTCCTATGATAAAGTAAAAGAACTTATCTCAGGAGCTTCTGCTCCTGAACAATTCTGGCAGTTCTGCCAGCGATCCCATTTTTATAAAATAACACAAGGAGAAACTGCATATGGAAGAAGGAAAAGACAGGGTATTTTTGACTGCAAATTTAATGGACAGGAAGGAAAAAGAACGGATCATCCATGAGCTGGCAGAAAGTGAAAAAGAGCTTAACATTTGTCTTACCAATGATTTTGCTTTTAAAAAGACTTTTCGCAATAAGACGGCGCTTACGGGGCTGTTGAGCGCGCTTTTAGATATGCCGGCCGGGGATATTGAGGAGTTGGAATTCCCGGATACTTATTTACATGGAGAATATGAGGAAGACCGGGAGGGGATTCTGGATGTCAGGGTTCATTTGAACAATAAACGTAAGATTAATATTGAG
>NZ_WQPN01000113.1:0-49661 GCF_018785315.1 Clostridium sp. MCC353 | reverse complement strand
TTCTATTTGAGCAAGATGTATATTGATGATTTTTCAAAAGGGGAGGATTATTCCAAACTGGAGGAGTGTATCCATATAGGTATTTTAGGGTTTGACCTGCCTCATGCAGATCATTATTACTCGGTTATCCGGCTAATGGATGAGAAAACGCACGTCATATATAGTGACAAGCTGAGTTTGCGCATGTTATACTTAAATCAACTGGATCGGACCTCCAAAGAGGAGAACGAAGAAGAGGTTTATAAGTGGGCAAAGCTGATATCGGCGAAAGATTGGAAGGTGTTGAGAGAGATGGCTGAGAAGAATGAATATATGAAAGCAGCGGTAGAAGAGATGGGGAAGATCAATTCAGATCAGGAACTGCGGTACAGATACCTGAAAGAAGAGATGAGATTATCGGATGAGACAACGATCAGGAATGCTTTTATTAATAAGGGGCGGGAAGAAGGAAGGGCCGAGGGATTACAGATGATGCTGCGTCTGATCAAATCGATGCTGAAGGATGGCATTGGACAGGAGGAACTTGACCGTCTGGAGACAGATGAGGAATTTAAGGAAAAGATGATTGAGAAGTATATGAAGTGATATTCCGGCGGTATATAGATCTGCCTTAAAAAAGGACCAATTCGGGCTGTTTTCTATTTGAAGACAGCCTGTTTTTATTTTATAGAGGAAGGCTGTTTGCAGGCGTTCAGGAGTGTGACAGAAAGCAATGTTCAAACACGCCCTGGTATTTTCAAAATGCAGCCTGGGATATAACTTTTTTCTCTGGGATGTATTTTTACATTGCTATAAAAATTAATAAGATACGAAAAAAGGATTTTTGAATACCATATAATAGAACGTACCAATTGCGAAAATAAGCGATTATATGCTGAATACCAGCAATATCCGGAAAAGAAATGGGATTAATTTTTATATTATTCTGAAATAATATTGACACGTTCCAATTTATGGATTATACTATGCAATATAAAGAATAAAAACGGGATTGGTGTAAAAAATAGTCTCTCATAGATTATTGATTCGCCCAAATTTGTGCCGGAGCCACAAATTTGATTCGCAGCTGGGAATTTGAAATTTTCAGCGCGTGCCTGTGCATAAAATGCTCCGGTATGGAGGGATTTATATGAAGAAAGAAGTGTTGATAGCAGCTCACCGTGGAACATCAGGCGCTAACATCATACAGAATACCATAGGGGCTTACGAGAATGCGCTGCTGCATGGAGCCGATATTCTGGAAGTGGATGTGATCCAGACAAGGGATGGGGATTTTTTTACGTTTCATAACGGACAGGAACCGGGTCTGGTAGGGACCAGTCAGGATATCAGAACCATGACTACAAATCAGGTGAAGGAACTCAGATTTATTAACGGAATGCAGGAACGGGTTTTAGAACCTGTTAATGCCCTGGACGATGTGCTGGAACATTTTAAGGGCCGTCAATGTCTGATTAACATTGACAGGAGCTGGTTTTACTGGAAGGATATCATTCAGGTGCTGAACAGGCATCAGATGAATGACCAGGTCATTTTAAAGAGCCATCCTGAGAAGGAAGAGCTTGAGATTTTGGAAGCTTCAGGGCCGCAGCTCATGTATCTGCCGATTTTGAGGGATCCGGCGAAATTGGACTTTGTGAAGCAGTATGGGGTGAATCTTTATGGGGCGGAAGTGATCTTTGAAACGGAGGACAGCATTTTTACATCGGAAAAATTTATTGGGGAGATGCACAGGCAGCAGAAAAAGCTTTGGGTTAATGCCATTACGTTAAATGATACGATAAAACTGACAGCGGGACATGACGATAACAGCGCTATTTTGTCCGATATGGATGAAGCCTGGGGCTGGCTTTTGGATAAGGGGTATGACATCATTCAGACAGACTGGCCGCTGCTGTTGAGGAATTACATAGAGAAGAGAAACGCATAAACAGATGACCGGGCCGCGAAAAGCGGCAGAATAGGAGAAGAAAATGAACAAGAAAAGATGGATGGCGGCAGCTATATTAGTATCAGTGGCCTTAACCGCGGGATGCGGGCAAAAAGGCGGTTCCGGCACGGCTGACCCGGCAGTTTCCAAAACAGAAGAGAAGTCAGGTTCCAAAAGCGGCAGCCCGGTTACGGTCAATTATTATGGCAGGCCGGATGACAACAAGGTGGAATCTACGATTGTGGCGGCATTTGAAGCCTCTCATCCGGATATTAAGATCAACTATGTGGAACTGCCGGATTCTTCTAACGACCGTTTAAAGACGATCAATACGGTCTTGCAGGCAGGGGATGCGTCCATAGATGTGTTTGCGGGAGATGTGGTCTGGCCTCCGATCTTCGCCTCCGCGGGATGGGTGATTCCATTTGACGAGTATCTGACAGAGGGGGAACTGGGGGAATATTTGTCAGGCCCATTAAGCGCCTTCCAGCTTCAGGGAAAAACTTATGGGCTCCCATTTATGTCTGACGCAGGCGGGTTATACTACAGAAAAGATCTCCTGGAAAAGTATGGGAAGGAAGTTCCAAAGACATGGGCAGAGCTGAAAGAGACTGCCGCAGAGATTGTTGAAAAAGAGGGGAACCCTGATTTGAAAGGATTCGTTTCCTACTGGAAACAGGCCGAAAGTCTGACAGGTTCCATGCTGGAGATGTATTGGGAAAAGGGCGGACGCGTTATAAATGACGACGGAACCAGCGCCATTGACCAGGCTCTCTTGGAAGAGACGCTGGCAGATATGAAAAAAATGATGGATGACGGGCTGACTGCGCCGGGAATCGAGACATTTGGAACAAAGGAAGCGAGAGATGTGGTCTGCGCGGGAAATGCGGTGTTTGCGAGAGACTGGCTCAGCGGATATGGACCGTTTAACGATGCGGAAACTTCCAAAGTCGCGGGCAATATGATGCTTGCGCCTCTGCCGGGAGACGGATGTCTGGGGGGCTGGGGAGTTATGGTATCCAGTTTTTCAAAGCACCAGGCGGAAGCGGTTGAATTCGCCAGGTTCAGAGCCAATTATGAAAGCCAGATGACCGCTTTTGACCTGGTGGATATTAAGCCGACCCTTAAAAAGGTTTTTGAAGATCCGGAGATCCTGGCGAAAAAGGCGGAGATGCCTCAGTATTTGAAGGCCCTTGACCATTCCAGGCCAAGACCCCAGTCGCCGTATTATGCGGAGATTTCGGGCATTATGCAGCTGGAAATCCATAGTGTGATCACGGGTATGAGCACGCCGGCGGACAGTGCGGATAAGATTGTGAAGCAGGTGAAACAGGTCATCCAGTAATTTTAAAGAAAAAGGAGAAGCCCATGGAACGAAAAAGTACCAGAATTGGATATTTTCTGCTTCTGCCCAGTGTGGTTTTGATCGCTGTTATGATTGTTTATCCGGCGGTAAATACGATCTATCAGAGCTTTTTCGAGATCAGGACCCAGACTGCGGCTTTGGGAGCAAAATTTGTGGGGGTTAAGAATTATATCCGTGCATTTCAGGATGAACATTTTTGGGATACCTTGTGGTGGACCCTGGCATTTACCGGAGTATCGGTTTTTATTGAACTGATCATCGGCATGTGCCTGGCGCTGGTGATGAACCGGAAGATACCGGGACAGGGGCTGATTAGAACTGCAATCCTGATTCCATGGGCGATTCCCACGGTTGTATCGGGTATTGTCTGGACCCAGTTTTTCTCACAGAACGGGCTGGTAAATTTCGTGATGCAGGTGATGAATCTGATCGATGCGCCCCTCAACTGGCTGGGCAATGAATGGCTTTCCAGACTTTCTATTCTCATTGCGGATATCTGGAAGAATACGCCCTATATGTCGCTGCTGCTTCTTTCGGGACTTTTGACCATATCCAAAGATTACTATGAGGCGGCCCAGATCGACGGAGCCAGCAAATGGCAGCAGTACTGGAAGATTACCCTGCCTCTGATCAAATCTACCATGTCGGTTACGGTGCTGTTTCGGATTATTTCTGCCATGAGGGTTTATGACCTGATTGTGGCAATGACGGGCGGCGGGCCGGCAGGGAGAACGGAGACGGTGTCCATGTATGCGGTCAACACTTATTTTACATATGGCAACACGGGATACGGAGCGACTTTGTCGGTGCTCATGCTGGTCATATCCGTGGGAATCAGCCTGTTCTTTGTGGACAGTTTAAAGACGAAGGGAAGTGTTTAAATGGGCGTGAAGATGACGGGATGGAAGAAATTTGTTTATCTGCTGTTTGTGGCCGCGTTTTTATTTGTGATGATTTCACCGATGCTGTATATGATTTCGGCTTCATTTATGGCGGAATCGGATCTGAGCCGGATTCCTCCGCGGATTCTGCCTTCGGTCTGGAGCGTGAAGAATTATGTGGCGGCGTTTGTGCAGCAGCCGCTGCTTAGGTATGTATTCAACAGTTTTGTGATCACAACCATCGCTGTGGCGATCTGCATAACGGCGGGAAGTATGGCTTCTTATGCGCTGACCAGGACGAATATCCGGTTTAAAAAGGTATTTTTAATCTTTGTGCTGACCATATCGCTGCTTCCTACGATCACACTGATCAGTCCCATTTTTAAAATGTACAGCAAGCTGGGGCTTTTGAATACTCATATCGGTCTGGCGCTGATCGTGTCGGTTCTGGATCTGCCGATGACGATCTGGTTTTTGACAGCCGTGTTTAAGGGGATACCGGTTTCATTTGAAGAGAGCGCTAAACTGGACGGGGCCAATATGTTCCAGTTGTTTGTATATATCATTATCCCGCTTTTAAAAGCCAGTATTTTTTCCATCAGCATTCTGGTTTTTATCGGGGCATGGAACCGTTTCCTCTTGTCCCAGGTGCTGAACCAGTATGAGCAGTACCGGACTGTGGTGGTGGGACTGACTTTGTATCAGACAACCCATACCATTCCGTTTGGGGTTGTGGCGGCCGCGGGTATGATAACGGTTCTGCCGCTGATGGTTATGGTGTTGGTGTTCCAGAAGAATATTCTGGGCGGGATTATGGAAGGGGGGGTGAAAGAATAATTAGGGCTTAAAAGCAGGGAGAGACGGCAGAGGGATGTACTTGAGAATTGGAGTGAGTTAAATTCCGCAAGCCTTGTCCGGAGAGCTCTGCTTGCACTTGTAATTGGGGAAGCATCGGGCTGGAGAGAGGACGCAAAAGTCAGCCTGCATCGGGCTGGCGATGGGGACCGGGCTTTATGAAGGGACGGTTATTACGCTGAAAACACTGCAGACCAGGGCGCATTCGGAAATCGTGCAGAAAATCAGTGGATAGAGCGGGCTGAAATATTTATAAAAGAGATGAAGGCGGCTTTTCTTGGAACTGCACCGCCGGTATGCCTAAAGGATGGCGAGTGGCTGTAAATGGTGATTTGGGGTGCCTGGAAGAATATATGATTATAAAATATTTTCAGCAATTCATCTTGAAAAATAAATAGACTTTACACTCTGAATATGCTACATTGTTTATAGGATATTTATTGGAGCAGGAAAGAGGGGATACAATGACAGATTCGCAAAAGCTTGATTTTATTATAGCGAATATGGTTAATATGGCGACTAAAGAAGATTTAAGCCACATGGCGGCTAAAGAAGATTTAAGTCAAATGGCAACTAAAGAAGATTTAAGCCATATGGTGGCTAAAGAAGATTTAAGTCAAATGGCTACCAAAGAAGATTTAAGCCATATGGTGGCTAAAGAAGATTTAAGTCAAATGGCAACTAAAGAAGATTTAAGTCAAATGGCAACTAAAGAAGATTTAAGCCATATGGCGGCCAAAGAAGATTTAAGTCAAATGGCAACCAAAGAAGATATAAGCCACATGCCATCTAAGGAAGATTTGCAGTTGTTGAAAATGGAATTGTATGATGAAATAATAAGAGCAGAAAATGCTGTTGATAAATACAACGAAATACTAAAATCTCTTAATGTAAAATACGATACATTGCTGCTGCAATCTGATAATACAGTGTTGCTATTGAAATTAGTAACTAATTTACAGGACCGGGTCACAGACCTTGAGAAGAAATTGGCATGATATTAAATACAGATTTAAAGGTGTAAAAGTCTAAGAGAGATCAAGGCTTTGCACCTTTTTATTTTCTCTATTATGCAACATAGATTTTAAATATTCAAATTAGCCTTTGACAATAATTTCATAGGTTTTATTTTAAGGTCTAATACGATTCTGTATATCCGCCAATTGTTTCATACAGGGGAAACGTTCATCAGCAATTAAGCCTGTACAGACACCATAGAAATCCGGTAATTTGAATTTATCAGCAATAAGTTCTGTTAAAAAACTGCGTCTGCTGGGATTTTTTTTACTGGTGTCTGCCAAACTATTTCGATAGGGATGCTATCAGCATATCCACATTTGCTAAACGTTCACGGCTGGTTTCCCATGTTTTTTGAGAAATTATGGCCGCAAGAATTTCTGAAACTACTGCGTTACTGACATTGGAATAGAAGGGCAGCCCGGCGTTTGCTTTGGAGTACAGGGTTACATCCGCAGTGGTAATGGTGTTAGTTTCCTTTTTGTCCGTTATGACAATGAGATTAGCACGCTCTCGATTCACAGCCATAAGAACTTCTTTTTCTAAACGGCATAAACGCCCAAAACTAAAAAGGATAACACAATCATCCTTTTTCAGATTGGCCAGAATGGAAGAAGCCTCAAATCCCCATTCGGTCAGCTTGAATAGGTTGGGCAGAATAGGGAGAAGGAGGGTGTATAAGGTCTCGACTGCGCCGATTCTGGAAAAAGACCCAACAATATAGTGGCTCTTTCCCTGGACCATCAAGTCAGCCGCTTGTGAAAATGTCTCCATTTCGTTGCGTTCAATGGTTTTCTGGACCATGCCGCAGTATAAGTCTTTCATCTGCTCCGTATTTTCCAATGGGAAAAATTGACGCATCTCCATTCCGGAAGTGAATTTTGTCAGTGTGTTGACATCCTCCGGGTTCTTATCAATCAGCAAAGCAAGCTCAGCTTGTACCTGACGCTTTAAATCAGCAAAGCCATCATATCCCAAGGTCCTGGAAAACCGGACAATAGAGATGTCACTAATATTCAAATCTGCAGCGATTACTTTTAAGGACTGAAACGCGAGGATCGACTTGTTTTTGATAAAGTATTTCGCAATTTTACTCTCAGTTCGAGTCAGTCTTGCTTCTTGAAGCCGCTCCTCAAATGTTTTTTCCACGTCTATGATCCCCTTTACATTTTATTTAGCATGATTATAACGTATATTATTTTGGATTGCAAATATGTTGCGAATACAAACAAAATATTCGTATAAAAGTCACAATTATCGACAATAAATGTTGTAAACTATGACAAAAAATATCGAAAAACCGCTAAATATGTTGACATTTACAACATATATCAATATGATAAGAATACAAACGCAACATAAAGTCGGCTTTTTAAAATAACAAGGAGGAACAGAAAAGTATGTTAAACTTAGGAATCATCGGCTTTGGCGAGGCAGGCTACTACCTCACTAAAAACCTCATCGAAGGCAGTGTGCAGGTATACACCTTTGATGTGGCCGTAAACCAAGAGGACGAGAGAGCGGAACTGATCGCCTGTAGGGCCAGGGAGAATTCCGTCATTCTTGCAGACTCCATGGAGGATCTTTTTGAGAAAGTTGAGATCGTGTTCTGTCTGACCAGTGCTGGCAGTGCGGTGCCTGTAGCCAAGAGCATCAAAAGCCTGCTCCGTCCGGGCCAGGTTTATATCGACCTGAACTCCACCTCACCACAGACCAAAGAGGAGATAGCTGCAGCTCTGGATGGAGCTGAGGGTATTTTTGTGGAGGGTGCTGTCATGGGCGCTGTTCCTGCGAAAATGACCCAGGTACCCATTAATGTCTGCGGACCGGATGCTGGGGTGACTGCTCAGCGTTTGAATGCAGCAGGTTTGAACATTCATGTTGTTGAGGGCAAAATCGGATCTGCCTCGGCTATGAAAATGTTTAAGAGTATTCTTTCTAAAGGTATGATTGCCCTCATTTCCGAGACTGTTTTCTGTACAGAAAAGTACGGCCTGACCAAACCAGTCCTGGAGGACCTGATCAATACCATCAACCAGATGACCTTTGACGGATTCTGTAACTACGTTGTAACCCAGGCGGCGGTTCATCACGTCCGCCTCTCCAAGGAGATGGAGGAAGTAGTTAAGACACTGGACAGCCTTGGGGAAAATTCCATCATGACTCAGGCCGTTCGGGACAAGTTTGTCTGGATGACCGAACAAGGCTTTGCAGATTATTTCAAGGAGCGGCCAGCTACTTATGACGAGGTCGTCGCCGTAAAACGCAAAATGGAGGGTAAAAAATGATAAGAGAATTTGTAAATCTCCGAAAAGAAATTGCTAAAGGTAAGAAACTGGCTGGTACATTCGTTCGTATTGAGAGAAATCCCGCAATTTTCTATATTGCCAAAGAAGCCGGTCTCGATTGCGTGGTATTCGACGCGGAACATGGTGCATACAACATAGAGACCCTTCACGATCTTTTGTCCACCGCTAATGCCTTAGAGGTTCCTGCCATCGTCCGTATTCCAGAGGGAACCAAGGACTTTGTTTCACGCACACTGGACGCTGGTGCTTCCGGCATTGTGGTGCCTATGGTTGGTACGGCAGAGTATGCCCGGAAAATCGCTTTTTACGCCAAGTATCCGGATATTGGCAGCAGGGGGTATACATCCAGCAGCGGCCATACCCAGTACACCTCCTTTGCCAGGCATGTGGAGCTGATGAAGGAGGCCAATGAACGAATCCTGGTCATCGTCCAGATTGAAACTTTGGATGGTGTGGACAACGTGGACGAAATTGCGGCTGTGGACGGGATTGATATGCTGTTCATAGGGCCAAACGATCTCTCTGTTGCTTTGGGCATTCCTGGTGACCTGACTAATCCCAAGGAGTTGGAGGCCATTAAGAAGGTCAGCGATGCCGCCAAGCGACACAATAAGGGATTTGCTATGGCTGCAGGCAAAGGTCTGTGTGAAAAATTCAAAAATGAGCTGGATCTCTTCGTCCTGGGCGCTGATGCTGCAATGCTGTTCAGCGGCATGAAGGATGTTCGGGAGACAGTGGATGGTTTTATTGCGGAGAAAGAGGAGGATTGATAATATGGGTACGACTGCTATTCTCACATTAATTATCCTGATTGCGACTACTTTAGGCTTCATCTTCAATATTGCTCCCGGCGGCTTGGTTTCCATGACTGCCGCCATTGCTCTGGCCCTGGTTGGTGCGGTAAGCCCTGCTGATGTGTTTTCGCCTATGGGCGGCACAACCGTTGCGCTGGTTATGACCATGATTGTGTTAGGATATGCCCTGTTTCATGTCGGTGTGGCAAAGAAGATGGCACAGGCTATCGTTAAGATCGTGGGCAAATCGGAATCCCGTATCATGATTGCCGTGGTCATCGTTGCTCTGATTTTGTCTGCTGTATGCAGCGGCGTTGCTGTGGTTGCCGTACTGCTCCCGATCGTAATCAGCATTTGCCTTGAGGCCAATATCTCTGTTTCCCGTCAGCTGATCCCGCTGTCCTTTGCCGCCAGCATCGGTTGTAACCTGACCCTTGTTGGCGCCGCCAGCAATGTGGTCGTGGCCGGTGTACTGGAAAATGCTGATGTACCCTTCCTTTCATTTTTTGAGTTGGGAAAGGTTGGCCTTCCTCTCTGTATACTGTTTATTATCTATTTCCTGCTGATTGGAAAAAGACTGCTTCGTAACGGTGACACGTCTAATCAAGAGTATATTCAGAGACTTACGGCGAAATCCAAGGATGACGAGAATTTTAATACCAGAAAGGCTTCTATTACTGTAATCGTGCTGGCTGCTGTTTTTGTGGCTATGGCTTTGGATTTAGACCGTTTCCCCATGTACTTTGTGGCTGGTATTGGTGTTGTGGTCCTGCGTTTGACCAACTGTATCAACGAAAAAGAGTTTTTTGAGTCCATCGACTTATCAACGCTGTTTATTGTTTCTGGTCTCATGACATTGGCTACCGGTGTCAGTAAGAGCGGACTGGCGGCAGCTATTGCCAACGGCTTTATAGCCTTCCTGGGTGATAATCCAAGCAAAATGATTGTACTTTTGGCTGTACTGGTGATTACCTGTATTTTAACCAACCTCATGTCCAATACTGGTGCGGCCGCCCTCCTCACCCCTGTTTTTCTTCCCATTGCTCAGACACTGGGGGTAAACCCGGTAGCAATTGGTGTGGCAATTTGTGTAGGGGCATCCATGCCTTTCCTGACACCTTATGGTTCTGGAACGAATACATTGTTGATTGCTCCGGGCAATTTAACTGTACGAGATTTCTTTGTTCCGGGTATTGGACTCACCATCGTGAGTATCATCGGCTCTATGATTTTCATTCCTCTTGCGTTTCCGCTTTAATGAAAAACGCTGGTGTATAAATGGGTTTTAGAGATCACATAGAGATTTAAAATTGAAGTTGAAAATGGTTGATTTATCTGTTAAATTCAGTTAAATACTTGTAATCCCAATAAATATGTGCTACTATGTATCAATAATTTAATAATAAAATCTTCAGGGCAGGGTGTAATTCCCTACCGGTGGTATAGCCCACGAGCCGCAAGGCAGGATTCGGTGAGATTCCGAGGCCGACAGTATAGTCTGGATGAAAGAAGATAATTAGGATTGCGTGATTACTGTTTAACGCTGTATTTTTGATTTGCCCTGGAATGAGATTTCTCATTTCAGGGCATTTTTTATTTCATAGGAAAGTTCATCCTATGAAATAAAAAAGCCCTCCGGGCAGGATCGCACTACGGCGGCGGGGAATTATGTCGCTGAAGCGGCCTGCCGCCCGGATGAGTCTTTAGCTGCAATCCTGACCGTTCCATACACAGATACCCTGAATTTTAATTGATTCAGGGTATTTTTGCGTTGTAACGGTGGGAATAAGAAAATTAAATGCGGAGAAAGTGAGGAGCAGAGTGGAAAACAAAGAAAACCATAAAGAACAGTACGGCCTGAAAAATGAAGAAAAATACATGGCCCTGGCCCTGGAACTGGCGGAAAAAGGAGCCGGTTTTGTCAGTCCCAACCCAATGGTGGGCGCGGTGGTGGTGAAGGAGGGCAGGATTATCGGCACGGGATATCACAAAGCCTGCGGGCAGGCCCATGCGGAGCGGAATGCTTTGGCGGACTGCCGGGAATCGCCGGAAGGGGCGGATCTTTATGTAACACTGGAACCGTGCTGCCACCACGGGAGTACCCCTCCCTGCACAGAGGCGATTCTGCAGAGCCGGATCGCCAGGGTGATTGTGGGGTCCCGGGACCCTAATCCGCTTGTGGCGGGAAATGGCATCCGCATGCTGCGGGACAGGGGAATTGAGGTGGTTACAGGGGTGCTGAAGGAACGGTGTGACCGGCTGAATGAGGTTTTTATGCACTACATCAGCACGGGTACGCCCTATGTGGTTTTAAAGTACGCCATGACGCTGGATGGGAAAATCGCAGCGGTTTCAGGGGATTCCAAATGGATAACCGGAGAAGAAGCCAGACATTATGTCCACCAATGTCGCAGCCGTTACAGCTCTGTTATGACCGGGGTAGGAACTGTATTGGCGGATGATCCCATGCTCAACTGCCGGATTCAGGGCGGCAAAAATCCGGTCAGGATCATCTGTGATTCCAATCTGCGGATGCCGTTAGAATCCCGGATCGCGGCCACGGCGGCAGAGATTCCCACAATTCTGGCAAGCTGCTGCCAAAACCGGGAAAAGGAAGAGGCGTACCGGAAATGCGGGATAAAGATTCTGCATACAGCGCCTAAGAATGGCCGCGTCGATCTTCGTGAACTGATGAAAATGCTGGCAAAATTGGAGATCGACAGTATTTTTATGGAAGGCGGGGGTAATCTTAACTGGTCTGCATTGGAATCCGGCATTGTAAATAAGGTGCAGGCATACATAGCCCCCAAACTGTTTGGAGGCACAGGCGCAAAAACCCCTGTAGGGGGAGTGGGAGTGGAGCGGCCAGACCAGGCATTTTACCTGGACCAGATATCCACAAGGCAGATTGGCGGTGACTGGCTGATAGAAGGGAAGGTGAAAAAATCGTGTTTACAGGAATCGTAGAAGAGATTGGAACGGTAAAGGAACTCCGCAGAGGAGCAGATTTCTGCATGGTGGAGGTCAACTGCAAAAAAGTGCTGGAAGGGACCGGGGCAGGTGACAGCATCGCGGTCAACGGCGTCTGCCTCACGGTAACATGGCTGGACGGCAGGGGTTTCCGTGCCGACGTGATGCACGAAACCATGAACCGGTCGTCTTTAGCCCGCTTGATACCCGGAAGCCGGGTGAATCTGGAACGGGCCATGGCAGCAGACGGCCGGTTCGGAGGCCATATCGTAACCGGTCATATCGACGGCACAGGGACTATATTGAGGACGGAAAAAGACGGAATTGCGGTTTGGTATACCGTTAAAACGGACGCAAATATCATGAGATACATCATAGAGAAAGGATCCGTGGCGGTGGATGGGATCAGCCTGACTGTTGCGGATGTGAAGAAGGACACCTTTTGCATCTCCGTAATACCCCACACCATGTCCGAAACAATTCTGTCCGAAAAACGGCCGGGAGATGTGGTGAATTTGGAAAATGACTGCGTAGGGAAGTATATCGGCCGCCTGGTAAATAGCCCGGAAAACGTTGAAAATGGCAAAAACGTTGAAAATGGCAAAAACGGTGAAAACAGCAAAAACGGGGAAAACAGCAAAAACGGGGAAAACAGCAAAAATGGTAAAAACGGCAAAAACAGCAAAAACGGGGAAAATGGCCAAAATGGCAAAAGCATGGAAAACGGCAGAAACAGCAAAAACAGTGAATATGGCATCACAGCGGAATTTTTAGCAAAATATGGATTTTAGAAAGGCGGTAGAATAATGTTTCAGTACAGCAGGATTGAAGAAGCTTTAGAGGAACTTAAAAACGGCAGAATTATTTTGGTGACAGATGACGAGGACAGGGAAAATGAAGGAGATTTCATCTGTGCGGCCCAGTCTGCGACCACGGAAAATGTGAATTTCATGGCAGTGCACGGAAAAGGGCTGATCTGTATGCCCATGAGCCTGGAGTTATGTGCCGGGCTCCAGCTCCCCCAGATGGTTTCGGATAATACGGATAACCACAGCACCGCATTTACCGTATCCATCGATTATATCGGCACCACTACAGGCATTTCAGCGGCTGAACGCAGTCTGACGGCTATGAAATGTGTGGAAGAAGGCGCCCGTCCGGAAGATTTCCGGCGTCCGGGCCACATGTTCCCCCTGGCGGCCAGGAAAAACGGGGTTTTAGAACGGCCTGGCCATACGGAGGCAGCGGTGGATCTAATGCGGCTGGCCGGTTTGAAGGAATGCGGCCTGTGCTGTGAAATCATGAGGGATGACGGAACCATGATGAGAACGCCGGAATTAATTGAATTAGCCGAAAAATGGAACCTGAAAATGATCACCATCAAAGATCTCCAGACCTACCGGAAGCAGAAGGAATGTTTGGTAGATTTAGCGGCCGTAACCCGGATGCCCACCCGGTATGGTGAGTTCATGGCGCATTGTTATGTAAACCGTTTGAATGGGGAACACCATGTGGCGCTGGTAAAGGGCGGGATCGGAGACGGCCGGGATCTTTTGTGCCGCGTTCATTCGGAGTGCCTGACCGGGGATGCATTTGGTTCGAAACGGTGCGACTGCGGCCAGCAGCTGGCTTCTGCCCTAAAGCAGATTGAAAATGAGGGCCGGGGCGTGCTTCTGTACATGAGACAGGAAGGCCGGGGAATCGGCCTGGTCAATAAACTGAAAGCGTATCAGCTCCAGGATAGAGGCATGGACACGCTGGATGCCAACCTGGCCCTGGGATTCGCCGGGGATTTAAGGGAATATTACATCGGAGCCCAGATTTTAAGGGATCTGGGGGCCAAAACCCTGCGGCTTATGACCAATAATCCGGATAAAGTTTACGGACTTTCCGGTTTCGGTCTGGAAATTATAGAACGGGTACCCATTCAGATGGAGCCGACCGAAGAAGATCTTTTTTATCTGAAGACAAAACAAAAGCGCATGGGACACATTTTAAATTATTAAACGGAGGAATTGTATAATGAAAATTTATGAAGGTAATTTGGTATCGGATGGAATCAGGGTTGGGATTGTAGTATCCCGTTTCAATGAATTCATAACCTCAAAATTATTATCAGGAGCGGTGGACGGGCTGAAACGCCATAATGTGGAGGAAGATCACATTGAGGCAGCCTGGGTTCCGGGGGCATTTGAAATACCCCTGATCGCATCTAAAATGGCTCAGAGCGGCAAATATGACGCAGTGATCTGCCTGGGGGCGGTGATCCGGGGAAATACCTCTCATTACGAGTATGTGTGCAGCGAGGTTTCCAAAGGGATTGCGGGTGCAGCCTTAAACAGCCAGGTTCCGGTTATGTTTGGAGTTCTGACCACCGAAACCATTGAACAGGCCATTGAACGTGCCGGCACGAAAGCGGGTAACAAAGGATTTGAATGCGCCGTGGGGGCTGTTGAGATGGTGAACCTGATACGGGAAATTACTGCGTAGACGCTGATTTGGGCTGTTTCAGCGCTGATATGGAACTGGATTATAACGCGGCCGCTGCCGGTAAGGGCCATTTCAGCGCGAACACCAGATGGGGGTATTTCACCTCAGATTATTTACATTTTCCACAATACACCGTATACTTATCATAAGAATAAGAAAAGGCGGTAGGGGATATGGAAGAAAATGAGTATTACACAATACCGGAATCGCAGCTTTGCAGGAAATGCCATGTCAGGCGGATCGATCTGACGGAAAACAGCAATTCGATTCTGTGTAAGGAGTGCAGGGAGGAACAGATCAAATATCCGTTTCCCAAGAAAATGATACCTGCGGCAATTATTATCATACTGCTCCTGGGTGCGGCCCTGATCAGGGTTCCCAAAACGTTAAGCTGTTACAAAATCTACCAGTCGGCCAAGGCGGAGGCCCAAAGCGGTGAAGTATATGAAGCGCTGACCGGCATGTTAAAAGTGCTGGAAACCTATCCGGATTCTGTTCCCGCGGCAGAACTGGCCATTGAACTGGCAATGGACTATGGATATTATGATTTCGGCGGCTATCTGATTAATGAATACATGGTTGGGAAAGAGGTGAATGACAGTACCTACGCAAAGATGAACATGTATACAGACCGCTTAACCAGATATTACAATACCTATGATAAGATGGATGAGATCAGCCAGAATTTGGATGTGAATCAATCGGAAGAAGAGATCATGGCGTCTTTGAAGCGGGAGCTTCTGGCGTGTGTGGATGATCCGGAACAGTATCCGGCGCTGATCTATTACTATCTGGGCAATATGTCAACTGATCCGGCTGAGGCGGAACAATACCTGGAAGCGGGGATTAAGGAAGATCCCAATCTCACAATGCTTTCCTCCGCTTTGGGAACCTTAAAACGCCGTGCCGGTGATTTTGAAGGGGCCAGAGAGCTTTATCAGAACATTTTGGACAGGGATAAAAGCGATCCGGCGGCCCTGCGGGCCATGGGAATCCTCTGTATGCTGGAAGGCGATATGGAACAGGGTCTGCAATATGTTCAAAGATCCTATGAAGAAGACCCGGAAGGGATGTATGTCAAGGAAACTCTGCTCATCGCGCTGATGGAAAACGGAAGGGCAGAGGAAGCTGAAACCATGAAAAAGCAGTTTGAGGAAGCGGGCCAGGTGTTCGATGAGGAGTTTGACAGTTATCTGGACGGCAGCGTTTCCCTGCACGATTATTATGTAGATGAAGAATAGGGGGAGAAAGATATGATTATCATACCTGGTTTTTTGATTTCACTGCTGACGTTTCCGGGAGTAATCGTTCATGAATTCGCCCATCAGTTATTCTGCAGGATTATGAGGGTTCCGGTTTATGATGTGGTGTATTTTCAGGCTAAAAATCCGGCGGGGTATGTGGCACATGAGCCGACGGAAAAGCCGCTGGCGTCATTTTTGATCTCTACGGGGCCATTTTTCGTAAATACCATTCTGGGGATGCTGATTGTATTTCCGGCGGCTATTGAATTGTTCCGGTTTGAGATCTATAAGAATCCGCTGACGCTTCTGCTGGGGTGGCTGGGAGTTTCGATTTTAATGCATGCATTTCCAAGTACGGGAGACGCCAAGGTGATGGTACAGGCCATACTGAAGAATCCGGATGTGAATCCGGCGGTTAAGGTTGTGACTGCGCCGGTGATCGGGCTGGTGTATCTGGGGGCGCTGGGTTCCATGATGTGGCTGGATTTGGTCTATGCGGTGTTTATGGCTATGGTGATACCGAATCTGGTGGTTATGCTGATGTAGAAGAGGCTGAGCTGACAGTTATGGCAGAGGATTATAAGAAGGACAGAGGAGCGGGATAATTCGCTCCTCTCATTTTAGATAAAATAGGCTGTAAAAATAGCTGGGGAGTATCGTGTAAAAATATTTAGGCATGGAGGATGACACGCAATTTATAATTTCCTGGCTTTAATGACAAAAGCTGTGGGAAGCATTAATGCTTTTCTGCCAAAATCATTATTTGATGCCATCGCTTTTTCTCTGTCTGTTTCTTCAATAAGCTTTTCGATAAGAAAACCATTGTTGGCTAAAGTATTAATATACGTACTCAACATACGGTTGGAAAGCATAATATCTTTGCTGCTGATATCTGCATGATACCAATCTTCTTTAAAATAGGAATTACAGAAAATAAGTCTGCCATTCTCAACGGAGACACATTTATGAATGGGGTGCGACCATCCAAAAACGAATGTACCGTCCTTTTTTAGATATGAGTGAATGCGCTTAAAAGTTTTATTTAAATCAGTGCTCCAGCCAATACCATAAACGGAATAAATTAAATCAAAATAATCGGTTGGAATACCGCATTCATTTTCCATAGGCGAACAGATAAGCTTTGCATTGATTCCCTGTGCTTCGAGGAAGTTTTTTGTGAGTTCAATTTGATTTGCGGATATATCCATTCCCCACAATTCTACGACACCTTTTTCTGAAACATATTTTAATGAATGACCGTTGCCACAGGCAACTTCAAGAACTTTTTTATTCGATAAACTTCCAAGTAAATTTAGATGTTCTTCAGATGGAAGAAAAGCTGCCCAATTTGGTAAAAAAACGGTACCTAATAGTTTGCTGCCTATTGTACTCCAGAAGTCAGTATTTGTTTTATGCACTTTGTAAACATCTAGCTCGATATTTTCCGCATCATCTAAAATTTGTCCCCCAACAATGTTCTTTTTCATCATTTCTGCTTCTTTTACAAGTTTAATCATATTTTCCTCTGCTTTCTTTTTATAGACATCATCAGTCAGTTTTTCACCCGAAAATAATTCATTAAGATCGATTTTGAGAATTTTACAAACTGGCTGCATAAAAGATAATTCAGGCATTCCGTTGCCGCATTCCCACTTACTTACAGTTTTATCGCTAATATTAAGAATATCAGCAAATTCTCTTTGAGTTAAATTCTGCTGTTTTCTCATTTCGGCGATAAATTTTCCGATTTTAACTTGGTTCATACTGTCACCCTCCCCTTTTTCTTTAGAATTATATAATAGTTACCTGTAAAATCATACCTACGAATCGTAGAGTTGATATTAGAGATTCTTAAAAAGCAAAAGGATACTAAACAATTTACCATACTCCGCATGTTATATGCTATAATTTATTATATATTTTGGTTCTCCTCATTCCCCACAATCAGACTTCTATGTGCCTTGTGGAAGATATAACATGAGGGAAAACTAAGTGAAAAGTCAAAATCAGAATTAGAAGTTATGGAGGCGGTATGATGAAAGCTGATATCAAAACAAAAAATATCATTTATAATATTCTGTTATATAGCGTAATGATTTTATATTTGGTGATATTGTTTGCCCTTCTGTTTCAGAAAAAAAGAATAGGTTCTTTTCAATCCATAAACCTCATTCCTTTCCGGACAATCTCAGGTTATTTGTTCAGTGAAGACATTATTTTGAGGTCTTTTGCATTGAGCAATCTATTGGGAAATGTTGTGATTTTTGTACCTTGTGGGATTTATATAACGTTGCTGAACCGGAACAAATCAGTCATTGTCAATACATCCATAATCGCTTTGCTTAGCGCACTTGTTGAAGCCGCACAATTTGTTTTCAAGGTGGGCGCAAGTGATATTGATGATGTAATATTGAATGCGCTTGGCGGTTTCGCCGGTGTTATTCTGTTCCGCTTAATTTATATGATATTTAAGGATAAATCAAAGTCAGCCATTGCGTTAATGGCTCCAATTGGAGCCATACTTGCATTTATTATTTTAATATTAGTAAATCTATAAAAAGCTGATTGAATTGGAATGGGAGGGGTAAAGATGAAAATGTTTTTCTTGATATTTAGTGTTGTGTTTATAATTTTAACTTTTGCCGGAGCCGGATATGTTCTCTGTAATCACGGGCAGGTAAATGCTGGATATGCTGTTGTTCCTATGGTTTTTTCATTGATCGGACTAAGTTTTTACCGGAAGTATAAGTGATCAATTCTAAAAGTCTTTCCATGGGCAGCGTTCCATCCAGGCTTATATGCCTGCATTTCTGTTTTACAAGCCTTTCCCAGAGTGGATGTCCCGGATCCGGAGGCTCCGTAAATATGTATAACTGACATGAGCGCACCTCACTAAAGATAACGTTGCTGTTCCTGATATCTATTGTATTGAGTTTTGCCCTGTTTGTCCATCACACTCTGAAATTTTCAACAAATGCTAATATTTGTCTTAATCATAAAAAGGCCCAACGCTCATATCAGCCCCGGCAGCACATCCCCCGGCTTTTCATGAATCATATAATCCGCCCGCCTGTCCATAAAATGTTTTTCTTCATTAATTAATATCAGTTTATTCCCCTTATAATATGGAAGAAAATTAGCGGCCAAATGAGCATTCAGATGGCATCCCAGCACCAATAGGGTATCGGCTTTCTCCACTTCCAAAGCCGCCTGGGCTATGGCTTTGCTGTTCAGCATTTCGCCCATCAGCCGTACCGACGGGCGTACTGGAATGCCGCATTTTTCACACAGCGGGATAGGAGTATTTTTTTTCATGTAATCGATGGTATACTTTTTTCCGCATCTGGGACAGATGTTTTGATAAATGCTGCCGTGAAGTTCGATTACATGCCGGCATCCTGCCCGCTTTGAAAGACTGAATAGTTCCCGCGTAATTACAGCTTTTAGATTCCCGTTCTGTTCCATCCTGGCAAGTGCCTGGTGGCAGGGGCCGGGAACTCCCGGACGGTTAAGGATTTCATTCCGGTAGAACTCAAAAAACTGACGGGGCCTGGTGTTGTAGAAAGAGGCGGAAAATATCTCTTCCGGCGCATATCCATATTTCATCTCTAAATCATACAATCCGTCCTCCTGGCGGTAATTCAGACACCCGCAGTCCATACTCACTTTCAGCCCCAGCAGGCAGACGATATCAGATGAACCGGCAATGATTTCTTTAATGCGGTCAGCTTGCATAATTATCCTCCTTTGTGTAAAATTTATACAAAAAAAGGCATGGTCAATAAGCCCACGCCCTTTTTCAATACCTTTCATGCAAAAGTATATCACTATGAAATGATTTGTCAATTTAAAATTGTTAATTTATTAACTTTTCTTCCCATTCATTAGGTTTAAAGCCGACTAATACGAAATCATCCCCGATGATCAGCGGCCGTTTAACCAACATCCCATCCGTTGCCAAAAGCTTTACCTGAGCGTCCTGGTCCATGTCGGGAAGCTTTTCTTTTAGAGCCATGGATTTGTATAATAATCCACTGGTGTTAAAGAATTTCTTGGTGGGAAGACCGCTTTTTCCGATCCACTCGTTCAGCTCTCCGGCATTGGGATTCTTCTCTTTGATATGCCGGTCTGTATAGGAAACCTGATGATCATCCAGCCATTTTTTCGCCTTCTGGCAGGTGGAACATTTGGGATATTCTAAAAATAATACGTTCATTATGAAACCTCCTGGTCTGAAAAATTTTGATGGAATAAAATTAGTAACTGTTCAGGACATCCGATTATTCCGCCGCCCGGAACTGCTGCTAAAATTATTGTATAACAGGTTATGGAATATGAAAAGCATTAATATGATGGTAGTAAGATTCTTTTATTAAGGCAAAACAGCGGTGAAGGCGTGCCAGCGTAACGCAGTATTTGCGTAACGCAATATTTGCATAACGCAATACTTGCGTTACGCAGTATTTACGCAAAAACCGCTCCGGCATGGAGGTAATTTATGAAAATATTAGCGGTTCTTTCAGATTTTATTATCCCTATTATTATTTTTTATATTATTGGATTTGCTGTTTTGATGAAGCGGCCAGTCTATGATGATTTTGTGAAAGGAGCAAAAAAGGGCGCAAAAACAGTGGTTGATATTATGCCCACGCTGGTGGGGCTTATGGTGGCGGTGGGCGTTTTGCGGGCCTCCGGATTTCTGGACGCGGCGGCAGAAGCGTTGGGGAAAATAACGGACCGGTTCGGATTTCCGTCCCAGCTGCTCCCTGTGGCCATTGTGAAAATGTTTTCGTCCAGCGCGGCCACAGGCCTGGCCCTTGACATATTTAAGCAGTACGGTACGGATTCTTATCTGGGATTGATCACTTCGCTGATGCTGAGCTGTACAGAGACTATTTTTTATACGATGAGCGTTTATTTTGTGACGGCCAGGGTCACGAAGACCAGATATACTCTGACCGGCGCGCTGCTCACCACCCTGACCGGGCTGGCGGCCAGCGTATTTTTGGCGGGAATGATGGGGTAAGGAAGCTGTGAACATTTTGTGAAAACGGCATTTTTTCCAGTATATGTAAGAATTTCCTAAGTTTTAGGTGGTTGTTTTGAATGCCAAAATAATGTATAATCATTTGGAAGCTTTGATCGAATAAGAGTATGTCTGAAGGGGAAAAAAGTGGAGAATTACGAAGCATTCAATGAGTTGTGGGTTAAGCTGTTTCGGGATGTGATGGATATCGAACAGCAGGTCATCATTACCCAGGAGTTCAAAGACATTACGAATAATGACATGCATGTAATCGATGCCATCGGTATAGAAGATCCTAAGAATATGTCTGCCATTGCCAGAGAATTGTCTGTGACAGTGGGGACATTGACCATTGCGATGAACAGCCTGGTAAAAAAAGGTTATGTCATCCGAAGCCGGGGGAGCGAGGACCGGCGGGTCGTTTATATTTCCCTTTCTGACAAAGGAAAAGTCGCTTATCAGCACCATAAGAATTTCCATAGGGCAATGGTTGAAAGCATTATGGAAAGTTTGGATGAGAATGAGAGAAAAGCTTTAATGAAGGCGCTGACGAAATTAGACCATTGGTTTCGCGGCCAGCAGAAGAATTAAGGAGGCAGTACGTAACGATGAAGAAATTTATGATGTGTTTTGTAGGAGCTGCGCTGATGTTATCATTGGCTGCCTGCACGCCAACTACAAAGAAACAAAACACTACCGCCAATAGCATGGAAAATAACATGGAAGAAGTTGAGACGGCGGCGCCGGGAGGAGCGTTTGACAAGGTTCCTGACCCGACTGCGGAATCCGTGGATGTCATTTCCATTTACTCCGGCAATGAAGACGCCACCGGGCTGAAAAAGTCCATGACTGAGGTAAAGGAACTGGATGCCCAGGCGCTGGTGGACAAGCTGATCGAAGAAGGCGTTCTTTCAGAAGGAACCAAAGTGCTGAGTTTTGAGGTGACAGGAGGCAGCGACGAGGAAGAAGGCGGCCCGGGCGCTTCAAAAGATGCTTCTTCAGAAGCGTCTGAAAAGATCGGAACACTGGATCTGTCACAAATACCCTCTTCCGGAACCACAGGCGAAGACCTGATGCTGGGAGCTTTGGGCAATACTTTTATTGAGAATTTTGAATTGGATAAGCTGAAACTGCTGGTGAACGGTGAGAACTATTCCAGCGGACATATTGAGCACGGCGATGATGATTATTTGGAATATTATTCAATGAAGAAGTAGAAGTCAGAATATAAAATGGCGCAGGGAATTTAACCAATCCCCCGCGCCATTTTATATTATTTTAAATGATAATTCAGCAGCCATTCCTTAAAATATACGGTAATCACATTGAATGGCGCCGGTCCGATATCCAGCAGGAATTTATGGAATTCTTTCAAATCAAAATCCTCTTTTAAGGTTTTCTGAGCCATATCCCTCATCTGAATGATTTCCAGATACCCTACATAATACTCCAGATAGTTGGTGGGATTGGCGATCATGGCATAATACATATTATCCACAATATCGCTTCCTTCAATGCTGTAATACTGTCCCAGGTAATCGGCCACCTGCTCTTTTGTCCATTTATAATAGTTAATATTAATGTCCAGCAAAGCGTGAAGCCCCAGGGTGGAAGAATTATTATAGGCCAAAACCTGAGCAAGCAGAGGGTCTAAGCCGTTATCTAAGGTATAGCTGTAATTTTCCACGTAGGTCGCCCAGCCCTCACTGTAGCTGGAAAAGTTCATAAGGCTTCTCAGATGACAGGGACTCTGATTGAGGAAATATACGTTTTGATAGAGATGCCCCGGATATCCCTCATGGGCCAGCGTGGTATAAAGGTCCGCGCTTTCATATTTTTCATTTCCATTGATATAAATGACATTGTTTTCGAAGTTGTCGAGAGGCGGAGTCAGGTAAAATGCGGGGCTTAAAGATCCTTCCAGAGCTTTTGGCACATATTTTACCGTATAGGAACAGGGCGGGAGCTGAGGAAAATCTTTAGGGATCTTGCTCTGCAGATCATTTAAAATCGCTGTCGGTTCCGTTACGCTGAAATCGTAATTGTCCAGTTTATCCAGCACCTGGGGATTATCCCTTATAATTTTTGACATGGACATTAAATCGCTGTCAATCTGGTTTTCAATGGCCTTTTTCAGCTCATCCACCGTGGTATAAGAGGTGCCGGTGGCCGATGCGATCAGGTATTTGTAATAATTGGAGCCCTTAGGAAGACTCCACAGCCCGGATTCTGTAGTCCCTGTTCCCCGCAGCTTCTCCAGCTCTTCCGTCAGCATCTGATAAGCGGGAATGAAGTCGGATTCCAGGATCACCCTGTTTTTCTCAATATAAGCGGCCTTCTCCTCATCGGTCAGCCCTTCCACCGTATCCAGACGGCTTGCAAATGTCTCCGTCAGAAAGCTGTGCTCAGGCGTGAGCAGATACCCCTGACAGGATTCCAGAACCTCATCCAAAATGTAATCGCACATAAAGAGCCCGGCCGCGGACTGTTCTTTTTCAAATTCGATGATCTGGGCATAGTATTCGTCAATCTGTGACAGCAGGATCAGATATTCGTCGATGTCCTTTTTTCCATAAAAAACATACTCCGCCAGCAGAACCGGCAATTGGGCCTGGACTCCGATGGTTGGGGAAATGGGCTGGTAATAGAGTTCCATGCCCTCAGAGCGGACTTCTGTGGAGAGCATGCTCTTTAAAATATCATAGGTCAGTTTCTGGTCTTCTCTTAAAAGTTCTTTATCATAACCGTCCAGTTCGTCCAGGATATTCTTGGTGTCCAGCAGATCTTCCTTCATATAGTCCAGAGAAAAATTGCCAAAACCGGAATTGTATTCCGTAATCCCAAGACTGGCCGGATCCGTAACGGTATAGTGGAGGTTTAACAGGCTTTCGGATACATTTTCGCGGAAAATATCTTCGGTCAACTGGTCAAATGTCTCCTGTATCTTCAGGGCATCCTGATCATAAGTCTCGTATTCCTGGTCTTTTTCAGTGGTCTCGGCGGCTGTACCGGATTCTTCTTTGGCCGGAGGCCGGGTGATACAGCCGGATAACAGACAGAGCGTCAGAAGCAGGGCCATTATCATATAGTAAATTTTGTGTCTGCGTGTTTTCATAGAACTTCTCCAATCCTCTTTTTTCGGCATTTCATTATCCTATTATAATTTATATTAAAATAGAATACAACACATAACAATTTTTCGCATCTGATGTCTGATAACCGCTTTCAGGACCGCAGTGTCCGGTAAAAAATGGCTCTATTTTGACAGAACTTCCAGTTGGAATCAAAAAGAGTATTTTTTTGGCAAATACCATTATTTTGAGATGAAAAAAGAAAAATAATATAAATATAATCTGATTTTAAATAATGGTATTTTACAAAATGTTCCAGATTGCAGAGAACATAAAATAATGATACGTTTTTGGTGAAATTATCAGAAACTTTAAAGCGTTACCAACACCCGGCCAATGCATAAAAGGGGGGAATGGGGGATGGCGCCGGCCTGTTGGTTTTCCGGATCATTTTTAATAGCCGGATGATGATTTTAACCAAAATGAAAGAGGAGGATACGGTTTTGAAGAAAAAGGCAATTCAATTGTTAGCGTTCGCCGTGGCGTCTGCGGCAATGGTTTCTCTGGCAGGATGCGGTACAAAAGAGACGGCAGGAACCACTGCCGGGGCAGAAGGGCAGGTCACTGTCCCGGCGTCAGAGAAAGAGACAAAAGAAACCACTGCCGCCGGGGAGAAAGGCGGCAAGCAGGAAGACGGAGCAAAAAAGGAAGAAAAAGCCAAGGAAGTGCCAAAAGGCAATAAAGGAGGAGTGCCGGAACATATCCAGTCCTTTGAAGGCGCAGTGCCCGAAAACTGGAAAGCGGTTTCCGGAAATCTGGAGATTTCTGATAAGCACTATAAACATGAAAAAACATCCTTGAAATGGCAGTGGGAATCAGGAGGCAGCCTGGTTGCATCTGATGAGGTCAACATGGATGTGGCCAGTGAAACGGAACATGGGGGCATCATAGCCTGGGTATATAACGAAAATCCCATCAAAGACAAACTCACTGTAAATTTGGGAACAAAAACCCAGATTGCAGACGGGAAGCCGGCATATACCTTTGATTATTATCTGGACTTTGAAGGGTGGCGGGCCCTTTGGATTGATTTTAAGAAGGATGCGGTCAATCCGGCGGCCGCCGATACGGCGGTAACCATTGAACAGATGGAAATCAAGGCGCCTGAAAGCGCCGAAAAGGGAGAACTCTATCTGGATCTTGTGGAATTTGTGAACAACCTGCACTGGTGCCGGGCCCAGGATTACCAGATACCGATCCAGCGGGCCAATTCCAATGGAGGATTGGGCGGCACATGGGAAAGAGGCTACTATTATATCAAGCAGAAGCCCCGCACAGAGTTAACGCCTCTGACGGATGAAGAGCTGGCGGATATCAAAACCATTGAAAAACGGTTCGACGAATGGGTTTACGGCACAGGAAGATATGAAGACCAGGGGCCCATGGAAATGCGTAAAAAGGCGCTGGACGACTACATAAAAGAGGGGCTGGAGGATTATGAAGGGCTGGACATCAAACGCCATGAAGACGGATCCATCACAGGAGTGCCTCTGTTTGCCAGCCGGTCGCCCTATATTAAGATGGGAAAACAGTTCGGTTCAGAAGTCTCTACGGAGATATTTCTGCCGCTGGTATTTGACTATAAATTGAACGGAAACATGGAAAGCTTTGAAAAGCTGATGACATTATTCGACTATTACCATGACCAGGGATGGGCCGAAGGCAGCGGTTTGGGCACGCCGGATCATGAAACCAACCGTTCATCAGGCTATTTTGTGGCGGTTTACCTCATGCGGGAAGAGCTGAAAGAGACAGGACGTTTTGACCGCGAAATCGGGGCAATGAACTGGTATACGGATTTTGGAAAAGTGTATGGGGAATATAAAGTTGATTATACGGAAACCACAGCCGATGAAATGAGAACCCATTTCTTATACCGGCTGCTCTATGCCATGGCGATGGAGGATTCGCCGGAAAAAGTACAGGCCATCAATGCCTATCGTGAGTGGGTGGAGAGCGCTTTGGAGCTGAATCCCAACTTTGCGGGCACCATCAAGCCGGATTACACAGGGTTCCACCACAGAGGAATTTACGTGAGCGCTTATGCGCCTCATGGATACCATATGGCGGCGATGATCAACTATCTGCTGCATGACACCGTATTTGAACTGAATCAGCCGTCCCAGGAGAACTTAAAAGGCGCGTTGACGGCGCTTGATGTGATGACTAAAGATTATAACCTGCCCCAGAGCCTTACCGGAAGATTCCCTAAACAGACGGGAATTGTCAGTGAAGTCCTCCCGGCCTATGCCTATATGGCCCTTTCCGGGAACCCGTCCACAGGGGATGAGATCGATCAGGACATGGCCGGCGTATTTATGAGGCTTTGGGATCCGGAAAATGACGCGCTGAAAAAGCGGTTTAACAAGTGCCGCGCAGGGATCAGCTATATTGACACCATTGGCGGCTTAGAACTGGTATACGATCTGGTAAATAAGGGAATTGAGGCAGGAAAAGAGGCCCAGGGATTCTTTACAAAACCATATGGCGGCATGGTAATCCACAGACGTGATGACTGGATGGTGAACCAGAAGGGCTGGAGCCAGTACGTATGGGATTATGAATCCGGCGGAACGAAGAAGGAAAATGTATACGGAAGATATAATTCCTACGGCGCTCTTCAGATCATGACTGAGCCCACCCCGGCAGAGAACGGAATAACCGTTCAGAAGGGCTGGGACTGGAACCGGGTTCCGGGCGCAACCACAAAATATCTCACTCCGGAGCTGCTTTCCAGTGAAGTGAATGACTTCGCCCACCGCACCTTCTCAGATCAGACCTTCTTAGGCGGTGTGAGCAGCCAGGGAATGAATGGAATGTTCTCAATGATCCTTCACGATACCCAGTATGATCCGTCATTTTATGCCAATAAATCGTCCTTCTTCTTTGATGACGAAATCATCTGCCTGGGTTCCGGTATTCAGAACGGGGACAAGGACCATGCCACAGAGACAACCCTGTTCCAGTCCGGGTTAAATGACGATACATCGATGCCATTTTACTTAAACAGCGGAGAACCCATAACGGAATATCCTTATGAAAAGGCATTTACCGGGGATGAAACCGTATGGATGATGGATCCCTATGGAAACGGATACTATATCCCTAATGCAAAAGGCGTCCATATCGTAAGGAATACCCAGACTTCTAAGGATGAACTGGACAAAGAGGAAACCAAAGGCGAATATACCACGGCCTGGATCGACCACGGAAAAGCGCCTGAAAATGCCGGTTACGAATATGTAATTAAAGTCCGCACCACGCCGGAAGAGATGGAAAAATATGACGGGAAATCCTATGAAGTGCTGCAGCAGGACGACAAAGCGCACATCATAAAGCATATTCCGTCCAATACCATGGCTTATGCAGTGTTTAAAGAGAATCAGGCAATCGGACAGGGTATTTTGGCTGCATCCGACACGCCGGTTATGGCTATGGTGAAAGAAGAGGGAACGGATAAAATCGTATTCAGCATGAGCGACCCGGACCTGAGACTGCCGAAATTACCGAATCAGACCATGGATGAGGATGTAGCCACCACATACAGCACAGGAAAGACAGTGACCGTTACGCTGAATGGAGAATGGAAACTGTCAGATGCACAGGAAGGAATCCGGGTTGTTAAAACGGAAGGCGGACAGACGGTTCTGGAACTGGACTGCATCGATGGACAGACGATGGAGGCAGTTTTGACAAAATAGGCGCGGCGTGGTAACAGACTTGTCTGAACCGTTACGCGGCGTGAATTGAGAATATAAATTCAAGGTTTGAGCCCCCCCTTGACAAAACCTGTGGAAAAGATTAAACTAAAATCACTTTATAAAATAATAGAAGAAATGCTGTGAAAAGAAGAGTAAGCAGTGTAGCTATGGACAGAGACTCCCGGGAGCTGAGAAGGGGGAATAGACGAAACTGCCGAACATGGTCTTGGAGCTTCGCGGCTGAGCCGGGCAACCGGGTTAAGCGGCGACGGGAGCGCCCGTTATCGTGTCAGACTGCTGTATGGCAGTTGCAGAGGAAGATGCCGCGAGGTATCTGACAATTAAAGTGGTAACACGGGATATAATCCCGTCTTTAAAGAAATTTAAAGACGGGATTTTTTTTACCGTTCAGGAGGAATGTTTACCATTGAGTGAAGAGGAAAAACAGGAGGGTACAAACATGTGCAAGGATTGCAAAAAACCATATTACATCACAACGGCCATCGCCTATACGTCAGGAAAGCCCCATATCGGCAACACCTATGAGATCGTTTTGGCCGACAGCATTGCCCGCTATAAAAGAGAGCAGGGTTATGAGGTCCGTTTCCAGACCGGTACGGACGAACACGGACAGAAAATTGAGCTGAAGGCAGAAGAAGCGGGCATTACGCCCAAGGAATTTGTGGACAATGTGGCCGCGCAGATCCGCTCGATCTGGGATCTGATGAACACGTCCTATGATAAATTTATTCGCACTACCGATGGGGATCACGAAGTCCAGGTACAGAAGATCTTTAAAAAGTTATATGACAAAGGGGACATTTACAAAGGATATTATGAAGGGCTTTACTGTACTCCATGTGAATCCTTCTTCACCGAATCCCAGTTGGTGGACGGAAAATGCCCGGACTGCGGACGGGAAGTGCAGCCGGCCAAAGAAGAGGCTTATTTCTTCAAGATGAGCAAATATGCGGACCGCCTGATCCAGCATATTAACGACCATCCTGAATTCATCCAGCCGGTTTCCAGGAAAAATGAAATGATGAACAACTTCCTTCTCCCGGGACTTCAGGATCTCTGCGTTTCCAGAACCAGCTTTACATGGGGGATTCCGGTGTCATTTGACCCAAAACACGTAACTTATGTTTGGCTGGACGCGCTGACCAACTACATTACCGGCCTTGGTTACGACTGTGACGGCAATAACGGGGAATTATTTGACAAATACTGGCCTGCAGACCTTCACTTGATTGGAAAAGACATTATCCGTTTCCATACCATTTACTGGCCGATTTTCCTGATGGCGCTGGATCTGCCGCTGCCAAAACAGGTATTCGGACATCCGTGGCTCCTCCAGGGCGACGGAAAGATGAGCAAATCCAAAGGAAATGTGCTCTATGCCGACACGCTGGTGGATTTCTTCGGCGTGGATGCTGTGCGCTACTTCGTGCTTCATGAGATGCCCTTTGACAATGACGGGGTGATTTCGTGGGAACTGATGGTGGAACGCATGAATTCCGACCTGGCCAATGTATTGGGCAACCTGGTAAACCGTACGATTTCCATGTCAAATAAATATTTTGGCGGAGAAGTGCGCAACGGCGGCGCTGCCGGAGAGGTTGATGAGGACTTGAAGCAGGTTGTGCTGGCGGCTGTTAAAAAAGCGGACGCTAAGATGGATGATCTGCGGGTGGCGGACGCCATTTCAGAAATCTTCAACATTTTCAGAAGAAGCAACAAATATATTGATGAAACCATGCCATGGGCTCTCGCTAAGGATGAAGCTCAGAAAGACCGCCTTGCAACGGTTCTCTATAACCTGGTAGAGGCTATCACCATCGGGGCTTCCCTGCTTGAATCTTTCATGCCGGAAACATCCGCTAGAATCCTGACACAGCTGAACGCGCAGAAACGTTCTTTGGAAGAGATGGAAACCTTTGGCCTTTATCCTTCAGGAAACAAGGTGACGGATAAACCGGAAATCTTATTTGCCCGTATGGATTTAAAAGAAGTGCTGGAAAAAGTGGAAGCAATGCATGCCGCAGAAGCTGACGCGGACGGCGCGCCGGCAGAAGAGGCGGAAGAAGTGATCGACATCGAGGCGAAGCCGGAGATAGAATACGGCGATTTTGCGAAGCTCCAGTTCCAGGTAGGAGAGATCATCGCCTGCGAAGCGGTTCCCAAGTCCAAGAAGCTGCTCTGCTCCCAGGTTAAGATCGGGAGCCAGGTAAGACAGATTGTCAGCGGAATCAAAGCCCATTATACGCCGGAAGAGATGGTGGGGAAAAAGGTGATGGTTGTTGTAAACTTAAAACCTGCGAAGCTGGCGGGAGTGATGTCAGAAGGCATGATTCTCTGTGCGGAAGATGCGGACGGTAATCTGTCCCTGATGGTTCCGGAGAAAAAGATGCCGGCAGGAGCTGAAATCTGCTAGGCGGCAGTTTGGATTTGTTTGAACTTCTGCTCTAGTGTAACAGTTCAGACCTGTCTGACCTGTTACGCTCTAGTACAAATACTGTAAAACAGGGCTGGGAAAGGATATCCTTCTCAGCCTTTTTATGATATGCTAAAATATGAATTGCGGCTGAGAAGCTGAAATCCTCAGCGAGTGCCTGGGCAAAAAGCGCTCCATCATGAAGGATTAGAGAGTTTGGAAATTTATTGAATAGAATCGGAGGTAATGATTGAAACAGGAAGATGCCAAAACCGGGCTGAAGAGGTGGAATGGGATTAACGGAAATACATTAAAGATGATAGCAGTGATCACCATGGTGATCGACCACATAGGAGCGGTGATGATTGAAGGCGGGGTTTTAGGATATTATAATACCGGATTTTTAAATTCCACGTTGAGCCGGAGGCAGATGGAACTGTGGATGAACCTGGATTTTGTCTGCCGTACAATCGGGCGGATTGCATTTCCGATCTTCTGTTTCCTGCTGGCCGAGGGATTTATCCATACCAGAGATGTAAAGAAATATATAGGCCGTATGGCTGTATTCGCCCTGATTTCTGAAATTCCCTTTGATCTGGCCATATTTGGGACGCCGTTTAATTTTGAATATCAGAATGTCTATTTTACTCTTGTAATCGGGCTGTTGGTGCTGCTTGGCATGAGCAGGCACCCTGATAATGGAATCGCCCAGGCCCTTTCCTTTATGGGAGGCTGCGCCGCGGCTGTTGTTCTCAGGGTGGATTACAATGTGGTGGGAGTTCTGCTGATAACGGCATTTTACCTCTTCCATGGGAAGAAGGGACAGAGAACCATAGTCTGCGGGGGGATTGCGGCCTATGAAAGTTCCGTATGCCTTGGCGCGGGCGCGCTTTCTTTGGCCCCCATTTGGTTTTATAATGGGGAGCGGGGGAAGATGAAGCTGAAATATTTGTTTTATTGGTTTTATCCGGCGCACCTGATGATTCTTTATCTGGCCAGGTTTCTCATGGGATTCTTTTTAAAGTAAAGCGTGAGGCCATTTTCGAAAATGCCTTCACGCTTAATGTAAAAAAGCTTGATGTAAAAAAATAAGTTAAGAGGTGACAGCTATGATATTCGATACCCATGCCCATTACGACGATGAGGCATTTAAAGAAGACAGGAACGCTTTGCTGAACAGTCTGCAGAGCAATGGAATAGAGGCCGTGGTAAACATAGGCGCCAGCATCCAAACCACGAAAAACACCCTGGAATTAATGAAAAAATACCCGTTTATCTATGGCGCCGTAGGCGTTCACCCCAGCGAGACCGCCGAACTGGATGACAGCCTTCTGAATTGGTTGAAAACGGTTTCGAAGACCCCTAAGGTGGTAGCCATCGGAGAAATCGGCCTGGATTATTATTGGGAAGAACCGGGCCATGACGTGCAGAAGGAATGGTTTGTCAAACAACTGAACCTGGCCCGTGAAACCAAACTTCCTGTGGTAATACACAGCCGGGACGCGGCTAAAGATACGTTAGATATCATGAAGGCGGAACATTCGGAGGACATAGGAGGCGTGATCCACTGCTTTTCCTATGGGGTGGAAATGGCCCGGGAATATTTGAAAATGGGATTCTATCTGGGGATCGGCGGGGTGCTGACCTTCAACAACGCCAAAAAGCTGAAAGAAGTGGTGGAATACGCCCCCATGGACCGCATAGTTTTGGAAACGGACTGCCCTTATCTGGCTCCGGCGCCCAACAGGGGCAAGAGAAATTCCTCTTTAAACCTGCCCTATGTGGCGGAGGCCATTGCCCGGATTAAAAATATCTCTCCGGAAGAAGTTATTGAAATTACCTGCCGCAGCGCGAAACAGCTTTACAGGCTGTAAAATGAAGGATTAGTAAGGGAAAACGGTCAGAAGTACTGCAAAAGAAAGGATATATATATGCGTGTTAATTTAGGGGATCCTAAAAATACTATTGAAATCATTCAGAAATACCAATTTGCGTTTCAAAAGAAGTTCGGCCAGAATTTCTTAATCGATACCCATGTGCTGGATAAGATTATTAAGGCGGCAGGGGTGACTAAAGACGATTTGGTGCTGGAAATCGGGCCGGGAATCGGAACGATGACCCAGTATCTGGCGGATGCGGCCAGACAGGTGATCGCGGTGGAGATAGACACCAACCTGATCCCCATTCTGAACGAAACCCTGAGTGATTATGACAACATTAAAATAATTAATGACGATATTTTAAAAGTTGATATTAATCAGCTTGCCATGGAATATAATCAAGGCAGGCCCATTAAAGTTGTGGCCAATCTGCCCTATTATATTACAACCCCTATTATTATGGGGCTGTTTGAAGGAGGGGTGCCCATCGACAACATCACCGTAATGGTGCAGAAAGAAGTGGCCGACCGCATGCAGGTAGGGCCGGGGTCTAAGGATTACGGGGCATTATCCCTTGCAGTGCAGTATTATGCCGAGCCGTACATTGTGGCAAATGTTCCGCCCAACTGCTTTATGCCAAGGCCCAATGTGGGGTCTGCGGTAATAAGGCTGACCCGGCATGAGAAACCGCCTGTTCAGGTAAAGGACAAGGATTTGATGTTCAAACTGGTGAGGGCCTCATTTAACCAGAGGAGAAAGACATTGCAGAACGGTCTGAATAACTCGCCGGAAATACAATATACAAAAGAGCAGATCGGCGCGGCCATCGAAAGCCTGGGCGTTTCGCCTTCTGTCCGGGGGGAGGCGCTGACCCTGGAACAGTTTGCCCGGCTGGCAGACTATCTGACGGATCATAAATAGATAGTATTCATCATTAAACGACTGGAGGAAATGGGATGTCAGAGTCATTAATTACCAAAAAGGCCATAGCCCAGGCGCTGAAAGACCTGTGCCGGGACAAGGCATTTGATAAAATATCAATCGCGGATATTACGACGGCCTGCGGCCTGAACCGACAGACGTTTTATTATCATTTTCAGGATAAATATGAGCTGTTGAGCTGGATTTTTTATAATGAAAATTTTTCTAAGATTACGGACGACATCTCTTTTGAAAACTGGGATAAGAGGTTTCTGGAAATGCTTCAGATCATGCAGGCTGAGAAGACATTTTATATGAATACGCTGAAAGAACAGGAGCACACATTTGAAAGCTACCTGTTTGAGATGGCAAAAACGTTATTTTTGGAAGCGATAGAAGCCCTTGATAAAAATAAGAAGCTGGAATTGGAAGAGAAGGAATTTGACGCGGAATTTTATGCGCATGGAATCTGCGGAGTTATCGTCACCTGGGCGCAGAAGGGCATGAAAATACCGCCGGAAACAGTGGCGTACCGGCTGAAACGCCTTGTGAGAGACAGCGAAAAGGCTGCTTATATGCGGAGCCTACAGTATAAACTCAGCCCAGACGGTGCAGAATGATATCAATACATTCTTCACGGGAATGGGTCTGCAGAAGCGCCAAAAGTTCATTGTGTCCGGGAAGTTTCGTGCCCGGATCAGGATGAAACTGGACATAAATCTGCAGCATCTCTTCGATATTCCGGGCGGTGCGTTCCGGCGATTTTTTGTGGTTTCGTAACAGATGGAACAAAGCCGTCTTTAACATGGAAAGACGGAGATTATTTTCTACTGACATAAGAATCCCCCCTGATTTTTTTATCATAAAAGAATTGGGGGAAAAATACGATAGACAGATTGCGGGATCTGTCTGCTTTTTTGACATTCTTCACAGGATGTCGTTTTTATCTTTAAAAGAGACAAGACATTAGCGGTGAAGTGTGCTAGAATATAGAGTATAAAACTATGTCAGATAGAGACAATAAACAGGAGAAAGGAAATTGGTATCATGGGAAAAAATGCAGGTAAATGGTTAAAAGCAGGCGTCCTGGCAGCGGGCGCGGGTGTGGCTGCCAAACTTGTCTATGATTCGGCGAAAAAGAAACAGGACAAAAAAGATATTGAAGAAATACAAAAGGAGATCGCTGAGAGAGATTACAGCGATACCTATGCATATATGGTGGGCGGGGGCCTGGCTACGATGGCGGCAGCGGCATATCTGGTGCGTGACTGCGCATTTCCGGGAGATCACATCACAATTTATGAAGGCATGCATATTCTGGGCGGAAGCAATGACGGGATCGGTACGCCGGAGAAAGGTTTTGTGTGCAGGGGCGGACGTATGCTGAATGAAGAGACATATGAAAACTTCTGGGAACTGTTTGGAAGCATCCCTTCCCTTGACCAGCCTGGCCGCAGCGTGACGGAAGAGATTCTGAATTTTGACCATGCTCATCCCACCTGCGCAAAAGCCCGTCTGGTGGATAAAGACGGCAATATTCTGAATGTGGAGAGCATGGGATTTAACCAGGAAGAGAGAATGGCCCTCTTAAAGCTGATGCGTACGGATGAGAAGAAACTGGATGATATGACGATCCAGCAGTGGTTTGAGGGAATGCCTCATTTCTTCACCACGAATTTCTGGCATATGTGGCAGACTACGTTCGCGTTCCAGAAATGGAGCAGTTTGTATGAATTCCGCCGCTACATGCAGAGAATGATCTTCGAATTCAGCAGAATTGAGACGTTGGAAGGCGTTACAAGAACGCCTCTGAACCAGTATGACAGTGTAATCCGGCCTCTGGAAGAATTCCTGAAGGGCAAAGGGGTAAAATTTGTACACAATTGTACGGTGACGGACATTGATTTTGAAGACGGCGAGGGAATTACTGCTAAGAAACTATATCTGAATGACAATGGAGAAGAGAAGACTGTGGAGCTGAAGGCCGGAGATATCTGCATTATGACCAATGCATGTATGACCGACAGCGCTACGTTAGGCGATTACGATACGCCGGCTCCTGCACCGGAACTGCGGCCTATTTCGGGCGAGCTGTGGACAAAGGTTGCGGCTAAGAAACCAGGTCTGGGCAATCCGGAACCATTTTTCACCAAAGAGCATGAGACCAACTGGCTGAGTTTCACTGTAACCTGTAACGGCAATGAGATGTTGAAGGAGATCGAACGCTTTACGGGCAATGTGCCGGGAAGCGGGGCTCTTATGACATTTAAGGATTCCAACTGGCTGATGAGCAGCGTTGTGGCAGCCCAGCCCCATTTCAGAAACCAGCCTTTGGATCAGACGATCTTCTGGGGATATGGGCTCTATACCGACCACATCGGCGATTATGTGAAGAAACCTATGAAGGAATGTACCGGAAAAGAGCTGCTGGTGGAATATCTGCATCACCTTCATCTTTCTGAGGAGAGAATTGAGGAACTGCTGAAGACAGTTGTAAATGTAATCCCATGCTATATGCCATATGTGGATGCACAGTTTGAACCCAGAAAGTATACGGACCGTCCGGAAGTGATACCGGCGGGATCCACCAACTTCGCCATGGTGAGCCAGTTTGTTGAGATTCCTGAAGATATGGTATTTACGGAAGAGTATTCGGTGAGGGCAGCGAGACTTGCGGTTTACGGACTGATGGGAATTGACAGGGATGTCTGCCCGGTTTCTCCGTATGCGAAAGATCCTAAGATTCTCATGAAGGCGGTTGTGAAAGCGTATAAGTGATTTGATGGTAGTTCAATAGCGCATTTCAATAGCAAGAACTAAATAGCAATAGGTGCTGTAGAACCAGAACCGGAATGTATTAAGAATCTGCTTTACACTCCGGCATAAACTGGTTCTGCCGCACCTATTTTTTTATCCCACAAAATATTTATTCCACCGGAATAATCCAAATCACATTGCATCCAGGCAGTCGGCCACCGCCGCGATATTTGCGTAATCCAGGCCGCCGGGGAGCGTGCAGTCGCTTCCGAGTATCAGCCGGACGTCCTGCATGGAGGCGCATAATTCCCGGGTCTGTGCCGCGATTCCATCCAGATCGCCTTCAATCATGGGCCCTTTCCGGTGGTCAAATCCTCCTAAAATAATCTTGCCTTTGAATATTCCTGCGCCTTCCCGTAAGCTTGTACCGCTCTCACGCACTCCCCAATTCACGATATCGCAGGGATAACCGGAGAAGCGTTTTATGTCCGCTTTCGGCTTACATACATGCAATACAACGAATTTTGCGCCCGCATCATATGCATGCTGCATGACCATGCGGTCTAAGGGGGCAATATACCCGGCATGCTCTTCTTCTGTGAACACATCTGCCTCACCGCCCAGCGCCGCATAATAAATGCCTTCAGCTCCTGCTTTGATAAAGGCGTCTTCCATGCTGCACAGGCTTTGGGCAATATTTCGCAGTCCAGCTGTAAATGCTTCTGGATTGGTGCGCAGATGATACATCTGAGCATACCTTCCGATTGAATCGTACTCCGGCGCTCCCAGAAGTGTGTGTGATGCAGACGCCACCACCCCGTGGAGCGTGGCCATGGGGGCGAGGTCTGTGCGCTGGGTGAATATTTGGCGCAATAGCTCGGCCTGTGCCTGGATAAACGGCGCATTTTCGTCGTATACGGGCACATTTTTCCAGTCATCCGCACATTTTATGCTGTGATCGCAGGGCATCAAATGTTCGGTCATAACCTTGGCAATATCCGTCTTTGTCTTTTCGAAATACTCTAAATGAGCCTGAACCGATTTTTCTCCGTAAAAAAATTCTTTCGGAAAGTGCATCCAAAAGCCTGCCGGCGGACGGTCGTATGGTTCTCCGTTCAGGAGTGCGTAAACTCTTTCTTTACCTGTCATCGTAACCCGCTTTCATATTTATCAATTGTTCATCAGGCGCCGCGGCTGCTGTGGTAGCGATTGACCGCCACCCACCCGTGCTGCGCGTTGGCCTTTCCCAGCTCTTCCAGAATATCTGGTTCTCCGTGAAGGGTTTCCTCCAGCCAGTCCGCCTCCTTTTTCTGAAAACTGCGCAGTATTTCCGGCCGCTGGGCCGCCAGGTTATTTAACTCTGCCGGGTCATTCTTCCGGTCAAAAAGGGCGTAGTCGGGGAAATCCCATGGGCCGGAATTGAACGTATGCACCATTTTCCATTCCCGGTCAAACACCGCCCGCTGGCAGGTATATAAACCGTGGTCACACACCAGAAAATCCCGCCCGCCATCCGGCGTCACACTGTTCTGCAGGGGTACGCCGTCCCAGCTTTCGGCAGGCTCAATGCCAAAAAAGGATGTGACGGTGGGCGCGATGTCCAGGCCGTACACCATTGAATCGGACACCTGGCCCCCATGCTGCTGGCGTGGGAATTTCAGGATCATGGGTATGTGGATGCAGCTGTCGTGTACTGTCCCGTGTTCAAGCAGCATCTGCGCTTCTCCGTATTGCTCCCCGTGGTCTGCGCTTAAAATCAGCACACATTCATCATAGATTCCTTCACTTTTCAAAAACTCAGTCATTTCGCCGATCAGCTTGTCGGTATATAGGATTTCCGCATCATATCTGCGCAGAAGTTCTTCTAAATCCTGCCTGTTTTTCACTCCCACGTGTTCCCCGCCCCGGTATTCCCTGGAGGCGCAGAGGGCATCCAGTTCCCGGTCTGGGATCTGTTTTGTGGAAGGCACGGGGGTCTGGGCCAGAATCTCTTCCGGCGGCGCCAGAGGGCCGTGGGGATCCCAGTAATGCAGATGCAGGAACAAGTTTTCGCCTTTAAACGCGGTCAGGACTTGGCGTGCCGCCCGGTTCACTTCACTTCCATCAAACCGCTGAAAATGTCCCCCGCCCGAACGGAATGAGGGATCAATCACCTGGCAGAAGCCTTGATAATACCACAGAGCCGGATGGCGTCCGAAGGAAGAAATCCCCACCGTTTCCACGCCATTTTGACAGAGCCGGAAACACAGGGCGTCTTCTTTTGGGGTATGGACCTGGAGCGCTCGTTCTCCGTGGGTTTCGACGCCATTGCAGACTCCGAAACGTCCCGTAAACAGAGCCGCACGGGACGGCATACACGGTGTATTTGACGCGAAAGCCTGTGTAAAACGCACTCCGTCCTGTGCCAGGGAATCCATATTCGGAGTGTTAAGCTGGCTTTTATAACACCCCAAATGATCCGGGCGGAGCGTATCGATATCGAAATAAATTACTTTCATAGAAGCACCACCTTGTTTTCCTTTGCAGAATCATAAATCGCACACACCATTTGCTGTGTCTTATATGCGTCTTCCGCTTTGATGTACAACTCCTCTTTGCCTGTTAAATAACCATAGAAGTTGTGGATTTGTTTCACATGGCTCGTGCCCCAATAGCGTTTTACGTCTCCATATTCGAAAATATCCGCCGGATCTTCGCTGGCGGTCAGTTCCTGTCCGTTATTCAGATAAATATGTGCTCTGGGGCCTTCCATGACGGCCCGGCCTTTCTCACAGACCAGCTCCAAAAATACCGGCGAATTGGTACAAAAATGGTTCATGGCGTAGAAACATCCGTAAGCGCCGTTTTCAAATTCAATCCGTCCCTGTGCCGTATCCTCCACATGGCTGCTGGGATGGTTCCAGTTGGAAAATGCCGCTGTGACGGACGAAACGCTGCCGCCTGTCAGCCACCGCATCAAGTCCAGCGTATGGATAGCCTGATCGATGATTACACCGCCGCCCTCTTTTTCCCAGGTGCCTTTCCAATCGCTTTTGCTGTAATATTCCTCCGACCGGTCCCAGGTCAGAATCATTCTCGCAGCGGTTACTTTTCCCAGAGAACCGTCATCCAGACTTTTACGGATGAGCTGAGATCCGGCATTATAACGGTTTTGAAAAATAACCGCCAGCGTCTTTCCTGTCTGAGCAGATACGTTCAGCATTTCCAGGGCATCGGCGTCACGGATCGCCATGGGCTTTTCCGTTATGACATGGCAGCCGTTCTTCAGCGCCTTTATAGCGAAGGGCGCATGTAAATAGTGTGGAGTGCAGATGTGCACAACATCCGGATGTTCCTTGGAAAGCATTTCGTCCATATCCGTGTAACCGGCACAGTAAAATTCCCCGGCGGCTTTCTGCATTCGGTCCGGCTTGCAGTCGCATACGGCCGCAAGCTCTGCTTCCTCAGCCTTTTGAACCGGCACCGCGTGCATGGGGAAAATGTTGCCGCAGCCAACGATAGCTGTCCGCAAAACGTTTTTATTCATCGAAAACCAAACCCCTTTCTTAAAACGTGGGTTTGACAGATCAAACCCACGCTTTTGCTGTTTTTCTGTATAATCGAGACTTTTGTATATAACATTAGGGTCGTCAGCGCACCATGAACTGCTCAATATGACGCTTTCCAAGCACGATCGCTTTCCAGCGGTTTTCCGGTTTAGACCAGACCGGACCGTGAGGTTCGATCACGATATAGCCTTCATAACCATGATGATAGAGCATGCCCATCATCACATTCCAGCGGAGGTCCCCCATACCGACAATCGGTTCAATCTCGAAGTTGTCGTCTCCATACCGGAAGATGTCTTTCGCATGGAAATGAACGATTCTCCCGCCGAATTCCTTGATGATCTCATACGGATCGGCTTTCATATTGCGCATGATGCCCACTGGGTCCACCTTCAGATTAAATTCAGGGATTTCAGCGCACAATCTGCGTAAAATCTCACGGCTGCGCACGAAATTTCCTCCGTGGCCCAAATAACATGCCAGTTTGATGCCCCGCTCGTCGGCGTACTGCTTATAAAACAGATATTCTTTTTTGAATTCCTGGATGTTCTTGTCCACATCTTCCGGATCGAATTCGCCGGTATTAAAGAATGCCATTTTGCAGCCAATCTGGTCTGTCATATCCAAAAACTCAAGCATTTTTTCACGAACCTTCGCGCGCTCGTCTGCATCAGGGCTGATTGTGTTCAGCCACCAGCATCCGCAGGCCGCGGGAACAACCGGGGTATGTTCAAAAGCCGGTTTGATTTTATCCACATCAAAGTCCAGGCCTGCTTTGGCGTTAAATAAAAGCTCCACGCCGTCGATTCCCTGTTGTTCTGCCAAATCCACCCACCTGCGCAGATCGGAGGAATCTTTGCAGTCCTTCATTTCCACAATAAATCCAATTTTATTCATGATGTTCTCCTTTTCTAATTCGCAGCACTTCAGACGGCCCATCTTCCTGACCGAAAAAGCGGGTCAAGTTTTCCGGCCGTCTGAACTGCGGCTTAAATTCCTAAAACTGTTTCGATGCGGCCGGAAGCCAGCGAACGCCGGGCGGCTTCAACCACCTGAAGCGGTACAAATGCATCCCGGGCGGTTTTGCTGTTATTGGTGTGATAAAGCAGATCGTCCACGAAGGCTTTGTGCTGAAGATATCCGAAAAAATGGGGGTCTGCCGGGGCGGCTTTCCATTCCGCGTCTTTTCGTGGATCACCGTCGGCGTTCCATCCGTAATAAACCATATCACTGCGATGAGGATTGTATAAGTAAATGGCGCCCTTCGTTCCGTAAATTTCCATCTCAAACCGCTTAGTGCAGGCTACCTGGGTCCAGAATATTTCATGGAATACGGTTGCGCCGCTGTCCAGGCGGTAATTCAGGACTGCGGTATTTTCTATTCCGTTAAGATTTGCGCTCTCACCGTAACCGCGGTTTTCCATTTCATCTTCCGGAGACATATGCAGTGCGAATACCTGCTTAATGTTGGCGCCGGAAATTGTGTGGATTAAGTCCATACCGTGGCAGCCGATATCCATCATGCAGCCCCCGTACCCCGGAGCGGAGTCGAATGGATTTTTAGTGGCGTTCCGCATCCTGATATGTTTGACCTCCCCAATCTGGCCCTGCTCCACGATCTGCCGGGCCGCCAGGGAGCCGTCCATGTATGAATGCATGAATGAAGGGGTCAGTTTCACTTTGCATTCCTCAACGGTACGGATAATATCCCGTCCCTCTTCAATGCTGTAGGCAAATGGTTTTTGGCTGAAAATATGCTTTCCGGCATGTGCTGCCGCTTTACAGAGAATTGCATGCATCTCTATTTTCGTAAATATACACACAGCGTCAATGTCCGGGTCGGCTAAAATGTCCTGATAATCCAGGGTGTATTTTTCGAACCCAAAATCCTTCGCGGCATTAACCGCACGCTCTTCGATCAAATCGCAGGCCCAGACCAATTCTGCGCCGTCAACCCGCGCCAATGCGGGCAGATGGTACTCATTAGCGATTTTGCCGCATCCGATCACTCCAAAACGAATCTTTTTCATGTTCCCTGCTCCTTTTTGTATGATTTATCTTCACTTATATTCTAACGGTCCAATGCGGTCTGGTTGATGGCGACATATTCATCAACCGGCATTTTATCAAATTCAGCAATGAAGGCATCCCATTCACTCATGGGCCGTTCGCCGGTAATGAATTTAACCACATTTTCGTTGGCATAATCCAGAATATCCTTTTTGTAGATATCCATTTTCTTGCTCTCTTCCGCCGTATAGTTTACACGGAGGAAATTAGCCGGGCCCGGGCTGATATAATCGCGGACAACATCATTGGCCGCTTTTGTAGCCGGAAGCTGTGCGGCGCTGGCGTCCACGTCGTCAGTGATGCACTGGGGCAGTTTTCCGCCAGGGAAGAGCGCCCATTTGCCCAACGCCTGGTCCAGGGTCAGACCATCCGGGTTATTGGTGATTTCTTCTTTCAGAACCTTCTTGCCGTCTATCACGTCGTAGCTCTTGCCTTCGATGCCGAAACGCATTAAAGTGGTGCCTTCCTTGCTGTAGAAATAATCCAGCCACCGCATGGTCGCTTCCGGATATTTATTGGAAGAGGTGATGACTGCCGTTCCTGTGGACTGGAGATTACCGATGTGGTAGGTGTAATAGCGGTCGCCGAAGGGGCCTTCCAAAACCGGCGGCTGTTCATAATTATCTTTTACTGCGCCCAGCCACTGGGTATTTCCCATTCTGGGAACAAAACCGATCTGACCGGCATTTGCTTTGGCTGAAACCTGGGAATCATCCATCGCATAGGATTCGGTATCGATAAGGCCCTCTGCCCAAAGTTTATTCATGTACTCCACAAGGGCCTTAAATTTATCCTCTGTGGGAATAAAATTGACTTTTTTATCCTTGTCCACTTCCAGCCATGTGAAATCGTAATCCACCACGCTCAGGGTGCCGTTTACGCCGATGCCGAAACTGCCCAGCAGGTGCTGGAACATTCTGGTAGCGTATTGTTTCGCCGGAACCGCGTAAGGGATTTCATCCTTGACGCCGTTGCCGTTGGGGTCCTGATCCCGGAATGCGACCAGCGTATCGTACAATTCGTCTGTTGTTGTGGGCATTGGCAGGTTTAAGCTGTCCAGCCATGTCTTGTTGATCCACTGATGCATGATCAGGTTGCCTTCGGTGAAATTGATCTGCGGCAGGGAGTAGATGTGGCCGTCCGGAAGCGTCGTTCCTTTTGCGATTGCAGGATATTCTTCCAGAACCGCATAAAAATTCGGCGCATATTCTTTATATTCATCTAACGCGATGATCTGTCCGTTGGTGGCGTACTTCATTTCATCGGACGGGCTGATCTGGGCGCGCATGATGATGTCCGGCAGTTGGTTGGAAGCGAAGGCCAGATTCAGTTTTTCTTTAAAACCCGCGTCCGGAACACATTCCCATTCGATCTTAATATTGGTCAGTTCTTCCATCCGCTTAATCGCGGGATGCTCGTTCCAATCGCCCACATTGAGATTCTGAGCCACTAACCCCTTTAAAACGATGGGCTCATTGACAATGGGCATTCCTGTTTTATTGACGGCTGAACCTCCTGCCGTCTCATTGGCCGCCGCAGACGAAGCTGCTTTGCCGGTGCTTTCGGTGCTGCTAGCCGCGGATCCGCCGCAGCCGCTGAGCATACCGGTACAGAGTGATGCTGCCATAATCAAACTTATCGCTCTTTTTTTCATTGTAAAACCCCTCCTGTTTTGTTTTTTTATTTTCCTTTTCATTATAAAACCCCTGATATCATTTTCTGTTTTTCCTCATAAATGCGGGCGTCCACCTCCTCTTATCCTTTCACCGAACCAATCATAACCCCCTTCACAAAGAATTTCTGAAGGAATGGATAAAGTATCAGCATCGGCACGCTGGAAACAACGACAACCGCATACTTCAAGCTTTCAGAAACCATCAATTTGTTTATATCCGTTTCCATTGACTCGATCATCTCACTGGTGGCGTTTGACAGAAGGATGTCACGCAGAATGAGCTGCAGCGGATATTTGTCGGAGGACCCTACATAGATCAGGCCGTTGAAATAGTTGTTCCAATAAGCGACACCGTAAAACAGGGTCAGTACGGCAAGTATAGGCGCCGACAGCGGCAGCACGACCTTGAAGAATACGCGGATATCGCCGCAGCCGTCTATTTCGGCCGCTTCGTACAGCTCTTCAGGGATGGTGGACTGGATGTATGTCTTTGCCACAATAATATTGTAAACAGTAACCATGTTGACCAGAATGACTGCCCAAACCGTGTCGTACAGGCCAAGTTTCTGAACGATGAGATAAGTGGGAACCATTCCGCCGTTAAAAAACATGGTTATCATGAAATAGGTCATGAAAAACTTTTTGCCGTATAATTTCCTGCGGGCCAGGGGATAGGCCGCGCTGATGGAAAGTGTGGTCGCGATCATTGTGCCGAGACAGGTGTAGAAAATGGTATTCCTATAGCCGGTCCAGATTTTTTTATTCAAAAACACCTGCTTGTACGCCTCGAAATTAATTCCTTTAGGCAGAAGCCATACATTTCCCTGGAACACTTCCATGGGGCTGCTGATGGATGCCGACAGAACAAAGATCAACGGGTAAAGAGTGATAAACACTGCAAATGCGACGATGACTGCGACGACAGTGCCGAACACTTTATCTGAATGCGGCTGTTTTATTTTAGCTCTCTGCATCTTTTATAACCCTCCCTTTCCTCAGAATAAACTGGTTTCACTCAGTTTTTGTGAAATCTTATTCACAATAAGCAGCATCATAACATTGATCACATTATTGAACAGGCCGATAGCAGCCGCAAAACCATAATCCGCGTTGAGCAGACCGCTCTGATATACAAAGGTGGCAATGACCTGGGATGTTTCGATATTCTGCTGGTTCTGCATTAAGAATATTTTTTCAAATCCCATGCTCATCAGTTTGCCGGCATTCATAATAAACATTATGGTTACCGTCGGCAGAATGGAGGGCAGATTGATATGCAGAATCCGCTGCCACCGGGATGCGCCGTCTACCTGAGCCGCTTCATGAAGCTGAGAATCAACCCCTGTTAGGGCCGCTATGTAAATGATCGCGTTCCAGCCTGTATTCTGCCAGATGCCGGACCAGACATACATATGAGGAAAGGTGCTTGAACTGGTTAAAAACGGTATTTTTTCCATTCCAAGGTCCACCAGGATCTTGTTGATCAAGCCATTGCTCTGGCTGAAAAAGAGATTGAGCACGCCTACCATAACCACTATGGAAATGAAATGAGGGGCGTAAGAAATCGTTTGAACCGCTTTTTTCATCTTCTCATTTCTTATTTCGTTAAAGGCCAGGGCCAGTATAACGGGAATCGGGAAGGAAACCAGCAGGCTGTACAGGCTCAGGCACAGGGTATTTCTTATAAGGCGGGTAAAATAGTAGGAATTAAAAAAACGGTCAAAATGCTGGAAACCAATCCATGGGCTTCCTGTAATCCCCAGAACCGGAGAAAAATCTTTAAACGCAATCTGCACGCCGTACATGGGAAAATAATTAAATACCAAAAAGTATACCAGTGCCGGAAGCAGGAAAAGATACAATCCCTTCGACCGGTTGAGCTTCATAAAGATCACATGCCGTCTCCCGTTTTTGTCTGGCGGGGGAACGCTTTGCTGAGCAGGGGATTTTGCAGATGTTCTATCCATTTTGTTTACTCCTTACAATTTATTTGCTTGAATCACAAACATATTGTACATATTACAGCAAGGATATTATGGCTTCAACATGCTTTTTTTGCTTTATATTGCAAAAATTTACTATTTCCGCTGCTTTTTTTAACACTTTTTGTCTATAATTGACATTCGCTTTGGATAATTGTATAATGTTCGCTAGAAAGCGGCCGGTTTCGGCTTCTTCACACGTCACTCTTCAGGAGGTTTTATGCGAACAAAACATCTTCCGCGTGCATTTCAGCCTATTTTCCATTTTTCAATTGCGCTTTTTTTCGCGCTGGTTTTGGTATTCGGCACATTGGATGCCCGGGCAGTTTTGAAATCAAAAAAAGAAATGAAACAGATGCAGGTTCTCACGTTAGAGCAGTCCTGCCAGAATATAGAGTATTTTTTATATGGGGCCATGCGGTGCGATCTCATTTTTCAGAAGAATTCCAAACTTGGCGCTTATAATATATCGAAAAACCGGGCATATCCGCATAACATCATCCGGGAACTGAACCTTCTCCAATCCTATATCAGCAGCTTAAAAAGCCTTGGTTTTGTTTATACCTCATCTCCTTATGAAGAGATCAACCATATCGTATATACGGATGCCGGTGTGTACAGCGGCGACAGTTATCTTTCCCTGCAATGTGAAAGCAGCCTTCCTTACGATACGCTTCTGGACAGCCTTCAGGGGATAGACGGGCCTTGTTTTTTGACCGACGGCATTGTCTCACCCAAATATCTTTTGTATGCCATGCCCATTTTTCCCGAAGACCTTTCTTCGCCAGGGTATCTCCTTTTCCTTTTAAACCGGAATGAGTTTATTAAGCCGTTCTCTGATCTTGTTGCGAAATACGGCGGGGATATCTATTTTTTTGATCCTTTCGGGGATCTATTTCTTTACTCCGGCACCTCGTTCCAAACGTTTTACGATGCGAAGCAGAGTTTGGCTGATGGTTTTGACTACGCTGGCGCTGACCGGGATGAGCATTTTGAATATACCAGCGATCTGTATTCTTTTACTGCCTTCCAGTCTGTTCCCAAAAGCACGTTTTACGCTTCTCTGAACGCTTCCATTTATCTGCTCCTCGGTATTTGTGCCTCGTCGCTCATTTTCGGCATCGCCATACTGATGATCATTACCAGCCACAGCGCCAAACCACTGAATACACTGGTTGAAGGGCTCCGCATACAAGAGGGGCTGCCCGATGACAGCGCTTCTTGCGGCAATGAATTTGACCAGATCGCTTCATCGTTTCAGAATCTGCTTTCACAGCAAAAATCACTTGCACAGACGGTGGTGGCCCATGCGCAGATGGAGGAAGAACAATACATATTGTTCCTGATGGGGCTTTCCGGGGCCACAAGCTTTTCAGATGGGCTGTTGGAAAAATACAATTGTCTCTTTTCCGATCCTGACCGTAAATTCTGTGTGTGTATATTCCGGTTTGACAATGCGCAGACCATTTCCACCGGTGACCTATCCTGCCTGCAGTCCCGGCTGCACGAAAGTTTTGCCGCTGAATGCCTGTCTGACGGATACGGAATAATGGCCAGCCTGCCCGGTTCGCTTGCTAATGCAGCCCTCTGTTTTCTTCCGGGTGATGTGGATGAATACCATTTTATATGTACTGTACGGGAAAATCTGCAGCAGAAATTCTGCCTTCAGCTTTCGTGCAGCATAAGCAGCATCGTCAAGAGAAAAGAATTTCTGCCGCATGCGTATAGAAATGCCATAAAATCATTCCGTTATTCCATTTTTCTCCCCAACTGCTGTATCCGGGAGAGTGATATCGAGCAATTGGACATGAGCAACCGTTCCAGCAGCTCTCAGATCAGCATCAGCGCGCTTATCCAGGCAATCAATTCCTGCAATCACACGGAAATTGCCAATCAGTGCGCAAATTTCTTTTCACAGGTGATGAAGCGGTCTTCTCTGGCTGATTATAAAATCGCCTATTTTGACCTGATGGCCCAGCTCTCGAAAACGATTCAAAAATGCCCGGCTTCCGAACGGGAAGTGCTGTTCTATCAGTTGGAAACCCTGTACGAAGACTTTTATGTGCCGCCTGAATATCTGGAGAAAAAAGTGTACGACCTGTGCTGCATTCTCGCAAATACGATCTACCAGTCGCAGAATACCATTCTAAGCAGCAGCCTGGAAACGGCAATTCTCAACTACATAGACCAGCATTATACCTCCCCGGATTTAACGCTGGATGTGATCGCGCAGGCGCTGTCATTTTCGCCGTCATATCTTACGCGGTATTTCAAGGAAAAGCAGGGGGTGTCCCTGATGCAGTTCATCGACCAGAAACGATTTTCCAAAAGCAAGCAGCTGCTGGTTGAAACCAAACTTTCCGTCAAAGAAATCCGCGAACAGTGCGGCTATACGGACGCCGCCAACTTTTCCCGGAAATTCAGGCAGAATGAAGGGATTACACCGAAACAGTACCGTATGCTGCATGGCAGGAAAAGTGAAGATGAGATTTAAAGAAAAGGGTGTTAAAGTAAAGGGGCTGTCGCACTAAAGTAAAGGGTGAAGGCATTTTCGAAAATGCCTTCACCCTTTACTTTAAATCTTAGAAAGCGCGGCTTCATCAGCCACTACAACCACATCATTGTGAAGCTGCAGAATGGAAGCCGGAACCTTCGGCGTAATCGGCCCTGTCAGAACTTCGCGGAGAATTGCAGCTTTGTCTTCCCCGCTAACAACCAACAAAATCTTCTTCGCCTGCATAATGGTTTTGATGCCCATGGTATATGCCTGGCGGGGAACGTCGTTAATGTCGGCAAAGAACCGTTTGTTAGCTTCAATTGTGCTTTCCTGAAGGTCAACGCAGTGAGTAGTTTTGGCAAATGTATCGTCCGGCTCGTTGAAACCAATATGTCCGTTGTGCCCTAACCCTAAAAGCTGAAGATCAGCGCCGCCAAGGCTGTTAATTACGTCGTCATAGCGGGAGCATTCTTTTTCACTGTCAGGTTCTGTTCCGTTAGGAACATTTGTATTTTCAAGTTTAATATTAATGTGCTTAAACAGATTATTATACATAAAATAATAGTAGCTCTGGTCGTTGTCTCTGGAGAGCCCCTTATACTCATCCAAATTCACGGTTTTCACTTCTGAAAAATCCAGATCACCTTTGTTGTACCAGTCAATTAACTGTTTATAGGTTCCGATCGGCGTGGAGCCGGTAGCAAGACCTAAAACACAGTCTGGTTTCATAATTACTTGCGCAGAGATCACATTAGCTGCCTTTCTGCTCATATCCTGGTAATCCTTCGTTCTGATAACTTTCATTATTATTCCCCTCCAAAAAATGAAAAAAATTTTTATTGAGTAACAAATACAGGATAACATTTTTATATCATAATTTCAATGGGTAAACGCATAAAATATTAAGCAAAGGGGTGAGAGCATGTCTAATTATAGAAGATTGATATCCTACATCTATGCCTATGAAGGCGGTGTAAAAGGGAAAAATATTGGATTCGCAAAACTGGAGGCCAGAAACGGCCAGTGCAGAATCAGCGTAAACGTAAAAAAAGTGTATGTAGGCGGTAATGACCTTGGCGTGTATCTGTTATCGGGAAATGCAGAAATCCTGCTGGGTAAAATATTCATCCGAAACGGAGCCGGAGAGTTCCGTACAACGGTTCCGGCTTCCAATATCGGCGGTTCCGGATGTACATTAGACGAATGCTTTGGTCTGACCATTCATGATGTTGAGAGTACCTGGCAGTGTTATACAACGATCTGGGAAGATGCGGTGGCCCATGCCGCTGAATTGGAGCTGGCGGAAGTTACCTCGGAAAAACAACGGGAAAAGGAGCCGGACGGGGGAACTGTGCCCGTAGAACAGATACGAGCGGAAATCCAGGCGGAAGTGGAACATGTTTCGGAAAATGAAGATGCAGTGGATATGCAGAATCTGGACCTCCCGCCCCATGAAATCCAGGATAGAGAGGAAAAAGGCGGCCAGCATATCCCATTTCCAGTAAAAAAAGAGTCAGAACAAACTCAGGGAAATTGTGCCGATATGCAGAAAAATATGCGGCCTTCCGATACACGGCCTTCTGAAACGCGGCCTACTGAAACACAGCCCTCTGAAACACAGCCCTCCGATATACAGCAGCCAAATCCAGGATCATCCAATGCCCAGCCCTCCGATACGCAGCCGGAAATGCCTTTAGTCAGGAAACCGGGACAGCAGATGGTGCAGCAGCCTGATTTTAATGTTCAGACAGGAGATGGACGTGGATACAGACCTCGGTATCAGGGCCGTCCGTCATCTGATTGGGGCCAGATTCCAAATGCACAGCCGAATGATATGGGGCAGATCATAAACGGCTATCCATATGAACAGCCCCGGTTTGGCTATTCGTATGGAGCAGGCCGCCAGCCGGGAACAGGCCCGGTTCATCAAATGAAGACAGGGGGAGAATCACAGCCAGGATGCTGGACGGGAACCCGTCAGTTTTATCGGCCGGAGTTTCAGAGGGGAGCCTGGCCGGGAAATCAGCCGGAAACTCAGGGGGAACCCTGGCCGGGAAATCAGCCGGAAACTCAGGGAGAACCCTGGCCGGGAAATCAGCCGGAAACTCAGGGAGAATCCTGGCGGGGAATGCAGCCGGAAACTCAGGGAGAGTCCTGGCGGGGAATGCAGCCGGAAACTCAGG